>JAFPVE010000008.1 GCA_017413025.1 Acetobacter sp. | reverse complement strand
TGAAAGTGTGTTCGAAACGATAACAAAAAAACAAAACTACGAAATCAGTACCTCATCAAACCACGGGTCATGACCCGTGGTTCGAAAGAGAATAAAGGAACAAGATAAACCTCCCTCATAAATTATGAAAGTGTGTTCGAAACGATAACAAAAAAACAAAACTACGAAATCAGTACCTCATCAAACCACGGGTCATGACCCGTGGTTCTGGAGTAAGAAAGGCACGAGATAAACTTCCCCCATAAGTTATGAAAGTGTGTTCAAAACGACAACAAAAAACAAAACCACGAAATCAGTACCTCATCAAACCACGGGTCATGACCCGTGGTTCGGAAGTAAAAACCAATACACGTAGTTCAAAGCTCACCCTTACAAAGTCATCAAGTTGCGCTGTCAGAGAGTTTCTGTTACTTTATCCTTATCATTTTACTTATAAAAATTACTTATAAAAAGATTTTCTCTTATGTTCTCGCAAACTTTCAAAAATATTGATAACGCCCTCCGCGAAGAAGCGGGGTGTTCTAGTGAACTTGATTACACTGAGCAATCGTCTTGGATTTTGTTCCTCAAATATCTTGATGATCTTGAAAAAGAGCGCGAAGAAGAAGCCCTTTTACGGGGAGAGCCCTATACCCCCCTCATTGAGGCGCCTTATCGGTGGACTCTGTGGGCAGTACCGAAAAAAGATGATGGGTCGCTCGATCGGGATAAAGCCCTCACAGGCGATGATTTGATTCGCTTTGTGAATGAAGAACTCTTCCCCTATCTCAAAGATTTCAAACACCGCGCGGCGCATGTTGAAACCATTGCCTATAAAATCGGGGAAATTTTTAGCGAAATTAAAAACAAATTTAACAGCGGTTATAGTTTGCGTGATGTCCTCGAACTCACCGATACGCTGTCTTTTGGGAGTCAAGAACAAAAGCACGAGCTTTCTGTGCTGTATGAAGACAAAATTAAACGCATGGGTAATGCTGGGCGTAATGGTGGAGAATATTACACGCCGCGCCCGTTAATTCGCGCCATGATTGCCTTGATGGCGCCCAAAATTGGCGAAACCATTTATGACGGCGCTGTAGGCTCTGCGGGGTTTTTGTGTGAGGCGTTTCGCACGCTTCGCCCCCAAGCACAAACCACGTCAGACCTTGAAACCCTACAACAAAAAACTTTTTACGGCGTGGAAAAAAAATCCCTCGCCTATATTATCGCTACAATGAATATGATCCTCCATGGGGTTGACGCGCCTTGTTTACGGCATGATAACACGCTTGCGCGTGCTCTTGCCGATATTCAACCCAGCGACCAAGTGGATATTATTCTCGCTAACCCGCCTTTTGGGGGTAAAGAACGTGCCGAAATTCAACATAATTTCCCTATTCGGACCAGTGAGACAGCGTATCTCTTTTTACAGCATTTTATGAAAATGCTAAAGCCGGGCGGCAGAGCGGCGATTGTTATTAAAAACACCTTTCTCTCTAATGGTGACGCGACCGCACTTCGCAAAGACCTTTTAGAAAGTTGCAACCTGCATACTATTCTTGATTGCCCGCAAGGGACTTTTTTAGGCGCAGGCGTTAAAACGGTGGTGCTCTTTTTTGAAAAAGGTGCACCCACGCAAGAGATTTGGTTTTATCAACTCACCCCTGATCGCACGTTGGGCAAAACAAGTGCTTTGACCGACGCCGATTTTGAAGAGTTTTTACACCTCGCCCCGCAACGTGCACACACGCCCAAAAGTTGGACGCTTGCCGTTCAGGATTTAGGCGATACTTGTGATCTCTCGGTCAAAAACCCCAACCAACAGCATAAGGAGGAAAAACCCCTCTGCGTAGAAGAAGTGATTCATGAGCTTGTGGCTCTCGACCAAAAAAGCACGGCTCTTTTACAGCGTTTGCAGGATATGTTATGAGCGCTAACAATCAAACACATATCCCCGTCGTATGGAAAACGTTAGCAGAATTAGGAGAAATTATTGGCGGAAGAGGATTAACAAAGGCAGAACTCCTTAAAACAGGTTCTATAGGGTGTATTCATTACGGACAAATTTACACGACTTACGAGATAAGCACGACCAAAACAATCTCATTTTGTACAGAGGAAACAGCAGAAAAATGTATCAAAGTATTCCCCGGAGATATTATTTTTACAAAAGTCGGCGAAAACAAAGAAGATATTTGTAAACCTGTCGTATGGTTAGGGAAAAAACCTATTTATACAGGCGCGGGTGCTGTTGTCATAAGACCTAAACCAGAGTGTAACCCGTTATATATAGCTTACTACTCACAAGCGCAAGCATTTCGTTTAATGGTCAAACATGGTGCTACGAGTACCACAGTTACTAACATGTCTATAAGTTCTCTTAAGAACATAAACATACCTCTACCCCCCCCGAAAAACAGCAGAAATTAGCCACTTTTCTTGATGAAGCCTTTGCGCTGATTGATGACCTTATAGACAACGCGCAACGCCGTTTAACCCTTATTCAACAACTCAAAACCTCTTTCCTCTACCGTGCTTTTGAAGAGGTCGATAAAACGGGGTGGAAAACAAGACCGCTCGGAGAGGTTTTTGCTGTGCGACAAGGTTTCGACCCTGCAAAAATAGCGGCGTATTGGGAAAATGGTACAATTCCTTTCGTCAAAATGGAAGATGTTCGTCAATACGGGCGAAAGTTAGACAAGTCTCATTACTATGTAACAGAAGCCGCCGTAAAAGGCGGACGCGTTTTCCCTGCCAACTCTTTTATTATATCAACAAGCGCAACCATAGGCGAACACGCCTTTGTAAAAGTACCTTTTATAACAAATCGGCGCTTTACGGGTCTTTCTCTTAAACCAGAATTTGAGGGGCGGTTAGACCGCGACTTTATCTTTTTTTATCTCTATGTGTTAGGGAATTGGTGCCGTCAAAATGTTAATGTCGGCACTTTTGCTCAAGTGCGTATGGGGCTTTTTCGGCAATTCCCTTTTCCTATTCCCCCACTTCCCGAACAACAAAAAATCGCCAACTTCCTCGACAACGCTTTTAACAACGTTGCCCTACTTGCCGATAATGCCACAACCCGCCTGAACACCGTCAAACACCTTAAAACCGCCCTCCTCGCCAAAGTTTTTCATGAAACCCCTTTAACGGCACCCCCTCACAGCACGCCCGATAAAGAGAGTATCCCCAAAGATCATACACCGAAAGAGAGCACAGCATGACATCACCACACTGTATGACCCCTCTAAATGAACTCGACACCCGAGCCGAACTCATTGACCCCGCCCTTGCTTCTGCCGGCTGGGGACAGGGAGAGTCTCACATAAAGCGAGAATATGCGATTACAGCCGGCAGGCTAATAGGCAACGGCAAACGGCAAAAACCCTATAAAGCCGATTATGTCCTTTTTTATCGCGGGCAGGCGCTCGCCGTTGTTGAAGCCAAACGCGCCACGCTCTCTACCGCTGAAGGCGTTTCACAAGCCAAAATATACGCCAAGAAATTAGACGTACGCTTTACCTATGCCACCAACGGGCGCAGTATTTACGCCATAGACATGCTCACAGGGCAAGAGGGTGAAATCTCACACTTCCCTACGCCGCAAGAGCTTTGGGCACGGCGTTTTGCTAATGATAGCCCCGATGAAGCCGCGTGGCGTGATCGTTTTTCACGTGTTCCCTACGAAGAAAAAGGCGGCACATGGTCGGCGCGGTATTATCAAGATATTGCAATTCGCCGCGTTTTAGACGCCATCGCCGCAGGGCAAAAACGGATCCTTCTCACCCTTGCAACAGGCACAGGAAAAACCTTTATTGCGTTTCAAATTGCTTGGAAACTCTTTCAAAGCCGCTGGAATAATAAAAATAATACGGGAAACCCTGATCGTCGCCCACGTATTCTCTTTTTAGCCGATCGGAATATTTTAGCCGATCAAGCCTTTAACGCTTTTTCCCCCTTTGGAGAGGCATGTATACGCATTGATCCAGAACGTCTGAAAAAAACGGGTAAAATGCCCCATAATGCCGCCGTGTTTTTTACAATTTTCCAAACTTTTATGGTTGAAGAAAAATCCTCCGAAAAAATACCCGAGACAACACCGGAGAAAATACCCGAAAAAACGCCTCAAAAAACAGACACCACAGACCAGCATCATAAAGATACCCCCAACGCGTCGCGTTTTCACTTTTATGATTATGCGCCCGATTTTTTTGATTTTATTATTATTGATGAATGCCATCGCGGCGGGGCACGAGAAGAAAGCACATGGCGGGGTATTTTAGAGTATTTTGCCCCTGCAGTACAACTTGGGCTGACAGCAACGCCTAAACGTGCCGACAATGCCGATACTTACGCCTATTTTGGCGAACCTGTTTATCGTTATTCCCTCCGTGATGGGATTGACGACGGGTATTTAACGCCGTTCAAAGTGCGCCAAATAGCAACAACGCTTGATGAGTATGTTTACACCTCTGATGATTTTGTTCTTGAAGGCGACGTTGAACAAGGGCGGCGTTATACTGAATCGGATTTTAATCGGGATATTCAAATTTTAGAGCGGGAAAAATACCGCGTTCAGCTTTTTATGAACGAAATAGCGCCGAATGAAAAAACCATTGTTTTTTGTGCAACCCAAGAGCACGCTGCCCTCATACGCGACCTGATTAACCAAAGGAAAAGTGACCAGAACATCAGCACAAATCCCGATTATTGTGTGCGCGTCACCGCAGCAGACAACAAAGCGGGAGAAGATTTCTTAAAACAATTTCAAGATAATGAAAAAACCATTCCCGCAATTTTAACCACATCACAAAAACTCTCAACAGGTGTTGATGCCCGTAATCTCCGGAATATTGTGTTGCTCCGCCCTGTAAGGTCTATGATTGAATTTAAGCAAATTGTCGGGCGCGGTACGCGTCTTTATGAAGGGAAAGACTATTTTACGATTTATGATTTTGTTAAAGCCTATGAACATTTTAATGACCCCGAATGGGACGGCGACCCCCTAAAGCCAGAAACGCCCGAACCCCCAAAACCTTCAGAACCCAAACCGCCGAAAGACGGCAAGCCTAAAAATCCAGAAGAACCGTCCGAACCCAAACAAATCCTGAAAATTAAACTCGCTGACGGAAAAGAGCGCAGGCTTCAACATATGAGCGCTACCATGTTTTATAGCCCAGAAGGGCGCCCACTTTCTGCGCAAGAATTTATTGAACGCCTTTATGGGGAGCTTCCACGTTTATTCAAAGATGAGGACGAGCTCCGCAGGCTTTGGGGCAATCCAGAAACACGCCGTACGCTTCTAACGGCGTTAGAGGAGCGCGGTTTTGGAAAAGAGGCGCTCAAAGATATTCGCGCTATGGTGGCAAATGATAAAAGTGATTTGTTTGATGTGCTCGCTTACATTGCTTTTGCCCGCCCGACTATGACCCGCCAAGAACGCGCCGACGCGCAAAAAGAACATATTCTCGCCGCGTGTGATGATAAATTACGTAGTTTTATTGATTTTGTGCTCGGGCAGTATGTGACCTGTGGTATTGAAGAGCTCGATCAAAACAAACTCCCAGACCTCCTCCGCCTCAAATATGGCGGTATTCCCGACGCCACACGTCAACTCAATGCCCCTATTCTCTCCATTCAACACGCTTTTACACAGTTCCAACAGCTGTTATTTGAAGGGAACATTTTGTATAGTAATATTACTCCTATAATACCCTATTAGGGGCAAAGTATAGTAGTAAAGTAAATAGCCGCAATATGGCAAAACATAACAGAAACAGCAAAGGTTCTTTAACGGAAGAAGAGCAGCGTATTATTAAAGCCCTTCTTGATCGAAAATGGCGGAATCAAGATATTCAAGACCTTATTAACAGAGGGCGTCCTTCTACCATTAACAGTGCTAGAATAACTGAAGTTAAACAAAACAACTTAATTAAACCTGCTAGCGAAAATGATGTTGATTTCTTTATTCAAAAAAAGGAATCGTATGACCAAAAAACAGGACTTAATTACTACGACGATGAAAGACTTATCCGCTCCCGTGAAGCTATGATCCTTGCGGTGCAAATATTTAACAGCCCTGCAGTTGTTTTTAAAACTGAGATTTTCTCTGTTCTTGCTTGTATTGCATGGACATATTTACTTCACGAATATTACGAGAAAAAGAAAGAATTACCAATCATCAAAGACAAAGAGGGTCGTACTCTTTTACTTAGCCAAATGCTTAAACATGCTGATTTTCCTCTATCCAAAGGAATAAAAAACAACCTTGAAGCTATTATCAAGATCCGCAACGAGGTTGAACATATCCTACTCCGTAAAGGAGAGAAAAATTTTTACCCTCTATTTCAAGCATGTTGTCTTAATTTTGATCAAGCATTATGTGAACTTTTTGGAGAAAAAACCTCTTTACGAAATGATCTATCATTTGCGTTACAATTCTCCCGTCTCAATTTAGAACAAGTTCAAACATTTCAACGGTATGATCTTACACCAGAGCTAGAAGCTCTAGATGCTAATCTTCAAAAAGATCTCTCAGATGATGAAAAACGAGACCTTGCATATCAAATCAATGTTTGTTATACATTACTTAACACATCTAAAAGTAAGGCATATCACCAATTTATTGATCCTATCTCTCGTGAAGAAAAAGAAATCCACAACGTTCTCATACAGAAAGAGAAAGTAAGCAGTGATGAACTTTACCCTTACAAACCCAGAAAGATTTGCTCTATGATAAAGGAAAACACAAAAGAAGACTTCACAATATACAACCATACTCAAGCCGTGTATTTGTATGAAGTCAGACCAACATCAAAAAGCGAACGACCACCGGAAGACACTCATAAGGACTATTGCATCTATCACAAGGCACATAAAGATTACACTTATTCAAAAAAATGGCTCGATTTTCTAGAAAAAAAAGTTCGTGATAAAGATGAATTTTCAAAAATCAAAAGTTTCAAAATCAAAAAAGATTAAGGAAAAATATATGAAAACAGGGGAAAAATTGCGTGATTGGATTTTTAATCAAAACACACGACGGGTTGGGCAAATCGCCGAAGACATCATTCAAAAGTTATTCAATCTAGAAAAGGGACACAATCAATTCCACGATTTATATGATCCTAATTCTAATAGTCGTATAGAAGTGAAATCTTCTATTGTTCAAGAAAAACACAAAAATTCAAGTCAGTTAGAAACTGTAATTAAAGAATTACAAAATCAGACTTTCACCCCTAAAAACCGTTACATTCCTTTCAATGATTGGCAATCTTATCAGTTTGATTGTAATATCCAACAAATAAAAAGAGACCAGTTCGAAGTTTTATACTATGTATTATTTTTCTACGACAAAACACTCATTTTTAAAATGAATAGTATTGATATTAGTACAGATGATAAAATTTTTTATTCTAACAAACAACACAAAGGGAATGAAGGAGAAGGACAGTTCCACATTAACGAGAAAACGCTAGCATACCATTATGAGAAATATCTAGAACGTTTATTAGAATATTCGGAGATTGTATCTTTGTTTCCTGATAGTCAATAATTTATTTTACGCTTTCATAAAATATCCCTTTTCATTTTTGCCAATACCAAGATATTCCAAAAAAGACTCTTCACAAAATTTCTCTGTAGAATTTAAAAAGTCAGAATATATAGGTATTTGCTCCAGATTAGACCGAAGAACTTTATATGTTTGAAACATTTTTTTATGAAACCAACTTATAATTTTAGAGTTCAAATATGCAGAAAGTTTCTTCATATTAACTGGAAAATTTTTCTCGACAACGAGCATGTTTGCACTATTTAATATGTAAGTTTTATTTGTATCAAAATAGAAAACTAATTCAGAACATATAAACCGATAAATCAATTTTTCTTGAGATTCATAAAGTTGCCTTGGCGCAACTTGTTGATATAAAGTCATATCATCGGGAATAAAGCAGGTGGGTCTACCAAGATATTTAGAGTTAATTTCAGACCCTTTGTACACGGGTATATAACCATCGTGATGCACGTTTGCAATAAATTTCTTGTTATTACCCGTAACAATCCCTAAACCCCATGAAGCTCTTCCTTTTAGAGTATCGTGTTCTCTGCTCATCATCTCCATTAAAACACGAGACTCATTAGCATCCACTTCAAAATTGATAATAGATTCAGGATTAGATTTAAACGATTCCTGTAATCGTTCATGTTTTGATTTTTTTGTTTTACAAGTCACTAACGTATGCGAAAAAGGTTTAGCCTTACATGCTATAACCGATTTCGCCTGTGCCTGAACACCTGAAAAAATATTACCATAATCATGCAACGAAGTAAGACGCCAATCTAATAATAACTCTCTTACTTGTCTAAATGCAGCAACGTAAAAAAAAGCATCTGGCATTAAAAATCCAACATAACCACATGGCTTTATAGTCAGCATCGCCTTAGCCAATACAAGTGCTAACGTATCCTTTGCCTCTGTAAATCCGAGCTGCTGTGAAATACGTTCCCTTCTTTCTCTAGATATTTTTTTTCCCCATGGGGGATTTGTCATTACTATATCAAAGGCTAAATTTCCTTCAGAAACACAACTCATCTCCAAAAAATCTTCAACACGAATGTCACAGGTTGTACAACCTGTATACTCATAAAAACGCCGTTTCGCAATTTCTACAGCAATCGGATCTACATCAAAACCCGTTATATTCTTTGGACTAATACCCGCCTCTAACGCTGCAATAATAAAATTCCCACTTCCACAACATGGATCACAAAACCTAGTTCCATCATTTATATCTATATCAATTTCACTAAAGAAATCGCGACAAACATCTAACGGCGTATAATAAATTCCTTCCTTATTCTTATGTGAAGACGAAAGAGATTTCTCATAAGACTGGCTTAATGTTTCTCCAACAACTTCATTAAAACTCAAAGTGAACAATTTCCCAAAATTAAAAGACTCCACTTTAGGAGTATGTTGTTTTTGATATTGCTTATTAGCGCGTTTATTTAATTTTTGACTACCAACCATTTCAGCACAAAAGGTTTTATAAGATTCTCTTGAAACCAACCCTCGCCCCACTCGCTCAAGATAACCTGCTTTAATCCAATTATTTACTGATGCTGCTGAGACGTTTAATTCTTGAGCTATCTTAGATGATGAAATACTTTCCATCATTTCTCTATTGATAACTTCTAATGTCATCATCTTACTAAAATTTCCATTTACTAGTCGCGATTATTTTATAGTATCAGTCTTATAAAAAGATTACAATATCAAACTATTACTTTTTATAAAGAGTTCTATATCTATGTATTATATATGTATTATAGAATATTATATTCCTTATAGTCGTAGTACAAGTAACAGCAAAATGTAAATAGAAAAAACTAAAAAACTAAAAGAGAAGTGCGTGACCTGATTAACCAAAGGAAAAGTGACCAGAACATCAGCACAAATCCCGATTATTGTGTGCGCGTCACCGCAGCAGACAACAGAACCCTTTATATGGCGTTTATTCAAAGATGAGGACGAGCTCCGCAGGCTTTGGGGCAATCCAGAAACACGCCGTACGCTTCTAACGGCGTTAGAGGAGCGCGGTTTTGGAAAAGAGGCGCTTAAAAATATTCGCGCTATGGTGGCAAATGATAAAAGTGATTTGTTTGATGTGCTCGCTTACATCGCTTTTGCCCGCCCGACTATGACCCGCCAAGAACGCGCCGACGCGCAAAAGAACATATTCTCGCCGCGTGTGATGATAAATTACGTAGTTTTATTGATTTTGTGCTCGGGCAGTATGTGACCTGTGGTATTGAAGAGCTCGATCAAAACAAACTCCCAGACCTTCTCCGCCTCAAATATGGCGGTATTCCCGACGCCACACGTCAACTCAATGCCCCTATTCTCTCCATTCAACACGCTTTTACACAGTTCCAACCCCTCCTTTTTAAGGCGTCAGAGGAAACTTCAGAAAGAGCACATGTTGTGTAGGGGGTAGTGCCTAGAAAACTTTTTTTATCTAAAAAACTTTTTTTATTAAAATAGAGCTTTATGCTTTCTTTTTTATCGTTTTATTTTTCGTAAGAGCCTCTTTGAAGCACGCATCAACTTGCTCGACCAACGCGCGGGCACTGGCTTCATCACGAGGAGCGGAAAAGATCGGTCCTAGGCTTATACGATAGGCAATCGGTAAAGGAGGTATTTTATAATAACGCCACCCTTGCGATAAATACGGGTTGGTTGTTTCTATCAAAACCACTTGAATAGGGGCGCCAGTGCATTGGGCAATCGCGGCAAAGCCTGTTTGTAAGGGGTTCGGCGAAGCCCCTGCATGGGCGCGTGTTCCTTCTGGGAAAAGAAGCACTTGCCCCCCTGCTTTCAAATGGGCACTTGCCGGGGCGAGAACGCGTAAGAGCGTATCATGACGAATATACCCCGCTGTTTGAAGGGTACTCCCTAAAATAGGACGCTCCCAAATAGACGCTTTTGTGACACACACAACACGAGGCAATAGTGAGGCTAAAATCAAACTATCCAAACGCGAGGGATGATTGGCAATAAGAATCACGGATTTTTCCCCACGCAAGGCATGTAAAGCCTGTGCGTCGCACGCCAAAATCCCCGCTTTGTGCAAATACCACACACTAAAACGTGATAACAGATGTAGCCAACGCCGCCCTATTTGTTGACGCCGTTCCCCTTCGGTCCAACAACGCCGTATCACCCATGACCCTATGTCTAAAGAAAGAAAAATCCCCCCCATAACCACAAGAGAACCATAAAAACGGACCGCTTTACCGAGAAAAGATTCTTTAACGTTCACGTGTCCCATTTGACTATGCCCCCCTGTTTATAATGTTTACTTATAATGTTTACTTATAATGTTTATTGATGACGTTCATACGCTCTTTTTAATGCGCTTCTGCCCAATTTTGACCAATCCCCGTTTCCACCACTAACGGAACACGTAATTGAGCCGCTGATTCCATAACACGACGCACCTCAACAGCAACAGCTTCGGACTCGACTTCGTCGGCTTCAAAAAGGAGCTCATCATGGACTTGTAATAACATATGTGCCGAATGTAACCCTGCGACCCGTAAAGCAGCAGGCAAACGCACCATAGCCCGTTTAATAATATCTGCCGCCCCGCCTTGTAAGGGCGCGTTAATGGCTTGCCGTTCGGCATAGTGACGACGCGCGGCGTGTTTGTCGGTAATCCCCGGCACATAACAACGTCGTCCAAAAAGAGTAAGAACATAGCCTTTTTGGCGGGCTTCCTCTTTTGTGTGCTCCATATAGTCTCGTATACCCGGGTAACGGGCAAAATAAGTCTCTATATAAGTTTTTGCCTCGCTCGCAGAAATACCTAATTGACGCGCAAGCCCAAAAGCAGAAATACCGTAAATAATCCCAAAATTGATGGCTTTTGCACGCCTACGAATCAACGGATCCATATTTTCTAACGGAATACCAAACACTTCTGACGCTGTACGGGTGTGAATATCTTGCCCCTCTGCAAATGCCTCTCGCAAAGCGGGAATATCTGCCGCATGAGCTAGTAAACGTAATTCAATTTGAGAATAATCAGCTGAAATCAATCTACACCCTCGCGGGGCTATAAAAGCTCGCCGAATACGTGTACCCTCTTCGGTACGAATAGGAATATTTTGAAGATTGGGGTCGGAAGAAGAAAGCCGCCCTGTTGTTGTCCCCGCCATTTGAAAAGACGTATGCACACGGCTTTTAATGCTCGCTTGGCGTAACAGTGCATCTGTATAAGTGCTTTTAAGTTTGGCTAATTGCCGCCACTCTAACACACGCACGGGTAACAAATGCCCTTGATCCGCCAAGCTCTGCAAAATCTCTGAATCCGTACTCCAAGCGCCTTTTCGTCCTTTACGCCCACCTATCAGCCCCATTTCATCAAATAAAATTTCCCCAAGCTGTTTTGGAGATCCAATCGCAAAATCACGTCCAGCAAGTTGGTAAATTTCCTGTTCTAAACCATGCATACGCTTTTCAAAATCTTCTGAAAGGCGGCTTAATTCGCCCAAATCAACAGCAATCCCTACTTGTTCCATATCTGCCAAAATAGGCATAAGCGGGCGCTCAATATACTCATAAAGAGCAAGCGCCTGACGCACACGCAATTCAGGGCGCAAGACATGCCACAAGCGTACTGTGACATCGGCATCTTCTGCGGCATATTCTGTGGCTTTTTCTATAGAAACCTGTGCAAAAGGAATACGCGCCCGCCCTGTGCCTGTCACATCGTCGTATGAGATAGGCGTATGTGCTAAATAACGTTCCGACAACTCATCCATACTTTGCCCATGCAAGCCAGCAGATTGGCTGTAAGAAATGAGCATTGTATCGTCTATCGGGGTTATGTCTTGAAGAGGAATTTGTAAGAAAGAGCAGGCTGTTTTTAATACGAGAAGATCAAATTTCGCGTTATGAAAAATTTTCAAAACAGACGTATTTTCAAGGAGCGGCTTTAATATGTGAAGCGCTTTTGAGGCTTCAAGCTGCGCACCCGTGGGTTTTTCTAAAGTGTTTTCATGCCGTAAAGGGACATAACACGCTTTTCCCGGTACATAAGCTAATGAAAACCCTAAAAGAGTCGCTTTTAAGGGGTCTAACCCGTTTGTTTCTGTATCAACAGCACAAATCCCTTTTTGAGAGGCTTTATCAACCCATGCTTGCAAAGCCTCTGCCGTACGAATGGTTTCATAAGGACCATAAGGCACACGTACATAACGGGACAAAATAGAGAGACGCGCGTTCTCACTGTTTAATGCGTGTTCGTGAGGATTATCAGAGGACGTCTGGGCTTGACATTCTGCCTGTTCCCCCATGTGTACCATGTGTATTTGATTTTTTTGCGGTTGATTTTGATGACGTGTTAAACGCGCTATAACAGAACGAAACCCCATCCGTTCAAGCCATGGAATCAAAGTTTCTTGTTGAGGAGAAACAAGCGCTAAATCAGCAATCGGTACAGGAAGCGGAACATGACGCTCTAACGTGACAAGGCGCAACGAAATCCGTGCGTCCTCAGCATGATCTTGCAATACAGTACGGCGTTTTGAGGGTTTCATTGTTGCTGTTGCGGCAAGCACACGTTCAAGTGTACCATATTCTGTAATCAGTGCGGCGGCTGTTTTGGGACCTATGCCGGGCACACCGGGCACATTATCGCTCGAATCTCCCATTAAGGCTTGTACTTCAGCCACTTTTTCAGGAAGAACACCGAATTTTGCTTCGACTTCGGCAAGCCCGATCATTTTTTGCTTAATCGGGTCGTACATATGCACTTTTGCCCCGACAAGTTGCATTAAATCTTTATCAGAAGAAACGATGGTACATGTTCCCCCCAAATCTTGGATTTTTGTTGCATACGAAGCGATCAGATCATCTGCTTCCCAACCGGGCAACTCAATACCTTGTAGACCAAAAGCCTGAGTTGCCTCACGGATAAGGCTAAATTGTGGGCGTAATTCCTCCGGCACATCAGGACGATGCGCCTTATAAAGAGGATATAATTGTGTACGAAAAGTTTCCCGACTGGCATCAAACACCACAGCAAGATGTGTCCCCGCCATCTCTTGTATCAAGCGAACAAGCATGGTCGTAAACCCATACACTGCGTTCACAGGCACCCCTTCAGGGTTTGTCATCGGAGGAAGGGCATGAAAGGCGCGAAAAATAAAACCGCTACCGTCTACAAGTACTAAATGCGGGGTATGATCCATTATCATCAAGCGTCATACGCTTACTGAATCACCTTAACCCATCCATGCGGATCAGGCGCACGACCAAATTGAATATCACACAGGCTTTGACGTAAAAGACTCGTCACAGGACCTATTGTCTGCCCGTCACCGATGACACACGTGCCCGCACTGCTCTTAAAAGAACCTATCGGCGTTACAACCGCTGCTGTACCACAGGCAAAAACTTCTTTCAAGCGTCCGCTTTGAACGTCGTGATACAATTGATCAAGAGCATAAGGTGCCTCAGAAACCGTTAGCCCTTTATCGCGGGCTAAGGTAAGTAAAGAGTCACGCGTAATGCCATGTAAAATGGTACCCTCTGTTAAAGGCGGGGTTTGAAGCGTGCCGTCATCAAACACCATCATCACATTCATACCGCCCATTTCTTCGATCCAACGGCGTTCGTAGGCATCAAGAAATAACACCTGATGGCAGCCGTTCGCTTTACCTTCCATTTGTGCCACAAGGCTGGCAGCATAATTGCCCCCACATTTGGCAATCCCTGTCCCTCCGCGTGAGGTGCGCGCAAAATTTTTCTCAACCCAAACAGAAACAACCCCAGACTCTGCTGAAAAATAATCTCCCACAGCACAAGCAATCACAATAAATTCAAACGTCGAAGAGGGACGAACGCCCAAAGCCGCCTCTGTAGCAATCATAAACGGGCGGAGGTATAACGCACCGACTTCTTGTGGCGGAATCCATGCTTCATCGACACGCACGAGCTGCGAAATCGCCTCTATAAAAAGTTCTTCAGGCAAATCAGCCATCGCCAAACGTTCAGCCGATTTCCGAAACCGATAGGCATTCGCCTCAGGACGGAACAAAAGAAGACGCCCATCCTCTGCCCGATAGGCTTTCAGCCCTTCAAAAATTTCCTGCCCATAATGGAAAACCAAAGCCGAAGGCTCTAACACCAAAGGTTGATAGGGCACAATTCTTGCCGAATGCCAGCCCTTCCCCGCTGTATAGGTGACAAACACCATATGATCCGTAAATGTGCTACCAAACCCGGGGTTTTGCAAAGCGCGTTCCCGATCAGCCGCAGAAGTTTTTGTGTTATGGGTCACCGTAAAATGGGTATGGGATTTATGAGCTGTCATACGAGAACTCTCCTATTATCAAAAAATCTCTTAAACTTTTTTACCTGTTAAGAGCGACAAAAAACAAAGGTTTATTTTTATTTCTTTATGGTTTCTTTTTTCTATTTTTTTGTTTCTTTATACGATTCTTTTCAACATATTTTTCTATGGCTGCGTTAAAATGTGTGGTCAATGTTTGTCCCTCTTCTGTTTGGGCAAATTCTAGGTCAGAGAGTTTTTCGGCACTCTCGAACAATGCCACACGCTCGGCAGTCGACATCGTATGTGCTAAACGGACAATAGTTTCCATTCTTTGACGCACGATCGCCTCATGGCTGGTTTTGTCTGGCGACATTGTGGACAATGGGTGTGTTGTCATGTTAGGTGTTCCTCCAGATCTTTCTTTCATCATTTCCCATATTTTCATCATCATTCTCGCCTATAATCAGACATAATAAATACTTCTAAAATACTCTTAAATCTCCCTCAATAAAAGAGATGCCATCATATGGATCAACAAAAAACATTTTTCCAAACCCACGTGACTGCGTCGCATATCGGCACGCGGGTTGACCGTTACATTGCCGAAACATGCCCGACACTTTCACGTACCCGTATTAAAGACCTGATTGAGGCGGGCAATCTTCTTTGCCATGGGCAGCCGCTTTGCAGCCCTTCCACCTCTGTACGTGAGGGCATGATCTTAACACTGACAATCCCCACTGATCCACCCACGCGCCCCCAAAGTGAACAAAACATCCAATTCTCTATTCTCTATGAAGATAAAAGCCTGATCGTTCTCGATAAACCGCCGGGGCTCGTGGTTCACCCTGCCCCCGGCAATGAAACGGGTACTTTAGTCAACGGACTTATGGCGCATTGTGGCGCAGATTTTGTTGGTATGGATAATAACCGCCCGGGTATTGTTCATCGTCTTGATAAAGAGACTTCAGGGGTAATGGTTGTGGCTAAAACAGAAAAAGCCTATCTTGCCCTCTCCAAAGATTTTGCTGCCCGCCGTATTGATCGCGTTTATCAAGCACTTTGTTGGAGAGTTCCCTCCCCCGCGATAGGCAGTTTTGAAGGAGCTATTGGGCGCGATAAACGCAACCGTCAACGCATGGCGATCACCGATGAACACAGGGGAAAATGGGCGCTGACACATTATAAAACACTTCAGGTGTTAAGCGGACAAATTGCTTTTGTAGAATGCCGATTAGCCACAGGAAGAACCCACCAAATTCGGGTGCATTTTTCAGCCCATGGTCACCCTTTGGTCGGAGATCCGCTTTACTTACGACGTATCCCCGCTGTGGCACGCCAGATGCCTGATACACAACGCTTAGCCGCACTTGATTTTCCACGCCAAGCCCTTCACGCTACGCGATTGGGGTTTACACACCCCGATACAGGGGAAAAACTGACTTTCGAAACCCCTCTCCCACACGATATGGAGAATTTAATCAAAACACTACAATAAAATACAAAAAACAAAAAAAAAGCTAAACACCCCCAGTGACTAAAAGAAGATCCATGGCTTAACCCTAGCTTTTTCCTCAACAAAGGCAAACCCTTATGACAATAAAATTAGACAAAAGAAAGCAAATTATGGTATATATATAGTTAATGGTGTTTTTTTTTGTTAATAAGTTATCAATAAAGCTTTTCAAGGCTTTTTGAAGTGGGGAATTATGTCTGCCATGGTATCGTCCGCTATCACCACCAGTTCTTCTAAAGACAGTCTTTCTCACTACTTTAAGCAAATTCGCAAATACCCTGTGCTAACGCCGGAAGAAGAACTTACTCTTTCACGCTTGTGGCGCGATACGGGTGACGTAGAAGCAGCTCATAAACTTGTGACTTCCCATTTACGCCTTGTGGTTAAAATTGCTATGAGTTATCGTGGCTACGGCTTACCTATGAATGAATTAGTGAGTGAAGGCACCGTTGGTATGATGCAAGCTGTACGACGGTTTGACCCTGAAAGAGGGTTCCGTTTAGCCACTTATGCCATGTGGTGGATTCGTGCGGCGATTCAAGAATATATTCTCCATAATTGGTCACTCGTGAAAATGGGAACAACAGCCGCCCAGAAAAAATTATTTTTTAACCTGCGCCAGCTGAAGGGGGAAATGCAAGCCATAGATGAGGGAGACCTCTGCCCCGAAGATGTTCAGAGTATTGCCACACGTTTAAGTGTTCCCGAACAGGATGTTATTCACATGAATCGTCGCCTTGCTGCACCAGACCACAGCGTTAACGCCCCTATTTACGCTGAAAATGACTACGAGTGGCAAGATCGCCTCGTTGATGAACACCATAACCCCGAAGAACATTACGCTGAAAATGAGGAGTGCTCTCACCGTAAAGCGATGCTTCATACCGCTTTAACCCAGCTTACCCCTAGAGAACACGATATTTTTACGCAACGTCGCCTTAAAGAAGATCCTATGACTTTAGAAGATTTAGCCCATAAATACGATATTTCACGCGAACGCGTGCGCCAAATTGAAGCGCGCGCCTTTGAAAAAATACAAGAAACTATTGCGCAAACGCAAAAAAGCCAAGCTTTACTACCACCCGCATGAGTTCACACCCAAATTTGTTGCGTACTCACGTCAATAGCCCTTCTTGAGAAAAGTGCTTTTTGGGCTTTAAGCGTAAGCAACATCTTGAATAAAAAAAGTTACATCTGTACGATCATGCCAATTTTCAGCACGAAGATATCCCGCAACGTGAAGTAGCGGGCGCGTTGTTTCTTCTAGGGCTTTGGCTAAAGGTGTCTCATCGGCACGGAAAAGAAGCGCTTTTAACCGCCCACCGTTTTCATCTTGGAGAAAAACGCGTAACGTCTGCCTTTCTCGCCCAATTCTCTCATGAAAGAGAACCGTGACGTATGAAAAAACAATCATAGGTTCGGGATTATCGGCACCAAAAGGTGCCATGACCGCCATTTGTTGGGCAAACGCTACTGTTGCTCCAGAAACACACAGCATAGCATCAACAGAAAGATCGGCAGATTCTGGAAGACCGACCGCTTGTGGATAATAAGTATCTAAAAAATCCTGTAATTCCGCTAATCGGTGTTTTTCAACTGAAAACCCGACTGCCATTGCATGCCCACCCCCTGTTTTCAGTAAACCGGCTTGCCGTGCAGCAATAATTGCACACCCCAAATCAATTCCGACAACAGAACGCCCGGATCCTTTAATCAAACCCTCCTCTTGTTCAGAACCCACAAGCGTAGGACGGTTAAAATACTCTTTAATTCGTCCGGCAACAATACCTACAACGCCTAAAGACCAATCTTTTCCACTAATGACGAGAACACCTCGCCCGGCTTGTTTTTGCTCTTCAGCACAAGCGATAGCATGGTCTAAAATAGTAGCTTCCACCCTTTGACGACGACGATTCACTTCATCGAGCTCTAAAGCTATTTGCTGTGCTAAAGGTTCGTCTTGGCACAGTAAAAGATCAAGCCCCAAAGTCGCCTTAGCAATGCGCCCTCCTGCGTTAATACGCGGACCTAACACAAAACCACAAGAAAACGCATCCGGTTCTTTTGTGATACCTGCTATTTCCATAAGAACAGACAGCCCCAGACGATGTCGTTGCGCCATTATTTTGAGCCCTTGCGTAACCAAAGCACGATTCAGTCCCTGCAAAGACATAACATCACACACCGTTGCCAAAGCCACCAAATCAAGTTGACGCTTCAAATCAGGTTCAGGATGCGTTGTTGAAAACCACCTTGCCTCACGTAAAACACGGCGCGTAGCCACCATAACAAAAAAAGTCAGCGCTGTGGCACACAAAGAATGCAAGCCAGACGAACATTCAGCCCTATTCGGGTTAACAACTGCCATAATCGAGGGTAATACATCTTCCGACTTATGATGATCAATCACAATAATATCAACATGATCGGCGATAGGATTCAGCACATCGGCAGCTGTAGTACCACAGTCAACACAAATCAGCAAAGAAGCCCCTTGTGTCACAAGCTTTTCAAGTGCCTTCCGATTAGGACCATACCCCTCAGCAATACGGTCTGGGATATAGGTTAGAACATGACAGCCTAAACTTCCCAATACATCGGCAAGAATAACGCTTGCACAGGTTCCGTCAACGTCGTAATCACCAAAAACACCAACAACCTCCCCTTGCATGACAGCCCGCGCTATACGATCCGCTGCCTTATCCATATCAAACAAACATAACGGATCAGGAAAAAGGTTTTGCAACAGAGGCTTCAAATAGTTTTGTGCTTGTTCAGGCGTAACCCCCCGCAGCACCATCATACGGGCTATGACGCGTGAGACACCGCATTGCAATGCCATGATTTCAGCGATACGATCGATTTGCGATTCGTTTTCAGCAGCCCGCCACACCCAGTGCTTCTTACTCAGGCTAGAGGTTACACCTAACACCGTCGAGACCTCTGCTTGTTTCTCTGAAAGGTTTGCTCTTGTAAAAAGGAATCCCATACTTGTCAACGTATTACGGATTTATCTAAAAATTATTCTCAATAGAATGATGTGTTTCAATAAAGCGGATTGTCTCTGATTGAGAGCTCATAACGAGTGAATGCGTCATAGCCCGATGAGGTGCGTGAGAAGGATAACGCACACCACGCAACAAAGTACCAGACGTAACCCCTGTTGCTGAAAATAACACAGCACCCGCTGCCATATCATATAACCCTAACTTACGGCTCGGATCTTGGTGTGCGTTCATCGCCATAGCTCGTTGGCGTTGCTGATCATCTTCAAATAACAAACGCCCCTGCATTTGCCCTCCAAGACACCGTATTGCCACAGCCGTCAAAACACCTTCCGGCGCCCCCCCCGATCCAACATAAATATCAACACCAGTCGTTGTGAGACACGCCGCTATGCCTCCTGCAACATCTCCATCGGTGAGTAATTGCACCCGTGCCCCTACAGCACGCGCACGGGCGATAAGGTCTTGATGTCGCTCACGCTCTAGCGTACACAATACAAGATCTTGCTCAGATTTTCCTTTCGCACGTGCTAAATTCTTGAGATTATTTTCAATAGATGTGTCAAGATCAACCACCCCTTCGGGCAAACCAGCCCCGACAATGATTTTATCCATATAAATATCGGGAGCATGCAAAAGATTCCCACGTTCTGCTAAAGCAACAACAGTGATGGCATTAGGCATAGCTTTAGCACAAAGTGTTGTTCCCTCTAATGGATCAACGGCAATATCCATTGCAACCCCGCCACTGCCAACTTTTTCACCTATATACAGCATAGGGGCCTCATCCATTTCCCCTTCACCAATAACAACCACCCCATCAATAGCGATCTTATCAAACGCTACACGCATAGCCTCTACAGCGGCAGAGTCTGCATCATTTTTACAACCACGACCAACCCATCGAGCAGAAGCTAAAGCCGCCGCTTCTGTCACATGAACAAGATCAAACGCTAGAGTATTTTCTACAAACGCAGCAGAAGAAACAGACATAAGTAAAGCTTTCCTAATGATCGAGTCGAACTATTCTTAAAAAAAGAAATATAAAATTCTAAGGTGTTTCAATACGAATCATAACAGGTGTATCGGTCACAACACGCAAAGCCCCAATTTGGGCAACAGCCGCTTGCATCGCCGATTCTGACGTAAGGTGATGTGTCATCAATACTAATGGCACATAAGATGAAGCATACGACTCAGCAGATGAAAGCGTTTCTTTTTCGGCGGGATATTGCAACATACTTTGTAACGATATACCATAGTCACGCAAAACCGCCGTAATATCGGCGATAACTCCTGGGCGATCTTCTACTTGTAGTCGTAAATAAAAAGCCGCCTCTCCTGTTGAAATAGGACATGCCCTTACAGGTTCTGGTACCTCAGATTGTACCCCCCACAAAGTCATCGCATGACCACGCGCAATATCAACAAGATCAGCCGTTACAGCACTCGCTGTAGGACCAGCGCCTGCGCCTCGACCTTCAATCATGATACGCCCCACAAATTCACCTTCAGCAATAACAGCATTAAAAACACCATCCACTTGTGCAAGTGGTGCATATTGTGGAATTAAACAAGGAATAACATGGGCTTGAAGACCGTTTTGCGTTTTACGTGCAAGCCCCAATAATTTAATGCGATACCCTAAATGTTGGGCAAAAATATGGTCTTGTGCCGCAATATGGCGAATTCCTTCAACGTAAACTGAATCAAATGCCACAGGACGCCCAAATGCCAAACCTGCTAAAATCGTTAATTTATGGGCAGCATCTAAACCGTCGATATCGGTTGAGGGATCTGCCTCTGCATACCCCAAATCCTGTGCTTCTTTCAAAACTGTCGAAAATTCCTGCCCTGTTTTACGCATAACCGTCAGAATATGGTTACACGTACCATTAAGAATGCCACCAATACGCAGCAACCGATCGGCAGCAAGCCCTTCGCGTACTGTTTTTATCGCAGGAATCCCCCCCGCAACAGCGGCCTCAAAGAGCAACGGTACCTGATAATCAGCACTCAACATAGCCAGTTCATAACCATGAAGAGCAATTAACGCCTTATTCGCCGTTACAACTGGCTTTCCTGCCTTCAATGCTTTTTCTACTAAAGTACGTGCAACCCCTTCAGCTCCCCCAATCAGTTCCACAATAACATCAACATTGGAGTCTTGTACCAAATCAAGAGCATTGTCATACCATTGTAAACCCGTAACATCAATACCACGATCGCGCGTCCGATCACGCGCACTAACAGCCACAACTTGTAAAAGACGACCCGTACGGGTTTTGAGTAAATCGGCATGCTCACATAACAGACGAACAACACCAGCACCAACAGTACCCAGACCCGCTATACCCAAACGAAGAGGAGAAGATGACACGATATTATAAGCTCCCACTTTTAACAGGTTTATTAGAAGAGACAGAAGGTGAAGAGACACCATACATATTCAAAAAGCCTCGAATGGACCGAAGAGCCTGCCTCAAACGATGTGTATTTTCCACAAGTCCAATACGAACATGCCCATCGCCATGCTCGCCAAATCCGAGACCAGGAGCAACAGCGACTCCCGCTTTTTCCAACAATAACCGCGCAAAAGCTACACTTCCCATTTCACGAAAGGGTTCAGGAATAGGCGCCCAAGCAAACATCGACCCTTCCGGTAAAGGAATATCCCACCCTGCAGCACATAAACCTGGGATAAGAACATCTCGACGTTCTTTATAAAGGGCACGTAACTCTGCCACACAATCCTGAGGACCATTGAGAGCCGTAACTGCGGCTACTTGAATCGGTGTAAACGCCCCATAATCCAGATAAGATTTAATTCGTGTCAACGCTGCAATCAACCGTTCATTCCCAGAGGCAAACCCGACACGCCATCCCGCCATTGAATAGGTTTTCGACATAGAAGTAAATTCTACAGCAATATCCCTAGCACCGGACACCTCTAAAATAGAGGGAGGAATTTTTTCCCCAAAATAAATTTCTGCATAAGCAAGATCTGAAAGGATCCAAATATTTTCACGACGAGCAAAAGCCACAAGTTCTTTATAAAAAGCAGAATCCGCTAAATAAGCAGTTGGATTAGACGGAAAATTAACAATTAAAACAGTTGGTTTAGGAACAGAATGTTTTACAGCACAATAAAGAGCCCGCAGCATATTTTCATCCGGCGTTGCCGGAATAGAGCGCACACTTCCGCCAGCAATAATAAAACCAAATTGGTGAATCGGGTAAGACGGGTTGGGCACTAAAATTGTATCCCCTGGTGTTGTGATTGCTGAAGCCAAATTGGCTAACCCCTCTTTTGAGCCCAACGTCACAATGATTTCCTTCTCAGGATTGAGTGCAACATTAAAACGACGTTCATAATATCCAGCAACAGCCTTACGCAACCCGGGAATACCTTTGCTCATAGAATAGCGATGTGTACGCGGATTAGCGACCGTTTCAACAAGTTTTTCGACAATATGAGGCGGTGTTGGACTATCAGGATTCCCCATACCCAAATCAATAATATCTGCTCCCTGTGCGCGAGCAGCGGCTTTTGCTTGATTGACAGAAGCAAAAACATAGGGTGGCAAGCGACGGATACGATGAAATTCTTCAGTCATAAATATATAATACCCCAATATAATAAAAATTTTCAGTAAGATTTTAGAATTCTCGCACCGTTATAAAAAACGACAAAAAATAAAATTATAGTAGCCTTACAAAACATGACAAACAATCCTTTACCCTTTTAACTATCCCTCAAGATTTTTATAGATCTTAACAATCATTCTTCAGTATTAGCTTGTCCAATTCGGTTTAATTGCAACACGTGCTCCTGTACCAAAAGCATCACCCCGAATATGAATCTTATCCGGAGGAACACCCCGCGCTATAAGAGCCCGAGCTAAACAAAGAGCTCGCAATACGCCAAGTTTAACAGCCCCTGCTTGTTGCTGGACATCAAGTGAAGATGTGTGACCAAATCCGCGAATATAAAAAGGACCATGAGGCGTTTTTTTTACAAGTCCGTCAAGAAGAGTGTCCTGCCCTTCAGAAAGTTGATCCGAATCAGAGAGAAAATGAAAAAATGTCCCTTGTACTTCAGACAAATCATAATTAGGTGTTTGTAGGTGATCTGACTTTGTTTCTAAGGATAGAGTAACTCCTTTAATTTGTGGTAGAGTAGGCGGTGCTTGAGGAATTTGCGGAGGAGTCTGTAAAGATGATATTACGTTTTGTCCTTCTCTTATCGCGGGAAAAAGTGTAGCCGGAAAGAACGTTTTTACCCTATCATATTTTTTCCCTTGCGTTGTGTCCCCAGAAGCCACAACAGAATGACCCGTTAATGATTGTGTCTTCTGAAAGGTTCCTGTTGGTGAACTCTCCCTACCTGACTCCGCTTTTGTAAAGCTTGTTCCAAGAGACTCTCCACCTCTTTTTTGCATTTTCGACTCTGTGCTCTCTGGAAGAGGAGGAATAACCGGCGTAAGACTCCCGCTAACAGCAACCGTACGATAAGTTAATGCCCGATCACGCAATAATTTTTGTGTCAGCAATGTACGCACCTGTGGCGATAATAAATCAGACGGAGGTGTTGGATAAGGACCAACAAGAGGATAGGGCCCATACTGACCAGGCGGAGGAGGACGCTGTGTAGCAATAACCCCACCTTGCATTTTATTAATAAGTTGAACTGTATTATCGAGGACACCTTGATGATAGCATCCCCCCAATCCACACAGACACACCCCCATACACCCTGCCGTTATGGCACGAAGCATGCTGTGTGTCATAAAACGATAAAGAAAAAACATCTTTCCCCTATACTACAATGATACGAATGGTGGTATAGGCGTTTAGTATATAAATGGTGCATCGTCTCGTAGACATTCTCCATATATGCTATAAAAATTTAGGAATCGTATTTTATGAACATGGTCTACGTTACAAAAAATGATTCAAGTGATAGAGGAAGACCCTTCACAGAATACTTATATATTAATATATTTATGGATAAATATTCATGGACAGACGAACAAACATTCTCAATAAGTAATATCAGATAACATCACAATGACAAACACGGAACACAAACATGAAAGAGAAACCTAAAACAATTATGTCAGATATCTTTTCTCTCATACCCATTAAATCAGAATTTACCGCCAACGATAATTCGGAACATACAGAAAAACCAGACGATTCTGATGATACAGACAATGCAAACAAGTCTAACGCTTTATCTGAAGAAATCGAACACAAACTTTTTAAACAACGTAAAGTTTTAATTTTTGGCGGTATCGACGACAAAATTGCTCGCGATGTCACAGCGCGTCTTCTTGCCTTGCTCGGTGCATCCGATAAACCTATTGATATCTATATTAACTCTCCCGGAGGACATGTTGAAAGTGGCGATACGATACATGATATGATTCGTTTTGTTGATTCTGTTGCACCTATTAACATGATCGGTACAGGATGGGTTGCCTCAGCAGGCGCCCTAATCTTTGCAGCAGGACATAAACAACGGAGATTCTGTTTGCCCAATACCCGATTTCTCCTCCACCAACCCATGGGTGGTGTACGAGGACCTGCAACAGATATTGACATTGAAGCCCGCGAAATTATTAAAATGCGTGAGCGACTCAATCACATTTTTGCTCAAGAAACCGGTCACAGCTACGAAAAAATAGCCAAAGATACCGATCGTAACTACTGGATGTCGGCACAAGAAGCGATTGCTTATGGTTTGGTGACAAAGATCATTTCTTATGCTTCTGATTTGCCATAGAATATAGAAATGGCATTCTTTGTTCCAATATGGATTAAGGTTTATGCCCAGTATTGAGTTTAACCAACGTTTTGACTTTTTAAGTCTCAAATTTAGGGTATGACATATGGATTCTTTAAGTGATATTTACACCCACCTACCTGATAGTGTAGATGATTTGCCCACGCCCCCTAATGAACAAGCTATTGTTGAAGCCGATTACCGTGCAAGGCATTGGACATGCCCTGACCAAGGTCCTCTGCGTCCTGGTTCAGAAGAGCATAAACGCGCTGTTGCAGCAATGTTCCGCGATACTTTCAACCCTTATAAGCCTTCTGTTATTGACTGGCCAAAGCTTGATCCAGAAACGCTACATAAAATTGTTTCTCTTCCTATTTGGGATATTGCAGTTCAAACTGAGGGCAAGGCACGATTACGTATGGCGGCTTATGCTAAACTTGTCGAAGATCCGGATATGAGAGATGCTATTGCTCGCAATGCGTGGGAAGAAAACCGACATAAAGAAGTATTAGCACGGATGGTAGCAGCCTACAATATTCCTATGGCACCAGAACCTCCGTATATTGAGCCTAAAGATGTCGAATGGGCGTATATGGTCACCGGATTTTCAGAATGTATCGATAGTTTCTTTGCTTTTGGTATGTTTGAACTTGCCAGACGCTCCGGTTTCTTCCCGCAAGAGCTTATCGATACATTTGAACCTGTCATGCAGGAAGAAACCCGTCATATTCTGTTATTTGCCAATTGGCTTGCATGGTACCGGGCTGTTATGCCATGGTGGCGTCGTCCCTTCTTTGAACTTAAAGTTTGGGGCGTTTGGGCATTTTTGGCTTATGAACGTATGAGGCTTGTTCGCACTGTAGATGATAAGGGGCAAGAACATACACAAGACAATAATTTTACAGTAACGGGTACAAAAGATATGACAAATGCCAAAATCAGCCTGCCTGATTTCATGGAATTATGTCTGAGTGAAGACGCCCGCCGTTTCTCAGGGTATGATCCACGCTTATTACGCCCGACAACCCCCCCCTTTATTGCGCGTGTTATTCGTAATGTTGGTCGGTGTTGGGAGTTTGTGAGATCTCTTTATTAAGAGATCTCATAAATTGATATTCTGAACAAGTTGATGCTGTTTTTATCCATCTAAAAGATTGAGTCAAGTGAAAATAAATTATCTTTTATCACCTTATAAGAAAAATTGAGAAACTAAAAATTAAAACTATAGTATAATCCAACATGCTATGTTTTAGTAATGAGAATAGAGTCAAGATAACAATAAAAGGATACGGGTCATGAAAATAGAATTTTACGAAAGTGACAAAATTTATTATTCAGTATGTGGCTGTTCCGCGGTATGGTGGATAGACTTTTGTGAGGATCTAAAACATCAAAACAAAGATACCTATGATCAAGTATTAAAAGACAAGCTAGAAGATGAGGATTTTTATCATTTATTTGTCTCAACGTTCCTCGTATTGAGTGAGCGCCTTCTATTACAATTGAAAGTTAATGAAGATAGACTTGGCACTTATGAATTTAGAGTACGTGGGTCGCGTACAATTCAGGAAAGAGCAGAGAGCTTAATGCATTTGTATAACTTGTTATGTGAGTGGAATAAGAAAAAACTAGACAAAGTCATTCATGATGTACTCGCTGAGTGTCTGCCAAATGACCCGTATTATACTTTAAAACAGTTAGAAGATATGAAAAAGCTAGGCTTTAATCTCTCTATCTATGTGCCTAAAAAGTGGGAAACTGAACCCGAAAACGAGATGGGAAATCTGACTCGGCAAAGAGGAGGTGATAAAGTTTTTAATGTAGTACGTGTAGAAGATATTTTTACTTATTATATGCCCAAAGCTGATGAAAAAGATCCTATGTTTTTTAACGCGTATGAATCTTGCCTCTATGAAAAAGTAAAAAAAATCTATGCAGAAAGAAAAAGGTAAATAATACAGGAACGAAAAAACAAGGAAAATGCGTTTGCTAAAGATAGAAGGAGTAGGTAACAACAAGGTGTAGTATTTTTGTCGTAAGAATATCAAATTCACCACTATAATGTTGATGCGACACTAAATTATTACGTTTGCTTTTTGTATATTTTAAACCAAACACTTCGACGCAAGGCAAATGCTTTATAAAGTTTATAAAAATGTTGTGTGTTTTTCTAAATGCTTTGTGAAGCCCGCCCCTTTATACCAATTTGGCACATAAGGTTAGAAACTTTATAATTCTTCTTAATTTCTTATTTTTTTTTCGTGTGGACCCTTCTATTTTTCTGTTTCTTTTTAAGTCAAGATTTTTTCGACAATAAACCCTTTTGTCTAACAGACCTACCACATAAGTGATAGAAAATTCTCGTTCATCTCATGTGTTCATAATAAGAGAACAGAGATGAGAATGGGTAGATCTAATATCCACCCATTCCTTTTATTTACCGATTATTTACCGAATTTTTAGAGCATCAAAATCGAATAACATTTGCACAATAAAGGCTATTCCAATAAATAAACCTGCAAATGTACCATAGTTATTCGCTTTCTTCGCATCACCTTCCTTTTGTGCCCTGCTTGCAAACGCTGTAAAAAGACAACATCCAAGATTACCAACCACAGAGACAAACAATGTGAACTTTTGTTCAACAGAAAATTCTTGACAGGTACGAGTAATACAGGCGTGTGCACATTTTTTAACGAACATAATAATTTTTACCTTTCATAGGTTTAGGTTAAACAAGAAAGAGACATTGTATAAAAGGATATTATATCTCTTTTTCCTTAAAAGAAAATAAAGAAGACATATATCTCTCTATCTTTCTTTTAATTCTCTTTTCGTTGCCTACAACAGCAAGACCGAAAATGTGTTCAGAGATTTTTAAAATACTCATACAAACACAAACAGCGTTTTCATCTTTTACGAATTATCAGAGATTAGGTGCACAACTTAACCTATATACACGCTACCGTATCGCTCTGTCGTACCATTAATTTGCCATAACCATAACGTCTACAAATGGCGTCCCGTACGGGATTCGAACCCGTGTTGCCGCCGTGAAAGGGCGATGTCCTAGGCCTCTAGACGAACGGGACAAAAACGTCTTTGAAAAAACGTTTCTGGCGTAACTAGTTATAACAACAGATTTTAAAAAACGTCAAGTGCAGAAAAATACTTTTTTTCATTTTTTCAACAATAGAGACACCTTTATAAGCCTAACTTCGCTAAATCTTGTAACAAAGATTGAGATGAATCGACAGAAACAGGTTCTTGATCAGCTGGGGCATCTGTAGCAGAAAGATAACGCCACCCCTGAAACGGACGCATAGGTCGCGCTTCTACGCGAATAAGAATAGGCGATAAAAATAAGATTGTTTCCTCATGCCCATCAGGGCGGACTTCTTTTTCAATAGCTTCTAACGCTTGCCTACAAACAATCATCCCCTTAATCACACGATAAAGAGAACCTCCTTTTAACAAAGCCTCTCTTTGACGAGGATAATGCCTCGTATGCACAACAGGTAAAGGATCATCAAACCCTGCACACAAACGTGTATTATCTTGTTGCGCTTGCCGGGCTACAAGTTCCTCTATCGAAGAGACCCCAACAACGAGTTTGACAAGATGAAGCACAAACTAAAACAAGGTTAAAAACCTTGCCTCCCTATTTTTCAAAATAGTCTTTCATAAAGTGTTCTATTAGAGTACTAATGCTGTCAACAAAGATTCCAACCGTAACCGTCCTTTTTGTGTCGCACGCAAAACGTCCTTTGTCAGGATCAGATAGTTTTCTTCTAACGCCTTATTCAAAATAACCGTATCCACGCTTTCTTCAAGAGAAATACCCGTACGTATCACAAAACGATGAAGATCGATTCCCTCGCCGATTCTTAAGCCCATTAAAAGCATTTCACGCGCACGATCTCGCGCATCTAAAGTTTCTTGTATGCTTTGCCCCGTACCATATTGTTCTACTAAATCTGCCCATAACTCTGGCACTCGATGCCGTTGTATAGCATAAAAACCGCTCGACAACATAAAACGACTATGTGCACCAGGTCCTATACCAAGATAATCACCATAACGCCAATAAACCAAATTGTGACGACTCTCACAGCCAACACGAGCATAGTTAGACACTTCATAAGCCTGTAACCCATATGCAGAGGTTATTTCCGCTGTCAGCGTGTATAAATCAGCTGCCTCTTCTTCTGCTGGAAGAACAAACTGACCTTCACGGTAAAGAGAGGCAAAACGTGTACCATGCTCTATAGTTAATTGGTATAGAGCTACATGCTCCGTAGCAAAGCTTAATGCATGACAAAGTTCATGCTGCCAAGCATGAACCGTTTGTCCAGGACGTGCATAGATAAGATCAAAAGTCACACGTGGAAATAGAGTTTGCGCCGTTTCAATAGCAGCATACGCTTGCGCTATAGAATGCTTACGCCCTAAAAATTGTAATGCCTGTTTTTCTAAGGCTTGAATCCCCAACGAAATACGATTAACACCTGCTTGACGAAAACGCTTAAATTTTTCAACTTCAACACTCGTAGGATTCGCTTCTAACGTAATTTCTAAATTAGACACAGGATCAAAATAAGTTGATGCGTCTGCAATAATTTGAGCAACTGTTTCAGGAAACATCAAAGACGGTGTACCACCACCGAAAAAAATGGATCCCAAACGTCGACGCCCCAAACGCTTTGCCTCATACATGAGTTCAGTGCGCAACAAAGCTCTAAAACGATCCTGAGGTATTATCGCGCGCACATGTGCATTAAAATCACAATATGGACATCGAGAAAGACAAAACGGCCAATGAACATATAAGGCAAGAGGTTCGTCTTGTACATTCCGTTCAGATGGCAACTTTAACACCAAGCTCTACCACACGATCAGGGGGAATGCGAAAGAACTCTGTATTAGAAACAGCATTGCGAAACATAAACACAAACAAGGACTGTTGCCAGCGTAATAAACCGGGCATAGTAGAACGTGTAATAATTTCACGCGAGGTAAAATAAGAAGCCTGAATAGCGTCAAAATTCACCCCGTTTGCTTTTAACTCCTCCAAGGCACGTGGGATATTAGGCATCTCCATGAAACCGTAATGCAAAATAACACGGTAGATATTCGGCGCTAATTCTTCCACTGTTACGCGATGATTACGTTCAGCCTCTGGCTGATCAAGCGTTTGAACTGTAACGAGTAAAATATGATCATGTAAAATATGATTATGACGTAAATTATGTAACAGACATGGGGGAACAAAGTCTGGTGTGCTTGTCATAAAAATAGCCATACCAGGCACACGAATAGTACGAGATTGGGGTAATCTTGCAATAAAACTTCTCAAAGGCAAACTATTTTGACGTTGACGTGCAATAATAAGGCTACGACCTTTTTTCCATGTTGTCATCATTAAGATAAGAACAACACCAAGAAGAATAGGCACCCAACCACCATCTAATATTTTGAGAAGGTTTGCCGTAAAGAAAGTACCATCAAGCAATAAAAAACCACCGAATACTGCAATGACCCGCCATGTTGGCCATTTGAAATAACGCTTAAAAACAACTGTCGCTAACGTCGATGTACATATAAATGTCCCTGTAACAGCAATACCATATGCCGAAGCTAACGCATTAGAGCTACGAAAGGCGATCACAAGCAAAACGGCACCTACAGCTAAAAAACGATTAAAATCAGGTAAGTAAACTTGTCCCTCTTCATCAGCATTCGTATGCACAATACGCATACGTGGCACATAACCGAGTTGCATAAGCTGTCGACATAAAGAAAACCCTCCTGAAATGCCTGCTTGACTTGCAATCACTGTCGCAAATGTTGAAAGTACCACCATAGGGTTACGCATCCAATGCGGACACAGTATAAAAAAAGGGTTAGATAATGCAGATGCGTTTGTCATCACTAAAGCAGCTTGTCCAAAATAATTGAGCACTAACATCGGTAATACAAAGAACAACCATGCAAAACGAATAGGGTTACGCCCAAAATGTCCCATATCCGCATATAACGCTTCAGCACCCGTCACACATAATACAACGGCACCAAGCGTTAAAAACGACAAAGTGCCATGATAAATTATAAACTCTATAGCATAAGTAGGTGATAACGCCATCAAAATAATCGGATTATGGCTAATCCCTATAGCTCCTACAACGCCAATTGTCCCAAACCACAACAACATGATAGGACCAAAAACAGAGCCGACTTTTCCAGTTCCAATCCACTGAACACTAAACAAACTCATAAGAACAAGAACAGAGACAGGTATAACAATATCACGCGCAGCAGGAAAATTAACCTCTATGCCCTCAATCGCCGATAATACTGAAATAGCTGGCGTAATAATACCATCACCGAAAAAAAGACATGTTCCCGTAATTCCAATAAGCCCAAGAATTACTTTCTTGTTTGCTACAGAGGTCATACGTTGTGCGAGAGACATAATCGCAAGGATACCCCCTTCTCCATTATAATCTGCCCGCATAATTAATAATACATATTTAATAGTAACAATAAGAATAATTGTCCAAAAAATAAGACTTGCAATCCCCATAATTTCCCATGGTGCAGCTTGCTTACCATTATGAAGCATTTCAACTGTCGAACGAAAAGCATATAAAGGACTCGTGCCAATATCACCATAGACAACCCCAAGCACACCCAGTAATGAGGCAAATCCGACAGGCGTTGTCACATGATGTTGATCTGCCCCAAACTCAGCAATATGCCGGGGTTCAGGCAAGAGAGTTTCTTGTTCTTGCATAGATGGTTCATTAGGTGAAGAAGAAACAGTCATAGTATTATTTAATTCCATATCTTGAAATAAAAATAAATCTCATCCAAACGATATTTTCCTTTCTATTACTCATTTTTCTATTACTTGTTAGAATGATTATGGTTTCAAACACTTATGGATTAGATCGTGCACCAAATATAGCACTTCCAATCCGAACGTGCGTCGCTCCATGTATAATGGCTTGCTCAAAATCAGCTGACATTCCCATAGACAACATCTCTAAACCATGTGTTTGGGCTAGTTTACGTAACATAACAAAATGAGGTATTGGATCCACACCTATAGGGGGGATACACATCAATCCACGAAGTTTATTGCCAAAACGTCGACAACATACATCAATAAAACAATCAGCTTCTTCAAGAGGCACACCATGTTTTTGTGGCTCATTGCCTGTATTCACCTGTACAAGAAGATCTGGCAAATATCCTTCGGCTTGAGCGGCACGATCAAGTGCTTCTGCTAAAGCTGGACGGTCTAAACTCTCAATCACATGAGCTATACGTATCGCATCACGTACTTTATTCGTTTGTAAACTACCAATTAGATGTACACGTAGATCCGGTATAACAGTTTGTATCGGAGAAAACTTAACCGTAGCTTCTTGCACACGATTTTCTCCAAAAATATACTGATCAGCCTTTACAGCCTCTAAAATGCTTTCACGTGAATGAAATTTAGAGACAGCAACTAACGTTATGGAAGATGAATCACGTCCCACAGACATTGCTGCTTTCGCTATACGATAACGAACAGCTGTAAGACGATTGACGACATCTGAAGAAATATCAGTAATACTCATAGAGACCATTCCTCAACAGTCAACAAGTTAAGGCTTAAACAACAGCAACAAAACACCTAGTATCAAAATAATATTAAATCTATAAGCTTTATTATCTCATCTACAAATTTCTACTTTCTTTTTTTCACATGAAATATATAAAATTAAAGTGAGAAAGAAAATTATGGAGAGAATAAAATAAAATGCTTTCTAGTTTAAACGGGTATGATCTATGTGGTTATGTTGGATCAACACTTTTCGTTATCATGTATTTTCTCAATATAAAAGGAACAGTTGACACACAGGGTTTCCTTTACCCTATAACAAATTTATTAGGCTGTTGCTTTATGATGATTTCTCTTTGGCACGACTTTAACAAAGCCGCATTTCTTATAGAAATTTTCTGGGCATTCGCGAGTATCTACGGTATTATCGAAACGATGTGGCACCGATGGCGTTGAATTTATAAGTTAACATTCTAATACAATTTTACCGCTATGTTGCCCATCTTCCATTATTTGATGTGCATCCGCAACACGATCTAATGGAAAGACAGCATGGATTAGAGGTATAACAGTACCCGCTTCTAATAAAGGCCAAACATGCTTATACAGATCTTGCGCAATACAAATTTTATTAGCTTTATTACGCGCACGCAAAGTGCTTCCTGTTACCGTTAATCGTCGTGTCATAATGCGTGACAGATCAGCCTGATCAGCTTTAGCCCCTCCTTGTAACGCAATAATAACCAATTTCCCGTCTGTCGCCAAACTTTTCAGATTCCGATTAAAATACGATCCACCAATGATATCAAGAATAACATTAACACCCATATCATCCGTCAACGCACGAATACGAGAAAGAAAATCCTCCTCTCTATAGTTAATAGCAGCCACAGCCCCTAGCTCTTTACACAAAGCACATTTTTTTTCTGTACCTGCCGTAGTATAGACTTCTCCTCCAAACGCGTGAACAAGTTGAATAGCCATAGTACCAATACCACTCGCCCCACCATGAATTAGTACACGCGTACCAGTAGGTAGTATAGTAGGCATAAACAGATTAGACCATACTGTAAAACATGCTTCAGGCAAAGCTGCCGCTTGTACCGCTGTCAATCCTTTTGGCCAAGGCAAACACTGCCCTATTGGCACCACACAGTACTCAGCATAGCCACCTCCATTTGTCAGGGCACACACACGACTTCCATGAGGAAGTATTTTCCCATCACCTTCTGATGTTCCACAGACCACAACTTCACCCGCTATTTCCAACCCTAGCCGTGGACATGCTCCTGCAGGAGGAGGATATAACCCTTTACGCTGCATAATATCCGGACGATTAACACCCGCAGCCATAACACGTACCAACACCTCACCTTGATTGGGGTGTGGAACAGGAATATTCTGTTTCTGCAAAACATCGACTTCTCCGTGTCCTACAGCGATAATAGCATTCATAGATGTTGGTATCGTTTGATAAGATATCATCTCACAAGCTTCCTCATAGAGAAAATAATATACCGATTATACTTCTATTTTCATTCATGTAGCCATAGAAAAACATTTTATATATTTTATTGATATCTTTCCCATTTCCTTAAAAATCTAAAAATTCAGAAATACGTAATGATATGTTTAACATCTGAACGAAAATTCTGTTAAAATGTTTCTTTTAAACGTATTATTACGTATTCTTTGAAAGAAAACATCATGAAAAATAAATCAAGAAAAAGATTTTTACTCGTCACCTTATGTGCCGTTATTTTCTCTGTAAGTCACGAAACCCACGAAGCTGTCGCTGATGCATTAGCAACGACGTATAACGAAATGACCACCAAATTTCGAGACGAAAATCCTACTGCTCAAAATCTTCTTAAAAAAGGCAATTTTCTTGCCAAACTTGGTCACCACGACGAAGCATTAGCTGATTATAATAAAGTCATCAATACATTTGGTAGCGATCCTTTTTATAGCAAAATCGTTGCATCAGCACGTGAAGGCGTAGCCAAGGTCCTTTACAACAAAGGCGTAACCCTTGCTCAACAAGGGCATATTGAACAAGCTATTTCTGCTTATGACGACGTTGTCATTAGGTTTCGAGACGACCCTGCACTTCGCAAATGGGTTTCTCGATCTCTTGTAAACAGAAAAGCTTGTCTTTCCCAATTACTTCAACAACAAAGCCACATTCCCCTTCATCAAAATTGGCCACAATATCAACCTTGGCCACAATGATAGTTTATTCAAATTATCTATATATTTACGAAATGTTTAGAATTAAATTAAATAAATTAAACAAGTAAAAATAAGTGAAAATAAAATAATTAGGTAATAAAATTTCTGTTCTAGTTTTAATTATTTTGTTTTACAGACCATAATCTGTTATAATTTCGACATAACGAAGTATTTTACCTTTTTACGCTTGGGTGTGACATGGGAATTTTCTCAAAAATCGTCAATAGTTTTGCATCTTCAGACACTTCGTCAGATACTTTAACCCAAGAATCTTTTACAAAAGAGAACTCTCAAATAGAGCCTATAGAGGTAAGTAAACCATCTTTACGCAGTCAATTTGCCACAACAATACTCAACAAAGCAAGGTCTCTTACTGAATTGGGTCGCAAAGAAGAAGCACTCGCTACTTATGATGATCTTGTTCAAAGATTCAACGAGTCGGGAGATCTCTCTCTTCGTAAGGCTATTGTTACTGCATTAGTCGAAAAAGGAACGATATTGCAGGCTGATGGTCGGCAGGAAGAGGCTCTCTCTACTTATAGAGACCTCATCCACCAATTTGGTAACGTAGAAAGTCTAACTATTCGCGAACAAGTGCATAAAGCACGCACACAAATTGCTCTAATTCTCCTTCAAAAAGGAGCTACTCTTGTTAAAACGGGGCATAAAGAAGAAGCGCTAGCTGTTTATGAAGAAGTTATTCGTACGTGCGACGTAATACAAAATTGTTCCCTTTGTAATTGCAAAGGTGCAGAAAATTGTTTTCTTTGTGAACAACTTACTAAAGCATTGATTGAAAAAGGAGGGGTTCTGCAAGCAAATAACCAACAAAAAGAGGCTCTTTCCGTTTACGAAGATGTTATTAACAAATTCGGTAACTCTCAAACCCCTCAACTTCAAGAACAAGTGGCTAAAGCACAGCTGCATATTGCTGCTGCACTCATTAAAAAAGCCAATTCCCTGATCGAAAGTGGTTATGGAAAAGAAGCTCTCACCGTTTACGAAGATATTATTAACAAATTCGGTGCCTCTCAGACCCCTCAACTTCAAGAACAAGTGGCTAAAGCTCTTATTGAGAAAGGTGCTTTTTTTGCTAAACTTTTCCGTTACGGGAAAGCTCTCTCTGCTTATGAAGAGATTGTCAATAAATTTGGAAATACAAAAAACCATGTACTTCAAAAATATGTTGTAGAGGCTTTTTTTGAGAAAGCAGAGATTTACTCTTTAAATAATCGCAAAGAAGAAGCATCTGCTATTTACGAAGAGATCATTAATAGGTTTGGTCAACAAGAAGATACTTTTATTCAGGAAGAAGTCGCTAAAGCACAGATTCTTAAAAGACGTTTACTTGTGGGTAATTTTTCCGTGACAAAGAAACGCTCCCTCTTTGTAAAGTGACTTTTATATTCTGTATAAAAGCACAACGAAAGCGCTGTTCCTTTTATAGCTTGTAATAACGTTTTGTATAAAGAGTAATTATTTTTCTAATAGATCTTTATATGAGTTATTGAGTGACACACGCCCCTCTCTCGCATAACCAGCATATAGAGGACGTTAGCTTAATTAACTTTATCTTTTATAACTTTCTCGTTTTTATACAGATGGTTCAAGAATATGCGTACCATCGCTCCCAGATACAATAGCGATTGTCGCCATGTGTAGGAATAAGCCGTGTTCGACAACACCTACGATGCTTAAAATATCCTCTGCTAATGTATATGGCGCCGTTAAAGGTGAAAAAACACAATCAATAATCAAATGACGTTCATCAGTAAGAAAAATACGCCCATCAGAACAACGTCGCAGTGTTATCTGTGCGCCTAATGCTGCTAATTTACGGGCTGTACTTTCCCAACCAAAAGCTACAACCTCTACAGGTAATGGACAGCGTTCTCCTAAACGTTCAACACATTTACTTTGATCAGCGACAATGACAAATTGCTTTGCAGTAGACGCTACAATTTTTTCCCATAAAAGCGCACCACCCATACCTTTAATCAAATTGAGCGTTCTGAGTTCTATTTCATCGGCACCATCAATAACGATATCTAATACCGACTGATCGGCAAATGTTGTAAGTGGGATACCTTCTTCTCTGGCTTGTTTCTGTGTTACGACAGATGTAGGAATAGCTTGAATACGCAATCCTTCCTCACGCACACGACGACCTAATTCTGAAACAACAAAACGTGCTGTAGATCCTGTACCAAGACCGACTATCATACCATCGTGTACATAAGTCGCTGCTTGAATAGCAGCTTGCCTCTTGTATTCCTCAACAACAAGTTCAGAATGTAAACCACTCATATAACACTACCCCTTACAACAAAGACGTTTGCAAAGCTGCCGTCAATTCAGTAAGTCCCACTTTAAGATCTCCATGCACATGTACACGTATAATACGCTTTTTTCGCCTAGCCATCACATTAAAATCCCCAAGAGCTTGAGTTGCCTCAATAACACCAAATGTTAATTGAGTACCAGGTATCGGTAGGTCATAAAGAGTATCTGCCGTAATTTGCAAGAAAACACCTATGTCCGGACCTGCTTTATACAGTTGACCCGTAGAATGCAAAAAACGAGGTCCAAACTCAACAACAACAGCGACATTAAGGGTATCTCGTAAATACACTCTCAATTGATCTGCCCACAGATGTATTTCACGCTTATAAGGTAGATATATAAGCAATGCCACATAATCAGAAGGCTTTACACAAGAAAAGTGTGTTTTGAGAAGTTTCAAAGCCTCTTCTCCATGAGAATACTTTGCTTTTTTTGGGTCAACAAACAAAGAAAGCGAACCTAAACGAGAAAAAGGGATTTCCGTTGGTAAAATACCTGTCTTCTCATAGTCTTGAATCAGGTGGCGAGTTTCTATTTTATTCAGTTCTACATCAGGCTGATCAAACGGATTAATTTCTAATAAAATACCCGCAACCGCAGTAGCCATTTCCCAATAAAAAAACTCTTGTGCCAATTGTTCACATGTATGCAAAGTCACTGTAACAACAGGATGACCAGCCTCGCGAAAACGAGCAATCATTTTTTCTTGAGTATAACAATGATCCTTCTCTAGACATAAATACAAAAATAAACGATCCTTACTATAATGAGATATATCACCCATCGGTTCATTATCAATAGGAATAATTCCTTTACCTTGTTTACCCGTTGATTCAGCAACAAGTTGTTCTAACCATGCCCCAAAACTTTTTATTTTTGATGTTGCCAAAATGGTCAATTTATCACGTCCAAAACGTGCTGCCATTCCTAACAATAAGCCAAGATACACACCACGATTAACAACAGGTGGCACACTCACATCGCATAAACACACAGCACGATCAGCCTCTGTCATCAAGCGATGAAGTGATAGACCCATAGCCGCCGCTGGTACAAGACCAAAATTAGAAAGTACAGAAAACCGACCGCCAATTTCTTTATCCCCATAGAAAATTTTCCAGAATTTTTTTTCACGGGCCAATATTTCTAAAGCAGAATCAGGATCTGTAATTGCTATAAAATGTTGGTTTGCCTGGGCACCTAATACATGTTCTGCAACATTATAGAAATAGGCTAACATGTTTCTTACTTCAAGTGTCGTACCAGACTTAGAGGAAACAATAAACAATGTATGGGCTATATCAAGGCTTTTTTCTATGGCAGCTACTTGCTGTGGATCTGTACTATCAAGAATATGAAACTTTCCAAATCCCTCACGTTTTCCAAAAGTCATTGCCAAAACTTCAGGACCAAGGCTAGAACCACCCATTCCTATCAGTAAAATATCTGAAAAAGACCGGGAACGCACTTCTAATTGAAAATCTTCTAACTCTGACAAATGATCTATGCGATCACCAACAATTGTTAACCAATTCAGCCAATGTGATTCTCCATTTCCTGTCCAGAGTGAAGCATCTTTTTTCCATAAACGACGAATAATTCCCTCACAACACCATTTTTCTTTTTCTTGTGCAATGGCAGAAGAAATCTCTTCTGGAAGACTCATTTCTAGACATGTTAAATGCGTCCCCATCAATGCTATTTGTTTTGTTGCAACAGAAGCCAATAATGTATCAAAAGCTTCTACAAATAACCGAATCCCTTCGTTCAACAAGTTATCTGTAATATCATCAATCTCTAAACCAAGCCGTTCTGCTTCAAGAAGAATATGATGGGCGTCGTCTAAACCTATTGTAAGTGTTTCACTTACAGTGCCATGATCACGAAAAGCCTCCATTGTTGCCGGTGGCAAAGTATTAACCGTTTGAGGACCAATCAAACTATCAACGTAGAGTACGTCACTATAGGCTTTATCTTTTGTACCCGTAGAAGCCCATAACAAACGTTGGGTTTGCGCGCCAGCGGCTTCCAACGCCTTCCAACGAGGATTTTGCATAACCTCTTGCCAATAAGCATAGGCTTGTTTTGCGTTGGCAATCGCAATTTTTCCACGCAAAGTTGCAAGTTCTTGTGCATGTGTGTCACCTGCCTTTATACGCTGATCAATCACACTATCTATCCGCGTATCAATCCGACTAATAAAAAAAGACGCTACAGAAGCAACACGAGAAATATCCTCCCCTTTTGCGTGGCGCTCTTCCAAACCTGTAAGCCACGCCTCCACCACATCGCGATAAACTGCCCGTGAGAAAATCAGCGTTACATTAACATTGATACCTGTAGCAATACATTGCCGAATAGCTGGAATCCCTTCCGGTGTTGCAGGAATTTTGACCATCAAATTAGAAGCAGCTACATCATCCCATAAACGCGTAGCCTCCCGCACAGTGTCATGTGTATTATGTGCAAGATAGGGAGAAACTTCTAAACTTACAAAACCATCCTTTCCTCTCGTATGATCATACACAGGAGCGAGTATTTTCGTGGCCTCCCGAATATCAGTAATAGCTAAACGCTCATACAACATACCAGGAGAAAGCGTTTGACGTGTTAAAATATCTCGTATTTGTGCATCATATGCCGTGCCTTCTCCCATAGCCTTTTGAAAAATAGCAGGGTTAGATGTCACGCCACGGATATCACCTGCTTGTACAAGGGCGGCAAGAGAGCCTTCCTCCATAAAAGAACGACTAATAAAATCCAACCATGGTGATTGTTGCATGTGCACAAGATCATGAAGAGGAGAAAAAGAGCGCATCATAAGCCTAGAAACCTAAAATCCAGTGATATATTTCGTATTACCAAAACCATATTATATACTCTAATGCGTTTCAGCTATTGTCTCGCTTGCTTCCGCGCGGCAGCAAGAACAGCCTCTTGCGTTAATCCAAAGTGTTGGAAAAGCTGTGCTCCCGGTGCAGAAGCTCCAAACTCTCGCAAAGCAATAATTTCCCCCTTATCACCTGCATAACGTTCCCAACCAAGAGCAGAAGCCGCTTCCACGACAACTCTCCCAGAAACAGAGGGCGGTAACACATTGTTACGATATTCAGTAGATTGTGCTTCAAACAATTCCCAGCTTGGCATAGACACAACCCGAGCTGGAATGTTTTCGCTCATTAAAGCCTCATATGCACCGATAGCCAATTGAACTTCACTCCCAGATGCAATAATAATAACGCGTGGACACGCCGTACTGCTCGCTAGTATATATCCCCCTCGTGTGACCCCCGACGCTGAAGCATAGCGATTACGATCTAATATAGGCAAATTTTGACGGCTTAACACCAACGCCACAGGCCCATCTTTGTGTGTTATAAGCACACGCCAAGCCTCCGCCACTTCATTAGCATCTGCTGGTCGTAGCGTTATAAGCCTTGGTATTGCGCGTAATTGTGTTAATTGTTCTATAGGTTGGTGCGTGGGACCATCCTCTCCTACACCAATAGAATCATGCGTAAAAATATAGATAACAGGAAGGCTCATCAGGGCTGATAAACGAATAGAGGCTTTCATATAATCTGAAAAAATAAGAAATCCTCCTACATAGGGACGCAACCCATACAAAGCCATACCATTAGCCATAGCTCCCATAGCATGTTCACGCACACCAAAATGGATGTTCCGTCCTACATGGCATAACTCTCCATCTTTCTCGTCCTTTTTGCAATCTACCGCTTTAAACACTCCTTGCCCATTAAGCCACGTTTTCGTAGACGGTGCGAGGTCAGCAGACCCTCCTAATAACCATGGTAAGTTGTTCGCTATAGCATTAAGTACTGTGCCCGAACTAACGCGTGTAGCTTCCCCTGTCTTATCAGCAGTAAACACTGGTATATCAGAGTCCCACCCTTTTGGAATTACACCATTAAAAATATCCAAAAGCTCTGCAGCTTCACGAGGATATTCAGTTGTATAACAATCCAAAAGCACTTTCCATACCCTATGAGCCTGACGACCACGTGCTCCCATACCAGCCTGCATATGAGACAATACACCATCTGGAACGAAAAAATGACTTTCTGCCGACCAACCTAATCCTTGTTTTGTAGCGCGTATTTCTTCCTCACCTAACGGCTCACCATGTGCAGAAGCTTTCCCCGCCTTATGAGGTGCCCCCCACGCAATCACCGAATGAACAATTATCAGAGTGGGACGCGTCTTTTCTGCTTGAGCTTGTTTTAACAAGGTCAAAAACGTTTGCGTATTGTTAGCATTTTCAAGAGTTAGGACCTGCCATCCATAAGCTTTAAAGCGCTCAGCGACAGATTCAGTAAAGGTAAGATCTGTCGATCCTTCAATAGAAATTTTATTCGCATCATAGATCCAAACTAACCCACCAAGACCATGATGCCCTGCAAACGATGCGGCTTCACTTGTTACCCCCTCCATCATATCACCATCACCACATAGAACATAAACAGTATGATCAAACAAGGGATAATGAGGACGATTATAACGCGTAGCCAGCCAATCACGCGCTACTGCCATACCCACTGAAGTTGCACACCCTGCGCCAAGTGGACCTGTTGTGGTTTCTACGCCGGTTGTATGCCCATATTCAGGATGCCCAGGCGTACGAGACCCTAACTGACGAAACTGGCGCAAATCCTCTATAGTCAAAGCAGGTTGATCGATAACAGTTTTGTGACAAACTTCCTTTATCCCAGATAGATGAATAAGTGCATACAACAACATGGAAGCATGCCCAATAGACAATACAAAACGATCACGATTAGGCCACAAAGGGTCAGCAGAATCATAGACCATCATATTTTGCCAAAGCGTATAGGCAACAGGCGCCATAGACATAGCTGCTCCAGGATGTCCGGAACCTGCTTTTTGTATCGCATCCATGACCAAAGTACGAATAGTATTGATACAAAGAGTATCCATATTTGTACCCTCTTTTCCATCCGCAGAAACATAATCTTCTTTAGAAATAGAAGCAGGCATTGTGGCTCACCCTTTCCTTGATAGTCAATTTAATAGTCAATTTAGTTTTAATCCAAAAACAGACCTACAAAACAGTATAGATATATAGAAAAAAACAAAACATTACCTTGCTTTTTGCTTGTTTTTTACCAAGCGAAGCATAAAAACTATTTTTTCATATTAAATAGCACTTGCTCCTTCACCAATTTTATGATTTTTATATCAAAAAAACAGGGATTTATGATATATATTGAAATAGTAAGTTCTCTTACTTTTACTTTTGAATAAGTATTAGTATAGACGAAATAAAAGAAACTTTAGTGATTTTTAGATCGTCATAATACAAATATTTTTTCAAGCATTACAAAATGTCCAAAACCGACAAACTTAAATACATACAACAGTCAATAGCTCACGTGCCCCATGAGGTGACAGCACAGTATTAAACACAAGTACAAGTAGAAGATTTATTATGCCGTCCATTATGCCGCCCGAAAAGAAAACGTCTCTCTTTAAAGCCGTTTTCTTATCACAGATATGATTCCAATTACCGCATAGAATAGAGAATATACCTCCTCATTTTAGCGACCTGTAATGTACACACAAAAGCAGCAAAATTTTGATCACTCATAAAAACAGAACTTAATTTGAAAAACGAAATTTATTCGAACTCCACACAACGCAATTTCAAAAGATTTCGTGTTATTGTCTTTACTATTGAGGCGTAATGTTACAAATTATACACGCCGTCCCTCTAAACAACCACTCACTATAAAGAATAAATTATGAACCGTTTTTGGAGTCCTCTTGTTCACACTCTTACCCCTTATGTACCGGGTGAACAACCTCGATGTAACAAACTTATTAAACTTAACACTAATGAATTACCCTATGGTCCCTCTCCTAAAGCACTAGAAGCCATTCGGCAGGTTACTAACGAAACGCTTCGCCTCTATCCTGATCCAGAATCTTCAGCTTTACGAGAAGCTCTTGCTCAACGTGTTGGTTTATCACCTAATTATGTCTTTGTCGGTAATGGATCCGACGAAGTTCTTGGGTATGCTTTTTTGGCGCTATTAGCCCACGGTCAAGAGATATTATTTCCGGATATTACTTATGGTTTTTATAAAGTTTATTGTCACCTCTATAAAATTCCTTATCGGTTAGTACCCCTTAACACTGATATGGCTCTTGTCGTTGATGATTACATAGCCCCTTGTAGTGGCATTGTTATTGCTAACCCTAATGCACCGACAGGTCGAGCAATTAGTATTAACGATATTCGTCGTTTACTTACCCTACATCAAAATAGAGTCATTATTGTTGATGAAGCCTATGTTGATTTCGGCGCACAAAGTGCTGTTCCTCTTGTAAGAGAATATCCTAATTTGCTAGTTGTACAAACTTTTTCTAAATCACGCGCATTAGCAGGGTTACGCGTAGGCTTTGCTTTTGGTCAACCTGAGTTAATCGAAGGCTTAATAAGAGTTAAAAATAGTTTCAACTCTTACCCATTAGACAGACTAGCCCAAGCTGGTGCTTTAGCCTCACTTCAAGATGAAGAATGGTTCACAAGCACAATTTCTTTTGTCATACGAGATCGTACAACCTTAATCTCTGGTTTAAAAGAATTAGGTTTTATTGTTCTTCCATCAGAAGCAAATTTTATTTACGTACAACACCCTCATCACGATGCCGCAAAATTAACTGCCTTTTTACGCCAAAAAGCTATTATTGTCAGGCACCTTACAGGTGATCGCACGGCACAGTGGTTACGCATTACTGTGGGCACAGAAAAACAATGTATGTTACTATTAGCCACATTACGTGCTATAATCTGTACACCTTATTCTTGACAATTTTTTTTGTCTTTAAGTATATTATTCTTAGTTAGCAATTCCTATGCAACAACAAGCATAGGACTATTTTTATGATTAAGACATAGAATATCACTATAATGACATTTAAAGGAGGAGAGTACCATATACAATGGTTAAAACATCACCTCTCCCATTTGTGTTTGATTCAGATAGTCAACACTGTCATTATAAAAGTTTAGTATGGGGTGTTTTTTGTCAGTTTGATCAACAACCTATTCAACTCACCCATGATATTGTACTGCGTCGTCTCACAACGGGCACGTTTCCCTCAGAACTCGCTGACCTTGATGGATGGTGTTGGTTTCATTTTGACGTTACAGACTCCTCTTTTCAAGACCAAATCATTACGCTTCTTCCCTTTTCTGAAGAAGTACAACAAGAACTTATCAATTTTGAACGCAATATTTGCCTTGAAAGCGAAGGAAGGACGATTTTTGGAGCGTTTCCTTCCCTCAACAATACGACCCTCGAGAGTGAGCAAAACATTAATTTATGGCGCTTTGCTCTAGAACCTGATTTACTTCTAACCACTAGCTCCAACACTGCGACTACCCTCGAAATTACTTACCATAAACTTCTGCACGGAATGGTTCCACGATCACCCGCTGCTTTGGTCGATAAAATTCTATTAGAATTTGCAAGTATTTTACGCAAAGACTCTACCTATCTTGATAATCAGCTTGACCGTATAGAAGATATGCTGCTCACGCCTGATCAGCACACAGACCTTGGTCATATCAATAGTTCGTTAGGTATCGTACGCAGACGTTCAACAGAACTACGTAGAATTTTAGCCCCTGTTAACCGTATTTTTAGTGATGAAGAATTAGACTTACCAGACTGGGCAGAAGATGACTTACACGATCACTCTCAACGACAAGTCTATGCTGCAATGGACGATCTTTTAGCCCTGCAAGAACGCGCACGTTCTCTTCAAGATGAGCTGACCTCTATCCAAACAGAAGAGACAAACCAACGGTTATACCTTGTTTCAATTGGTACTACCTTAATGTTACCTGCCACTTTTGTCACAGGTTTTTTTGGTATGAATACAAGCGGCATGTTTCTTACAGGAAGCCCATGGGGAACAGTAGAAGCCGGTGGTGTTTGTTTTCTTTTTATGGTTGGAACGTGGCTTATTTTAAAATTTTCTAAACTGCTATAGTATGGTTTATACGTCGTTCGTCATTAAGCCGAATAAAGAAATCATATTTTTTCACAGCAGTTTCCTGATGCTGAAATCCTAACACTCCTTTCTTCCTAAAAAGTTTCGTACAATTAGACCCGTCTAATATCCCACAGAGGCTAGATGAGAGTCCACTTCTTTGCAATATCACACTTGTAACAAATAACAAAATAAAATACAGACTCCCAAGGAGTCGTAATATTACTTATATCCCATAGACACGTAGCGCTCTCGAGCAAGAACGTCCGCATTAGAAAGTATGCCAAGAGCACCTTAAGCATACGAATAAGGGACACCCGAACGGAGACGTTTAAGAAAGAACTTCAAGCTATAGATAAACGTGATATGTATAAAATATTTCTCGCTCAATTCTTAAAACATCAACCTTTAGTATGAACTTTCAAAAGACGCGTTTTAACCAAGGGCTTATTATTACGCCCTGAATAACGGTCTATAATTCGTCTAACGCCAAAAGCGGCTTCTTTAGCTGTCATACTCACAAACTTATTCCACTGTTGGTTGCAAGACTTTACTTGTAGTGCATGAACTTGTGTGACAACCCCTGCTTCTTTTCCGTCTTTATCTTTAACACGCCAAATAATTTCTAAAGACTGTATCTCTTGCCCTACTTTATGGGAAGAGTTTACGATAGAGTCCTTCTCCAATTGTGCCGTCGCTGAAATAATAAAATCAGCATGATGAGCACTTTGTTGAAAAATATCTTTTTTATCCTGAAAATATAAAATAAATTGTTGTGCAAGTGCTTTATTACCATGATCGTGGCAAATTCTTCCCTGCGTCTTTTCAAAAGATACGCCTGTAAAATAAATACGAGCTGGTCGATTTTTAAGACTTGTGGGATCTTTTTGCATATTTTCTGCTTGTATCCCTATAAGAGCTGTTGTTATTTTTGCAGCAGCGTCATCAGCCATTTTATTAAACAAAACGGCATCAGCCGAAAGCCAACGAGCCAACGGAATAGAGGCACCTTCTTCAACAGCACGCAGTTTATTATGCGGTGCCATAATACGATAAAAAGGGGTTATAGATATATTATTTCGCTGAATGGACACATCAAGCCACCAATCATCTTTTTGTCGAGGACAGGCAACAGCCGGTACTGTTTGTGCTTGCAACGCCTTAACCAAATCTTGTTCCAATAAATGTTTGTTTGTTTGTGATAAAACAACATGATCCGGCAAGGGTATATCCAGCTGTAATGGATGAATAAAACTATTTTTTTGAGAAAGATCAGAATGAGACATATGAACACAACCTGTTAGAAAAAGCGGTATAGCCCACACAAACAGGAGGATAAAAACACGTTTGATAACAACTACTTTAAAGAAACTCATAGTGTCTTCATTCTTGTAGTAATTGCTGAAATTTGACGTCCAGCATATGGTTGATGTGTTAATACAGACCGCCGGTAACTAAAAAAACGTTTTTCATCAGAAAACGTATCCACATTTAACGCCCGTACCTCTCCAATACCTGCCCGATGTAATCGAGAAACACACCACCCTGCTAAATCAAACCAATAATACCCAAGACGTGTGCTCGGTGTAAAAAAAACGACGGCGTATTTATCTTCTGCTAACACGGTTCTACGCATATCCTCCGCTATTTCATAACTCTCTTGCGCAATGCAAGGACCAATAACAGCACTGATTTTTGATCGTAATGCCCCTAACGCCACCATAGCCTCACATGTTGCCTCAAGAACACCTGCTAGTGCTCCACGCCATCCGGCATGCGCAGCACCAATAATTTTTCCATCCGTCGTACTCAACAAAACAGGCGCACAATCAGCCGTAATGACCGAGAGCGCAAGATGTGATTCACAAGTAACCAAAGCATCGGCTTGTTGGGCATCTTCTAACGCCCATGGCTGTGTTACTGTCAACACCTTATTTCCATGAACTTGTATAGCACCTAGTAAATAAATTTCTTCCACACCTAAATAAGTCGCAACACGACGACGATTTTCTATAAGGTTTTCTAGCTTATCTCCTTGTTTCTCTATCGCGCCGTGCTCTTTTTGACCCTCTCCCTGTTTTGAAGGCAAAGAACAATTCAAACTCTCATAAAAACCAGACGAAACACCCCCCTCACGTGTAAAAAAACCGTGCTGTGTCTGCGAAAGAAGCGAGCTTGTCAGCGGAAACAGATGATCACATCTAATTTTTTCATCACTTTTCATAGCAATACCATTATGTTATTGCCTTTATTTTTATGTATTTTATACATGCAAACAGCCTGCCATTTCTATGTGACGCACTACGCCTGACTAACAAAATATCAATTATTGTTTTAAGAAGGTCAATATGAGATCCTAGAAATAGACCCTATTTTACAAATAAAACACCTCAAAATTGTAGATTTTTACATGCTTGCTGTTAACAACCCTTTCTTTAGAAAAGGTAATTCTGTTTCTCTTTTTCAGCAGCCCCTTCTAAAGATACAGAAATCGTCTTTCATAAATTGTCTTTTCGTACAAACCCGGGAGGTGAAGGCAAAAAAGGAGAGACAAATGCCATAACTTTAAACAAATGCCCCATTTCTTCTGCGGCAACCAAGCGATGTGCACTCTTTCGCAAAATTTTAGCGTCCTCTAAAGAAGCCCGACATGCTAGTTGTTCAGTACGTTCCATAAAACCAAGTTGCTGTAAAAAAACGCCTTGTGTTTCTGTACCATAAACGGCTGCACCTACCTGACGTGCCACAGCTGCTAATGCCGTAAAATCAACATGAGCTGTCAAATCAGCTTTACCAGCGTTTTCTAATGGTGATGCCGGGCGTGCATAATGTAAGGCTTGCAAAGAATCACCTGTTAGAAGTGTTTCATGACCATAGTCAATAAATAAAGCAACACCCGGTATTTGTATAAAACGTTGGCTAAGCCACCGAACCAATGCGATCGCGGGTTCACATAATTCAACAATCGTATCAGCTTCCAAAAAACGATCATCTGGCAAAACAGGAGCAGCCGAGGAAACAAGTTGAAACACGCCATTACAGACATAACGTTCATACCATACTGCGTCTTTTTGGATAAATTGCCGAATAGGCAAAGCATCAAGAAACTCATTGCCGAGCAAAATCAAAGGCATGTCAGGAAGAGTTGTTATATGGTGATGCCAAAAAGGCACAACATACGGACAAAGTGCCTGATATTGCATTTCACGTAAGAGCGGCGATGTCTCAATAAGATGCACTTGCTGGGCTTTTGCCATATCGGGCACATGACGTGTTATAAGGCGTAAGGCATCTGCCATTAAAGTGCCTCTTCCTGGCCCTGCTTCAGCAAAAACAAACGACGAAGGGCAGTTCATTCCTCGCCAAACCATTGCAGCCCACGCCCCAAGAATTTCTCCAAATACCTGGCTAATTTCCGGTGCTGTTACAAAATCATTCAAAAAAGATGCCGTCGCATAATAACGAGCATTTGCCTGCGCCATAAAATGGTCAAGTCTTTGTGCACCAGAAGGCACAGTAAAAGAACTCATATCTTAATGTTCAGTTTCTTTTACGGGGTTGGTATATTCGGTATTTTCGGTTTCTATATGTTCATTTTTTGCGATTAAAGACTCTTCAGGGAAAGAAATCCCTGCATAAGGCGGCATATACCACGCGTAAACCATTAAAGCACTACCTGCTAAAAACATAGGAATACACAATAATTGCCCCATAGTTGCTCCCCCAATGAGATACCCTAAAAAAGGGTCAGGCTGGCGGAAAAACTCACAAAACGAACGGGCACATGCATACCCGACAAGAAACATACCAGCCAGAAAACCTGCATGTTGACGAAAGCTCAGCTTATATGAAGCACTATATAAAACTATAAACAAAAGTAGCCCTTCTGTTAAAGCTTCATACAACTGAGAGGGATGGCGCGGAACCATACCTCCATCAGGAAAAATCATAGCCCAAGGCAAGCTCGCAGGTGCTTCGCGTCCCCAAAGTTCACCATTAACAAAATTAGCCAACCTCCCTAATCCGAGCCCTATAGGTACAGTCACAGTAACACGATCAGCAAAAGCAAGAAAATTTAACTTCCATCGCCATGTAAAAAATGCCATTGCAATAATAACGCCAAGTGCACCGCCATGAAAAGACATACCGCCGTGCCATACTTCTAATATAGCCAAAGGATGACTAAAATAATACCCGGGCTGGTAAAAGAATACATATCCTAACCGTCCCCCTATAATAATCCCTAATGTCACCCATGTTAAAAAATCATCCGCTTGTTCTATCGTAGCAACTTGTGGTGTAGAGATAACAAGCCGTCGTAAAAGCAAAATGCCTAATACAATGCCTGCAATATAAGATAGGGCATACCATCGTATAGAAAAGGGGCCAAAATGCACAAAAACAGGGTTAAATTGTGGAAACATCAAAACAGGAATCATGAAAATATCTCAAAAAATTAGTAGTAAGGTGTTTCTGTTGCCAAATAATTTTGTACGTAACGACGAACACCCTCTTCAAGTGTTGTAAAACGACCCGTATACCCCGCAGCACGCAAACGTGTTATATCCGCTTGTGTATAAGATTGATACTGACCCTGTAAAAGAGTAGGCATATTCACAAACTCAACACGTCGTTGACAACCCGCAGCATCACAAACAGCATATGCCAAGTCTAAATAAGTGCGGGCTATACCTGTTCCGCAATTAAACACACCCGATACAGATGGCGTATCATAAAGCCATAACATAACGCTCACAACATCCTGCACCCATATAAAATCGCGCGCCTGCATACCATGCGCTATATCCGTACGATGAGAACGAAATAATTTTACAGCTTCACCTTTACAAAGTTCATCATATTTCACTTTTACAACCGATATCATATTGCCTTTATGATATTCGTTAGGACCATAAACATTAAAAAATTTCAATCCAACCCATTGAGGTGGAGCAACATTTTTTTTTGCTAATGCTATAGCTTGCTGGTCAAAAACATGTTTAGACCAGCCGTATAAACTTACAGGATCTAATGTATTTAATAACTCATGGCAATCAGAAAATTGATCAGGCTTTTCGGCTAACCCATAAGTAGCCGCCGATGATGCGTAAACAAAACGCGTTCTTGTACGCGTGCACCAATCCCACAATTTCCGTGATAAAGCAACATTCGTTTTCCAAACTTGATCCCCATCACAAGCTGTTGTTTCAGAAATAGCCCCCATATGAAAGAGCATGTCTGCCTTATCAAGACTTTCCAAAAAATCTGGTAGAACATCTGGGTTATTAAAGTCCGGCGTAACACAATAGAGAGGCGGATGGTTAGCAATATTACGCCATTTCCCCTGTGCCCCTAATTGATCGATAATAACAGTATCATATCCTCTTTTAACCAACGCTGCCTGAAGACATGATCCGATAAACCCTGCTCCCCCTGTAATAATAATCATAAAACTAACGTATAAAAATGCACATCGTCATCTTGTCTAAAACATTTTTCTGCTGATGTTTCTTGCTAAAGCCTATTCTGTCGAAAATTATTTTTTCCAATAAACGAATAAAAAGCTGTAAGAAAACTCTCGAGAATCGAGAATACATAAAATAATATAAAGGGTTAAGGAAAAAATAATGCTATAAAAAATATAAGAAACAAAAATATATTTTTTTAGTTTCTTATTAAACTGTACAAAATCAATTATGGCATATCAGGCATATTTTTGTGTAGAGTGTCTGTTAAAACTTTTAAAATTGCACCATCTGGATCTCCTAAAGGCATTTCATAACGTTTATTACCCCGCCATATTACAAAAAGTCCCCAAGCCTTACGTCCATCTTCTGTAAAAACAACGTAAAGCTGATCACTCGCACAACTATGCGGTTTGCACAAATTACCTATAAAATAACGCTTGCCAGCTATCACTAAAGGTTGCGCCGGCGTAGTCACAGCCTGCGGTAAAGCTACCCAACGAGGCCAAGCAAGCATTGACCGATAAGCTTTTGAAAAAGGCACTGTATGTGCCATAGCTTCAAGAGTATGCTTATATATAGAGATACTTTCCCGAGCCAAAGCCTTATTTTGATCCGATGCCAATGTATGAGAAGAAAATGTTTCACCCGCCAATACTGGTAACGCCAAACAACACAAAGTAACAGTCATAAGAAACCATGAAGAAAAGCGCAAATAGATACACGCTCTCTTTCTTACAACGTTATAATGACAACACTTTTTAGCAAAAATCATGCCAAGTTATCTTAATAACACTTAATATACTTTCTCATTATGTGCCGTTAGCACCCGCTGTACCGAATCAAGACAGAAACCGTAAATTCCTAACGAGAAGCTAAAACAATAGCAAAACCTTTTCAACTTAAACGTCAAGACCAGGTATCTGCTGGCGCACCCGAAAGGACTCGAACCTCTAACCCCCAGATTCGTAGTCTGGTGCTCTATCCAATTGAGCTACGGGTGCTTATATATTTCTTTTAAACGAGGTATTTATTTCATGCAACCCCCTAAAATAAAAATTTTTCATTTTTTGATTATTTTTACAGAATACAAACATATATTGATTTTGCAACACTACCACGCATAGGGGTTATTATAACCGTTTTTTATACACGTGTTTTTTTTCACCTTGCTTTTTTCTCTCCACTATAAAATTTTATCTATCCTAGTGTAGCCTATAGCAAAGACAAACCACTGTTTAAAATATTATGGTCGATGCAGTGTAATATGTGCACGACAATCAGGTGTGCCGTAGAGACCATAAAAAAACTTTCCTCGTGGCTGTGCTGTAAAAACCATAGGATAAGGTTGTCCGCGGGCATCTTTTAAAGTCAATGTCGCATGATAGAACTGACGAGATTTCTTTGGTATACCCCGTAAAATAAGTGCTCCCGTACCTGGAACAAAAATCATATGATGAGGTCTTATTTGCATAAATGATGGATCATCTACCGGACAATCTTCACCCTGATCTTGCACCAAAGTACCTACCCAATCTCCATAAGGATCGTGTGCTGCTGTCGCAGCGCACGCACACAAACTTATTCCCGCCATAAATAAAATCACTCTACGGATTGGTAAAAAAAAGAATACTCTTTTTTTGATTTTAATTTTGTCTTTCCTATTATACATGTAACGAGTCGTGTTAAAAATATATCATCAATGAATTAAACCGTTATAAACTTGTAAAGCATATTTTTATACATATTTTAATACTACACCCTGTACAACAAGCCTCAAAAAAGCTTATCACACCGCACCTTATAAACTTATATGTATGACGTTTGCCTATATTTTTATCAAACATTCTTTTATTTATTACTCTTAATATTTTTTCTATACAAACTCTGTCGTCGGGTTATGTATAATATCTTTAATCAAGTCCATAAATCTATAAATCTTAATAAAGACATGTTTTATACATTTTATAAATAATGTGTTTTTATAAACATCATCTCATGAAAGTCTAACCCTGTGCCGAAACTCTCCTCTCTTTCTGCTCCACAACAAACCTCATTACATCACGAGCGGATTTTAATACTCGATTTTGGAAGTCAACTTACACAGCTTATTGCACGACGCGTACGAGAAAGCGGTGTTTATTGTGAAATTTGGCCATTTAATACCTCAGAAGAACGAATTTTAGCTTTTTCTCCTCGTGGCATTATTCTTTCCGGTGGACCTGCAAGTGTGAATAGCCCAAATGCACCACGTATCCCTAACATTGTTTTTGCATGTGGTGTGCCATTACTTGGTATTTGCTATGGTCAGCAAGCCATGTGCCAACAGCTTGGCGGACATGTCAAAACCAGCACACATCGTGAATATGGGCGGGCAACACTGACTATTACAGAAGATTGTGCCCTCTTCGAAGGGATATGGTCACCGCATGATAAAGAACAGGTATGGATGAACCATGAAGACAAAGTGACCATGCTCCCTACTGGCTTCCGTGCCGTTGCTGTTAGTCAAAATGCACCGTTTGCTGCTATTGCTGATGACACTCGCAAATTTTACGGTCTCCAGTTTCACCCAGAAGTTGTGCATACCACGCACGGCGCTCTGTTATTACGCCAATTTACGCATAACATTGCGGGTTGTACAGGTACATGGACAATGGCGAGCTTTCGTGAAATGGCAATTCACAAAATTCGCGAACAAGTTGGTAACGAACATGTTATTTGCGGTTTATCTGGAGGGGTTGACTCCTCCGTGACAGCCGTTCTCATTCATCAGGCTATTGGTAAGCAGCTCACCTGTATTTTTGTTGATCATGGCATGTTACGAGACGGCGAAGCTGAAGAAGTTATCCATACCTTTCGTGATCAATTTCATATCCCGCTTATACATTGCAACGCTTCTGACATTTTCCTCACTGCCCTTGATGGCATCACCGACCCAGAAGTAAAGCGTAAAACCATTGGACGTCTTTTTATTGATGTGTTTGAAAAGGAAGCCACAAAATTAGGTGGTGCACAGTTTCTGGCACAAGGCACATTGTATCCAGATGTTATTGAAAGTATTACCCCCTCTGGTGGTCCATCAGTAACCATTAAATCACACCACAATGTCGGAGGGCTTCCAGAGCGTATGAATATGAAACTCGTTGAACCTTTACGGGCACTCTTTAAAGACGAAGTCCGCGCTCTTGGCAAAGTTCTTGGTCTGCCACAATGTTTTATCGGGCGTCACCCGTTTCCTGGACCCGGTCTGGCCATTCGTATTCTTGGCGCGATTACACAAGAAAGGCTCGAACTACTCCGGCGTGTCGATAAAATATTTCTCGAAGAAATTCGTACTGCTGGTCTTTACGATTCTATATGGCAAGCTTTCGCCGTATTACTGCCTATACGCACTGTTGGCGTTATGGGCGATAACCGTACTTATGATTATGTTTGTTCTCTCCGTGCTGTTACCAGCACTGATGGCATGACTGCTGATGTCTACCCGTTTGAGATGACCTTCCTCAATCATGTCGCCAACCGTATTGTCAACGAAGTGTCTGGTATTAACCGGGTTACTTATGATATTACCTCTAAACCGCCCGGAACAATTGAGTGGGAATAAAATTTACGGCGTATACAAAAAACAACATGGTTCATGTCCTTGAACCATACCAATCGCCTGCATCCAAGCATAGATCATAATAGGACCAACTAACACAAAGCCATGATTTTTCAATGCTGCGGCGATCTGACAAGACTGTGGCGTTTTTTGTTGTAAGTAGCTTGTTAGCTTTATTTCGCTTTGTCGTGCAAAAGACCAAATAAAACCCGCAAAATCTTCTTCCCGATAATGCATTGTAACCCAAGCACGCGCATTGGTTATTGTAGCCGCAATTTTTTGCTTTGATCGAATAAGACTCTTATCCATAACAAGACGCGCCTCGTCTTCTCTTGTCATAGAAGCAACTTTATATGGATCAAAACCATAAAAAGCACGACGTAAAGAGTCACGTTTTTGCAGCACTATATTCCACGACAACCCACACTGAAAGCTTTCTAACACAAGTGCTTCCCAAAGTTGACGGCTATCATAAATAGGCTTTCCCCATTCTGTATCATGATAATGGCGTATCATAGCATTAGACTCTGCCCATCGACAGCGTCGCAAAGAATTTTTAGGCGTAAACATTAATTTTTATCTTCAAGAAACAACATCCTCAATAAGCACAAAGGAAAGAAAGTAAGAGATTTTTTAACCTCCCTCACACAATTTCTTAATTTTTTATCTATTTTTTATTAAGAGAAAGACACTCTTTTCAAAAGAATATCTCTTAATTCTAATATCTCTTCTCTTATCATCTAAAACACTTTAAAAATATTATAAGACACATGTCTAGCACCCCGTTTTTTCTTATTAGATAGCCCTGTTATGGCAAATTTGAGAGGTTAGAAACATTGATACCTATAGCCGTTTATTATAATCCCGCTTGCGGAACAGCGCGTTCTGTTGTGGAAATTATCCGTAATGCAGGAATTGAGCCTAAAATTATACCCTATCTTAAAACACCGCCCACGCTTTCAGAACTTAAGTCTCTTGTCGAGCAAGGTCCAGTTACCGCACGTGATTTATTACGCACCAAAGAAAAACTCTATACCGAATTAGGGCTAGACAGACCAGATGTAACCGATGCAACCCTCTTACAAGCCATAGCCGACAATCCTATTTTGCTCAATCGTCCTATTGTCGTCTCCCCCAAAGGGGTAAAAGTCTGCCGTCCGGCTGAAAATGTTCTCTCGCTCCTTCCCTAGTTTCTACAGAAAACAACGGGAGACCAAAGGTCTCCCAAACTTTAAGACTCCAAATAATTCAAATAAAACCTTAATCCCCTAACTTTTCGACACATAACTGTTCCAATTCAGGCGCTTGATTGCGAACCATCTATATAGACAAAATCAAAATACCCGAGTTTTCCTCCTGCCAATAGTTTCGCTAACACCATATCACTTGAACCTTTGTGAATAACCAGTTCAATAACCACACCCTCTTTATGTTCTATCATGTTCTATCGCCACCCCACGTATCAACACACTGTAGTTCTATATCTCTACAAGAAGCTAGAGTTTCGATAAGATAACACGTGCTCTTTCCTTCAAAACAACCGATTTCTAAAACCCAAGAGAGTTTCAGCGTGGGAAGAAGTTCTTCCCACACACGTCCTCTTCCTGTCGAATCATCAAACTACCTGTTTGTAAAATCATACGCAGGATCACGCAGGCTCTTTCTGTCTTTCCTTAAAAAGCTCTTAATATTACTTAACATCACAGACATCATCTCTAACCGCATCTTTCACTAAATGATCAATAATACGTCGAGAAAACGCATTGACATCTTTAATTTGCTCCCCACTTTGCAGAGTAGCGACGTCGAATAAAATCTCTGCCAATGGTGCTATATCCTCTTTTGCACTGACACGCGCAGCCAAGGCATGCATTAACGGATGAGCAGGGTTTAGCTCTAATACAGGGACGTCGTCTGTTGTATTCTGCCCGCTTCGCTGCATCAACTTACGTAGTTGGGGATTTAGTGCTTCACCTGCTGCTGCAAGTACCATAGCACTTGATACCAACCGATCTGTCACCCGTACATCCGAAACCCTCTTGCCAAGAGCTTCTTTCAAAACAGGTAACACCATATCCATATCGGCTTTCTCTGCTGGCGTTTCTTCAAGAGCACCAAATTTTTCCAGATCTTTTGACTCTTGCGCCGCATTTTTCAAGGTTTTTCCTTCGTAACTGTGCAACCGATCTGGCCAGAAACCATCCACAAGATCAGATAATAAAAGAACTTCTATCCCCCGCGCTTTAAACCCTTCAATATGTGGCGAAGCCTCTAATACTTCTACACTTTCCCCCGTCATATAATAGATAGACTCTTGCTCGGGCTTCATACGACTTATGTAGTCGTCAAGAGTTGTCAACCCTTCTACTGCACTCGAGCGAAAACGACTTAATGCCGCAAGTTCAGCACGATGCTCATGGTCTTCCCAAATCCCTTCTTTAAGAACGGGTCCAAAATTTTCCCAAAACGTCGCGTAGGATTCTGCCTCTTGACCCCGTTTTTTCAGCTCTGCCAAAACTTTCCCTGTTACCGCTTTCCGAATACGAGCAAGAACAGGCGTTGCCTGAAGCATCTCACGCGAGACATTCAGAGGAAGATCGTCTGTATCGACAACCCCTTGCACAAAACGCAACCATGCCGGCAAAACATCGGCTTCATCTGTAATGAACATACGCCGCACATGCAAGCGCACTTTACTTTTGCGTGTTTGTTCGCCAAATTCAAAAGGTTTAGAAGACGGAATAAAAAGCAACGCTACAAATTCTGTTGTACCTTCAGCTCGCCAATGAAGGGTGTCCCACGGCGTATCGAAATTATGCGTGAGGTGGCGATAAAACTCCTCCAACTGTTCTTTTGTAATCTCTTGGCGCGGTTTACACCATAGGGCTGTCCCCGTATTGGCAGGCTCTTCTTTACCGTCGTGCACAATAACAACAGACCATGCAATATGATCAGACCATTTTCGAATAATAGATTGGAGCCGCCACGGATTAAGAAACTCTTCCGCATCATTTTTCATATGCAAAATAATGTCTGTGCCTGCCCTATCACGTACAGCTGGTTCGATCGTATAGGCCCCTTTCCCGTCAGAAGACCAACGCCATGCTTCGTCAGACCCGACTTTGCGAGACACAACATCAACTCTATCAGCTACCATAAAAGCCGCATAAAACCCTACGCCAAATTGTCCGATAAGATTAGGACGTTCTTCTGGTTTAGCATTTTCAAGCTGCTGTCCGAATACCCGTGTACCCGAACGCGCAATTGTTCCTAAATTGTGCACAAGCTCCTCACGGCTCATACCTAGTCCGTCATCACGAATCGTCAGTAAATGAGATTCTTTATCTGGAATAATACTAATGCGTACGTTTTCCGGTAAGCTATGCGCCGAATGTGTTAACGATTCAAAACGTCTTCTATCTGTTGCATCTGCAGCATTGGCAACCAGCTCTCGCAAAAATATTTCTCGCTCTGAATAGAGAGAATGCACAACAAGGTCAAGCAAGCGACCGACTTCAGCACTAAAAGCATGAGTTTCACTATGCGTAGAAGATGAAGAAACAGTTTCTGTCATTATACGAATCCTATTTTATAGTCATTATTGCGGTTTTATAGACATCAAATTAACAAATTCACGTTTACGCCAAAAATGCGTCACAATAAATATTATAGAATCGCTTGTATGTCTTTCAAGCCTTATTCGTTTTATACAGCCTCAGCATAAAAAGATTTTTTGACCATTTTTCCAACGCTTTTCTCATTGATCATGATAAAAAAGCTTTCATCAAAGAACATTTTTACGTTGCAAACAAGTTATTTTTATTTTAAATATATCTAAAGCTTGCACTTTTATGGTGAATGTAACTAAAACTATACTAGTTATACGTAAAAGTTAGCAAACAGAAATTGACAAAGCAGGAATGGGCGCATAGCTCAGCGGTAGAGCACTACCTTGACATGGTAGGGGTCACAGGTTCGATCCCTGTTGCGCCCACCATTTCTGTAGATCATTACGCTGTTATACCTCGCTTGTAGCATAAACACACTACGAAAGCCCCCTTTAAAAGGGCTGTTTCCTTTTCGTTACAAGCCAGCAATCGGCAAGTCTCTTACACATCTTTCTTAAAATCAAAAACCGTTTTATTGTAGAAAGTTCTTCGCTCTATAATAGATTTTGTTGTATGAAAATAATACCTTTATCCCTTAAAATAATTGCATTAAAGCCGGTCATAATTTAAGGGTGGGTAAGACACATCAACGCCTTCTCAAGATACCATAATAGCTTTTGTCACATAATCTTTTACAACCATTGTGATTTTATCAATATGTCCTGAAAAAACGTGATTAGCTTCATTTAAAACATAATAATCCACAGCAATATTTTCTTGTACATTGAGTTTGTTGACCAGTTTACGAATCGCTGTGGCAGGTGCCATTTTATCCATACCGCCTGCAATAATTAAGCCAGAACACGGACATGGTGCGAGAAAGCTAAAATCGTAATGGGTTACAAGCGGTGCTACACTCACCCAGCCTGTAATTTCTGGTCGACGCACCAGCAACTGCATCCCAACAAATGCTCCAAAAGAATAGCCGACAATCCATATATCGTTCGCATAAGGGTGCGTCGTTTGTAACCAATCTAAAGCCGCCGCAGCCGCAGAAATTTCACCAGCTTCGTCGTCATCAAACTGCTTTTGTGCACGACCAACCCCGGGCGAATTATAACGCATGACAGAAAAACCCATTTCGCCAAACACACGATAGAGTTCGTACGTAACACGATTGTTCATCGTGCCCCCATGCAAAGGATGCGGGTGTAAAATAAGGGCAATTGGTGCATTTAACACTTGCGAACGATAATAACGCCCTTCTAAACTCCCATTAGGAGCGGCAAACATAATTTCAAGCATAAGCAAACCCTACCACAAAATACGACGCCGCATAGCTTGACCTATATCTCATCCCCATGATTTTCATGAATCCCACGGCGCGCCATATAACAAAACTTTTTTTATTTTTTTGCCTTTTTAGCACAGTTCTTAGCGTTTATCTAGTATCTAGTTTTTTGTTGTGTTATACGGGGGTATTATTGTTAGGCCTTTAAATGTTAGATAAATGTTGGACAAATTGATCTACTAGTTCAGATTTAATACTAGTTATATAAGGCAACCTTCTACGTAATCTTGTTATAAAATTGGGATCTTCTTTTATCTTGTCTTTTAAAAATTTTTCATAATCACCACCTGAATTGTATTCACACAAAGCATAAAAAGCATAAACTGTATACAATTCTCTAGAATAGCATGATGAAAGATTCTGTTCAGATTTAGCTTCAAACCATTTAATTATTTCTTCCAGTTCTTCTAATAAGAAATCTTTGTAATTTGTAATCGTTATTTGCCAATAGGTAATAAATTCCGCTAACCTGATAGTTAGCATAACAACCTTTCTCTGAATATATAAATTATTTTCTATCTCTTTATAGTCACGCCAAAACTTTTTAACGTAACAAATCACTTCAAGCATCCTCACATTTGGCTTTAGAAAGGAAATCTTTTCTTTATAACAATAATTAAATACTTTTCTAGAAAGAGCATTATCATCTTTTTCATTATCAATTATTTCAATTATTTCTTTTTGTTTTTGTTTTTCTATTTGCACTTGTCTTTGTGTTCTTTCATCTTGATTACCGATCCCTGTTCTCTCCCTTATTTTATCAGCAGCATCGAATGCTTTTTTCACATCCTCCCGCCCCTTGCGCTCAGTTATAACTTTCCGTATACAAACACGCCACCAAGATTGAAAAGCACTATGTGCAGCACGAAAATATTGAGTAAAACTATATGTAGCGTAAAAACGTTGATTAGCACAAAAATTACTACTCTCTAAAAACTGAACTACTTCCTTACATTTACGTTCAACCTCACCATAATCGCCAAGCTGCTCATGTATTGGCACACTTAATGCGAGAATTCCAACACGGCATATATTCCCGTCAGGTATTTTTTCGACCCAATTATCGCAAATCGTAATGAGTTTATTTTTATCTTTGTAATTCTTGTCTACACTGTTTAACGTGTCGCAAACGTAAGGATATAATTCCTCTTTCAAAGAATTAGCAGTTTCTTTTTCCAATAAAGACTCTTTTTCCAACCACTCCCATATTTTGATAGCACTTTCACAAATCATAAATCGCTTGTTCGTCAGCTGTCTTGTATTTCCTTGAGAGAAGTCTCTAATTATTGTCAAAATTGCCTCACATTCTTTATTGACAAGTTTCTGACTACCAAACTCCTTGATAACCTTAACAACTTGTTCCTTATATTCATCAACACCTCTCTCCTTTTTGTCTGTATAGTCATCAGGCAATTTATTCCAGATTTCCTGAACATATGCCAGCCCCTGCAACATCAGCACATTAACTTTGATTTCGCGGCAAGAAATGGGCTTCCCTTCCCAAAAATGAAAACAAGACACGTTCTGTACATCAATATCAATATTCTCCGTATCTTTCTTTTTTACCTTTTTACACTTTTCGAGTGCCTGTTTACACGCTGTAAGTGCTTCATCTATCTTACTATTCTCGTAATAACTTAAAGCCTTATTATAAAATTGCAATGCTACAAGTTTGCGAAGTTCATCGTGATAAGCGCGTTTATGATATTTTCTTTCTATTTCTATTAACTCATCATAATCACTATTATTACAGCTCTGCAGGTTTATAGTTCCTCGATTAAGACGTGCTCGCGCAACCGCCAGCACGACGTCGGGATCAGCAACATTTGAATTTTTTTTTCAATACCTCATCGTAATCCTTTTGTGCTGCTTCACGGGCGCCCTCCTCTTGCTCAATAACCCCTCTACCGACATACGCTTTGGCAACACTACGTCTCCTCCTCCCATAGGGGACAAATTCGATAACTTTAGAAAAGCATTCTTTTGCTTCTTCTCTTTCTTTTTTATTTTTATTACGATCACAACAATATAACTGATAACCTAACTCTCCTTGTTTGACTAACGCTTCAGCAACGTAATCTAGTAACTCATCAGCCTTGTCAAATTTCCTCACAAGTTCTCTACAAATGTCATAGGCTGTATGTAACTCTCCTTTCTTTTCGTAAGAATCCGCTTTTGTTAAAAGGTTCTTACACTTCCACCTCTTAAAAAGATTTGGGACTATTTTGATTATTTGTATAACATCGCCAATACTTATCATTTTTTATCTATATCAACGCACTGACATCTATTTTTTCAATCAGCTTTATTTATTAGGTACTTTCACATAAAATAGCACGTAACATAAAAAAACACCAGCTATTATCAGAAATGATCCCCTCTTGTTCCTCCCCTCGTCTGATGACTTACCTTGATGCGAATGCCACCGAACCCCTCCGCCCTTGTGCAGCTGAGGCTATGACAGAAGCCGCCTGTATTGTTGGTAACCCCTCTTCTATTCACACAGCAGGGAGGGCAGCGCGAGCTTTATTGGAAAATGCGCGTGAAACCATAGCCCGCGCCCTTGGTGCAGACCCTCTGAACTGTATTTTTACCTCAGGAGGAACAGAAGCGAATGCTCTCGCTCTACACGCTCTTGGTGTGGGGCGGCGGTTTCTGGTTGGGCGTACTGAACACGACGCTGTGCGGCAAAGTGTGCCTACGCAAGCGCCTTTAGAATGGTTAGACGTTGACCAAAACGGGCAAATACGCCTTGATCTCTTAGAGCAAAGCCTCGCCCAACCAGGTGCTTTACCCGCGTTTGTGTGCTTAATGTTTGCCAATAATGAGACCGGTGTTTTACACCCTATGGCAGAAATTGTACGACTATGCCGCCATTACGGTGCTCACCTGCATGTTGACGCTGTACAAGCTGTTGGACGCGTAGAACTTTCCCTTTTAGAACAACATTTTGATAGTTTAGCCTGTTCAGGGCATAAAATTGGCGGACCAAAAGGCGCAGGCGCTCTTTTAATCCAAAACACAACACACACGTCCTTTACACCTCTCTTTGTTGGTGGTGGACAAGAACAAGGACGACGGGGCGGAACGCCGGCTCTCCCTTCTATTGTCGGGTTTGCCGCTGCTCTTCAAGACGCCCTACAGCACCCTGTTGCTTATGAATCGCTTCGTCATCGTTTAGAACAAGCCGCCCGTTCTCTTGGTGCTGTTATTTGTGGAGAAAAAGCCCCGCGATTAGGCAATACAAGTTGTTTAGCCCTCCCAGGGCAGAAAGCCCAAACGCAACTTATGCGGTTAGATTTAGAAGGGATTTGTGTTTCTGCGGGTTCTGCTTGCTCTTCTGGTAAAGTCACGATTTCGCACGTTTTAGAGGCTATGGGGCTCGGCGATTTAGCGGGGCAAGCGATCCGTGTTTCTCTGCCTTGGAACGTTACAGAGGCGGATATTGAGCAGTTTATACAAACATATACGCGACTTGTTGCCATTTCGACAAAAACACCTTAAAAAGTTGTTTTGATGACAACACTCTATTTTGACCACGCTGCAAGTACCCCTTGCGATCCACGTGTGCGCGACGTTCTCATGAACGCTTTAGAACACACAAATGCGAACCCTCATAGTACGACGTATGAAGCTGGACGTGCTGCAACACATATGGTTGAACGCGCACGCGCCCATGTTGCAACTCTTATTGGCGCTGACCCGCGCGAAATTATTTTCACCTCTGGGGCAACAGAGTCCAATAATTTAGCCATTAAAGGGGCTGTTCGCCATTTGGCGCGTATAGGATCAACGCGGCGGCGAGTTATTACAATTGCAACAGAGCATAAATGTGTGCTCCAAAGCGTTCTTGACCTTAAAACAGAAGGGTTTGAACCTGTTATCCTTCCCGTAGAGCCCGACGGTCGGCTTGCGCCAGAAACACTTACCCGCGCCTTAGAAACCCCAACGGCTCTCGTTTCGATAGCTGCCGCCAATCATGAAACAGGTGTTTTACAAGATTTAAATCTTTTAGGCACTCTTATAAAGGAATCTGGGGCTTTATTTCACTCAGATTTGGCACAAGCTGCTGGGAAAATACCTATCAATGTTCATGACTTGAAATTATCACTTGCCTCTCTCTCAAGTCATAAACTATACGGACCAAAAGGCGTAGGGGCTTTGTTTATACGCCGTAACCCCCGCGTACGGCTACAACCGATCTTTTCTGGTGGTGGGCAAGAGCGTGGCTTACGTTCTGGCACATTGCCCGGCTTTTTACTCGCTGGCTTTGGTCAAGCCTGCCATATCGCCCAGCAGGAACATCAACGTGATTTTCAGCATCTCACACAATTACAATCTATTTTTCTTCACACGTTAGAATCAAAACTGCCAGGCTGCTGTGTTAATGCAGCACTCACGCCACGCCTACCTGGTATTATAAGCTTGCGTCTACCTGAAGGCATAAAAGCAATCGATGTGATTGTTCATCTCCCTATTCTTGAAATATCGCTAGGTTCTGCTTGCTCCTCCGCCTTACTAGAACCTTCTTATGTACTCCGCGCTATAGGGTTAAGTATTTCAGAAGCAGAAAGAAGTTTACGCCTCTCCCCGGGTCGTTTCACCACACAAATTGAAGCAGAAAATGCTGCCCACGAACTCGCCCACGCCGCTTTACACGTACGCCCTATAAGTTAAGAATAAATTCAGTTGCGTATCAATAAACTATCGCATAAATAAATATATCTTTAAAATATTACTCAAGGTAATAAACTATCATCAAAGTAACTTTTGTTTTAACAGGGAAAAACTTATGCCAAAAATGACATTTATCGGACAAGACGGCACAGCCCATACAGTCAACGCCCCGCTTGGTCTTTCTGTACTAGAAATTGCCCACAAACATGATATTGATATTGAAGGAGCTTGCGAAGGTTCTTTAGCCTGTGCCACATGCCATGTTATTGTTGACCCTGAATGGTATGATCGCCTTAACACCCCTAACGAAGACGAAGAAAATATGCTCGATCTTGCTTTTGGCGTAGAAAAAACATCACGCTTAGGGTGTCAAATTATCATGACAGAAGCACTTGATGGTTTAGTCGTTCGACTCCCTCGTAAAACCTAATATACAGAAGTAAAACATAAAGGAGCGTCTATGCGTATTCTTGTCGCCATGTCAGGCGGTGTTGATAGCTCTGTTGTCGCAGCACGCCTCATGGAAGAAGGGCACGAAGTCATAGGCGCTACCTTGCACCTTTATACTGCACCGCAACAGGTACAAAAAGGCACTTGCTGTGCGGGGCAAGATATTCGTGATGCGCGCAGCGTTGCGGATAAATTGGGTTTTCCACATTATGTTATTGATGCCGAACAACGTTTTCAAGAAAGTGTGATTACCCCCTTTATTGATTCTTATGCTGCAGGAGAAACACCCGTTCCCTGCGTTGCTTGTAATAAAGGTGTAAAATTTACAGACCTTTTGGATCTTGCACGCGAAATCGGAGCAGAGGCTATGGCAACCGGTCATTATGTGAGACGTGTTGAACGCCCCAACGGTGTCGAATTACATCGCCCGCGTGACCTTGATCGCGATCAAAGCTGGTTTTTATTCGCGACAACACGTACACAACTTGATTTTTTACGTTTTCCATTAGGCGATATGCCCGATAAACAAAGCGTTCGCCATGAAGCTGAACGCTTTGGATTAGCAGTTGCTGATAAACCAGATAGTCAGGATCTCTGTTTTGTGCATAACGGCTCTTATAGCCAACTCGTTGAACGCAAATATCCAGAAATGGTTGGTTCTGGTGATATTGTCAATCAGGAAGGGCACGTTGTTGGACAACATGAAGGTGTTTTACGGTTTACCGTTGGGCAAAGCAAACGTTTAGGCAATGCAGCTTCTCTGAAAGGAGAACGCCAAATGGTTGTAGGAATCAACCCTCAATTACGCAGAATTACGATAGCTCCACGAGCACAAACTTCTATGAACACGCTTACTCTGCGTGAAGTTAATTGGCTCATCGACCCCCCTGATCAAGAAGTAGAGTGTTGGGTACAAATGCGTGCGCGTGAAACGCCTAGACGTGCGCGCGTTATGCCTACTTCTCAAGAAACCGCTTTTGTCTTTCTCGCAGATCCTGCGATGCCTGCCCCCGGACAGGCTTGTGTTTTTTATCAGGATAGTCGTATTTTAGGGGGTGGCTTTATATGTCGCCCTAACACAGAAAAACCGATATAAAAGAAAAGTAAACCTTATGCGTGCATGGCAACGCAATGCCAATAAACAACAAAAAGAATTTAACATTTTTTTTTCAGAAGAAGCCTCCCTTAAAGAACACAATACAGCATTTTCACCCCCACGCGTTTTAACCATCTTACCTCATAAAGAACGCTTTTCCCCGCAAGAAGCAGGGGCTATTTCTTTGCTAGTACGCCGTATGATATTGCCAGGAGAATACGTTGTTGGGCACAAGCCAACTTACCCTGTCTTTAAGAATATACCCTTTATTCCAACGCCGAAAACATTTTCATTTTTTGGGGAACGTGATCGATATATTCGTGCTGTACGCCGTATTGTCCAAAACAATCTGCCACATCTTGTCGAAGTACATAATTTACCTGACATGGCACTCGATCTGTATCGCACTTTTCCTTATCTGCCTATTGTCCTCGTCCTCCATAACGATCCTTGTACAATGCGATCTATTATGACCCCGACTCAACGAGAAAAGTTAGCCCAAAAAATAACTGTTGTTGCCGTTTCCAACTGGATACGCGATCGTTTTTTGAGCCAAAACACACATGCCTTTGTGACTGTGCTACCCAATAGTTTAGATTTTTCAGAAATACCCCCTCTTGCCCAAATGCGCGATCCTATTTTACTTTATGTTGGGCGTGTTGTTTTTGATAAAGGTGTTGATACTTTTGTTGCCGCTTGTAACAGGCTCCTCCCCCATTATCCCCAATGGCAAGGCATCATGATTGGAACCAATGGATTTGGTATTCATCTCCAAACATCAACACCTTTCCTACAAAACTTACTCCCAAAAGCACAAGCCGCAGGGATCCAAATACGCGGTTTTCAACCTCACGCCAGCGTTCTTCAAAGCATGAGTAAAGCGGCTATTGTCGTTGTGCCAAGCCGTTGGGAAGAACCTTTTGGTATGGTCGCCCTTGAAGCTATGGCCTGTGGCGCAGCCTTAATCACAACACGCTGTGGGAATTTACCCTCTGTCGCTGGTGAGGCTGCTCTTTATGTCGATAACCCTGATGACCCTACAGAACTCGCTACACACATTGAACACCTCATAAACGACCACACTCTCTTAAAACACTACGCGCAGGCCGGTCTTAAACGTGCTCGTTTGTTCGATAGCCACACTATGCGCCTCCAACGCCAACACTTACACAAAGAAATTATTCAAAACACCGCCACAACACTCTGATCTCTAAAAATAGGATAGTTTTTACCGACTCACCACTCAGAGAGTCTTCATCAAAAATCGCTCGTAATTATTTATAACTTCAATGATATACAACTCAAAAATAAAAGGATCTGTTCAAATGAAAGTATTGTTTTTTTAAGCTTCAATTTGTTATAATTTATAAATCAAAAATACCAAATAAGGAATAAAAATGGTAACAAATAAAACAAATGGTTCTTTGTTTATTTATTGCGCTAATTGCTTTAGCCGATTAAAGGCTTTTGCTCATGTATATAATAGAGTTTTAATGAATCCTCCGTTTAGTCAAAAAGATATAGAACTAAAATTTGTATATGAAACTCTAACTTACTTTAAAATTTACAAACAAAATTAATAGGGAGTTTGATGTGGCTGAGATGAAAACAAGCTGGAGTAAGGAAAATGACGTTGATGATTACGTCAAAGATAAGTTAAAAAATTTAGGCTTAATTAAAGGCAAAGATTTTTTTGAAAAAGATGGCTCAGATTATCTAAAAGACGCACTCAAGGGTTATAGCAAGACAGATAAAAAAAGCGGCGTGGGCGTTCCTGATTTTGTCCTTGAAAAATATACTTATACAGATCATCACGAATCTTATCCCTGCCCTGTTTTTATAGAAAGTAAGTTTAGCCTAACAAAGCTTGAGGCTTTAAATGGTGATGTTTTAAAGACAGATGAAAAAAGCATAAAAAATTATGCCATTAATGGTGCCCTGCACTATGCAAGAGGAGCCATTGCTAGTGGTAAATATAGACAAGCCTTTGCTATCGGTATTGCAGGGGATAATAAAGAAAATGTTAAAATCAAGGTTATTTTAGTTCAAGGAAGTGCCAGTGAGGCTTATTTATTTGCACCTTTACACTCTTTGGATTTCTTAAAAAATCAAGAAACTTTTGAAAAGTTTTATCACACTTGCACTCTAACAGAAGAGAGAAAACATCAAATCCTTATTAGGACTTCGCTTGATTTACAAGAACATGCCAAAAAACTAAATAAACTCATGCATAATCATAACATTATCGCAGGAACAAGAGTCATTTATGTATCAGGTATGTTACTTAGTATGCAGAATATAGGTACAGAAAGAGGACTTATTCCTTCTGATCTTAAAGGCTCTTCTTTAAATAACCAACGAGATGGTATTTTAATCTATAATCGCATTGAGGAACTCTTAAAAACAAAAATTACTGAGTCAAACAAATTGAACTTAGTCCGCCATGCCTTTCAAGAAATCTGCAAAGATCCAGACAGGGATAAGTCTAAATCTCTTGATCCTTTAGTATCAAAGGCTATAGAAAAAGACGCAAGTCTTAACAAACAGATTTTTACTTATATCTATAATAATATCTATAGCAAAATGGAAGGCTTTAATTTCAGTAGTATGTAGATATTATGGGGGAATGCTATTCGGAATTTCTAAAATATGCCCTAGGAGATGGCAAGGAGCTTGGGATCGTTCTCACACCTCCTTATATTACAAAAATGATGGCAGAAATTTTAGAAATAAATCACGAGAGCAAAGTCATGGATTTGGCAATGGGTTCTGCAGGATTTTTAATTGCTTCCATGCAATTAATGAGTGATCAAGTCAAAAAAACTTTTATAGAGGACAGCAAAGATTATCAAGAAAAAATCAATCATATCAAGCAACATCAGCTCTTAGGCGTCGAGATAGAACCTTCAATGTTTGCTTTAGCGACGACAAATATGATTTTGCGAGGCGATGGGAGCTGTAAGATCCACAAGGGTGATAGTTTAGATGGCACACTAAATACTATCATTAAAGACTTTCAAGCAGATAGATTATTGCTTAATCCTCCCTTTAGCCACTCTGAAAATGGTATGCCTTTTATCAAATTAGGGCTTGATAATATGCCAAAACATTCATTAGGAGCTATCATTATTCAAGATTCCGCAGGAAGTGGCAAAGCCATAAAAACTAATAAAGAAATCTTATCAAGACACACACTTAAAGCAAGTATCAAAATGCCCATTGATCTATTTGTACCAATG
>JAFPVE010000039.1 GCA_017413025.1 Acetobacter sp. | reverse complement strand
TCATTCACAAACGCGGGGGAATACCCCCGCGTTCAGAATACCTCTCTAAACCATGGGCTTGGCACTTTGCAATAGAATCAAACCACGGGTCATGACCCGTGGTTCGGAAGATAAGAAAGGAACAAGATAAACCTCCCTCATAAATTATGAAAGTGTGTTCGAAACGATAACAAAAAAACAAAACTACGAAATCAGTACCTCATCAAACCACGGGTCATGACCCGTGGTTCAGAAGCAAATGTCAAACCCAAAGCGCGAGACGAGACGCACTCTAACAAAGTTATCAAAAAGTTATCAAGTTGCACTGTCAAAAAGAAGCCCACATAAAACGGGCTTCTTTTTGTTTGTCTTTTTTATTTTCTTTCTTTGAAAAATTGAAAGAGACTTTTAAAGTTTTTTGAAAGCGGCAGCATAGTTTATGCTGAGATGAGGGCTTTCTTTCCAACAGCCTGAAAGAGCTGAGAATCCCGTGATTGCGGTCATATGAAGCCCGGCTTGACGCGCATAGCGCCCGAGTTCGGAAGGTTGAATAAATTTGCGCCACGTATGGGTGCCGGTTGGGACAAGATGGAACAAATATTCAGCTACAATTTTGCCGATCATAAGCGAAGCCAATGTGCGGTTGAGGGTTGAAATAATGAGTATGCCACCTGGTTTAATAAGTTGGGCTAATAAAATCATAAATTGTTTTGGATCCGTCACATGTTCGATAAGTTCAAAAGCAATAACAGCATCAAAATTTTGTTTTTCATGTACAAGATCTTCAGGCTTGCCACACCGATATTGTAAATGATTGGCATCAGCCGGTAAAGGTGCGTGATCAAGGTGTGCTTGGGCAGCAGCAATACCCTCGGCAGAGGCATCAAGTCCTAAAACATCATAGCCTGCTTTGGCAAAAGATTCACTTGCAATCCCTGCACCGCAACCGATATCAAGGATACGCGCCTGACGTGTTGTTTTTTGGTTGGGAGAGATTTCTTGCAAAGGCATATGACGGATTGCCCATGCAATCCGTGCTGGATTCATGGCGTGGAGCAGGCGCATTGGTCCATTCGGATCCCACCAATTTTGAGCGAGTGCACTAAAATGTGCAATTTCTTCTGTCGAAACGGAGGAGTTTTGTGCACTAGGCATATTTTTTTGTAGAGGATCTTGACGATTCTCTTGAAGAGAATCTTGTGTGTTTATCAAAGTTTTTTCTCCTGCATGTGTTATATTACGTGTTATAATACTCTTAATTTATCTGTAATCTTTTTATGTTTTATACTTTGTAAAAGATCTCTTTCTTTAAGATATATATTATGTAAGGGGATCTTTAGAGTAACGCATTTTAACCTATTTTTACAGGTATTTAACTGTCATATGACACGTGTTTAAGAGGGGGGAGATAAAAATGGCTGGTTCCGTGCCACGGATTGTGATGAAATTCGGCGGAACATCTGTTGGTGACCTTAATCGTATTAAGAACGTTGCCCAACGTGTTAAAAAGCAAAAAGAGGCAGGGTGTGCTGTTTTGGTGGTCGTTTCGGCGATGGCAGGGGAGACCGACCGGCTGGTCTCTTATTGTCAAGAAATTTCTCCTCTGTATGATCCGGCAGAATATGACTCTATTGTCGCAACGGGTGAACAGGTCACAAGCGGGCTTGTTGCCCTTGCTCTCCAAACCATGGGAGTGCCTTCTCGTTCTTTTGCGGGGTGGCAAGTACCTATCCAGACAGATTTGCTTCATAGTAAAGCCAATCTCGATACAATCGATGGGGCGCGTTTGCTGGCTTCTATGGAAAAAGGTATTGTACCTGTTGTAGCAGGGTTTCAAGGCGTAACATCGGATAAAAGAGTATCGACTCTTGGGCGTGGGGGGTCAGATACGTCGGCGGTGGCATTAGCTGCTGCTATTCAAGCCGATCGTTGTGATATTTATACCGACGTTGATGGCATTTATACGAGTGATCCGAGAATTGTGTCTAAAGCTCGTAAACTTGATAAAATTACTTATGAAGAAATGTTAGAGCTTGCTTCTGTTGGTGCAAAGGTTTTACAAACACGCAGTGTTGGGCTTGCTATGCGTGCGGGTGTACGGCTACAAGTGCTTTCAAGTTTTATAGAAGGACCTGCTGTCATGGAGGGGCAGTTGCCCGGCTCTTTGGTTGTGGGGGAGGAAGAAATCGTGGAAAAAAAATTAGTGACAGGTGTTACTTGCTCCCGTGATGAGGCAAAATTATCTCTGCGGCGTATTCCCGATAAACCCGGGATCGCGGCGGCTATTTTTGGTCCGTTAAGTGCTGCGAATGTCAATGTGGATATGATTGTTCAGAGCACAGGCACCGATGAAAGAACGAATATGGTGTTTACGACGAGTAAAACGGATTTGCCTCGTGCTATTCGTGTTTTAGAAAGTGTGCGTGAAAGTGTACAATATCAGGAATTAGCTGTTGATCCTGATATTGTTAAAGTGAGTATTGTGGGAACGGGTATGCGTTCGCATACTGGTGTGGCTGATACAATGTTTCGCACTTTGTCAGAGAGGGCTATCAATATTGAGGCGATTTCAACAAGTGAAATTAAAATTTCGGTTTTGGTTGCGGCAGATTATGCGGAACTCGCAGTAAGGGCACTTCATACAGCTTATGGTTTAGATGGAGTCTGATATTTTAGGGGCTGATTCGATGCAAGATCTAACAGAGGCGGAACGGCAGCATGCTCGTAAACTTCTCAACCAATTATGGCAACGGGGAACAGAATTTTTAGGGGTCCCTTATGCAATTTTGGGGGGAGCGATGTCTTGGCTTAGCGAGCGGCATCTTGTTTCTGCCATTTCGAATGCTGGCGGGTTTGGTGTCATTGCATGCGGTGCGATGGAGCCTCTCGCTTTAGCCCAAGAAATCGCAGCAACGCAGTTGCTCACTTATCGTCCTTTTGGCGTGAATCTTATTATCATGCACCCTCAGCTGCACGAGTTAATTGCAGTGTGCCTCGAAGCAAAAGTTGGTCATATTGTTTTAGCAGGTGGTGTGCCTTCAGCTGGCGTTATTCAGCGTATTAAAGAGGGAGGGGTAAAAGTTATTGGATTTGTGCCAACGCTTGCCTTGGCAAAGCGTCTCGTTCAGATGGGTGTTGATGCTCTGATTATCGAAGGATCAGAAGCTGGCGGACATGTGGGGGCTGTTTCTCTTAATGTTTTGGCACAAGAAATTTTGCCTTTCATGCGTGATGTTCCTATTTTTGTGGCGGGCGGGTTGGCTCGTGGTGATGCGTTGGTTTCTTATTTAGAGCAAGGGGCTTCGGGGGGACAATTTGGCACGCTTTTTGCTGCAGCAACTGAAAGTATTGCGCATGATAATTTTAAAAAGGCTTTTATGCGTGCTTCTGCACGTGATGCAGAAGTTTCTGTACAACTTGATGAACGTTTTCCTGTTGCTCCGGTGCGTGCATTAAAAAATGCGGGAAGTCGGCGCTTTTTAACCCATCAGGCGGAGGTTATTCAACGCTTTCAATCTGGTGAGCTAACACGTAAAGAGGCACAACTCGCGATTGAACATTTTTGGGCGGGTGCGTTGCGTCGTGCAGCTATTGAAGGAGATGTTGAAAATGGTTCGGTTATGGCAGGGCAATCTGTGGGCATGGTCGATTCGATTCAACCGGTTCAGCAGATTATTACAGCTTTAGTGAAACAAGCTATTGTTCAATTAGCGTATCAAAAACGTCGCTATTTATCTATGTGAAGACTCATGGATGAACATGTTCATACAACGCAAATAGAGCAAGAAACACCACTAACACCTAGTGTTGGAGAAATTTTGCGCAACCGTCGTAAAGAGCTGGGCTGGTCTATGAGTGATGTGGCTAAATGGTCACGTATTCAACAAACATATATTGAGGCGTTAGAAACGGGGCAGTACCATTTATTGCCAGCAGAGGTATACACTTTAGGTTTTTTACGTACCTATGCCCAGTTATTAGGGTTTGACTCCTCATTTCTTGTTGATCATTATCGGCATGAAAGTCGTGCGTGTAGATCTCAAACTTCATTAAATTTTCCACAAGTGGTGGATAATCAGCGTTTAACACCAGCAATTTGTCTTGTATTAGGAATTGTGGTGATTATCGTGAGTTATATCGGGTGGTATCATTTTACGAGTGTTACATCTTCTTCATCGGGTCAACCAGTATTCATGGAAAATTCTCCTTTTAGCAAAACAGGGGGGTACACACTTTCGCCAAATATCGTGACGATGTTGCCTGATCAGACGGGGAAAATAGGGAAGACGGAAGGAAAACTTTTACCCCCGCAGGGTGCACTGCAAAGTGGTCAGCCAAAGAATGGTGTAGCTCAAGAGGGAGGACGATTAGAAAAAATACCTGTGCAACCTGTCTCTTCTTCTCTTGCAGAAAGGGAGTCGGTCAGTACATCTGTTCATAAAACAGAATCTGATAACGGAGATACAGAGAAAAAGCCCTTACAAATACCAATACAACCCTTGTTAAAAGAAAAATCTCTTTTTCAAGAGGGTACACAAAAAGCAACAGAGGATGTGTCAGAGTTGAATCGATCGTCGAAAATGTCTGTAAAATCCTCAGTAGGAAAATCTATGTCACCCCCCGTTGAAGCTTCCTCTACGATAAATCAGAGTCTCAATCAGGGGCTGGGAGAAGATGGAAAGCCTTTCGCTAAACCTTTCACGCATACACCGACTTTACATATTGTGAAAGAACAAAAGCCACGCCTTAACCCGACGTCGTTAACGACAGAGGATCTGAACGAACGTCAACTTAAAAAGCTCGGCGTGCAAGGGTGGTAGTTTTATGGAATAATTTGTTTTAGATTTTTCTTTTTTAATCCATTTGATCCAGCAAAAAGGATAACTCATGAGCGCTTATCGCCCTTATCAATCTATTGAACGTCGGAAATCTCGGCAAATTCATGTCGGTAAAGTTGCTGTTGGTGGTGATGCTCCGATTTCTATTCAAACGATGACCAATACTTTAACGAGTGACGCCCCGGCAACCATTGATCAAATTCGTCGCGCAGAAGAGGCAGGGGTCGATATTGTACGCGTTTCTTGCCCTGATGAAGAGAGCACAGCTGCACTTTCTCAAATTGTACGGGCGGTAGATGTGCCGATTGTGGCGGATATTCATTTTCACTATAAACGCGCCATTGAGGCGGCAGAAGCGGGGGCTGCCTGTTTACGGATAAATCCAGGCAATATTGGCAGTATGGAGCGTGTGCGTGAAGTGGTGAAAGCCGCTAGAGATCATGGCTGTTCGATCCGTATTGGCGTTAATGCGGGTTCACTTGAAAAACATCTCCTTGAGAAATACGGCGAACCCAATCCAGAAGCCTTAGTTGAAAGTGCATTAGAACACGCTAAAATTCTTCAAGATCAAGATTTTCATGAGTTCAAAATTAGCGTTAAAGCCTCCGACGTGTTTTTAGCTGTTGCCGCTTATCAACAACTGGCTGAAGCCTGTGATTGTCCCTTACATATCGGCATTACAGAAGCGGGAAGCCGCAGAACAGGTACGATTAAATCCTCAATAGGGCTTGGTAATTTGTTGTGGGCAGGCATAGGGGATACAATGCGCGTTTCTCTCTCTGCTCCTCCTGAAGAAGAAGTTCTTGTTGGTTGGGATATTCTTAAATCTCTAGGTTTGCGCCATCGGGGGGTTAAAATTATCTCTTGCCCTTCTTGTGCACGGCAAGGCTTTAACGTGGTGGATACCGTCCAAACCTTAGAAGATCGTTTAGCCTATATTAAAACACCTTTAACATTGTCTATTATTGGGTGTGTTGTCAACGGACCTGGGGAAGCCTTGCTGACAGATTTAGGGGTAACAGGCGGAGGCTCTGGTCGTCATATGGTCTATAGCTGTGGCAAGCAAGATCACACCATTGACTCAGGGGAAATGATTAACCACATTGTGCGCCTTGTGGAACAGCGTGTTGCTGAAATTGAATCACAAAAGGCTATGGGGAAAAACCATTAAAAAGTTTTCAGCTAAAAGGGTTAAACCTTTTTAAAAATTAGCCTATCTATGTGGATTGCCGATGATTTGTTGTTTTTCGTTCTTTAAGGATTATCTGTTCATGATATGTCTTGAGCATAGAGTACTAGTATATAGCATTAAGAGAATAGGGTAAGGTTGTGCATACGATTCAACCTATTCAACCTGTAAGGGGAACGCATGATCTTATAGGTGATCACAAGCTGAGCCATTTGCATGTGATTCAGACAGCGCGGCATATTGTGAGCCTTTATGGTTTTGAAGAGTGGTCTACCCCTATTTTTGAAGAGACGCGCGTTTTTTCGCGTTCTTTAGGGGATTTGTCAGATGTTGTCTCTAAAGAGATGTATTCCTTTCAGGATAGAGAGGGTGAAAGCCTTACTTTACGACCTGAGGGGACAGCGGCTATTTGTCGGGCGTTAGTGACCAACACTTTAACGCAATCTTTGCCGCAAAAAGTCTTTTATACGGGACCAATGTTTCGGTACGAACGTCCACAAAAAGGGCGATATCGTCAGTTTCATCAAATTGGGGCAGAACTTTTGGGCGCGGCAGAGCCTTTGGCAGATGCAGAAGTGATTGCTATGGGGTTTGAGGTTTTGAAAGCCTTAGGCATTGCCGATAGCGTAACGCTTGAGCTTAATACGTTAGGCGATACTCAAAGCCGTGACGCATGGCGTAAAGCGCTTGTAGACTATTTTGTAGCCCATAAACATAGGCTATCGGAGGAAAGTTTAACCCGTTTAGAAAAAAACCCGTTACGTATTTTGGATAGCAAAGATGAAGGGGATAAAACTCTTTTAGCCGAAGCGCCAACAATAGAACCTTTTTTGACGCCAGAATCACGCATATTTTGGGAGGAATTACAACAAAATCTTAACATGTTTGGGGTTCAATATGTTGTGAATCCGTATATTGTTAGGGGGTTGGATTATTATAATCATACCGCTTTTGAATTTGTTACAACTCATTTAGGTGCACAAGGAACTGTGCTAGCAGGTGGGCGTTATGATGGCTTGGTCAACCAAATGGGTGGACCGGATGTCCCCGCGATCGGGTGGGCTGCGGGTGTAGAAAGGCTTTCTTTATTGCTGAAAGAAAAACCGCAGGCAGCGCGTTCAGTTGTTTTGGTGCCTATTGGTGCGCCTTCTCAAGAACGCGTATGCCATATTTTGCAGGGCTTGCGTGCCCAAAATATTCGTACAGAAATAGGGTATAAAGGGTCTTTGCGTAAACGTATGGAACGGGCGGGGAAACGAAACGCAAGCCATGTTATTTTTATTGGTGAAGATGAGCTCGCACGCGATGTTGTGCGGGTTAAGAACATGGAAAACGGGCAAGAAACAGAAGTGACCTGTGCTTGTTTGATGCAAGAGGCGAAAGAAATTTTATCTCATGACTTTGAATAAACGCCTTGATCAAATTGTTAATCGTGCCCTTGAATTAGAGGCATTACTCGCAAGCGGGGTAGAGGGGGAAGCTCTTGTACAAGCCTCACGGGAATATGCCGATCTTGAAGATATTGTGCGCCGTATTAACGCATTACGCGCCCTTGAACAGGAAATAGAGCAAGCCCAGCAACTCTTAGCTGACCCCGAAATGCAAGATCTCGCCAAAACAGAGCTTGAAGAGTTGCAAGAGCGTTTACCATGGGTGCAAAAAGAAGTTCGCCTTGCTCTTTTGCCTAAAAACGCCGTTGATGAACGCAGCGCCATTTTAGAAGTTAGACCCGCTGCGGGTGGTGATGAAGCCATGCTTTTTGCAGCAGAAATTTTTGATCTTTACCGTCGTTATGCGGAAATCAAAGGTTGGCGCTTTTCACTTATGGAGTATGATGAAAGTGAGCTTGGTGGGCTACGGTGTGGTATTGCTGAAATTAACGGGCGGGGTGTTTTTGCTTGCCTCAAATATGAATCGGGCGTGCACCGCGTACAACGTGTTCCTACGACAGAAAGCCAAGGGCGTATTCATACATCAACGGTTACGGTAGCTGTTTTACCAGACGTCGAAGATGTTGAAATTGAAATTAACGACTCTGATTTAAGGATTGACGTTTTCAGAGCTTCTGGCGCTGGTGGGCAACATGTCAACAAAACAGAAAGCGCTGTGCGCGTTACACATATGCCGTCAGGGATTGTTGTGTCAATGCAGGAAGAAAAAAGCCAGCATAAAAACCGCGCTAAAGCCATGAAAGTGCTTCGCGCTCGTCTTTATGAACGCGAAAGAGAGCAAGCCCATGCGTCCCGTGCAGCTGATCGCCGTTCTCAAGTGGGTACGGGGGATCGTTCTGAACGTATTAGAACCTATAATTTTCCTCAAGGTCGTGTGACGGATCACCGTATCAATTTAACACTCTATAAAATTGATCGCGTTATGTTAGGAGAAATTGAGGAGTTTGTTGAGGCTCTTACGCAAGAGGAACAAGCGACACTTTTAGCCGAAGCTGGTCTATGATTTAGGGTTGTAATTTGGGTTTTGTTTTGTAAGGTTGTGGTTAGGTGCGGTAGGGGGAGGCAAAAGGCTTTTTGTAGAATAGTCTGTTTGTCTGGTCATAAAAAGTAAGATTTTGCCATCATAAACAAATGTAAGAAATAAAAGATAACAACCGTAAGAAAGAATATTTGTAAAAAAAAAGTGACAGATGACGATCAAAACTACTCTGTACCCAAATATGAGACTATAGAGTCTCTTTTACGACAGGGAAGCCAAAAATTACAACAGGTCGGTATTGAAAACCCACGACGAGAAGCAAAATTACTTTTACAATACGCTCTTGGTCTTTCTGCAGAGCAGATCATAGGCATTGCTAGAGATCAACCTCTTGAGGCTGAACGTTATCGGACATTATTAGCACGTCGTGCACGGCGCGAACCTTTGGCGTATATTACGGCGCATAAAGGGTTTTGGACACTTGATCTGAAAGTTTCTCCCGCGACGATTGTGCCGAGAGCAGATACGGAAACCATTATCTCAACAATGTTGACCTATTTTCCCAATAGGCAACAGGCTTTATCTGTGCTCGATCTTGGTACGGGGACAGGTTGCCTTTTATTGGCGATTTTAGCCGAATATCGTTTTGCTTGGGGTGTGGGTGTCGATATAAACCCTCAGGCAGTGCAGCTTGCTTATGAAAATATCCGACGTTGTAACGTCGAGAAGCGGGCATGGGTTTTTGCAGGGCAGTGGTCAGATGCTTTAGACACAGAATGGCGTTTTGAGAGTGTTGTGAGCAACCCGCCTTATATCCCAACAACTGATTTACAAACTCTTATGCCTGAAGTGCGTGATTATGAGCCATTTTTGGCGTTAGACGGGGGGAGTGATGGGTTAGAGGCTTATCGTGCTTTATGCCAACGTTTACCTTTGGTATTAAAGGATAATGGGCTAGCGTTTTTAGAAATAGGAATCAATCAGGCACATTCTGTGTGTACTATCGCACAAGCCTATGGATTACAAGTGCTGGCGGTTACAAAAGATTTTTCAGGGATAGAGCGCGTGGTTGTTTTACGGTATAGTGTATAGTAAGAGAAGGCTTGATTTTATAGAAATTTTAGTATAGAAAATTGAATGTTTTATGGTATCTGTAGTACAAAGTCGTGACTTTTTTCTAGTTTCTAGTTTTGTGAGTTTTTGATCGTAACTGAAAAAAGTAATGGTTTCAAGAAATCTGTTTCCACAATAGAGGGAGAATACAGATAAAGAAAATACAGATAAAAGAGCATAGTTTTTTTTATGAGTTCTTTTTGTTTTTCACTCAAAATAATCGTGTAAAAGGTTTATGGTAATTGTATGGATGTAAAAAAGGTAGAAGGAAAAAGGTCACGGAGTAGATATCGCCGTTCTGGTGGTAAGGGGGCGTCTCGTCGTTTAGACGGTCAAACGCCAATCAATAAAAACCACGTTTTTGATAGTCGCGGTCCTGATGTTCGTTTGCGTGGCACTGCGCAACAGCTCTTTGAAAAATATATTCAGCTGGCACAAGATGCTATAGGTGGCGATGACAAAGTTATGGTTGATGCCTATTTTCAATATGCTGAACATTATTTCCGCACACTGAATGCGATGACTCAAGAGAAAAAACGTAGTCATGTTGAACAGGAAGATCCGCAAACACATCATCAACGTGTGCCTTTTTTATGTGAGAGAAATGGAGAAAAATTGTCGTTAGAATCCTCGAGTGGAGAAAGTGCTTCTATTGTAGAAGATCAACGTCGAATAACTCATTATTCAAGCTTTGAGCCACAGACTATACACACTGATCTACCTGAAGTAAGTAAATAATATAATAGAACAAGTCTGACGTCTGTTTTGGGTATAGATCTATTGTGTTGTCGATAGGTTTTTATGGATGTCTCCTAAAAACAACGTTGCTTTTTCAGTGTTGCTTGTGAGACATGCGCCTGTGCAGGGGAAAGCGGGTGTTTGTTATGGACGCCAAGAAGTTGAATTATGTCCGGGCTGGGAAGCTCTTGTCGAAAATCTTTTTGTTTTTGTCAAAAAACTTTCTTGTACAAATATTTATACTTCTCCCTCAAAACGTTGCTATGAGATGGCTGACAGGCTGGCAAAAAAGGCTCATATAACGTTAATCGTAGATCATCGGTTGCTAGAGTTAAACTTCGGCTTATGGGAAGGGCAACGCTGGGAGACAATAGATCGTTCTCAACTTGATCTTTGGGCGATGTGTCCGGAGACATTTGCCCCACCAAAAGGGGAAAGTGGCTTATCTTTATGCCAACGTGTGAAATCGTTTTGGCAGGAAATTGTGCAAAAAAAACAATCTGTTTGTGTCATATCTCATGGGGGACCTTTGCGTGTACTTAAATCTCTCGCTATCGGAGAACAACCTTATTTATTAGCTCCCTCTATGCCGCAAGGTTCATTTTGTTTGTTGCCAATTTATGGAGATAATCCATTTTTATCCAAAGCAGGAAAATAATAGCCGGTGCAAAGGCAAGGATATAAAGAGAAAAACTGTGGGTTCTTTCGTTGTATCAGTTACAAGATCCGATAGAGTGCGAGAGAGTGCAAGGTGATAAAGTGCCTTTCTATGGCGGTCAATAAAAAGATGTTTAACGGTAAATCCATTTTCGCCGGTTTGGGTTACGCCGCTCCCAACCAAGGCGTTCGAGTTCTGGCGTACAGGCAGATTTTTGAGGATATCCAACACAAAGATAGGCGAGAAAACGCCAATTAGGTTCAATGCTAAGGGTACGGCACGCTAATTCAGGGTCTAAAATAGAGACCCATCCCACGCCAATACCGCGGGCAGTGGCGGCTAACCAAAAAGTATGAATAGCCATAACAGCCGACCAAGTTGTAGTTTCTGGCATGCTGGCACGTCCAAGACCTCTTCCTTGCGTGGGGTTTATATCACAAAAAACGGCAATATGGTGCGGGGCTTCGTCCATACCTGATAATTTAAGCGTAGCGTAATGCTTTGCCTCTTCGCCACAGCGTCCCTCAAGGTCACGGGCGTTACTTTCGATGAAGTTTTGCTTCATGGCTTCTTTACGTTCTGGCGTTTTGATAAGAACAAATCGCCAAGGCTCACTTAAGCCAACGGAAGGTGCAAGACATGTTTCATAAAGAAGTGCATTAAGCACAGTATCCGGCACAGGTGACGAATGAAAATGTCGAACATCACGCCGCCAAACGAACAGGCGATCAAGGTCTTTCAAAAAAGAAGGGGTAAAAACAGGTACTGTCATATTTTTATAATGATCTGAATTTGTTATCTCGGCAAGTTCTTCTTATAAAAGCGAGAGAAAATGTAGGAAAGAACAATAATACAATCGTACAAAGAGGAATACAAAGCATATAAAATTACGAAAGCATTGCCGAAAACAACGTTAACACGAGGCACTCTGTTATCACCACACAGCTGCCAAGAACATCACCCGTATAGCCACCGAGGTAATGGCGTGCATAATAAGCAAGAAGGCATACGCCAATACTCGCTGTAAGGAGCGGGAGAGTGAGGATAAAAAGCAAGCGTGTAACCGAAAAGGGGATTATAAGGGTAAGAATAATCGTAAGAACGATGTAGGTGAGGCAAAAAAGCCAACAGGCTTGTATAAAGGTATGTCGTGGTAAAGGAAATAATGTCGACGCTAATCCATTTGTTCGCGCAGGGGGAAGCCATGCTGGTATAAAGACCATTGCCATACGTGCAAGCCCGCCTGTAAGCCCACAAACGAGAGGGACGATCATGGGAGAAAACACCATGAGCGCCCCGCAACGGATTCCATAAGAAAGACATAAGGCAATAACGCCATAGCTGCCTATATGGCTATCGCGCATAATCGTGAGCCTTTTCTCGGGGGTTATGCCACCGAATCCATCTGCCATGTCGGCTAATCCGTCTTCGTGAATAGCCCCTGTGAGAAGTGCTTGTGCACTGAGCGCACAACACGCCGCAACGAAGGAAGGCGTATGAAAACTTTCTAAAAACGATAAAACACCGCCTGTAAAACCACCGATAGCAACGCCTATAAGCGACCAGCACCAAAGGGATCGGGCAAAAGGGAGAGGAGAAATTTGAGAAGCGCTAGAAGAGAATAGCCATGAAACAGGCAGACGTGTCAATAGAGTAAGACCACAGGCAAGATCAATGCGTATTCTGTTGAGGATAATGGTAAGGTTGAGATCGTTGATAAAATTTGAAAAAATCATGCGTTTTTATGAGAAGGTATCTGTAGGGAAATAAAGAAAATAGGGAGAGAAAAAGAGAGAGACAATGTTTAGAGATTTTGGGAATCAACGTTCGGAGAGTGAGTAGAAGCAGAAAGCCCGGCTTCTGCAAAACTTGCCATGCCATTGTGACATGCGACAGCTGTTTTGAGAAGTGAAACGGCTAAAGCTGCCCCAGATCCTTCTCCTAAACGTAAACCAAGCCCTAAAAGAAGGGGATCTAATCCTAGAGAGGTTGCGAGTGTGTGCGTACGTCCTTGGAGGGTTGTACAATGTGATAAACATGTATGAGCTAATCCATAGCCGTGCGGGTTGATCATAGCGAGAGGGGCAACCGCGCAAAGGGTAACAAATCCATCAAGTAAGACGGGTACATTTTTATAACGTGCCGCAAGGGTTGCTCCGAGTATAGCAGCGAGTTCATAGCCGCCAAGGCAACGGGCAATCTCTAAAGGGGTTATCTCTAAAGACGTGTTAAGAAAAGGGGCGTGGTGATGAAGGGCTTTGTCAATAACCGTAGCTTTATGGAGGGTTTGCTTATCATCTAACCCACTACCTTGCCCAGCCCAATCTTGACCTGTTTGACCTGTGAGAGCAGCAGCGATAGCCGCTGCAGCAGTTGTATTGCCAATTCCCATTTCTCCTAAACAAAGAAGGTCACACTCTTGGGGTATGGCGTTAAAACCTGTGGCAATGGCTTTGAGAAAAAGGTCTTCGGTCATCGCAGGGGCGCGGGTAAAATCAGCCGTAGGGCGTAAATTTTCAAGGCAAATCACAGTGAGTTTAGCACCTACGATACGGGCGATTTGATTAATCGCACCGCCACCACGCTGGAAATGATGAACCATTTGCGCCGTTATATCAGATGACCAAGGGGAAACACCTTGTACTGTAACACCGTGGTTTCCTGCAAAAACAAGCACGTGTATATGGTTCAGTTGAGGGTGGGATCGGCGTTGCCAACCGCCTAACCATTGGGTAAGGGTTTCTAACCTGCCGAGGCTGCCAGCGGGTTTGGTAAGGGTCGCTTCGCGTAATGCAATCCTGTGTTGGGCGTGTTTGTCACGATCGGGAAGAGTTGTACATAGCTTATAAAGGGTATGGATCGTATCAGGGGGTGTGAGAGAGGGAGTCATGATATAGTTAGATTTTGCTTTTTGGTTTGATTTGTTGGATTTTTATCTGTGACGGAGAGAAATAAGAGAGGGAAGAGATGAACAAGAATATTATTCTCGATAACGGCGCAAAAAGCTATAGAGGAACTTTGCTTATTCTCGGCGGTACGCGGTCAGGGAAAAGTCATTATGCAGAAACATGTATAAAAACATTATCACCGCCGTGGGTCTATTTGGCAACGGCGCGGATCAACGATGATGAAGAAATGCACCAACGTATTCTGCGACATCAAGCAGATAGAGGCAGTGAAGGATGGCTCACCGTTGAGGAGCCTTTAGAGGTCTGGCGTGTTTTAGAACGCTATACGCAAACCCCTGTTTTATTGGATTGTTTAACTTTATGGCTGACAAATGTGCTTTTAGAGGAACAGAATATCACTGCTGTAACAACGTTATTGTTACAAAGTCTCTCGACACGTCAGGCACCCACAGTGCTCGTCGGTAATGAGGTTGGGCTGGGTATTGTGCCAGAAAATGCTCTCGCTCGCCGGTTTCGTGATGAAGCCGGGCGTTTGCACCAATCCCTTGCGCGTGTTGTGGGGCAGGTTATTTTTATGGCAGCCGGTTTGCCGTTGGTGCTGAAAAATGAAACAAACCCAATAAATGGGGATTCTCGTTTTTCTCATGGTTTTTGAGTGTCGTTAAAACAAATATTGTTTCAAAATCGTGTCGGTTTTGCCGTGGAGGGATTCTTTTTCGTTTTCTAGCTTTAAAATCTCTTTTTCGCAGGCTTCTATGGCGCTAACAATTTTCTCTTGATCTTCTAACGGGGGGAGTTTTAATTTGAGGTTTTCCAAATCTGCGTTATAGAGTCTTTTTATAGTTCCGCCATCGGTTGCGCTCTTATCCCAGTCGTATTTTTTCAAAAAGTAAAATAGAAATATGTTCTTAATTTTTTGTTCATCATTTTTAGCCCAAACTATATTTGAGTCTTGAAAATAAGAGGGTTCTCCGTTAAAAGCAACAACTTTGCCGATTGTACCAGCTGCAGAAATTAAAACTTCGCCTTTTTCTGGATAAGCGTATTTTTGTTTATAGTCATTATAAAGTTCTGCACTAATAAAAGCGTCTGCTTTTTCACCGAAAGTTCCTATTTTGTAAAAAGGAATTTTGCCTTGTGAGCTGGTTTGTTCTTTGAAAATCCTCCTACACATTTTTATTTCGCAAATATTCCCTAATTTTTCACTTTCCCATTCACTGAGTCCGTATGTTTCAGGTGTGGGAAGGGAATGAAAAAGGGCGGTGTTTTCTTGGTTGAAATTTTGGTGAAAGTCAGCGTCCGTAATTTTTGTATAAGACAAAATGGCTGATATTGTGTCGTGTTGGTCGGCAATAGCACGATCTAACGCGTGGTTTTGTGCTTCCACCTCTTCGCACGCATTGACAATTTGTTGTTGAATTTC
>JAFPVE010000007.1 GCA_017413025.1 Acetobacter sp. | reverse complement strand
ATTAATTACCAAAGGGCTATTATCGCCGCACAACATGGGAATTGGTTACCTTTCGTAGCAATTGCTCAACAAATGCAGCCTCAAACGTGGCGAAACTACTTCGTCAACTATTTTAAATGGGGACAAAAAACACACCAAAAAATAAAGATGACATGCCAAACCTAATCCCCACAAAATAACAAAGTAAAAGTCGACATGCATTAACTTGAACAAATACCGTATAAAAGAATAAGGAGAGACGTTTGAAACGTGCCTTATCTTTCTTAATCAAAATACCTCTCTTGCTGTTTTTGTTGGGGGATTCTGTACAGCACAGTTATAATCAAGAAATAAGGAAGACCCTGTAAATCAAAAAGAAACACCGATTCAGTATATTATGCAGCGTCTGCAATGGGTTAAGCAAATGAATCCTTGATTATCAGAACACGCCGTTACAAACTTTACAACGAACCTTTTTTCTGCTATTATATTGCGTAAGGTATGTTGTTAATAAGAATAAAAGCGTTCATTGCGCTTGGTTGCGCTTGAAACTTCTTGTTTCTATTTTTAGGTAGTTTATAGACATGACAGATAACACAAATAAAGATATAGATACGGCAAAAGCCCTTTTATCAGAGGGTTCTTCTTTTTACGCGCATGGTCGTTGGGAAATGGCACTTGCTGCACATGATGAGATTATTCGCAAGTTTGAAAATACGAAAAACCCTTTGTTGCGTGAACAAGTTGCTAAAGCTTTTTTAGGTAAACAAGCGATACTCCGTGACCTTGGACGCACAGAAGAATCTTTGGATCTTTGTAACGATATCATTAAAAAATTTAATATAACGCAAAACGATTCTCTTCGTGAACTTGTTGCCAATGCCCTTGTTGAAAAAGCACACCTTCTGAATGACTTCAGACGCTTTGACGAAGCAATTGTTACTTATGACGATATAATTCATAGGTTTGAAAATGAACACAACCTTTCTTTTCGTGGGCTTATTGCCAAAACCCTTATCGGCAAAGGGCTTACCCTTTACAAACTCAACCGATTAGAAGAAGCCCTGACCACTTATAACGACGTTATCCATACTTTTGAAAAAGAAACACTACCCTCTTTTCGTGAGCTTGTCGCCAAAGCCCTTATAAGCAAAGGGCTTTGCCTTGATAAACTCGGGAAACAAGAAAAGGCTATCGCTGTTTTTGATGATGTGATTAGCACTTTTAGCCCTATGGAAGGTTTAGCCTTTCGTGAACTTGTGGCTAAAGCTCGTATTGATAAGGGATTTTCTTTTGGTGAGCTTGATCAATGGGATAAGGCACTTATAACTTATAATCAAGTTATTAGCAGTTTTGAAAATGAAGAACCGTTAGAAAATCTCTCACTTCGTCAAATCATGGCGACAACTCTTGTTGGTAAAGGGCTTTGCCTACGTAAACTCGGACGCCCAGAAGAAGCTATTGCTGTTTTCAACAAAGTGATTCACCTTTTTGAAAATGCCCCTGAACTTGTGCTTCGCGAACAAGTTGCCAAAGCTCTTTTTGGAAAAAGCTTTTCGTTAGGGCAACTCAACCGACGGGCAGAAGAAATCACCACTCTTGATGAACTCATTAAAAGATTTACAACCGCTAAGGAGTTTTCTCTCCGTAAATGGGTCGCTAAAGCTCTTTTTAATAAAGGTAATGCTAACGGGCAGCTTGGTCTTTTTGAAAAAGCGATTGAAGCTTTTGATGACCTTATTCTTGAGTTTGGAGAGGAACGTGAACCCCCTTTACGTGAACAAGTTGCCAAAGCCCTTTTAGGCAAAGGTGTTATTTTGAGTGAGCAAGGTCGCCATAAAGATGCTGCTGCTGTGTACCATAAGGTCATTCATAAATTTGAAGCAGCGCAAGACCCTTCACTTCGTGAAGCAGTAACCCGTGCGCGTGAATGGCTTGTCTCTATTCCATAACGCTATAAAAGTTTTGCCCCATGTTTTTGCCAAGCGTGCACAACGTTTCTAGTATTTGAGGTGAGGTCGTCTAACTTTACGAGACGTGAAACGATGAGATAAAAAAATAAATATATAAAAAAGTGGTGTAGGTTGTATGACTACACCACTTTGCTTTTTACTTACGCCGATATTTTTAGAAGTTTTAAGAAATCCCGTTCTTTTTCTCATGATACATTATTGATTGATAAAGAACTTTTACCTTTTAAGCCTTCCATTCTGAGAAAAACAACGCTTAAATCATTGTTATTACCGTATGTCTCCATATTACCAAAAGCAAAATGCTACTTTATTTCAAGGAAATTGTCTTGATGTCTTAAAACATCTCGATCCGGAAAGTGTCGACATGGTTTTTGCAGACCCTCCCTATAGGCTATCTAATAATGGCATTAGTTGCCAAAATGGGCGCGTTGTTTCTGTTAATAAAGGCGCATGGGATAAAAGCGAGGGTGTAGAAAAAGATTTCCATTTTCATGAACAATGGATACGTGCGTGTCAAAAGGTCTTAAAACCTCAAGGCACTATTTGGATTTCTGGAACATACCACTCTATTTATGCGTGTGGGTTTCTCTTACAACGTTTAGGTTTTAAAATATTAAACGACATTTGTTGGTTCAAACCCAATGCTGCGCCTAATATGGGTTGTCGGTGTTTTACTGCCAGCCATGAAACACTCTTATGGGCTAAAAAAGACCCTAAAGCAAAACACATTTTTCATTACGACCTTATGAAAAATAATGTTTGGCCAGGTGACGATATTAAAAAGCACAACAAACAAATGCGATCCGTTTGGCAAATAAGCACGCCTAAAAAATCTGAAAAAACTTTTGGCAAACATCCCACCCAAAAACCACTAGCTTTACTAAAACGTATTATTCTTGCTTCCACCAATAAAGGAGATTTAATATTAGACCCGTTTACAGGAAGTTCCACAACAGGCGTTATTGCATTAGAATTAGAAAGATCCTTCGTCGGTATTGATGTCAATAGGGATTATCTTGATCTCTCTATAAAACGGTTTGAACACTTACACCCTCAACATGAGAGTTTTCTATAAAAAGGAGTTCTCCATATGAAAAGAAACTTTCAAGCGTGGTTTTCAACTTTTAGAGAGTGCATTGCTAATTATGATTACTATTGTGATTTTGATAAAATCAACAAAAATGTTGATCTAATCAAAGTCGAACTCAATATCTTAAATACACTCATCGGCTCTAAAAATATTGAAAAAGATTTTGAAAATATTCTAGAAAAATACCCGGAAGTTTTAAAATGTATTCCCTTACTTTTAGCCGTCCGATCAAATGAAATCTACGTTACTGATACAGAAAGAGATTATACTTTTTCCTTTACGCGACAAAATTACAGTGTTGCCGATTATAAAAAATTTATGCGAAAAACAAAACTCTTTGACATGTTAGAACATCACATTATTAGTAATTTAATTGACTACGCGACAGGTATCGAAACAGGACTAGATTCAAACGCACGAAAAAACCGTGGCGGTCATCTTATGGAAAACCTTGTTGAAGACTTTATTAAAAAAGCAGGTTTTCAACGAGATAGCCACTATTTTAAAGAAATGTACATCCATGACATACAGGAAAAATGGGATATCAATTTATCTGCTATTTCAAATCAGGGAAAAATGGAAAAACGTTTTGATTTTGTTATCAAAACAGAGTCACAAATATTTGTAATAGAGACTAATTTCTATTCAAGTGGCGGTTCCAAACTCAATGAAACCTCAAGAAGTTATAAAACGCTTGCTCAAGAAGTGGAGACAATAGACGGCTTAACCTTTATTTGGATTACCGATGGTTTAGGCTGGCAGAGTGCTAAAAATAATTTAGAAGAGACTTTTGATATCTTAAAAACGCTTTACAATATAAAAGATTTAGAAAATGGTATTTTAGACACTCTCAAACACATCTAATCGTGTTTTTGCACAAATAAGATATAAAAACGATCGTTTTTCACGATAGATATTTACTCTTTCAAAAAAACAAACTTACTCCCACCAAATACGTAATGTGCGTACACCCTGCGCCCCACGTATCAATACACCCTGAATATCCGCCGTGGCAGAAGGACCACTCATAAGCACACCATACCGTGCTTCACGGAACTCTGTTCTTTGATCATAGGCAACATGCATATTAGCAATAAGGTTTTTTTCTGACAACAACACAACAATATGCTGTGTTAAATGCGCCGCAAAATTACGATGCTGAAGTTCTTTCTCACTTAAAAAAACAGACCCCGTTTCAACAATACCAAACGGTGATCGCACGACCAACACATCCACTTTATCTGCTTGTTGAGGAGAAATTATGTTTTCAAGTCGTAATGTGCCATCAAATTCCGGCACAGCCGAACAAATCACTTTTTCATCTGGAAAACAGCGTGCTATAGCTTCAGAAAATATTTCTCCTTCTTGCTGCTCTAATACCTGCCCGCCAAGATCTTTAAGATTTTCTTCAAATCTTTGACGGGTTGCCGTTCTCTCTCCTAATAAAGGAAGAGACGGTAAAACATAATCTGTAGAATGAGGACGATTGTTACGCAAGCGTGCTAAAATTTCTTCTCGAGACGTCATCAGGTGTTCCTATTTTTCTTAACGCGATGTTCTTTATACCACGCATGAAATGTTTGCTGAACCGGGCGTGGTAAAGTTCTATTTTTACCCCACGGGTTCATAGTACGGTATAACAAAAAACGTGGTAAAACGTTTAATGTTGTTTCAGCCCCCTGCACCATCGCCCGATAGAGTTTTGGACGCCCCAATATCTTCCCCACCATGCGCATGATTTCACGCTTTACAAAAGGTAATTCATGGTGATTGGCTAACACGCCTCGCCATTGATAAATTTGTTCATGAATATTGATTTTAACAGGGCATACATGCGTACAACTCCCATTCATCGTAGAAGCAAAAGGCAAAGTGCTATATTTTCGTTCGTTAAAAGTAGGGTCGATAATTACCCCAATAGGTCCAGAATAAACAGCCCCATATGAAAGCCCGCCTGAACGACGATACACCGGACAAGTATTCATACACGCCCCACACCGAATACATTTAAGAGAAGTCCAAAATTCTTCCATACCCAAACGATGCGAACGACCATTATCCACCAACACAACATGCATTTCGCTCCCTTTTTGAGGAGCGCGAAAATGCGTTGTATATTGCGTTATAGGAGAGCCTAACGCACTACGAGACAACAGACGAATAAAAACGCCGAGATCTGCCATGCGCGGAATCAGTTTTTCTATTCCCAAAGTGGCAATGTGCAGTTTTGGTACTGTTGCCGATAAATCGGCGTTACCCTCGTTGGTGCATACAACAAAGCTCCCTGTTTCAGCAACAGCAAAATTAACCCCTGTCATGCCCGCATCAGCAGATAAAATAACGGGACGAGCCGCCAGTCTTTGTGCCCATGCAAGAGAATGAGGGTCATCATCATCGGGGGCAGTATGATAGTGTTGAGCAAACAATTTTGCCACATCTGAAGCCAATTTATGCACAGCCGGCACAACAATATGGCTTGGCATTTGGTTATCCAATTGTTGGATACGCTCACCGAGATCTGTTTCTATGACTTGCACATCGCATTGTGTTAAATAGGGTGCCATTTCGCACTCTTCTGTCACCATAGATTTACTTTTAATAAGCGTACGTACGCCGTGTTTTTCTAAAATCTCCCCTACAATGCGGTTATGCTCTGCCGCATCAGTCGCCCAATGTACATGCACCCCGTTTTTAAGGGCGTTTGCCTCAAATTGTTCGAGATATTCCGGTAAATGGGCAAGTGTATGCTCTTTAATTTGTGAAGCAAGCGTACGCAATTCCTGCCACTCAGGTAAAAGATGCATTTGTTGATCACGCTTTTGGCGTAAATCCCACAGCCTCTTATCGTGAAAGCGCGCATGTGCGGTGTCTTTCATAAATTTTTCTGCGGCTTTAGCGTGGTTCACAGGTGTTGATCGTTTCATGCCTGCGCTCCGTTAAGAATCTCTGCAATATGAATAAAACGTATCGGCACACCGGCATGTTCGGCACAGCCTTGCTGGTGCATGAGGCATGAACTATCGGCTGAAACAATATATTCCGCCCCGGCTTTATAATAATCTTGCACTTTATCAAGCCCCATACGAATAGACACAGCTTCTTCTGTTATGGAGAATGTTCCTCCAAAACCACAACATTCGTCAGGGCGGTGGGGCGTGACAAACGAAATCCCTTTAACGCGTGATAATAACGCTTGAGGTTTTGAAAAAAACGGCTCTCCTAATTCTGACATGCTTGCTGTACGAAGAGAGCGCAGCGTACTACAACCATTATGTATCCCCACTTTATGAGGAAATTCCGCCCATGGAAATGCTTGTACTTCTAAAATATCATGTAAAAATTCTATAAGTTCGTAGATATGACTGCGAACATGGCACACTTCTTCTGTTTGAGGAATCGCATCAAAACGCTCACGCACATGGTGGGCACAACTCCCTGATGGAACAACAATCGCATCATAACGGGCAAAATGACGCACAAAAAGAGCTTCAGCCTCTGCAGCGTCAGAATGACACCCCACATTTGCCAAAGGTTGCCCGCAACATGTTTGTGCCATGGGGTATTCAACATTTTGAGCACATTTTTCAAGGAGTTCTAATGTTGCAATCCCTACTTTTGGAAAAAACGCATCGATATAACATGGTATAAATAACCCAATTTTTTGCATGTAGCAAACTCCTCATCATTATATCCCCATTAATTACTTTTTATAACTGATTTACAGCTAACTTTTCACCAATGCATAGACTTAAAGTAAATTTAGCTTGCCTCTCAATGCTTTCCTATAGCTCTTTAATAAGACCATCAGCAAAACGCAAAAAAACTTCTCTCACCTTATCAAGCAAGGCATAAACTAGACCAAAGCAAAGAACATAACTTATTTTAAGCCTGTAAAAAGATTCGTAACGATTTAACCATTCATTAACGCGAAACAACCAACTAAATATTAAAAAGTACCATTGACGGCACTTTCTTACGCCCGATGATAGGGGTGTCCAGCTATAATTGTTTGTGCCCGATAGAGTTGTTCAACCAGCATAATCCGCACCAACATATGGGGCCACGTTAATAGCCCCAACGATAAACAGTAATCGGCACGCTGACGTATAGAGGCGTCCAACCCTTCTGCCCCACCTATGACAAAACAAAGCAAACGTCCATGTTCTTGCCACTTTTGCAAGGTTTGCGCAAGGGCAACACTATGCCAATGCGCACCGGATTCGTCCAATGCTATAACATAAGCATGCGATGGACATGCTGCCAAAATCGCCCGTGCCTCTTTCCGTTTAATTTCTACAGGTGTGCCCCTCCCATCTGGAAGCTCTATTATTTCAAACGCGGGGCGTAAACGCTTCATATAACGACCCATCAGGGCTTTTTCAGCCTGATCTTTCATACGACCAACGGCAATCAAACGCATGTTTTTCGTTTGATCCTTTGAGTTTGCCTTTTTCCCCACATCACACACATTCGCTCGATGCGTATCACTTTGATACCCCGTATTTATAACACATGATTTCACAAGTCTTGCAAACCTCTGCTGTGCCTGAAAAACGAATTTTAATAGTAAGAACAGAACTCTTCTAAAAACGTAAAATTAACGTCTACCATGTTCCAACCGATCCCTCGTAACGAGGTAAGTTTTGAGTTTGAGAATTTACAAGCTGTCCGTTCCCTGTTGATCCTGTGCAACATTCTGGACGAATCCGCTGATTTGAGAAAGAATAATATTCTCGTTATTTAAAGCCGACGCCACAGCTCGTTGAATTGCCAGATTTTTGACCCACCAAAGCGGTGAAGCAGATCATCATCCACAGAAATCGCCGCCTCATATTGCCCATTTTTTCAAAAGCATGCGCTTTGTCAAAAAGACTGTGCACGACTTCTGGGACATAGGTAGTTGTTTCCGTCCCTAGAGCGGGTGGAACCTCCACACCCCCAACGCCACAACAAAAGCTTAACGCAACAAGCCACGCCTTCCATACCCCCTAGATGCTTTTTGCTCATCTTTTTTTGTTCATTTCTGCCCTATTTCTCCGGTTGCACTGTGACTGTACTATCAGGGGCTAATTGTTGTTGCGCTTTTTTAACCCATTGGCGTAAAGAAGGGGTTTGATCTGTAGAAAACCGATCAATCACTGCCTGAAAAGCAGCTGTAGCCTCTTCTTTACGGTGAATACTTAAGGCAATATCTCCCTTTTTTACAAATATCTTTGCCATATATTCTTTTAATACTTCATCTTTTGATTGTCCAAATTGACGAATAATTTGATCTAACACAACAAGGGCTTCGGCTTCATGGTGCCTGTTACTAAGCAACAGCCCTTGGCGGAATTGTTTTTGACAAAGCATCACGCGATAATTTCTGACAATTCCCGACACACAAAATTTGATCACGACGATCAAACAAAAAATTATCAATATTTCTCCCAAAAGCTCCATCCACAAACTTAAAGTAAGTGGGGGAGGCGGAATAGAATGATGTAAAAGAGTTGCCGCGTGATGTATCGGCGGTGTCGTAGAATAATGGACAAAAGAGGCATGTGTATTGTTAGGATCAACAGATTTTTTAACCGCACCACTGACAGGATCTGGCGCCCCCCCCTTTAGAAGTGAAATATCTATATTTGTTGCCACAACACCGCCCCCTTTCTCACTTTTTTGAAACTTCTTCTTTTGTTTTTTCTATGGTTTTTCAGCTTTTATAGTTTTTGGCTTTTATTAAGGTGGTTCTTCCCACATTTTTTCTAAATTGTACAATGATCGTGTTTCTGCCTTAAAAAGGTGTACAATGATATTCCCTGTATCAAGCAACACCCAATCAGAACCGTTCACACCTTCAATAAGCACACGCTGCACGCCGATATTCCGTAATTTACGCTTAATATGCTGCGCCATCGCATTTATTTGCCGGTGCACGAGCCCCGTGGCAATAACCATGTGGTCTGTAAAAGAAACACGTTTTGTGAGGTTGATCACAACAATATCTTCCGCCTTGTCTTTTTCAAGGCTTTCGACAATCATCTCAAGGGATTGTTGAACAATGTCAGGTGGAAGGGAAGCAGGTACCCCCTCATCCAACTCCCTCTCTTCCGGCGTTCCGGACATATTTCCCTCATTTTTTAGAGATTGAAACTTTTCTATAGTGTTTATTGCCTCTCTTCTTTTGTCAAGATCTCTGACAAAATATTCTCTTCCGTATCTGTCAAACATGTCAAAACGATGTCAACAAAGAATTTTCAGAAAGACTATTTGCCTTTAGGCTTTTTATTTGCCTTCATATCAATTTTTATACTGATCAAGCGGAAGAAAACGACCCTGCCGTCGAATTGCGGTTGCCGAAATGTTTTCGTGCAGATGAGGAAAAAATACCCATGCGGGGGAAGAGGCAGTTACCAAACCCGCTGCTTGATGAACAGGGCGACGCCATGGCGCTATTACATGCTTTGCTTGCCCCCTTAACGCCAAGTGATTTTGATCTGGTCTTGAAAAAACCGCTATCGGCACTGTTTGCACCAAACGCTGCCATTTTTTCCAACGCGGTAATGTAAGTAAACTATCAGCACCCATTAACCAAACAAAATGCGCGTTTCTAAACCGTGTTTTTAAGCATTGCATTGTGTCAATAGTATAACGCGTACCCATACGCGCCTCTATATCTGTGACGATAAGACGCCGTCCTTTGTTCAAGCCATAGGCTGTACACAAACGTTGTATAAAAGATGCCATATCTTGATCTGGCTTACCCGTTTTAAGAGGATTACTTTTAAGAGGATTACCGGGGGATACCATAAACCAAACTTGATGTAGCCTTAACCTTATCAACGCCTGCTGGGCTATAGCTAAATGCCCCTTATGGGCGGGGTTAAAAGACCCACCTAACACACCAATACGACAAGAACGATTATCGCCCCACAGAGGAATAGAAGGAATATTTTGTTTTTGTTTATATGGGTGTTTGTCTAGAGAAGTGTATAACACTTTTATATTTGTAACAGGTTCATAAAGGGTTCATTTTAAGACCCGTAAAGGGCTTTAAAGGCGCACCTGTCCATTCCCAATCACTTCATAATGAAAAGTTGTAAGTTGTTCTACCCCTATAGGACCACGCGCATGAAAACGCCCCGTGGCAATGCCAATTTCAGCCCCAAAACCAAATTCTCCCCCGTCACAAAACTGGGTCGAAGTGTTCCACATGACCACAGCACTACTCACCCCGTGGATAAAACGCCGTGCAACCGACTCATCAGAGGCAATAATGGCTTCTGTATGCGATGAACCATAACGGGCAATATGCGCAAGGGCTGATTCAACCCCATCAACAAGCGCAATATTCAAAACCGCGTCAAGCCATTCTGTGGCAAAATCTTGTTCCGTTGCGGCGGGTAATTCTGGCATGATAGCACGGGCACGCGCATCGGCTTTGAACGTGCAGCCTCTTTCAGCAAGATCCGCGACTATTTGAGGTAAAAGTTCAGGCGCTATTGAAGCGTCTAATAATAAAGTTTCTGTTGCGCCACAAATACCCACGCGGCGCATTTTAGCGTTCAACACAACACGGCGCGCCATAGCGTGATCCGCTGAAGCATGTACGTAAGTGTGGCACAACCCTTCGGCATGGGCTAAAACAGGTACGCGTGCCTCGCTCTGCACACGTTCGACCAAACCACGCCCCCCACGCGGAATAATTAGGTCTATTAGACCAGATGCGGCAAGCATATCCGCCACATGTTGGCGCTGCGCATCGGGGGCTATTAAAACAGCGTCTTCAGGTAAGCCAGCCTCTCGCAACCCTGTTTGCATAGCAGCATGGATCACTCGCGCACTGTGTAAACTTTCTGAACCACCGCGTAAAAGCACGGCGTTTCCAGATTTTATGCACAAACCGGCAGCATCTGCACCCACATTGGGGCGGCTTTCATAAATCATACCGATAACCCCAACAGGCGTTGCCACTTTACGAATATGTAAGCCATTAGGGCGTGTCCACTCCTCCTGCACCCGACCAACTGGATCAGGCAAATCCGCAATATTTTCTAACCCACGCGCGATCGCTTCAATACGATCGGGGGTTAAGGTTAATCTTTCTCGAAAAGCCTCGCTCACCGGATTTTCACCTTGATGATGATCAAGATGTTCTAAATCACGCCTATTGGCTTTCAGAAGAGAATCACACGACGCGCGCATTTCGTCAGCTGCTGCTCGCAATGCTTGATCCCGACATGAGGAAGAACTCTGTGCCAAAACCAAAGAAGCTTCCCTTGCCCTCATTGCGAGCTCTGTCATAGATGTTTTAGAGGGTGTTTGTGTTGCACAAACACGCTGTTTTTGGTTGTGATCTTGCTGCATAATATCGTCTACCGTATTCATCATAACACCTCATGTTTATTGTTCCATTGTTGAGTTTCTCTACAATACTCTAACAAAACATCTCTCTGTTATTTAGCAATTCTCTTTTCATTTATTTATTTCTCTTCTTTGGTTTCTTTTATTTGGGCGAGAAATAATAATATAAAATGTTTTCATTTATAACAATATCTAGTAAAATTCTTATAAGTAAAGGCTAGTTGATGAAAGGTTTTTGTTATGAAGAAGATCATGAAAAAACATTGCACCGCTTTTCGTTGGTTGGGGCTTTTTTTTGCTATTTGGGGAGTTCTTCTCATGAAACGCTCCAGAAAAAGGCAAGCTGTTCTCCCTTATTGTATTGCCACTTCTTTTATAATTCTCGGCGTTTTACTTGTAAAACCTTTACGAGATGAGGATCGAAATGAGGATGAACAAATAGAAGATCCTGTTAAAGACTCGTTATCGCATGACGACAGCACTGAAGAGTAATCAAGGCATCCTAATCACGCACATTAGCTTCCAAAGGGTGTTGCATGCTTCCTACATTGCGGTGCTTTCTGCGTGTAACGCCCAAAAATTTTTAGAGGTTAGCAATATTGTTTTTTATAACCTTTAAATAACGTTTAAAAATTTTTACCCATCGATCATCAAAAGTAAAACGCGATAGATCACTAAAGGATTTTTCGCGTTTACTTTGTGCGATCATATCGTTAATAAAAGGCATTTTCTCTTAATAATGCTCTTTTTCTTTACCACTATGCGGTAACTTACCGATAGGACATTCTGCCACACCTATTGTAGAGCGAGTCATTTTTTCTACATGTTCTTGGGTTTTTTTAGCATCCAGTACCCAGCTGCGATAGAATTCAAACGGACATTCTGCCACACCCTTATCACCATCTCCTCCCTCATAGAGACCAGTGTAACCTCTATGTAAAATTTTGAAAAGATGGTTTTGGGCTTGATCATATTTCCTTGCATCTCTAATTTCGGGAATTGAAAGTTGAGCGTATTGAATACCATATTCTTCTTCGCCACACTCGCCTAACGTTCTGCCGTCAAACCCTATAATAGCAGAATGTCCGAAATAAGTATAAACCCCATCAAATCCGGTGGCGTTAGCGACAGCAACATAACAGTTGTTTGCCCATGCCATTGCTTTTACCATCATGATCTGTTGTTCTTTTGCCGGATACATGTAACCTTGACAACGAATAATCAACTCTGCCCCTCTCATCGCACAATCTCTCCAGATTTCTGGATAATTACCGTCATCGCAGATGATGAGAGAGATTTTCAGCCCCTTAGGTCCTTCAGAGACATAGGTTCGATCGCCAGGGTACCATCCTTCAACAGGACACCATGGAATAATTTTCCTGTATTTTTGAACAATTTTGCCTTTATCGTCAATCAACACAAGCGTATTATAAGGCGGTTTATGCGGATGTTGCTCATGACGTTCCCCCGTTAGTGAAAAAACACCCCAAACACCTGCCTCTTGACAAGCTTCAGAAAAAATACGCGTTTCATCTCCGGGAATAGAGGCCGCCGTATCCATCATTTCTTTGTGATCGTACATAATGCCCATGGCACTATATTCTGGAAATATAATTAAGTCCAACCCCGGGAGCCCAGCTTTAATACCTTTCACCATATCTGCAATTTTTTCGCAGTTTTGGCGTACCTCTTCGCGCGTATGTAAACGCGGCATTTTATAATTAACGACCGCCACACCAACTGTATTAGGACTGCTGCTGATATCTCCGTGTCTCATGGTCTTTTCCTTATCAAATTTAAACAAAAGCCTTTGACCGTTTTCGTGATCTGCTCGTTGTTATTGTATGAGGAAATGACGTCAAAAAAAATTAAATAAAAATAAACAACAAACAGATATTCAGAGACAATTCAACGCGCCAACATTGATAGGCTTCTTTCATAGATGATACAGACCACAAGATACAGACCACAAGGCTTTATCCCGACAAGATGACGTGCTTTGTGCAACGCCAAAGAGGCAAGACATGCCCGATAGGCAAGAGCCATGACGGGGGAAGGGAATAAGTAGGTCAAAGCCTTAAAGATTTCTCAAAGAGTTTTTGAACTGATTTTCATCAATCGTTTCTTTATCGCCATTTTCAAATTTGTGAATTTTCCATTTTGACCCGTCAAGAATAGGCAAATAGAAAATATGGTCTGTTTTCTTAGAACTTGCTTGATAACATTTTTCTAAAGCTCTGATTTTATTTTTATACTCTTTGTCATCTATATTTTTTGTAGAAGATTTATTAACACTTTTGACTTCAAAAATATGAATTTTACCGCTCTTATCTTTCATAATAAAATCAGGATAAGAGCAATGAATACCATTTGAATAATATTCATATTTTATTTCAGAATTAAAAGGATAGTTTTTCCCCCACAAAAACTTACTTTTATTCTCCTGTGTTATTTCACCGATAGAGTCACGACGAATATCTTTCAATAGTTCTGCCCATTTTTTCTCTGCTTCGCTATCAAAAGAAAAATCGTTTGCGTTTTCTCTACACCAAACCCAATCCTCTAATGTCAGTGTCTGTTCGCTTTCGTCGTAATAGCTTTCAAGCGGAAAAGAAACAGGGGGATCAGCAACCATATTCTTTTCATAATTCCCCATAGCGGCATCATAAGACACTTTAATTTCTGAAAGATTTTCAGTAAAAATTCTCCATTTATCAAAACTATCGGCGTATTGATAACACATTTCTTGAATATCATTATTCTGCCGCATTAAGTTTTTATACATCTCAAAAATACTAGGAGGGCTGATGCTTCTCTCTTTACGTTCTAAATTTTCAATATATTTGTCAACGTCAAAACTTTTTGAGGCATTGATATCTTTAAGTTTTGTTGGGGTAACACGTATTTCCTCACGTATTGTATATTGAACATTTTTCACAAGGTGAACATGTTTAGCTCTGCTTTCCTCCGGGGGTATTATGCCCCAAATCCAGGCGGTACAGGCGAGCTTTTTTGCTTCTTCCGAAAGCGTTTCAAAATCTAATAAACGCGGGTTTCTCCTGACCCTACCCATCACCTGCTCATCAAGTTGTTTGCTTTGTGAATCTCTTATTTGGTAAAGCATACAGGCACGGGGTATATCCCACCCTTCTGCAATAACCATTTTAAAAATAATGACCGCAATGGAAGAGGTTTTGCTCTTCATGTAGTCTTTCCACTTTGAAACGGGTAATTTTCTTAAACCATCGTCATTTGTGTCACATGTTTTATCTTCGCCTGTAATATACACCCATTTGAGGTTGTGCTTTTCTAAAGCCGGATAAATCTCTTTTTTAAGCTCCTCTTCAGCTTTCTCTTTGTTTGAGATCTGAATAATCAAACAGGGATAAACTTCTAAATCATTGGCATAAGCGGCTTTAACTTCTTCAAATTTTTTTAACGCCACTTCTAGGCTGTCACTCTCATTTCCTCTTTCAATTTTCTTGATAAGTTTAACATTTTGTGCCTCTGTATTGGTTATTTCCACATCGGGATTTTGTTTTCTTGAGAGTTTTGGGGTTGCAGAAAAATTGATGACTTGATCAAAAAAACCTTTTTCTTTTAAGTCATCAAGGTTGCTTGTTGCAATATGGCACTCATCTTTGATTAAATATATTTTCTTACTGTGTTGATTTTCAAAAAGATCCCCTCTCATGGTTCTGAGAAAATTCAAAAAGGTACCTTCTTTTTTTAATTTGCTTTTGTCTTTGTATAAATCCCTCGGCAAAACGTACACATTATACGTGGTCGGAATATAGAGCCTTTCTTCTTCACTCCCCTCAGATTTGATTAAAAAAGGCTTGAGATAAGGAAACGTTCCCTTTTCGGCATAATCTTTAAATTTATCAAAATTTTGTTCAGCAAGATTACTTTTTGATAAGGTTGAAACAATAAAAAGACAATTTTGATCCTCTGCAAGTATACGGTTCATAAAATCTGCCATCATATAGGTTTTACCGCTGCCTGTTGGGGCTTTGAACGTCACTTCTTTTTTAGGAGTGTCGGATAAAACATTGACTAATTTTGTTACCGCTTCCTGTTGAAGATCTTTGATGTCTTGTAACATAGGTTAATCCTCACGCCCTTGATTATGATCGGATTCCTCTAAATATTTTTGCGTTTTTTCGAAATTCGTACAAACCCACTCAATTTTTTCTTTGATGGTTTCAAATTTTTCTTTGCCGTAAAGCGTTTCATCAATCACTTCAAAAGGCGTTTTCCCCTCCGTAGCTTCAAAACTAGACACCTCACCGATTTCATAAACCTCAAGAGCCCCACCATAAGGCTCGTGTTTCTTTAACCATGCTTCGGGTTTGGTGCCGTCATAGCATTCGCCGGTCATCACACGTTTTAAGCGTTTTGCCGTGACGTCATACGCAATCCCCTTGGGCGTTGTGGCTGTCTCGTCATTATTTTGACAAAGAATAAATTTTCTATTCCCCCCGTCCTCTCTGTTAAGTTTAAGAACAGCTTCGCCTGTCGTGCCAGAACCTGCGAAAAAGTCTAGGATAATATCATTTTTATTACTACAAAAACTCAAAAATTCCTTTATCAAATCTACGGGTTTCGAATATGAGAAATTAAGCTCTAATTCTTTAAGATGCCTATTTGATTGCGTATTGGAATATTTCTCTATGAGTGCTATAGGTTTTAATAGTCGTTGTTTTATATTCCCCTCATTATCGCAATTTAAATACTGTTTTGTATAAATATTCCATATTCCTTCACGATTTTGCCTAATTTCTATAAAATCATTTTTAATTCCCCACTCTAATTTTTCTTTACTCCATCTCCATCTCCATCCCCAATCTTTGATACTTGCGCCACCTTTTTGTCTATCCAGCCACTTCTCATAACTTCCCCCTGCGTAAAAAGTTTTCCCCTCCAATTCAATGGGATAATCCAACGACTTTATCCAACCTAAACTCCCGGAATCTAATTTTACTAATTGATACTTTCCCCTTGTATTTTCGTATTTGTCGCTATACTTATACCTTTCAATATCCTCAACATCTTGCCCGTAAATTTCTAATATTTCTTTATTTTTTCCAAAAACTAAAATGTATTCGTGTTTTTGTCTAAAATGTTTACTATCGCTTTTTCCACCGCCTTCTTTATTAGCCCAGACTAAACACGCTACAAAATTCTCCTCCCCAAAAATTTCGTCAAACAGTAATTTCACATGGGCTTGGTTTCGGTCGTCAATACTACAAAAAATAACACCGTCATCAGAAAGGAGCTGACGTGCTAAAACAAGCCTCGGGTAAAGCATGGAAAGCAAGTTATCTCTTGTAATCGCGTTGTTGTAGTTTGTTTTGGCAAATTTCCCCATACTATCTTTGCCATAGGGCGGATCAATGTAGATAACGTTGACTTGATTTCTATACTGAATCAGGAGGTTTTGCAGAGCTTGGTAATTGTCGCCGATAATCAGTTTATGCGCGAGCGGATCTGTTGTGTTGTGTGTACTATCAACAAAAGAAAACGTTTCATTTCTTTTGAAGTAGCGTATAGCCCCTAATTTTAATTTTTCCAAACGCTTATCGAAGTGAAACCCTGTTCTTTTATAAGTTGTTCCTAAAGCGGCAATGCTAATGGCTTCATCAAGAGAGTCAGCTTTTTTGATGAGTTTTATCAATAAATCAGCGTTCGTTTTTTCAAGAATCTTATCCTCAACCCGTTTGTTGATTTCATCAATTAAAGAATCTTTAGATTTTTCATAAGCCATAACGTTTTCTCTTTTTCCTTTTATTTGAAGGTTTTTAAAGTTTTTTACACATTAAAGCGGAAAAGCAAAATATCACCATCTTGTATAAGATAATCGCGCCCTTCAACACGCAAACGCCCTGCCTCCCGTGCACCAGATTCACCTCCGTATTGAATGTAATCCTCAAAAGCAATGGTTTCGCACGCAATAAAACCGCGTTCAAAATCATTGTGAATCACGGCTGCCGCTTGCGGGGCTTTTGTGCCTGTAAGAATAGTCCAAGCCCGTGCCTCTTTAGGACCTACCGTAAAATAGGTGTTTAACCCTAATAAGCGGTACCCCGCCGCAATAACCCGATCAAGCCCGCTATCGTGAAGCCCCAAACCGGCTAAAAACTCTTTTTGATCTTCCTGCGGAAGTTGGCTTACTTCCGCTTCAATTGCGGCAGAAACCACAACCACAGCTGCCCCTTCAGCTTCGGCATGGGCTTGCACTTTTTGTGAAAACGCATTGCCTTCTGCGGCTGATTCTTCGTCTACGTTGCATACATATAAAACAGGCTTACTCGTTAATAATTGCAACTTACGAACAACCTCCTCCTGCCCTTTTGGTGTGGCTTTACGCACAGGTTTCCCCTCTTTTAAGGCGGCGATTAAAGGCTCTATAACCGCGATTTGTGTGAGGGCTTCGGAATCGCGGTTTTTTGCTCGTTTTTGAATATTGGGCAAACGCTTCTCTAAAGATTCAAGATCAGCGAGCATGAGCTCGGTTTCAATGATTTCGGCATCACGCACGGGGTCAATCGCCCCTTCAACATGGGTAATGTCGTCGTCTTCAAAACAGCGTAAGACGTGGATAATGGCATCAACTTCGCGGATATTGGCTAAAAATTGGTTCCCCAACCCCTCACCTTTAGAAGCCCCACGCACCAGCCCGGCAATATCCACAAATTCTAAACTTGTTGGCACTTTACGTTGAGATTTTCCTATGGCAACAAGAGCGTCTAAACGTTTATCGGGTACAGCAACACGTCCTATATTCGGTTCAATAGTGCAAAAGGGATAATTGGCTGCCTGTGCACTCGCTGTTGCTGTCAACGCATTAAAGAGGGTTGATTTTCCCACATTGGGCAAGCCCACAATACCACAATTAAATCCCATTTTTCTTCTCCACCAATGCTACTCGTGTCATAAATCGATCGCTTTGCCCCTCGGCTAAAAGAGGTGCTGCCTCAACAAGACGTTCTAAAAGAGGGGTAAGCTGTTCTTCACATTCTGTTTTTGTAAAATTTCCTAAAACCCAACCACAAACGCGCTCTTTTTGCCCGGGGTGCCCTATGCCAAGACGTACCCTTTGATAGGCGGGTGTTCCCAAACAGTGATCTAAAGAGCGTAATCCATTATGCCCTGCGGCACCGCCCCCGTGTTTAACACGCAAACGCCCGGGCAAAAGATCTAAATCATCATGAAATACTGTAATGTTCTGCAGCGGAATTTTGTAAAAAGCTATCGCCTCTTGCACACTTTCGCCCGAACGATTCATATATGTCATCGGCAATAATGCCAGAATTTTTTGGTTTCCTATGCGCCCCTCGGCTATTTTTCCCCGAAAACGGCTGCGCCACGATGAAAAACCATAGTGTAAAACCAGCGTCTCTAGCGCCATAAAACCAATATTATGCCTATTGCGCTGCATAGAAGGTTCAGGATTTCCAAGCCCAACCCAAAGCAACATAACGCTGTTTTACTCCGTTTTTGTTTTTGAAACAAAATCAAAGCGGGGGCGGTATTCTCACCCCCCACTTTGACACAAAACAAAACTAGGCTTCCGCTGTTTCTGCTGGTTCTTCTGCCTCTACGGTGGGCGGTGCGATGCTTGCCACAACGAAATTCGCTTCATGGCTAATCGGTGTTGCCCCTTCCGTGCCGCGGACATCTTCCCACCGCACGTTATCGTGAATATCTAACCCACTTAAATCCACTGTAAAGAACTCTGGAATTTGATCCGCAGACACTTCCACATCAATGGTATGGCGCACAATATTCAAAACACCGCCGCGTTTAATGCCTGGGGCTTTATCTTCCCCTGTAAAGTGAACAGACACTTCAACGTGAACACGTGTCCCTGCCGCAAGACGCATAAAATCAACATGAAGCGGTGTATCTTTCACAGGGTGTAGTTGCACATCGCGAATAAGCGCGCGCTCTATTTTCCCCTCTATATCAATTTCATAAACATGGGAACGCCAACCAGAAGTTTGCAACCCTTTAATAATAATACGCGGGTCAATAGCAATGAGAGTAGGCTCTTGCTTACCGCCGTAAACAACACCCGGGACTAAACCCGCACGCCTCGTCGCACGCGCTGCCCCCTTACCAGCCTTCGCCCGCGCCGATGCCTTAATAGATGTATTTTTTGACACAACAAATCTCCTAACAATAAAATGATAAACGGCGTTCAGACCTCCAGGGGTGTCTCACGCCATAAGGTTATACCTCAGTTATACCATGCTATAAAAAACAGAATTGGACAAGAAAATTCGAAGAAATGACTTCGTAGAAGGTTTTAAGATACGAAATTTAAGCCTTTTTGACTTTTCATGTGATTTCCTGTGCTCTGTTTCTTTGAACAGTGTGTTATAAAGAGTTTCATATTGTTTTATCACACCTTTATGATTACTTGAGATTTCAGGATTTGCTATGCACCCTTATCGCACTCATTATTGTTCAGCGCTCCGCACCACTGATGCTGGTACTACAGCACGCCTTTCAGGTTGGATTCATAGTAAAAGAGACCACGGTGGTCTTTTATTTATAGATTTACGTGATGAAACGGGTATAACCCAAGTCGTTATTCCTGCAAGCTCGCCCCTGATGAACAAAGCCAACACTCTTCGCGTTGAAAGTGTTATTACCGTAACAGGTGAAGTTGTTCTTCGCGAAGAAAGCACTTGTAACCCAGAGTTGCCAACAGGCTCTATTGAGCTTGTAGCGCAAAATCTTGAGGTACAATCCACTGCTGATGTGCTCCCTCTCCAAGTCGCTGGGCATGAGCATTACTCCGACGAGTTGCGTCTACGCTATCGCTATATCGACCTGCGCCGTGAAAAAGTACACCGTAATATTCTCCTTCGTTCGTCTATTATCACGAGCCTCCGCCGCCGTATGACTGATTTAGGTTTTGTCGAACTTCAAACCCCAATTCTTACAGCCTCTTCCCCAGAAGGCGCGCGTGATTTTCTTGTGCCCTCACGTCTTCATCATGGCAAGTTCTACGCTTTACCCCAAGCGCCCCAGCAGTTCAAACAGCTCGCTATGGTCGCGGGTTTTGATCGATATTTTCAAATTGCCCCTTGTTTCCGTGATGAAGCCTCACGCGCTGATCGTTCTCCAGGAGAGTTTTACCAACTTGATTTTGAAATGGCTTTTGCCACACAAGATGAAATTTTTGCTGTTATGGAAAATGTTCTCTCAGGTGTCTTTACAGAGTTCGGGCATGGCTGCGAAGTGAGTCAAGCGCCTTTTGAACGGATTCCCTATGCGCGTGCACTTAAAGAATACGGATCTGATAAACCTGATTTACGCAACCCACTCCGTCTTACAGATGTCACCGATATTTTTTCAGGCTCTGGTTTTGGATTGTTTGCACGCATTGCCGCCGATGGCGGAGAAATTCGCGCTATTCCTGCACCAGACGTTGGCAATCGCCCACGCTCTTTCTTTGATAAACTCAATGCATGGGCACGTGAAAACGGGGGGAGCGGTCTTGGTTACATTACTTTTACAGAAACAGGGGGACAAGGTCCGATCGCTAAAAACCTTGAATCGGATAGAACAGAAACCCTCCGTCAACGCCTAGAACTTCAAGAAGGTGATGCTGTTTTCTTTACGGCTGGGAAAGGGCTTGAAGCTGTTAAATTTTCTGGCACTGCCCTTACTCATATCGCGAAAGAGTTAGATCTCATAGAAAAAGACACTTTCCGTTTTTGTTGGGTGACTGACTTCCCCATGTATGAACGCAACGAAGAAACAGGGCTTATTGATTTTTCGCATAACCCTTTTTCAATGCCGCAAGGCGGCTTAGAAGCCCTCAACACACAGGACCCTCTTGATATTCTCGCTTATCAATATGATCTTGTTTGCAATGGGATTGAACTTTCTTCAGGTGCTATCCGTAACCATTTACCCGAGGTTATGATTCGTGCCTTTGAAATCGCGGGCTATTCTGAAGATGACGTTAAAGCCCGTTTTGGCGGCATGCTTAATGCGTTCCGTTACGGCGCACCGCCGCATGGTGGTTCTGCCCCCGGTGTTGATCGTATGGTTATGTTACTCGCTAATGAGCCTAATATTCGCGAAGTGATTCTTTTCCCACTTAACCAACAGGGAGAAGATTTAATGATGGGTGCTCCCGCCCCTATTGAGCCAGAACGGTTAAAGGAGCTTTCTCTCACAATCACGGCTAAACCTTCACCGAAACAGACGACACCTAAAACTTAACAAACATAAAAACAATAAAGCCTGTTTTTTTGAAAAACGGGCTTTACGTTTTACCCAAAAACCTTATGAAAGGCATTGTTATTTCATTGTCTTTTCCGCACGAACAACTTGATCAAGATCATGCAACGCTTGTGGATTATTCCGTAAAAGAGCAACATTTTCTGGGTCTGGCTTCATAGAATCATTTCTTTGATCAGCAAGCGCATTCATCATACTCCCTGTCATCCCTACACATGTTAGGCTTGTCACAAAATCCCTTGCTGTAAAGCCATGCGCACGTAAAATACGATCTAACCCTTTCACTTTCTCGACAAGCCGAATCTGTTCATCAAGTGACATACCATAATGATCGGGTGGACGAATACCTGCCTTCTGAATAGCCTGTAACGTCGCTGTTAATCTTGGAAGAACATCTGGGGCAAGTTTATAGTGCAAAATAGCCTCTGTATCATGACGCATAATCATTACTTGCTCATGAGACGGGGTAGATAGACTGCTCTCCTGCATCGTCTCCGCATGCACTTGTGTCATACCCATAATCCAGAAAGGAATACTCCCAACCAAAGCTAAAACATTTTTAGAAAAAAAAGCCATCATATCACCTCACAGATGCAAAACTCTCTATTTTTAACCCCTTATTTATACTATAATAGCATTTTACCTCATAAAAAACTCATCAAGAAGCAAACACCCCTTTTATAAGCCACCTTTTTTATAATTTTTTTGTTAAAGAAAAAATATACCTACCCCTTAATTCCTTTCATAACCGTAGTTTTTATGCAAAAGCACCTACTATTAAGCTCTATAAAAACTCATGTTTTTTATCTTAACTCTATATCTACTCTATATCTCTAACAGCTACGCTTCTTATTGCTTTTCCTCTAGAAACACAAACAATAACTTATATTAACGGAAATGGTAACAACGTTGATGAGAGATAAAGCGGATGACAAGGGCGCGCAGCACTACTCAATTTCAAGGCATGCACTGCAAAGCCGTGGCTTCGTAACAAATGTAACACATCCGTTCCACGCGCCCATAATGTTTTATAATGGGGTGAGCCATAAGCCGCTATAATTAAGTGCGCTTGTTTTGCCATATCCAACAAAGCCGCATTATTTTCAGGACCAATAGGGTCTTCTACTTCCAATAAACGTTTTTGGTCTGTACACCGATAGGCGAATGTATTGCCTACGAATAAACCACCATACCCCCATTTCCGCGTATAACGCTGGCACTTGGCGACAGTACGATCATCCCACTCTTCTGTGGCAACGGAAGGATTCATGAGCACCCACATTACCATAGGAAGAGCAGAATCCCAAACGCGTTTAAGCGTATAACGATAACACCGATGATGCCCTCCATAAGTAGCAAAACTCACAACATCTTGAGGTAACTTCAAACGACATAAGCTACCAACATGATGCTCTTTGGCTAACACACGATCGGCGGTATCATTCTCAAGCATGTCTTTTTTTCTCACAAACAAAAGGCCAGAGCTATACACTCAGGCCTTTTGCTTTCGTTATCCAATCCGTTTTCTCGTAGCATTTACACTCTATGTATGAGCCAATGCCATACAAAAACGCTATTATTATAATGTCCTATGAAGAAGCTTTTTGCTTTTTAACTCTTTCACACAACATCCCAACAACAGACATATCATTCAGAGAAGAAAGGTCACCGAGATTTTCGGTATGTCCTTCTGCAATTTTACGTAATAAACGACGGACAATTTTGCCTGACCGTGTACGCGGGAGATCAGGAACAAGATAAACAGACTCAGGAACGGCATACCGTCCAATTTTAGAAACGATAAGATCTGAAACGGTTTTTTCTGTCACTTCTCCAACTGCTTCTTTACGAACAATCACGAAGACAACAAGCCCTTGCCCTTTAAGACCATGCGACACACCCACAGCAGCCGATTCTACAATTCGATGATCTTCAGCTAGAGCATCTTCAACTTCTGCTGTTCCTAAACGATGACCTGCTATATTAATAACATCGTCCATTCTTCCCATAAGCCAGTAATACCCATCATCATCACGCTGTGCGGCATCACCCGAGAAATACCTTCCCGGAACCATGGTAAAATAGGTTTGGCGGAAGCGTTCATGATCGCCCCAAATTGTGCGTGCTTGCCCGGGCCAAGATTTGTTGATAAATAAGCCTCCCTCACCCGAACCCTCAACAACAGATCCGTTTTGGTCAATCAAGGACATGCTAATACCAGGAAGAGGTGTTGTGGCAGAACCTGGTTTAAGAGATTGCACCCCCGGTATAGCGCCGAGGATAGGGCCACCCGTTTCTGTTTGCCACCACGTATCAATGACGGGGCAACGCCCTTGCCCAACAACATCATGATACCACGCCCAGCCATCGGGGCTTGTCGGTTCACCTGCGACACCCAAGAGTTTGAGAGAACTTAGATCTCTGCGTTTAACAACAACATCATCTTCCGCCATTAACGCCCGTACAGCGGTTGGTGCTGTAAAGAACATTGTTACTTTACATTGCTCTACTAAATCCCACCAACGACCAGGCACGGGATAGTTTGGCAAACTATCGGAAATCATTGTTGTTCCACCGTTGCAAAGAGGACCATAAAGCACAGAGGTATGCCCTGTAATCCATGCCACATCGGCTGTACACCATAAAACATCACCACGCTGATGGGTATATATCATCCCCATCGTATAAGAAGCCCAAACAAGATACCCGCCACACGTATGAACAATCGCTTTCGGTTTTCCTGTACTGCCAGAAGTATAGAGCATAAAGAAAGGATCTTCCGCATCCATAATCACAGGCGTAAACTCGGTGGCAAAGCCTTTTATATACTCATGGAAATCATGATCACGCCCGTGTTGCATCGAAACATTTTCATTCGTTGTACGAACGACCAACATAGAACGAACTTTATGCGCCCCTTCAGACTTTTGTAAAGCTTCATCCATTGTTTCCTTAAACGGAATCAATTTAGGTCCTCGATACGCTGCATTAGCTGTGACAACAGCGACTGCACCGCTATCTACCAAACGTTCAGCAATACCTTCGGCAGAAAAGCCACCAAACAAAACGACATGTACTGCGCCGATACGCGCACAAGCCAGCATAGTAACCACAGCTTCAGAAACCATAGGTAAACAGATAGCCACACGCTGTCCTTTTTCTACACCTAAACTTTTTAACGCATGAGCCACACGACAAACCCGTGCAAGAAGATCAGCATATGTGATTTTCTCAATATCTTGACGCCCTTCACGCTGGCTAATCAAAGCTACTTGTTCAGCACGTTCAGCTAAATGACGATCCAAGCAAGAAACAGACGCGTTAAGCTGACCATCTTCATACCAACGAATAGAAACATCTCCTTCAAAACTACCGGAGAATGTTTGCGTTGGCTTACGATACCAATGAATACGTTCTGCCTGTTTCAACCAGAAAGCGTGGGGATCACGGTGGGCATATTCTCGCATCGCCTCAAGCTCTTGTAATGTCATAATTGTTGGATATCCCGCATAAGTATTTGCGGAAATAACTTTAGCATTATGATGCATAGTTTTACTCTCCCTTATTTTGTTATTTTATATCTTTCCTAGAGAAAATCATATAAATGATTATATTTGCACTCAATGATCAGACTTACCAATATGTGGCAAAACTGTTGCCACGATACTTGAGTCTAGAGCCTCGTAGTCATAATAGCGTAATGTCTTATAAAGCTCTTCTCGCGTTTGCATTTGACCAAGCATTTCATATGTACCGCCAGTACGCGCTATTGTCTTATACAAATTCTCCTGCGCCTTATTGGCAGCTCGTAAAGAACTGACTGGCCAAATAACCATTTTATAGCCCATTTGCTCAAATTGAGTCGCTGTAAAATACGGCGTACGCCCAAATTCTGTCATATTTGCTAACAAAGGCACATCTGGCAAACGAGAGGCAAACTCCTTAAACATTTCTTCAGATGTCAGAGCCTCAGGGAAAATTGCATCAGCCCCTGCCTGATGATAGAGACGTGCACGTGCAACAGCCCCCTCCATGCCCTCAGATCCTGCAGCATCTGTGCGCGCGATAATCATCATATCACGACGTGCCCGCACGGCAGCAGCAACTTTTTGCGCCATCTCTTGAGGAGAAGCCAACTTTTTATCGTTGAGGTGACCACATTTTTTGGGTAAAACTTGATCCTCAATATGAACAGCTGCAGCCCCTGCCTCTTCAAACGCACGCACCATGTTCATAATATTAAGCGTTTCACCGTAGCCCGTATCTCCATCCACCAACAAAGGAAGACCTGCTGACCTTACAATTTGACGAATAAAGAAACAAACCTCATCCACCGTGATAATGCCAAGATCTGGCAAGCCCATGCTGGCTGTCATAGCAGCCCCTGACAAATACAATGCTTCAAAGCCTGTATCCTTCGCCTGTAAAGCTGCCTGACCATTATGCGCCCCCGGTAATTTAAGAATACCTTTACGCGCCAATAACTCCCTAAAACGCTGTCCCGCAGGTTTTTCCGGCAAATCTTTTCCCACTAGGTACGTCATACGCCTTTCTCCGATCTGTCACGTTCAGACAAAGTCACAAAAGGCCTTGGCTCTGGACCAGTGTAATTAGCCGACGGGCGAATAATTTTTCCATCTTGCCGCTGTTCTATCACATGCGCACACCACCCTGTGACACGGGCAACAACAAATATTGGCGTAAACATCGCTGTAGGAATACCCATAGCATTGTAAGAAGCCGCACTAAACCAATCAAGGTTGGGGAACATTTTTTTATGTTCTGCCATAACCCTCTCAATCCGCTCTGCCACTTTATAGAGACGACTATCTCCATTCCGTAAAGAGAGATTACAGGCAACTTCTTTAATAATATCACTTCGCGGATCCGCAATCGTATAAACTGGATGCCCAAACCCAATAATAACTTCTTTTTCTGCTAACCTGCGCAAAATATCGGCTTCAGCCTCATCTGCTGTATGATAGCGTTGCTGAATATCAAGAGCCACCTCATTAGCGCCGCCATGTTTATGCCCGCGTAAAGCCCCGATCGCCGCCGTGATAGCAGAATACATATCCGATCCTGTACCAGCCACAACACGAGATGTAAAAGTCGAGGCATTAAATTCATGCTCTGCATACAAAATCAAAGAGATATGCATCGCTTTTACCCACTCGTCTGATGGTTTCTTTCCATGCAGAAGGTGGAGAAAATGCCCGCCCGTACTGTTATCATCTGTCTGAACTTCAATTCTACGCCCATTATGAGAATAATGGTACCAATACAGAAGCATAGATCCTAACGACGCCACCAACCTATCGGCAATATCACGCGCCCCAGCCACAGAACAATCGCTCCGTTCTGGTAAAGTACAACCTAAAAACGATACAGCTGTACGCATAACGTCCATAGGATGTGCTGCCGCAGGCAAACGTTCCAAAGCACCTCGCACACTTTCAGGAATACCGCGCAAACTTTCCAAACGACGACGATAGCCTGCCAACTCCGCCGTTGTAGGAAGATGCCCATGAATCAGAAGGTGCGCTACTTCTTCAAATGTACATGACCGTGCTAAATCACGGATATCGTAGCCCCGATAATGCAAATCGTTACCACTATGTCCAACGCTGCTCAGAGCCGTATTGCCTGCAACCGTTCCCGAGAGAGCAACAGATTTTTTAGGTTTTTTATGTGATTGTGTCGTCATCAGTTTGCTCCATATTCACTATGAATAAACACCATCGAAGCGACGGCGAAGAGAGACACCCCCGCCGCCCCTACTTCTACTAAAAGTTAAAAATACCCCTTGCCGTATTTTGGCGAAGTTCGTGATCTGGAATATGAATTTCCAATTTATGCAGATCCCCCGCTTTTAATTTTGGCAATTCTTGCACGATTTCAAGGAAACGTTTAATTTCGTGCTCCGGCACAACACCTTCCGCCAACATCTTGAATTTGCGGATGTAATCAGGTCTTACCCACGGCGTTGCACCGAGAGTATGCGCATTGGCTACTGCCAACTCATCCTCAAGAACAGTCCCATCTTCCATGGTGATAATAATACGACCACCGAAAGCTTTTTTATCGGGATTTGTTTCATGATAACGCTCTGTCCATTCTGGTTTTTCAATTGTACGAATCTTCTGCCATAAACGTACCGTATCTGGACGATTCGCACGCTCTGGCGCATAAGAGTGCACCTGATGCCAACATCCGTCTTGGAGAGCCACAGCCACAATATACATGATCGAATGATCTAGTGTCTCACGTGAGGCTTTTGGATCAAATTTTTGTGGATCATTAGAGCCCGTACCAATAACGTAGTGTGTATGGTGGCTTGTCTCGATGAGAATATCTTTAACTTTATCCCAATCAGCAATCTTCTTTCCCATACGGAAGGCAAGATCAATCAAAGCCTGACTCTGATACTCTGCAGAATGTTCCTTCGTATAAGACGATAAAATGGCACGCTTTGGCTCACCAGCTTCAGGAAGTGGCACTTTATAATGAGCGTCTTTACCGTCTAACATCCAAGCCACAACACCATCTTCGCCTTCATAAATCGGTGTAGGAGAGGTTTCTCCCATCATGGCACGATCAACGGATTCTATTGCCATTTTACCTGCATGAGCCGGCGCATAGGCTTTCCACGAAGAAATTTCTCCCTTACGACTCTGGCGAGTTGCTGTTGTTACATGCAAAGCCTGACCTATTGCCTGATAAATCACTTCTGGAGAAAGACCAAGTAAAGTCCCAATACCTGCAGCCACTGACGGACCAAGATGGGCTACATGGTCAATTTTGTGTTTATGCAAGCAAATAGCCCGCACCAAATCAATCTGGATTTCGTACCCCGTTGCAATACCGCGTATGAGATCCGCACCACTCCGATGGCACTGTTGTGCAACGGCTAAAATGCCTGGAATATTATCCCCCGGATGCGAGTATTCTGCAGCGAGAAACGTATCATGATAATCGAGTTCACGCACCGCTGTACCATTCGCCCACGCTGCCCATTCAGCATGCACACGTACATCCGGACCCATACCAAAAAGCGTGGCACCACCTTCACGCCTATGTGCCAAAGCCTCGGCACGCGCACTCATAACAGGATGCCGGTTCACCGAAGCAACAGCCACTGACGCATTATCAATGACACGATTCACGATCATGTCTTCCACATCAGCCTCGACCTCAACGGGATCGACGGCAACCTGAGCGATTTTCCAGGCTAATTGTTCTGACCGTGGCAAACGATCTTTTTCAGGATGGACTCGAAGATGATGCTCTTTCATAGCTATGCCCCTAATCTTTAGAAAAAATTACTTATTGTTACATCGAATTATAACAAAAGTAAACTGTAATGCTATAAATATACAAAGAATATTTCTATTTTTTAACCTATATCTAAAATTATGTCCCAAAATAATGCTACATCACGCTTGTTTTTTATTTTTGATCTATTTTTCCATCCTTTTAAGACTTTTGGGAAAAACAGAATCCTACTTGACGTATAGACACCAAATTCATAATTAAACTCGACACCCATAAGTAAAACGGATTATAATAAAAGGCTACGAGAGGAGGAGATGATGAAAAAAACGACAAAAAAAACGTTGGCAACTTTATTATTGCTGAGTGCTTTTACAACAACGGCAAAGGCTCAAATTCCGTTTCCTAATCTGCCTCAATGTGGACCGGACCCTTTACATGGTCCAAACTTCGCCTGTTTTGATTTTCCTAGTCAACAAAGTTATATTAACAGCATGAAAGGGGTTGATCGCCCCTTTGACCGTGGTAACCCTTATAACATTAACACCCCACGCAACCTTGCGCCACCGCCACCTTCAGATACGACCATGCCGCCTGGTGCCAGTGCGCGTCCTTCAGGTCCTGGTTATGCCTATACGGCAACCATGACAGATGGTCCCCAAAGCCCCAATGCGAATTATAAGAACCGCCTTACCTCTCCACCAAATGCGACCCAAAACCCCTATCAACAATATGGTCGTCAATACTCACCTGACAATGTTAATAACGCTTATATTAACGATCCTTACGGTGCAGGGCTTCCTCACCTTCAACCCTCAACAGGCGATGGGGTTCCGCGATCGCCCTAAATAGATTTTTCAACATTCAACAAATAATCTTTTTCAATGGCTTCATAAGCCTGCGTGTTTGTATTAAAAGTCTTAGAGATTATACATGTCTCGCCCTTGCACGTTGTATACTCATGTTGCTGATATAGCGACATTTGGAAATTGGCATAAAGGAAGAAAGTACTACGGCGTTTGGATGTATCGATTTAATGATGCAACGATGATACATCTGCTATCCCAATTAGCCACATCTATTCGTACGGCTCTGTCGACGCTCCCGATTCACAATTTTCATATTACACTTTTTGCAAGCGGATTTCTTGCCCTATCCAAACGCTATGACGATGATGTCTGTTTTTCTGTCATCAGGCGGCAAATCCATGCCATAAAAACGTACTCTCTTCCTGCACCCCGCTTTTTGATAACAGGGCTTACCGCTAATGCTTATAATGTCTTCCTCTCTGTCACAGATGTCAACGAGGCTACAACACCATTACGCCAAATACTAGCGGAAATACAGGGAGAAACAGCCTATACCCCTTACGTTCTACATATTACGCTCGGTAATTATTCGCAACAACATATCCTTGCCGATGTGTTCGCTATGCTTTCAAAGATCACCGTTCCGACTTTTCCCATCCTATTGCCCACATACTGGCTTGAATTTGTCACCCTCAACGCAACAACACCTTTACGATCCGATATCGGGCTTTGTCATGATCATTTTAAAACTCTATATCGTATTTTGTAATTTCTTATTAAATAATCCTTATACAAAGATATGTTTATCTTTGCGTTAAGATGATTCTATAGGAAATTTGATTATATTCTTATTACATTTTGATAATATGAAAACCCATTAAAATTAAATTAAATGAATAAATTAAACGAATATTTTATCCGTTTTTTCTTTATTTTTTTACAAGAATATTTTATTTTTTATAACACTTTGATCTCTTCTATTTTTACCCGTTATAATCATTTGTTTTCACACACATCTCTGAGATATTTTTTAGATCATTTAAACAATAATTAACATAGTATATATTAAAAATAACTATATAAAACGCACTTATTTCGTATCTCATATGCATTTGGTAAGAGGTATAATACTCTAACTCTCTTTTTGCCAAAAATGACCAATAAACAAGCACAGCTACATAAACTATTTCCAACCCCAAAAATGATAAACCGTAAGCAACAGATAAAAAAATTATAAAATTTCTTGAACAAATCTTCTGTTCAGAAAAAGATTCTATAATATCTGTCATTTTTATAACCCGTAACAGACCATATAGCCCTAACGTTATGAAATTCAGAAAAAGAAATGTGCCTGTACCAAGATTATTTTCTTGCACAACCTCTTTAGGGGCTATCACGCTTAATTCTCCTTAATCCTATAACAATAAAAAATAAACGTTTATACTTTTGTAGTTTATTCAGAAAAAGAGAGTCAAATTTTGTTTCCTATAATAGAAAACCCTGCGTTTTTGACAGTGAATCAACATAATCTCGTAACGAAGAAGACACTTTAATATTGAAAATAAAAAATATCCAGTTATACACTAAAATAACTTGTTCTAAATAATCGATCTTATGACCATTTTCCGGCAAACTTTGCGGAAATCTTTTTTTTAACCAAAGAGAAACCTCCTCGTAGGATTTTCCTTCCGGGCTACCTAGAGTATTATCTTCGTATAAGGGAAAGTTTTTATGTAGCCACATAACTAACCATAAGAGTACATTTTCGTAAACATTGTTTTTAGAAGAATCATGTTTTTGGAGAAGAACACCCTTATTAATAAGAGATTTAACAACAATTTGAAAAAATAAGGACTCACTCTGAAAAAGAGAAGATTCTTTTATCCCTCCAAATTTGTGAATAACATCACTATAAACTTCTAAAGCCTCCTCCCAACGCCCCAATTTACTCAAAGAAACCGCTTTATTAAAGATAGCTTTGGCTACCCGTTTACGAAGTGATACTTCTTCAGCTTCATCACACCGACGAATAATCTCATTATAAACGGCTAAAGCCTCTTCCCAGCGCTCAGCCCTTCCAAAAGTTATTCCCTTATCAGACAGCATAACAATCAGTGTTTTACGCGCCCTAATCACATACTCATGAATAAGAGATTCCTGTGCTTTTTCAAAACGGTGAATAATGCTATCATAGGCTATAAGAGCTTCTTCCCAACGCCCTAGTTTACTTAGACAAGCCCCTTTATTAAAAAGAGCTTTTATAACACTTTCACGAAACTGGTATTCTGTCTCATGACCAAACCAACAAATTACCTCGTCATAAACCGTAAAGGCTTCTCCACAGCGATCTAATTTAGAAAGTAAATCTGCCTTATTCAGAAGAGCCTTGGCGACTTGTTCACGTAAAGCCAACTGTTTTGATTTTCCATATCGGTGGATAACCTCATCATACGCTGCTAAAGCCTCCTCCTTATCGGAAAGAACATTCCCCTTCCCCATCAAGGCTTTTGCAACTTGCTCACGTAAAGCCAACTGTTTT
>JAFPVE010000023.1 GCA_017413025.1 Acetobacter sp. | reverse complement strand
GCATCAAGCACTCAAAAAAAAATACACTCAACACGCTACCAGCATATCCCTTCCTAAAAAATAAACTTGTCAAAGAACCCTCAATAAAAAATCACACTACACTAATCACTACACTCACGTCAATACATAAAAATAAAAAAATCACATAACGAATAAACCAAAAACATCACAAAAGCAAAAAAGAACACACATAAAGCGGTACCTTCAACGTAAAACAACAGGAAACACGTGTGTTTTCCAAGAGTTAGCTTTGATAAATTGCATCGTATGGATCAAATGACACAGAACATATGTCGCAACAATAAAAACCAAAGAAAAAAGAATAGGCGGAAATATCCGAAAAAACCTCTTTACAATACAATAAATTCAAACCGGCTTTCCCGCATAGCTACTACCATCGTAATAACAAAACCACTAATAAAAAAGAATTGAATGACACCTAAAGCACCAAAATCCACATTACTCATCAGAAAATGACTGGCTTCTTCCATACAAAAAGAAGTGTGCTAAAACAACGCACACACATGCATACACCCTTATCCTGTATTAATAAAAATTTGTCTCTCAACCGCCTACTCCTTTAATATCAATTATCATTAAATCATTCGTTTTAATCACATATCGAGTAAAACAACAATATCACCAGAAAAGACTCCACACTCCTCCAGCCTCTCTCAACCCACCTATTCAGATTCAGATGATCACCCCTCCTAACACACCTCTTCTTGATGTCCGTAATTTGTGTGTTTCCCTCACATCAGGCACAAAAACAACGCTCATTGTAGACCACGTTTCTTTTACTCTCAATACACATGAAACCCTCGGACTCGTCGGAGAATCAGGGTCTGGCAAATCCATGACGGCTTTAGCCCTTATGAGGCTCATCGATGCGCCAAACCTCCATATAAGCGGTTCAATTTTTTTTAAGGGGCGAGATCTTCTTACACTTTCTGAAAAAGATTTACGCCGTTTGCGTGGCAAAGAAATTGCTATGATCTTTCAAGACCCTATGACAGCATTCACCCCTGTATACACCATTGGCTGGCAAATTGATGAACAAATCCGTGCCCATGAAAATCTCACCCGTAAACAATCCCGCGCGCGTAGCTTAGAGCTCTTAGCTGACATGGGTGTGCCCGACCCCGCTCGTACAGCCGACCGTTACCCTCATCAATTATCGGGAGGACTAAAACAACGCGCTATGATTGCTATGGCTCTTTCATGCCGTCCGTCACTGCTGATTGCCGATGAACCCACAACAGCCCTTGATGTAACTATACAAGCCCAAATTTTAGAGCTCATGGTTAAATTGCGTGATATCTACGGCACTTCTATTATATTTATTACGCATGATATGGGCGTTGTTGCCGAAACTTGTGATACCACCCTTGTGCTGTATTCGGGGCGCGTTGCTGAATACAGTACAACGGCAACCCTTTTTACCGCGCCACAACACCCCTATTCTCAAGCCCTCTTAAATTCTATTCCTCCTATGCATGGTCCGCGTCCACCACGCTTGCCGGCGATTAGTGGCATGCCACCCACCCCTTTTGCACGCCCTGCCGGCTGTGCTTTTGCCCCACGTTGTCCTCATGTACAAAATGCCTGTAACCTTATCCCACCACCACTTACCGCCATTGCCCCCCAGCATAATCTTGCCTGTTTACGTCCGTGGATTTCTTCATCCGTATGACTTTTTTTATACCTCTCTGCCTTAATTTGTCACTTTGTTCCACGCTTTGTACCCGTCACTTACTGGTCACACTATAATGGCTAATTCTCTCCTCTCCGTTTCTCAACTCTATAAATCTTATCCCCTTTCAAAGAGGCAATTTCTTCACGCCGTTGATGGTATTTCTTTCGACGTTCATGCTGGTGAAGTACTTGGATTAGTCGGTGAATCTGGATGTGGTAAATCAACACTCGGGCGATGTCTTTTACGGCTTATCCCTATTTCATCAGGAAAAATCTTATTTGAAAAACACGATATTACACACATGAAAGAATCGGCTTTACGCCCTTTACGGGCGCGTATGCAAATGGTCTTTCAGGATTCTTATGCCTCTCTCAACCCACGCCGTCGTATAGGCGACTCTCTTGCTGCTCCCTTACAGGTTCACAAAGATGCCCACGGTAATAAACGATCGTCCGCTATTATTCGAGAACGCCTGCACGAATTGCTCGATCTGGTTGGCTTACCTCCAAGCACCCTTAACCGATACCCTCACGAATTTTCTGGCGGACAAAGACAAAGAATCAATATTGCCCGCGCCCTCACCCTTTCCCCTCGCCTCATTGTCGCCGATGAACCTGTTTCAGCCCTTGATGTTTCTGTACAGGCGCAGATTATCAATCTTTTTGCTGATTTACAGGAAAAATTAAGCCTGACTTATATTTTTATTTCCCACGATCTTGCTGTTGTACGACAAATTTCTACCCGTGTTGCCGTAATGTATTTAGGCACAATTGTTGAACTCGGTCGCACTGACTCCGTACTCCTTTCCCCGATGCACCCCTATACGCGCGCCCTCACAGAAGCAGCCCCCCGCCCTATTATTGGTGCCCGTCGCCCTATTACTCTGCGTGGCGATATTCCAAGCCCTATTAACCGCCCGACAGGATGTCGTTTTCATACGCGCTGTCCTCTCTCACAACTACGTTGCCAAACAGAAGAACCCTCATTAAAAAATGTGACAGACAGCCGTAAAGTCGCTTGTCATTTTCCTCAATATTAAATCATAATATTTTACGTGTGTAATTTTGATAGAATCCGTGAACCTTCCGTAGTTTTTTTTGTTTTTGGTTACATCCTACTTCTTGTAACCCTCCTTTTTTTCACAGCTGATTCTGCCTTGGCTCTTGGACAACCAACACGATCGGTCTATTCTGGGGTCTTGCACGGAAAGCATCCTTTAACAATTATCTCTCTTATCCCTCCTCATCAGCACCAAAAAGAAATTATCCCAGAAGGAAATATCTTTCACCATAAGCCGGGAACGCCTCATTCTTACTGGGACGCTCTACAAGGACATATCGTTCTTGAAACTGGCATCGCTGGAAACCCGTGGACAACTTCAGGGCGTAACTTTGGGCAATACTACGATGACCGTGCCAATACTATTACTCTCAATCAGATTATGGGCACGCTCTTTCACCCTGTTGAAGATATCGGGCATGGCTATGGTATTGGATTTACCCTTCAATCCCTCTATGGTTCTGACGGACGTTTTGACCCTACAGCCGGCATTGCCTCACATACTTTTAGCACTATTGACCAGTGGGTTCCTACGCAAGCTCATCTTGATGTTAAATTTCCGTGGCTTTTTAAGAGAGGTATCGACGTTCAACTCGGACTTATGTATGGTTTACTCGACTCTGAAGGAACGCCTGCCCTAGAACGCCCTTTTTATACCGTTAATTATGCCACAGATTATATCTCACCCTTCGAAACAGTCAGTGCTGCTGCATGGCTGCACGTTACGCGTACAATGGATATACTTCTCGATATCGATGCTGGTGACTCTGTTACTTTTGGACGGTACGGAAATAACAAACGTCCTAAAGGGTATTTTGGGCTTTTATGGAATAATCTTTTAAATGGACGCTTTGATTTTCACATTATAGGTCGTTTTGGACCAGAAGGTAACAATGGTCCTACCTATAGGGTAGGTCCATGGACAAGTGCTGGTGTTGGCCCCATCGCAAACGATAAAATGCAGTATAACGGAGATTTTCTTGCCAGATATCGTATTAACAAAAAAATGCGCGTTTCTGCTATCGGTACGTTTCTTCTTGACGATCTTACGAACGAAGACGCCTACGGTATCACTGGCTATTTTGCCTATGATATTAACCGTCTTCTAACTTTTAACGCACGTGTGGAAGTTTTTCGCGATAATTCAGGTGGCGCCATTGTTGAATATGTAGGTCCTACTTCTTACACCAAATATCTAACGAACAGAGCCTATCCTTATTACGACGCGCCTCCTACGACTTATAGTGATTTCACTATTGGCGTAACCTATAAGCCCGAATTCATTAACAAACGGACTAAGGGATACGGGCAACTCTACCTACGTCCAGAAATACGTCTTGATAAATCTCTTAATGGTACCCGTCCGTTTAATAAAGCGGCCATTCCAACGGCTGCCAATCATTACGACCCTGTTGTACGAGATGGAACAAATAACATGCTTTGGTTTAGCTGCGACGCTATTTGGGCTTATTGATTCTTGTCTTATCCATCTTCCTCTCATATTGATTATGTCATCATGTAATCATATATATAGTGTAGTATATGATTAAAAGAAAATTTTTCTCTCACGAAAAAGAAACTACTTTATTAATTCCTTATACGGTCTAATAAAGCCTCAATTACCCATAAGCCAAGAAAAATACTACAGATACCTATCCCTACATACATAAAGTGATCGCCAATAAGTGTTGCCCATGAAGCCATTGCACCATAGAACCATCCCGTATCTGCTAATTCTTGCGCATATTCTACAACTCCCACACCGATAGAAGCGATCACCGCAAAACAGGTTACACAAAAATTATAAAGCACACGCCGCCTATAAGAATGCCCACTCCACCCGTAAGCACGGATCATCAAAATAGTATCAAGACTATCGGTGAAAGTCATCGATGCCATAAACAACATAGGAATAATCAAAATACGTATAAGCCCCAATGAATCTATGTTATGCAATGCAGCAAGACCTAAAAGTCCAATTTCTGGCAGAATATCGAAACCTAAACCAAACAAAATCCCTACAGCAAACATATGCCAAGAACGGCTAATGAGGGCAAAAAGAGGGCGTGCTACTACTGCTAAAAAACCGTGAGCATGTGGCGTTTCCTTCTCAATTTCTAAAGAGCGATGCTGTAAAACATACCACTGATGAAAAGCAACCCGAATATTTAAAACCGCTAAAAATAACAGAAAAACAACGGAGATTAAACAGCTCATATGCCCTCCTAGAAGACTCCACTGCCTTATCCACGTTTGAGAAGGAAACAACACCAAAGCTAGAATACCAAACATCATAATGCTAGAATGCCCGAGCGAGAAAAAGAAACCCACCCCAAGAGGTGAACGCTTCATCGCCATAAGCCTCCGTGCCACAAGATCAATCGCAACAATATGGTCAGCATCCATCGCGTGACGGAATCCAAAAGTCCAAGCGAGTAAAGCCGCTGCCCAAAGCGGAGAATGCTTTCCTAAAACAAGAAATGCAATCCCCCAAATAACAAGATTCGCCCCAGCTAACAATATCAAAAGTAGTAATCCACGCCTCATATCGTTACGCGTATAACCCGAAGCATCGCGTATTTTTTCCATCTCTACCCCCTTATAAGGCACACGAACCATTTTCACAACGTATCACTAACATATTCTTGGTAAAGGTTCGCCAGAAGGGAGAGTCATGAGGCGAGCATGACCCAAACTATTGATAAGATGCACGCTCCCTTTTCCATTGGGTGCGGCTTCTAGCTGTCCGATAATAGCTGCATCACGCCCTAATGGATGGGCTTTCATCGCCGCTAAAGCTTGCTGTGCATATTTAGGCGGAACAGCAAGAACAAGTTTACCCTCATTCGCCATATGCAATGGATCTAAACCCAAAATATCACATAAACCCGTAACATCAGACTTAACAGGAACAGCGTTTTCTTCCAAACAAACACAAACACCAGAAGCCTCTGCGAGTTCATGTAACACAGCGGCAAGCCCACCGCGCGTTGCATCACGCGCACAATGGACTTCTGGCACAGCGTCAAGTACAGTTGCCATCAAACCATGAAGTGCGGCGCAATCACTTCGTAAAGATGTCTCCAAAGCTAAGTCGCCACGAGCGCATAAAATCGTCGCGCCATGATCACCTATTGTTCCATTCACTAACAACACATCTTTTGGCTGACCCGCCGCAATACTAATATGGTAAGCTGGTTGTATTGTACCTATGCCTGTGGTCGTGATAAATAAACCATCACACGCACTACGAGGCACGACTTTCGTATCTCCTGTTATAATGGATACACCTGCTTGCTGCGCCGTTTCTGCCATAGAAGCCACAATACGCTGTAAGCGGATGCGCTCAAACCCTTCGGAAATAATAAAAGCAGCTGATAAGGCCACAGGCTGCGCGCCACCAACAGCAAGGTCGTTAATAGTGCCACATACAGCTAGGGTACCGATATTACCTCCAGGAAATTCCAAAGGGTCAACCACAAAAGAATCAGTTGTCAACGCAACTCTGTCTCCTTTTGCAACAAGATCCGCTAAAACTATTCTTGCCTGATCTTCTTGCACACCTTTTTTCCCCGTCGACGAAAAGGCTTCTAAAAAAACTTCTTCTATAAGGGCATGCATCGCTATACCGCCCCCACCGTGTGCCATGGTAATATGGGTATCTTTCATTGCGACCATTTTTGAATACCTTGATATTGATAATAAGCAGCACATGCCCCTTCGGAAGAAACCATTAGCGCACCTAACGGCGTATTGGGTGTACAAGAAGCCCCAAATGCTACACATTGTTGAGGTTTGATACGCCCTGTTAATACGGCACCACATTGAAGAATCGTAGAATCAGAAACTTTAGAAGGTGTCACTCTAAAATGTCTTTCCGCATCATAGTGATGCCATTGTTCTCGCAGTTGTAATCCAGAATATGCAATTTTTCCAAAACCACGCCATTCACATTCTAATTTTGGTTCATAAACTTGTTCTATTGCAGCTAATGCTTTGGCATTACCCCGCTCAGTCACCACACGTGTATATTGGTTTTGAACTAAAGCCTTCCCTTGTTCAATCTGTTGTAAGATCATAAGTAAAGAAGACAAAACATCCACAGGCTCAAAACCAGCAATAACAACAGGACGAAAGAATTTTTCTGCAATAAAAGTATAAGGCTGTGTGCCGATGACTATAGAAACATGACCAGGCGCAATAAAACCATCAACCCGAAAATCTGGCTGTTCAAGAAGAGCTTTTAATGTTGGAATAATCGTAATATGACAACATAAAAGAAAAAAATTTTGTACCCCTAACGCTTTGGCACGCAAAAGCGTTAACGCTGTTGATGGAATTGTCGTTTCAAATCCGATAGCGAAGAAAACAACCTTTTTATTGGGATTTTCTTGAGCTAAACGCAAGGCATCGAGTGGGGAATAAACCATCCGCACATCTGCCCCTTGAGCTCGTGCCAGCATAAGTGATCCTTTTTCACCCGGCACACGCATGGCATCGCCAAATGTGGTAAAAATAACCTCCGGATGCCTAGCAATGGCAATAGCCTCTTCAATACGCCCCCTTGGAAGGACACAAACCGGACAGCCTGGACCGTGTGCGAATTCAATTAAATCTGGCAAACGTGTTTCTAACCCATAACGAAAAATCGTATGTGTATGCCCACCGCACACTTCCATAATCGTTATAGGTACAGTTCGAGTCGGGGCTATACGTTTTGCCGTAGCCTCAATAATAGCAAACAGTTTATTGACTAAAGATGGATCACGAAATGCTTCTCTATTATAGTTATGGGGCATAAAACACCTATTGAGATCCCGTTTGAGTCACGCCTTGAGGTACTGCCGTTAAACTTAAAGCCGTTGTTTCATTCTCTAATGTCCCCATGCGTTCAAGAGCTTCAAGAGTACGTCTAGCTTCATTTTCATCAATAAGACTCATCGCGAACCCCACATGAATAAGAACCCAACAGCCTAAAAGATCCGTTATAGATTGCTCTTCTTCGAGTACACATAAAACATCAATAACCCGCCGCACACCCAAAACATCAACCTCAACAAGCTGTGCTGATTTATCAACAATTGCAATAATTTGTCCTGGTATTCCAAGGCACATAGAGAGCCCTTTCTCTCTGCATCTGCCGATTGGTTCATATCTCCCAATTAACAGACCCCAAAAGAGAGTAGCTCTATGTTCAACATACAGCTACCCATATACCCATATAATGATGACCTAACTCGCTTTACGCAACATATCAGCCCTTAATTGCGCCTGAGAGGCTAATGATTCTAAAAAGGCTTTTCGTTCTGCACGTAGCCATTCTAACCAATCTGACATTCCTTCACCAGAATAAGAAGAAACGTCTATCACATGAGACTTTGGTACAATACGGTTAATATTTTCTTTTAGAACTTGTTTATTAACCTGTAAATGAGGATAAAGATCACTTTTCGTTAACAAAACAAGATCAGCCCCCTGAAAAATATCGGGATATTTAAGAGGTTTATCCTCACCTTCCGTTATCGATAAGAGCGTAACACGCCGTTTTTCTCCTAAATCAAAAGCTGCAGGACAAACTAAATTCCCCACATTTTCAATAAACAGCACACCCCCTACTGATAAAGGAAGACGATCTATAGCGTGCCCTACCATATGCGCATCAAGATGACACCCTTTGCCCGTGTTAATCTGAACAGCAGGCGCACCTACCTCACGAATACGTTCAGCATCGCGAGAGGTTTGTTGATCGCCCTCAATAACAAAAACAGAAAAACTCTGCCCTATCTGGCGTAATGTCTCAACAAGAAGTGTTGTTTTTCCTGCCCCAGGACCAGAGAGTATATTGAGAGCAAAGACACCTTCCTGCTCTAACCGCGTACGATTTTCTCGCGCGTAGGAATCATTTTTGGCAAGAATATCTTGCTCAATTTGAACCATTCGTGTTTGAGATAGCCCCGGCGCATGTGCCCTTGCCGGTCCTGCACCATAATCTAACACATCTTTATGCTCATGATGACTATGTTCATGATGATCATGGCTATGTGCGTGATCATGGTGATGATCATGATTGTGATCATGGTGATGATGCGCGTGATTATGCCCTTCTTTGTGTCCATCAATCGTAACATTACCATTGCTACAGCCGCATGTTGTACACATCTCTATATAACCTCCAACTCTTTAATTTTCATTTCCATCCCCTGTGACGGCTGTAAACACCCTCCGCCACACAGGGGACATGTTTCTAATCTATCTTGTATTGGTACTGTTTGGCTACACTCAAAACACCACGCTTGACCCTGGCTTTCGTGAATCTCTAAAACCGCCCCCTCTGCTAATGTCCTTTTGGAGACCGCATCAAAAGCAAATCGCAAAGCCGAAATTTCTACGCCTGCGAAAGGACCAATCTCTAGCACGATACGACGAACCCGTGTAAAACCATCACGTTTTGCACAATCTCCTATAATATCTAATAAGCTCTCACATAAGGAAATTTCATGCATTATTACCCTCTCCTTTACACCGTAGGGCACACAGTAACAGGCACACATGGATTAAGAGCACACAATAATATTTGTACTGTTAAACGACCTTCTTCTCCTGACGGAAGCGTAGCTAACAATTGCTCCATTATTCCCCCCACGCTTAGATGCCACTGTGTGGGTGAAATAACTGTATAAGCTTTAATCTTTCCAGCTTGCACCTCTGCTTTATGAAATAAAACACCACGCGCAGCACGGGTTATACCCCATCCTTGTGGCAACACCTCTCCTGAAAGCCATGCTGCCGGACGTGTCATAATACTTCCTTCTAAACAAGCTAGCATGTCTAAAACACGAGCTAAAATTCGTGCAAATAATGACACACCACCATCTTGTGCGACAACACTCTGTAAAAGAGGTGTTAATGCATAATCTGGCCATAAACTTGCATCATACCCTGAAGAAACAATATTTTTTTCAACCTTCATCAATGTTGACATCTCTACTGCAGGAAATTCACCTCGCCCCCATATAGGTAATATTTTTTGACGTAAACATGCAAGCAAACGAGATAATAACGGTGCGTTTTTTCCTCCTTGTGACTCTTTTAACCAATCAGTTAAATCGCACGCGCTCATTTCAGCTAAAGAGACATTATCCCCTAATACCGCACGCCTATCCGCACATCCTGTGTTTAATTGCTGCACAAGTAATCTATCGGGAGATAAACCTAAAAATTGAGGAAGGTGTATAAAAAAAGCAAAGGCATGATCGCGCAAAATTTCGAGAATCTGTGCTTTTCTCTCTTCATCATCACAGGTTAAACCGAGGGCTTGCCGTGCCGCAACCGCATGAGCAGAACGACACAAACCAAACACCCGACATAACATATGAACCCCTTCTTCTGGCGTTAACCCCTCACAAAGAGAGGCCACTTTTACCCCTTCTTGAACATCATACCGCCATGCCGATCTCCCTCCCTCCATAGGAAAAGCACGCAAAATAACACGCCCTATCATCCGTTTCCAAAACTCTTCATGAAAAAAAGCTCATACGCATAAAACGGATCATCGGGAGGCTTGCATGTTTGGATTCAAAGCTGGATCAAGAAGCGCGCGTAAAACTTCTTGTGCGGTCTCAATAGCCTGTTCCATAGTACTAAATTCAAACATTGGTGAAAAAAGCGAACAAGCTCGATAAGGGGGCAATGCTTGTATCCCCACCTCTTCAACACGACAAACAGCCATAAATTCATATTCTCCGGAAGGAAAAGGTACCCATTCTTTTGTGCCTGAAACAAGTTCTGACCAATCCTCTCCTTCACCAGGAGCAAAAATAATATTCATAAACCATGGCGTTATAAGAATACCCAATACGTGTCCTTCATAAGAACGAAACCCCACAGCACGCACACTTAATGCCTTATTGATGAGGGGTATATCACGCATACGCGCACTATAAATTTCTCGAAAAGTTTCCTCCAGCTTATGACCAAATTGAATAGGATAAGAAGGCGAAAAGGATTCTATCTGAGAAACACTTTTACTCGGCACCTCATCCACTTTTTCAGATGTTGGAGAAGAAGCAGATCCATCGGCATGGTCTGAATGTATTACCATAAACTGATCACGTGGCCCATCGCAGACCGGACAACGCCAGAAATCCGGTAAATCAGCAAAAGCTGTTCCGGGAGGAATCTGCCACACATCACACCCTTTGGTTGGATCATAAACAAACCAACATATTCTACACTCCATAACGGCATCTGGTGATAGCCGTGTTGAATCGCCAAGATAAGAACCTTCAAAACGAGGCAACGACGTTTTCACTTTGTCTCCTCTACTTCACGCCTTAACACGTCGTAAATTTCTGCTAATCGCTCTGCAGAATCGGCAATATCCTCAACAGCAGCACAAGCCACTTCTGGCACTTCTGATATTTCAATCGTATCAAGTATGAGAGTCTCTACGGAGTTAAAATAACGTACACGCCAAACATGCGGTACAGCTGTTGATTCAATACGACAATTCCCATAACCACGCGACAAAATCTTAACCCGACCACGCCCTAGCACACGTTCAATCATCTCTAAATCTTCGGGCGTATGAGGAAGAAGAGTTAAATTGATGATATGAGGCAATGCCCCTGCTTTCCACGATCGGCTATGTTCAAGAATTTCTACGATAATTGAAGGCGCGTTGACGACACCAGAACTTGGAGAAATATTTGGAGAAATATCCGGCATCTGTGCCGACATACCCGCAAAAACACGAGTAAGCACAACACGCGGGAAAGAAGAAATTTCTTCTTGTTGATGAAGGAAAGTCTCTTTCTTATTGCCTTTATTTTCCACACGACTAAAGCCACGTAAACTCCATACACCTGCAAAAATTGTTTCCTGTATCTCAATGCGCTTTGTTGCATCTTCCAAAACAATAGCCACCTCACCTTCCCCCAAAGCGTCGCTGATAAACACATTCTGTGCTGTGTTAAGACCTTCGCGTTTGAATAAAAGACTTTGACCCCTCTTCCATGAAGAAGCCCCCTCGGATAATGCTAAAAGATACGCCAAAGCCAGGTCTGTTTCTTCTGCCCTCTCAAATAAACGACTCCATTCTGGTACACATTGCTCATAGATTCGTATACCAGAAGGCATGACAAGATATTGAAGATTGTCCTCCCCCTCTGGAGCCGTAGATCCTGTAGCAAAACCAGCGGGTGGTGTTATCATATCCCGACTCATGACTTTTCCTCAATAAAAACAGAACAATGTGCTTCTCTTAAAAGAGCCTGTAAACGCTGCTTATAATCATCCCAATCACGCATACGTGAAATAACGCCGACAGGTTGTCGCTGTTTTAACAAGACAAGAGCTGGTAACTGGGGCGAATCAAGCACATGTAAGAGAAAAGCCTCAAGAACAGAATCAGCAACGGCACCATAAAGCATTTCATGAACATATTGATTACATAGGGTTAAAAGTTCAGGCATTACCGCCGCAATATCAGGTGTTTCAAGATGGACACGGGCATGACTCGGTAAAAATAACAACACAAGCCCGGAATCTGCCTCACTCAAGTCATGCAAAACAGGCATAGCATGCCGTGTTGTCAAAAATCTGACGAGAGGCATTTCAAGCACTGAAGACATTATCTTAAGCCTCTTTTAAGCCTGCAGCCAACGCTGCCTCAAGATGAGGTGGCAAGCGAGGCGGAGTTTCGTATAAATCGGCAAAACCTTTTTCTAATAACGAAGATACATCATGAGAAGTCGTTGGATCAGCCAAGAGTGCAACCGCCGATAAAGCGGCACGAATACGCTCGGCTTCTTCTGCTGTTAGTTCTTGACGAGCGACCCCCATAAAAACAAGCACATAACAGCCGGGTTGAAGATCTGGCAATAAAGTAAGATCAACACTTTCACGTCGTACGACGCCATCAGATAACTCTGCCTCACACAACGCCATTATACCTTCGCGTTGCACAATGATCATAGGAACACCAATACACACAAGCCTATCTTTCCAAACGCACTAAAAAACGCTCGTCTCCATAACGACACGCTTCTTCTTCTGAAGGTCGTCCCAACTCATACGCCTCACGCGCAATAGCAGGAATACCAAAGACTTCCGTCCCTTCTTGTTTAGGTATTGCCATAACGGAACACTCTGAGTTGAGAAAGGCTAACACTTTTTTTGCCACAACAGGCACCTGTGCTGCAACCTCTGCCGTTAAACCGCCACCATAATCTTCCATTGTTACAGGTTGAACACCCACTAAATGTAAAGAGCGCGGCATACATCCACGCCAATCCAGCAGCCCTAAAACCTCTTGAAAACCGGTTTGATGTAGGCTTACTTTACGTGCCCCCATTGTTTTGGGAACATCATCACCGCTTACAGAGTGTACCGTTGCCGGTGGCAAGCCAAAATCAATAGCATCAACAATAATTAACGTGTCTAAATTTTCCAGGTACGACATGAGGTAAAGCCCTTGTGTACCACCATCCAGAACACCCACTTGAGGAGGAAAATCATAGTGCTGAGCTAAATACTCAACCACACGCACGCCGAACCCTTCATCCGCCCAAAGAATATTGCCAATTCCTAAGATAAGGATCTTTTTTTTGTCTTCCCCTTCCCAATAACCAGCCATTTTCCCCTATCCTCTTGATATGATTATTAGAAACAGTCTTACCAAAAGAGGGGTATAGACGACTTCGCCATTACTCATCCGGCTGATCATCGCGAAAGAAGCGATATCCGTTTGTCATGGCAGAAATCAGGCTTTGAGGTGACATAATATCTTCCCGCACGACGGTATATACATGGATCATAATAAACAGGATAAGAACCCACATACCCCAATGATGAAGATAATGCGTCTCTAGCGGACCACCGAGAAGCGGAATAACCCAACCAAAAATTTTTGCTTCCCAGCTCCCTGGTCCTGTCCCTTCGGAATACAGAGCAAAGCCTGTAAAAATCATGAAAATGGTTGTCAACGTAAAGCAAAAAAACATAGCTGTTACGGCAAGAGGATTATGCCCGACAAATTTTTGCTCATCACGACGTAAAAACGCGTAAACCAAAATCGTATCCCACAGCCCCTTCCAATAACTCGATCGCCAAAAGGGAATATAAAAAATTTCCCGCGAGTAGGCATTCCCCATGAATGCCCAAATACAACGCCCGAGGAACGCAATAGCAAAAACCCATGCCGTTGCAAAATGAAGATACCGAATCCACCCCATTTGATAGTGCTCACTGGGTGACCCGGTAACGCTTGCTGGTGGAGAAGCGATGAGATAGCCCGTAATACAGAGTATCAAAATACACAAAGCCGAAACCCAATGCCACAAGCGCACAGGGGCTTCGTATACATAAACCGTTGTGAGGCGTTTAGCTTTGAGAGAACGTGCCGAAAGACCTTGTAAATGCGTACCCTCCAAATCTTTATCCTGAAGAGAACCTGAGATCGGTTTAGGCGTATTAGATGCTATGAGAGTATCAGACGAAATTGCCTCCATGGCTCTTCCTCCTATCGTACGGTAACACGCGACAGCTCTTCACCATCGGGTGCCATCACATGCGTTGAACACGCAAGACACGGGTCAAAAGAATGTAGTGTGCGCAAAATTTCTACAGGTTGTTCTGGGTTAACCATAGGTGTCCCCAATAATGAAGCCTCAAACGCACCGATTGATCCTTTGGGATCACGCGGGCTACCATTCCACGTTGTCGGCACAACACACTGATAATTTTCAATCCGCCCGTCACGGATCTTAACCCAATGTCCAAGAGCCCCACGAGGCGCCTCAACAAGACCCACCCCTTTAGCCTCTTTTGGCCATGTTGCCGGATCCCACTTTGTCATATTTGCCGTTGCGGTATCCCCGTTCTTAATATTAGTAATAAGTGCGTTGTAATCATCAAGCATTTGATAAGCACAGTAATGCGCTTCCAAAGCACGCGCTAACGTTCTACCAATCGTTGTCGGCAAAGCCTGCCGCGGCGTAAGATTAGTGCCTGCCATATGATTAAAGCGATCAAGCGCATCATCAACTTGTGCCTTTACATAAGCAACCCCTTTATTGTAAGCCAAAATATACCGCGCTAGGGGACCAACCTCACACGCATTTCCACGCCAACGTGGGGCTTTAATCCATGAATATTTAGCGTTTTCGTCAACTTCTAAAATATTTGTACGGGTACCTTTTGCGTTTGGTCCAAGAGCATAGTGAGGATCGGTTATACCATCCCACGGATGAAGCCCCGTATATTCTTGCCCGGGTCCATATTGATACCAGCTATGCGTAACAAATTCCTGCACTTGCGCAGGATCCCGTGGGTTAATGGGATGGATTTCATTCCAATTTCCGTTCAAAATAACTCCGCCGGGCAACCGATCCGTTGAAGGATCCCCTTGCACTGTCGGATAATCCCCATACGCCATGACGTTATGCGCCGACAAACCACCTCCATAAAGCCAATTTTTATAAAAGCTCGCAATAGCGATGACATCAGGCACATACACATTTTTAGAGAAAGTAAAAGCCTCTTGTAGTTTCAACAAAACAAAATTAAGTCGCTCCATATTGACAGGCGCACCGGCTGCCATATCTCCGTCGATATTGATAGCACAAGGAACACCGCCGACCAAATAATTCGGATGAGGGTTTTTCCCGCCAAAAATTGTATGAACTTTAACTATTTCCCTTTGGAAATCAAGCGCTTCCAAATAGTGAGTCACAGCCATGAGATTGGCTTCAGGCGGTAAGAGATAGGCAGCATTGTTCCAATAACCATTCTTAAAAATACCTAATTGTCCGCTTTCAACAAACTTCCTCAACCTATTTTGAACATCACGGAAATACCCGGGTGATGATTTAGGGTGATCAGGAGAAACTGTCTGCTGAAGCTGCGAGGTAGCACGCGGATCTGCCTTTAAAGCACTAAGAGGATTAACCCAATCCAACGCATGCAAATGGTAAAAATGCACAAGGTGATCATGCCATGCCAATACTTTCGCCATGATTTGGCGAATTAAAAACGCATTTGTCGGCACACGAATGCCCAAGGTATCCTCTACCGCACGTACCGAAGCTAAAGCATGGCAGCCTGTGCACACCCCGCAAATACGCTCAACAAACGCCCACGCATCGCGCGGGTCACGACCGCGGAGAATCACTTCTAACCCGCGCCACATAGCCCCCGTTGAAACAGCATTCCGAATAACATTTTGCTGATCAACGTTAACCTCAACACGCAAATGTCCCTCGATACGGGTAACAGGGTCAACCACCACGCGGCGCCCCGAGTTATCAAGCGTAAAACCATTAGGTGTTTGAAATACAGTCATCTATCGTCTCCTTTGCGACGTATACGTTGTAAAGCACTTACAGCGGCATGGGCGGCAAGACCAGCACCCACAATGCCAGCTGTTATAGCCCCCACTTTATCGGCACTTGCCTCAATACCAAAACCATCAACATGCTGTAGGCGCGCATACCATGATCCTTTATCCCAAAAGCCTTCTTCAGAGCATCCTAAACAACCATGGCCAGATTGAATGGGAAAAGAAACACCATCATTCCAACGCACGGTTGAACACGCATTATAGGTTGTTGGTCCTTTACACCCCATTTTATAAAGGCAATACCCTTTACGCGCCCCCTCATCATCAAAGGCTTCAACATATTGCCCCGCATCAAAATGGGCGCGACGGTAGCATTTATCGTGAATACGCTGCGAATAGAACATAATTGGACGCCCCTGTCGATCTAAAGAGGGCATACGATCAAAAGTCAGCATATAGGTAATAACCCCCGTCATCACTTCAGCAATAGGAGGGCAACCCGGCACTTTAATAATGGGTTTATCAAGAATAACTTTATCGATAGGCGTTGCCCGTGTTGGGTTAGGGCGTGCCGCCTGCACACATCCATGCGATGCACACGACCCCCATGCAATCACAGCTTTCGCTGCAGAAGCCGCTTTACGTAACTGCTCTACAAAAGGTTTTCCACCAATAATACAATACATTCCATCTTCGTTAAGCGGGGGATTACCCTCAACAGCCAAAATATAATTACCGTTATATTTTTGCATCACTTCACCAATAATCGCTTCCGCTTGATACCCCGCAGGTGCCATCAACAGATCGTCATAATCGAGGGAAATCATTGATAAAATAACGTCTTTTGCCAATGGATGAGACGAACGAATAAAACTTTCAGAACAACATGTACACTCTAATCCGTGCAACCACAAAACAGGAAGCCGCGGTTTTGTCTCCATCGCATGCACAATTTGGGGAACAAACTCAGGTCCTAACCCCAAAGCCGTCGCGGTTAACGAACAATATTTAATAAAAGAACGACGGGTAATTCCCTGCCGCCGCATCACATCATAAAAGGTTTCCGTATGAGCCATATGATTAAATTACCCCTTAATAATTGAGAGAACTTTGCTGTTCATGATGTTATAATTCTGTTTTTAATATTAAAGGAAAATTAAAACAAAATCTATAAAAAAATGCCCTTAATCTTAATACAGAATACCTTAACATAGGGCAAAGAGCTAGATTTCAGGACATGCTTAATTTCACGCCGCTGTCTTACCGGACCCGGTAATTATTGCGGCGGTAATTACGGCTTGCCCAAAGGCTAACCCGCCGTCGCCTGCTGGTATATGAGAAGGTTTATAGAGGTGTATCCCTTGTTTAGCAAACCCCTGATACAAAGCTTCAGTCAACAGCTTGTTATGCGCAACGCCCCCGCCCAAGAAAACACATTTCCCGCCGATAGAACGCACAAGCGGGGTCGTAACGGCAATCAAGGCTTCAGCCAAGCGATAATGAAACGCCAATGCCAAGGAGCTGGCTGGTGTCCCCCGTATAAGGTGTTCGAGGCAAGACTCCCAAAAAGGAGTCGGGTCTATTTCCCATAAGGGATCCCATACAGAGCAAGTTTGATCTATTATTGTTGCCTCTTGTTGAGCATGTTGTTGAGAAGAGCATTTTATACGTTGTACAATAGAAAACGGTTTTACATCAGCCTTTTCACTAGCTGAGGTTGCTAATGCTTCTAATCGCATAGCCGCTTCCCCTTCATAGGTTAGTACATGAGGGGCTACGCCTAATAAAGCAGCGACGGCATCAAATAACCGCCCTGCTGAACTACATAAAGGGGTATTCTTTTTTTGAGACTCTATATCTTGTAATAACGATCGCAATAACGAAAGAGGTTTTCCATTGTAGGCAGGTAACACACCCGCTCGAAGAGCCACCTCTATTTTTTGTTGACTAACGAAACGCTCCAAACTCGCTATTAACACACGCCAAGGTTCACGAATAGCTTTATCACCCCCCAGTAAAACAATCGGTGCAAGGCGTGCTTTTCGCTTGAAATGAACATAGTCACATAACAAAACTTCCCCACCCCAAAAAGTGCCATCGGGTCCTAATCCTGTGCCGTCTAAAGCTATCCCTACCCCTACTCTGTGCTGGTGATCTCTTTTCTGATTTATTGAAGAGGTCAATATATCAAAACCATGTTCTGCCATACAGGCAACAATATGGGCATGATGGTGCCATATGGGCTGAAGGTACCCTCCCCACTCCTGTGCAAGCTCTTGCGCAAGACGTGTACTCACATAATCAGGATGAGCATCATGGGCTAAAATACACGGGTTATTATACTGAAACAAGGTTTGATAATCCCGCAAAGCGGTAAGAAACCCCTCTTTCCCTGCCACGTCATTAAGGCACCCCAGATGTTGCGATAAAAGCGCTTTTCCGCCTCTTGTCAAACAAAAAGCGGCTTTTGTATCTGCCCCCACAGCCAACACCGAAGGGGCATTTTCTAACCCCTGAGGCAAACAAAACCACTCCGGCACAAGACCGCGCCCCCGACGCACCGTCATCCTCTGCCCTGCGACATAATGCACAAGACTATCATCGAGTCGACGGGCAATTTTCCGATTATGCATAAGGCAGCCCTCACCCCTTGGAGCAAGCAGTTTTAAGGCTTCTGCATCGTCTATAATTTGGGGGGAACCTGAAACATTACCACTACTCATCACCAAAGGCGCACCAACAGCCTCAAGCAACAAAGCGTGTAACGGCGTATAAGGCAGCATAACCCCCCATCGCGCCACACCTGGTGCGAGATTATTCGGTAAAACATTATGTTTTAAGGGATGCAACAACACAATGGGAGCGGCGGCACTATTGAGTAAATTTTGCTCCTCTTCATTCATACTACAATAGTGTGCCACCATAGCCACATCACGCATCATGACAGCTAAAGGTTGAAAAGGTCTGTACTTGATAACGCGTAATTGTTGGATAGAATCCGCTTGTGTTGCCAAACAAGCAAGGTGATACCCTCCTATACCTTTAATTGCCAACACCCCGCCGGCACGCAAGCGTTGTGCCGCATAAGAAAGCGCTTTTTCTTGAGTAAAATTTTGCCCGTCCTGATCAAGATAGGTTAAGAGAGGACCACAGGCATGGCAAGCTATAGCTTGAGCATGAAAACGTCGATCCGCTGGGTTGGTATATTCTGCCCGACATGCCAAACACATGCCAAAAGGCGCCATTGTTGTTTGTGCACGATCGTAGGGAAAGCCCGTAACAATGGAAAACCGCGGTCCGCAATGCGTACAATTTGTTAGGGCGTAACCCGCCCGCCGCCCTGTTATCGCCCGTGATTCTGCTAAACACGCCGGACAGGTCGCTAAATCAACCACCATACCGCTCTCTACGGCACCCCAATCACTCTCAACAATCGTAAAATCGTGCCACCCTTTATCAGGTATTTCTTTGCGTATAACACAGTCAACCCGTGCGTGAGGAGGTCCGATCTGTAAGGCTTTCTCTAAGTGATTTAAGGCAGATTCTTGCCCAGCTGCGAGAATTTCTACCCTATCGCCAAGGTTGCGTATTTGCCCGCACAGCCCTAATTGCGTCGCTCTCCGCCACACAAAAGGGCGAAACCCCACCCCTTGCACAACCCCTGTCACCTCAAAGCATTCTGCCCGTCGTGCTTGTCGAAAAGATATAATCCCCTCTCTCTTCATTTTATTTAATATCTTTTTATTTAATTTATCTAATGACATATTCTTGCTTACATAATTCTGGAAAATTTTGAGATTTCCTTCTAAAATACGCCATTTTTATAACTTTTCATACTTTCTTCTACTTTTGATTTTTATTTTTAATAAATTAAATTTTTAATTTTTTTTACAAAATTTTTACTTGCTTTTTCTTTTTCAAAAGATTACTTTTGTCCAAGCTTTTGCCAATGAAGGCATCATTACCCCCCCCCTTATCATTTTGATAAAGGTGAGGATGTGGGTCTCTTTTTAAGTTGTATAATTATATTAAGGAGACTTATCCATCATGCGCTTACGCTTACGTTCTTTTCTTCTAACTTCCGCTTTAACTTTTGTTCCCGCTGTTGCCTCCGCCACAACCATTTCAGGGCTTTATGT
>JAFPVE010000038.1 GCA_017413025.1 Acetobacter sp. | reverse complement strand
GTCTTACCTTGTATTCTTTGATTGGAACCAATATGCCCTGACGTCCCGCGCGCGGCAAATTGTGGTCGAAGCCGCGCATGCAACCTCGTATGTGCATACCACGCGTATTAACGTGAACGGCTATACCGATAGCTCTGCCGCGCCAGGACCTGCCGGACAAAAATATAACTATGCCCTTTCGGTGAAACGGGCGCGAAGTGTTGAGGCGGAACTCATACGTAATGGCGTGCCAGCTTCAGAGATTGTCATTCGGGGCTATGGGGATACAAACCCTCTCGTGCCCACAGCCCCCAATACGAGAGAACCCCAAAATAGACGTGTGGAAATTATTCTTCATGCTTAATCAGGGTGTCTTTCACAACGCCGCGAGCATGGGGAGGAATGCACAAACGCGGGGGCATACCCCCGCGTTAGAATACCTCTCTAAACCATGGGCTTGGCACTTTGCAATAGAATCAAACCACGGGTCATGACCCGTGGTTCGGAAAGTAAGGTCAAACCCAAAGCGCGAGACGAGACGCACTCTAACAAAGTTATTAAAAAGTTATCAAGTTGCACTGTCAAAAAGAAGCCCACACAAAACGGGCTTCTTTTTGTTTGTTTTTTTATTTCTTTGACGGTTCTTTATCTTTTATAATTTTTTACGTATATTTTTGTACATTTATTATGGTTATTATGGTATCGCTTTTACTTCTTAATACTCCTTTCAAAATATGACACCCACTCTATCAAAAAATTGCCGTTCATAAGTTGTTTTTTTCTTCTCTCCTCTCCTTTTTCCCTTTCACTCAACAACCCTCTAAACAATAAAGAGAATTTTTAGCCATGTTTCGTGTATCTTTCAAAATGCCTTTCAAAAGCTTTCTTTCTTTCCTCTCCTTAACGGCTTCTCTTAGCGTGGTCAGTATCCCTTACACCGTAGATGCCGAGGCAAAACCCTCATCAGCGGTTCATTCGTCGACTCATTCGGCAACAGTTCCTTCTACTCCCACAACTCTTGAAGCCGAAGAAAAGGCTTTTGCCCCTTGGGGTATCAATCTTTCGGGGCGCGATATGCATATTCTGCCTGGAAATAATTTCTTTCTCTACGCCAATGGAACGGCTCTTGCACATCTCACGATTCCGCCTGATATGACAAGTTATGGTCCGTTTAATAAACTTGCCGAACTCTCTCGTTTACGTGAGAAAGTGATTTTAGAAGACCTTGCTGCCCATCACACTGTAGCCATACCCCGCACTGATGAAGAAAAACTCGGCACTTTTTACGCCTCTTATATGGACAAAGATCAGATCGAACACCAAGGGATTCAACCTCTCACCTCTGATTTAGCGGCTATCCACATGGTTAAAAATATGGCTGATTTTGCCCGATTAACAGGAACGGCACCAGAAGGATTTCAGTTTACGCCTTTTGCTTTAAGTATTAACCCAGATTCTAAAAACCCCTCACGCTACGCGATTAACCTTGATCAAGCCGGATTAGGTTTACCCGATAGAGATTATTACCTTAAGCCAGAGTTTAAGACCCAAAAAGCCGCCTATCAAACCTATATTGAACAAGCTTTAACCCTTATCCACTGGCCTCATGCACAAGAAGAGGCGCATAATATCATCGCTTTTGAAACAAAACTCGCTCAAGTCCATTGGGCACGTGCCGATTTGCGTGACCCACAAAAAATCTATAATCCGATGACAGTGGCTGAACTTTCAAAAAAAGCCCCGGGTTTTGAGTGGACAACGTGGCTTTTAGCTGCCAACCTGCCAGCCCATATTATTGACCATTCTCATATTATTGTTGGCGAGCCTTCGGCGATTATTGGAGAGGCGCACGTTCTAGCAACAACAAATATCAAGACACTCAAAGCATGGCTTACTTTTCATTTAGTGGATAATGCTGCCTCTTATCTCCCGAATCGTTTTGAACAAACACGCTTTACTTTTACGCGTGCACTCTCGGGACAACCTGCCCTCCCTGCCCGTTGGAAACGTGCGGTTAAAGCAACAAATGCCGCCATGGGTATGGCACTAGGTAAAATTTATGTCCAACATTATTTTCCGCCACAAAGCCGTGCGGCGATGCAAAAACTTACAGCCGATCTCAAAAACGCCTTTCGTCAAAGATTACAAAATAATAGCTGGATGAGCCCTTCGACAAAAAAAGCCGCTTTGCGTAAACTCGATCATTTTGAAATTCAGGTTGGGTACCCCAATAAATGGCGTCATTATGAAAATTTAGTTATTCGTAAAGGAGAAGTCTATAACAATGCCCGCAATGGTATTGCTTTTGAATGGCAGTATTGGCTCAATCGACTAGAACGCCCTGTTGATCGTAATGAATGGGATATGACTCCCCAAACCGTTAACGCCTATAACAACCCACTTTTTGTTGAAGTTGTTTTTCCTGCCGCGATTCTTCAACCCCCGTTTTTTAATCCCAAAGCTGATGCGGCTGTTAATTATGGTGCCATCGGTGGCGTTATTGGGCATGAAATGACCCATTCTTTCGACGATGAAGGACGACAATTCGATGAACATGGTTGCCTTAAAAATTGGTGGACGAAAGAAGACGTCAAACGGTTTAACCAACTCGCGAGCAAACTCGGCGCACAATACGATGCTTTTGAGGTTTTACCGGGCGTTCATATCAATGGTAAACTCACCATGGGAGAAAACATTGCTGATCTTGGCGGATTAAATTTAGCTCTTGATGCTTATCACGCTTCTCTTCACGGCAAACCTGCGCCTGTTCTCAATGGATTGACAGGAGATCAACGCGTTTTCTTAGGCTGGGCTCAAGTCTGGCGTGAAAAATTGCGTAAAGATACAATACGCCGTCTTGCCGTGATAGACCCACACTCCCCCCCCCAAGCACGCGTAAATATCCCTATGCGTAATATTGATACGTGGTATAAGGCTTGGCATGTTACCCCCAAAGATACTCTGTATTTACCGCCTGACCAACGTGTTAAAATCTGGTAGAATCTGGTACTTTATTGTTACCAAACATTCAAACAACGTAAAGCGATTGCTTTTTTGCGAGACTTTTTCTTTATAATTTATTTTTGTCATTCTTTATAAAAAGAATCATCGTGGGTATCTCTTTACGCAATAATTTCTTCAAAAACGGGGGTTATAACGCTGTCCATGGATGACAAAGCACGCGCCTCATCCACAATACAGTGGCATACTCTGCGTTTTTTACGTCTTTCTGAAGGTCCTGTTCCACCCGCCAACCCTGCTGATAAAGATTTTTTTAAGGGAGGCAACACTCTTTATACGCGTTTACTCCCTCTTCTGGTTATCGCCCCCCCGCCCGCTCCTCGTACTGATCTTCTGAAAGGGGGTAATACGCCTTACACACGGCTACTCCCCCTTTTCTTCATAGACTTGCCCCGTGATTTTCCTCAAGACAATCACATCAGATGCCTGAGACAAAATACCCCTGAAGGGCGATTACGCCCTCTTATTTACATCAACCCGCCAACAGACTCGCCTTTTGATGCAACTGCTTACAATGCACGAACCCCTATTCTCGTCCGTCAAAAACGCCCCGATACGCTCTTAACGCCTTCTTTTCTCGCATCGCTTCTTATCCACGCGTTGATCCTTGCTATATTTTTTTATAAAGCCGCAAAATCGCCTCGTATTGGCACACCTCAAGCCACTAGCCAACCCGTTGAAGTGATCTTTTCTCAACCCGAATCCTCCCATGGTATGGTTGGACGCCCTTCTCGCGAAACAGGCAGCGGAAACCATGCGCGCAGATCTGAGCAAGCCAACGCTCTTCCACCCACTTCGGCAGAAACAGCACCTTCTCCTACCCATAAAGAAGAAACACCAAGCATTACCGCTTTACCCCCTTCTAACAATGGCTTGCCACATTCTGAAGAACAAAGCACAACCCTACAGCATCCCCATAAAAGAACGGGACACCAAAAACCGCATCCTTCACGGCATAAACCCTTGCGTCCATGGCAGCGCCCTAACCATCACACGCCTTCTCCCTTTGATCACATCACAGATCTTTCTTTTAACGAAGCACCTGCCCCACGTCGTAGAAGCCTTCGTCGCCCGGGTGGTTCTGGTGCACCGATTAATTTTTCAATTGGTCCTTTAGTACAAAATGGACAACTTAATGTACGCTATGCTTCCAGAACAATGGTTAAAGGAGTTAGCAACGATTACGCGGCAGAAATCGATGCATGGATACGCCGCCATTTATTCTATCCTCCTGAAGCCGCAGCTCGTGGCGAAGAAGGCGGATCATCCGTTCATGTTATTCTTGATCGTTCCGGTATGGTGCTGAAAGTCTTTGAAACAAATTCTTCCGGATATGTCGAACTTGATGCTGCCACTGTTGGTATTTTCCAAGGAGCACAATTACCTCCTGTCCCCCCAGATATGAAAGATCGTTTTATCAATTTCGATGTGACCGTAAATTACATTCTCATTCGTCGTTAACTTACAGATTGACACACAAAAGAGTATAAAATGCTTATCTTTTTAAACATTATATAAATATTTTACAAGTATATATTTGTCATTCTATAAAAATTAAATGAATAAAATTTCAAATATATTCTTTCAAAACTCATATAGACTTAAGAGAGTTAATCAGGTAAACATAGTTTTAACAATTTATGTTCTAAAACCAATAAACACTAAAGGATTTTCGCTATGTCACCTGCCACACCTCAAACCGTGCAGAATTCCTCCACGCAAACGCCTCCTTCCAAAAAAACTACAGAGGATCTTCCTCAAGGTATCCCCACGATTCGTGTGGTTGCTATGCCTGCTGATACTAATCCTGAAGGTGATATATTTGGCGGATGGATTGTCTCTCAAATGGACATTGCTGCCGGAACGGCTGCCGCCTCTCGCGCCTATGGTCGTTGTGCAACAGTTGCCATTAAAAACCTTTCTTTTATAAAGCCTGTTCGCGTTGGAGACGAGATAAGCGTCTATACCCATATTATCCGCACAGGAAGAACTTCTATTACGATTCATGTCCAAACATGGAAAAGAGCACGAGATACACATGCCCTATCAAAAGTTACGGAGGGGGAATTTGTCTTTGTTGCCCTAACAGACGAATACCGCCCACGTCCTCTCCCACCTCTTTGCTCAGAAGAATGTCTCCACGATTCATGTAATACGACCATTTAAGATTGACTTAACAGGGTTTCAATAGGGTCTTAATCTTGTTGTCATATATCTTTGAGAGGCACTTAATTTATTCACACGCCAAAAGGGGAAAATGTTTTCTTAACATTTTTCCCTCTGGAACTGTTTTCTAAACTTTTTAGACTTTTTCAAAGTCAAAGAGAGCATAAATTCGCTCTTTTATCATTACACCACTACAGATTTTTTAGTTGAAGTTAGTCGCTATCTTTTTTGAGGCATTAGGCACCATGCCTATATTTAATTAGTTTACAGGTATACGCTTACACTACACAAAAATAAGTGATACACGATAAGCGTGAGTGTTTATCGCTTACTCTTTTTCTAATAAATAACCCTGTAAATAACAAATATAGATAATAAATTATCGATTGTTTTATTCTCTTGATATACACTCTAAAAACACACATCATGAGTTTTTCAATACCTTTTTCACATATTATCAACATACTATAAAACACAATAAACCCATAGCCTCAACACATGTCCTTTTTGTTGCCGTATAGCCTCAAGCAACGTTTTTATCTTATTATCAATCGCTACATACTTTATCGCTTACTTGCTGCCCTCTTAGCGATAACAGGGATATTAGTTTTTTTAGTTTGGATTATTCAATCACTACATTTTGTCTCTCTTGTTATTGACCATGGGCTTTCTCTTCAAGTTTTTATAAAATTAACCACTTGGCTTATTCCGCCTTATGTGGCTATTCTTCTCCCCATTACAACTTTTATTGTCACACTATTTATTTATGACTCTATGAAAAGAGAACGAGAACTGACTGTTCTCCAAGCCGCTGGTCTTTCCCTTTTTCCACTAGCTATGCCCGGGATAAGTTGCGCCGTTATAGCCACATGTATAGAGTTCTTTCTTAACCTATGGCTTGTGCCTTTCTCTTATCATGCTTTTCGACAAGAGGAATTTAATATTCGCAACCAAATCGCGACTTATCTCGTACAAGAAGGTGTTTTTACTCACATTTCTAATACCCTAACCGTTTATGTTCGCTCTCGCACAAATGATGGCACATTACGCGGTCTTCTCATAGAAGACGACCGTAAGCCAAACGACCATGCCACTATTTTAGCAACACACGGCACAATAACCCTCTCACACAATGTCCCTCACATTATCCTTTATGATGGTTCCCGACAAGTCCTCGATCACAAAACGGGTCACCTCAATACGCTTACTTTTCATAAATATAGTCTGACTCTCCCACATCGCCACCAAGCCGACACACGCTTACCTGATATTTCAGAGCTCTCACTTTCTGGGCTTCTCTATCCAGACCAGCATAAAGTCTCTCAAAGGGATTTTGGAAAATTTAAAGTTGAAGGATGGAAACGCCTCTCATCCCCTTTTACATGCTTGTCTTTTGCCTTCGTCGGACTTATCGCCATTCTTCAAGGTCAGTTTTCACGTTATGAGGACGTTATAAGACCCTTCATTGCCGTATTAACTGTTATTAGTCTTTTAGCACTTAATTTATTTTGTCAGAACCTCGCAGGCAGAAATCTGATATTATTACCTCTTATTCCACTTATAAGCATTTTACCCGCTGGCATTTGCGCGATTATTCTTGACCCTATTGAGACACGAAAAATACTTAAACACTTTAAAATATTAGCCAACCGTATGATACGCCTGAAAACGACTAATGATTAAAAAAAATATAATTGTTGCCCCTATCTTTTCGTGTTATGTTACGCGTTTATTTTTTATTTCGACTTTTCTCGTGTTAATATCGTTAACCTGTCTTATTTGTTTGTTTGATTTTATTGATCTCTTACGCCGTATTACAACAAGACCCAACGTTTCAACCATTGTCATCATACAAATTACTTTGTTACATATCCCTTTTTTTTCTATGGAAGTTCTTCCTTTTAGCGTTTTATTAGGTGGTATCTTATGTTTTTGGCATCTGACAAAAACATCAGAACTTGTTGTTGCCCGTGCAGCCGGTATTTCGGCTTGGCAGTTTCTTACCGCCCCTGTTACATGTGCTATTCTTATCGGTGTATTTGCCACCCTCCTTGGATCTCCTCTCTCATCTGCCCTCTACCATCGTGCTGAAAATTTGGATAAACTCTACTTACGTACAAACAATGCGTCTTTTTATTTAGGAAGTAATTCATTTTGGATACGTCAATCCGACCCTCAAAATGGTCCTATGGCTGTGGCTATTTTACACGCGCAAAAGGTTCAACTTAAACAATCACTTTTGACAATGTATAACATAACCGTCTTACGCCTTAACAAAGATGGCAAACTTATAACCCGCATTGACGCACCAAATGGCTCGCTTGTTCCTGGTCATTGGATTTTGAATCGTACAGAAACAGTTCAACCTAATAATTTTTTACATTCTACAGGTCGTCTCTTACTACCAACAACGTTGACGATAGAACGTATAGAAGAAAGCTTTTCATCACCTGATACTTTCTCTATTTGGACATTACCAAGCTTCATTACGATGCTGGATCAATCTGGCTTTTCCTCGACACGATATCGTATTCGATTTCAATCTTTACTGGCACTCCCTGCACTCACAGGTACTATGACATTAATAGCCGCTAGTTTTTCAATGCGTCCATCACGCTACGACGGCGTAATTCCTATGATTAGTGCTGGTATTTTAGCCGGATTTTTGTTATTTATTATTGCTAAAGTTGCTGATCAGTTTGGAAATTCTGGTATTTTGCCCGCCGTAATTGCAGCATGGACACCGACTTTAACCGGATTCTGTTTTGCTGTTTCATTACTGCTTCACCTAGAAGATGGATAAGTGACTGTAATGCTTTTCTTTTTACATCGTTACCGACCACATTTTCGTGCTACGCTACACACAATTACAGTAGCGAGTAGTTTTATTGCTTTTTCTGCTTTCTCTTTATACCCTGCTGCCTACGCCAGATCCTCAATCCACAACAAAAAACATGTTGGAAAACATTCTAGTACAAAATCATCTTCTGCTAAAGATACCCCCATCACTTTCCAATCCAATCATCTTTATTATGATAATACCCGACATACAATAACATTATCTGGCAATGTACAAGTTTGGCAGAGCAACCATTTTTTACGTGCCGATAAAATGATTTATGATAGAGATACACATCTCATTTCTGCACGCCATAACATTATATCGATACAACCCGACGGATCTTCTTTATATGCCCATTATGCCCAACTCACAGATGACCTAAAAAATGGGATCATGGATCGAGTCAATGCTGCAATGACAAATAACGCTCAACTTGTTGCAAGCGGGTTAAGACGAACGGCAGGAGAAGTTAATGATTTTAGTAATGTGACCTACACGGCATGCCAAATGTGCCAAGGACAAAAAACACCTTTTTGGCGAATCCGCTCTTTTCGTGTCACCCAAGACTTAGAGCATAAACGCATTTATTTTCGCAACGCTCATCTAGATATTTTAGGGGTACCAGTCATTTATTTTCCTATTTTCTCTATTACAGACCCCTCTGTGAAACGAAAAAGCGGTTTTTTGTTTCCCAAAATAGGTCCCCATGACCGCTATCTTGGATCCTATTTTACGATCCCCTATTATTATGTTATTAACAAGCAGTCAGATGTCGTTATTCAGGGCTTATTTTCAACGCGTACTGCCCCTCAACTCAGTGCAAGATATCGTAACCGTTTTAATTTTGGTACATTAAACATTCAAGGAGGCGTTGCCTATAACACCCACCACCCATATGATTATGTCAATAGCTTTGGTCATTATATTATGCCGGGTAATTCTCATGGATTAGGTGGGTATATTTTCGTCAACGGTAAGTTTTCCATTTCCAAACATTGGCGTGCGAAGATCATCTTCCGTAGGACATCATCGGCGAACTACATGCGTGACTATCGAATTCCCGGCTATGGTGCTGATGCGCTCCGATCCGGGTTCTATCTTGAAGGGTTTGGAACAGGGGCTCATTCTCTCATTGGGCTCCAAATATATCAAGGATTAAATTACGGCATTATCAATACCAAGCATTTGCCGTTTGCTCTCCCACGCTATAGCTACAATTATTTTGGTAAACCCGATGCTCTTGGCGGGCGCCTTAGCGTTCAGACAACAGATTTTGATATTTATCGCGAAGACGGCGTCAGAGACCAACGTGGAGAACTTGCCCTTAATTGGGATCGTCCCTTTCTTGCCAAAACAGGACAAAAATTTCTCCTGACATTACGCCTTAACTCTATGATTTACCGTGCCACAGGCATAGACAAAGAACCAGATTTTTACCCTGTAAACCACGCTATCATTAGTGGGCAGGTTCTTCCTACCATTGCCCTTAAAACAAATTGGCCCCTTGTTCGTACTTTTGCCCATAATCACGGCACACAAATTCTTGAGCCTATTGTTCAAGCGATTTATGCACCTAATTCTGGAATGGGGCATAATAGCTACCTCCCGAATGAAGATAGTTTTGCTTACCTCTTTACCGATTCTACGCTTTTTTCGTTAAACCGCTATCAAGGAACAGATAGGCTCGATGGTGGTTTACGAGCTAATGTTGGCATTCATGCGAATTGGTCGTGGAATGGCCATGTCATTGATTTACTCGCAGGGAACAGTTTCCAAGAACACATTGAACACAATCGTTTGCCTTATTCTGGGCTCAATCATCATATTTCTGACTTTATTGCCCGCGCGCGTGTTTCACCTAACCAATATTTTGATTTTACAGCACGTACACGGTTGTCTCCCTATACAGCAGCAGTCCACTTTGCTGATGCCCTTTTTTCGGCGGGTCTTCCCCATTTTCGCGTTCGCGGTGGCTATATTTATGAGCCTGTAACACCCTACTACTATTACGCGACACAAACTTACCCTATTGCTTCCCCTTATAATCTCTACCTCAAACCCACCAACGAACTCAGCGGTGGCTTTACTTCTGATTTTGGACATTGGCATCTCTCAGCCTTTACACGCCGTCGTCTTTCTGAACATGCTTTTACCACAATAGGGGGCGCTATAGGGTATAATAATGATTGCTTTGGTATCAATTTCATGTATCTCAAACAATATTCCTATATTGGGGGAGAAAGACGTAACGCGTCGTACTACATTACATTCAGCTTAAAAACACTTGGTTCTTTTGGTCGTAAATAAAAGTCAAAATTAAGAGTTTCTTTGAAAACACCATACACTTTACTATATTAAGAATATAAGAAAATAGCTTATCTTTGTTTTGAAATAACAAAAGGAGTCAGAAGACTACATGAATTTACGTTCCATCATTTTAGCTCGGTGTATGTTAAGTATATTGGCTATACTGCTCTTGATGGACATCTCGACAGCCTGTGCAACGGAAAGTGATCAACCTGTTGCAACAAAAAAGCCAGAACCGGCAGATATGATTATTGCTGTTATTAACAGTATACCATTAACAAAACGAGATGTTGACAGTCGTGGTAAACTGTTCGCCCTTTCGACGGGTTTACCTGTTTCTCAAGAAATTATGAACAGGCTTCGTCCTCAGATTATACGCCAGCTTATTGATGAACGACTACGTACACAAGAAATTCTTGAACGACATATTAACGTGACGCCCCAGCAAATTGCTGCAGCCATTAGTAATATTGAGCGCCGCAATAACCTACCTAAAGGTTCTCTTATTGCCCATTTTAAACAAGATGATCTCGCCCTTACAACACTTATCGATCAGTTACGCGTGCAAATAGGTTGGATGCAAGTACTCAAACAAGAACTTGGTCCACGCTCGCGCGTTTCTTCCATTGATATTGCTCAACGACAAGCAGCCTTAAAACGCGAAGCAGGACATCCAGAATATCAAATAAGTGAGATTTTTATTAAAGTCAACGATCCTCGCAAAGACAAAAACGAACTTGCCCTTGTACAAACAATTATTGATCAACTACGCAAAGGCGCACCTTTTCCTATTGTAGCTGCACAATTCTCACAAAGTCAGACAGCTCTGAACGGTGGTTCAATGGGCTGGGTTCAAGAAGACGAACTTGACCCTTCTGTTATTAAAATCGTTCGTTCCATGCCTGTAGGTGTTGGCGCTATTTCAAACCCTATTAAAGTCCCTGGCGGGTTTCTTATTATCACACTCAACGGTAAACGCATTATTGGCAAAGAAATTGGTCATTTGATTTCGATACGCCAAGTTTTTTTACCTTTCTCAACACCGTTAGACCCACGGCATGTTACGCCTCAACAAGAAGCAACACTACAAAAAGCTATGCATGTTATGCAAACAGCTCACAGTTGTCCAGATATGGAAAAACTCAATAAAGAGGAAGGAGAAAAACGACCTACGAACCCGGGTGAACTCGTACTTGAACGCCTCAACCCACAAATGCAGGCTATATTAACGAATCTACCCATAGGGCAAGTTTCAAAACCTGTTGTTTCGCATGAAGGTATTGCCCTGCTTATGGTATGTTCTAAACAACAAAAGAATTTTTCTACTCGTTCTGCAAGTGAAATTGCGGATCAACTTATGGAAGAACGTATCGAGCAAGTTTCTCGTCAACTTGACAGTGATTTACACCGCCGCGCTATGATTGAAACACGTATTAAATCTTACGCGTATTAAATCTTAAAGGACTTTAACAAAACTGATTTCTCAACTTAAAAGTATTAAAGACACTCTCCACGATCACAAATTGACTGCGCGCAAATCTTTAGGGCAGCATTTTCTCTTAAATCCGAGTATTACAGAGCGTATTGTTGCACTAGCGGGTTCTCTCGTAGGTAGATCTGTTGTAGAAGTAGGTCCAGGTCCGGGCGGGTTAACACGCGCCCTTCTTAAAACCCCTGCCCTTCATATCCACGCTGTTGAGTCAGACATAAGAGCTATTGCCATTATTGAAGAGCTTGCTCAATATGACCCTCATCGACTAAAAGTGACACAAGCCGATGCTCTTCAGTATGATTTGAGCACACTCGTTCCTGAGCCAAGACATATCATCGCTAACCTTCCATACAATATTGCGACCCCACTCCTCATCGGCTGGCTTCGACAAGCAACAGCGTGGGAAAAACTCACGATCATGCTCCAACTAGAAGTTGCTAAACGCATTTGTGCCCCCCCTCATAGTACTCATTACGGCAGGTTAGCCGTATTATGCCAATGGTGTGCCAACTGCACGATTCGTATGAAACTCTCTCCCGGTGCCTTTTCTCCACCGCCCGCTGTATGGTCAGCTGTTACAAGTATAACGCCACACTCCCATCAGCCAAGCCCTGATTTATTCCAAGCCATGGAACAAGTAACTGCTATTGCTTTTGGACAAAGACGTAAAATGCTACACAGTGCTTTCAAAAAACTCAACGGTAATACGCTTCTCGCTACTGCAGACATCAATGGCACACGCCGTGCCGAAACACTGACGATTGCTGAATTCGATAGATTAGCACACGCGTATCTCGCCCATAAGACTTTTAATTCCTCAAACTAAAACATATTCTTTTCCTCTTCTCTTTATAGACCCATCCAGATTTACAACAATATAAAAAGCAAGAGAAAGGGTACAAAATAATGATAAAAAACGAAAAAGGAGCAAATATTGCTCCTTTTCTTTTCATGCCTAACACACCTACAAAAAAATTATTCTTTAGAGATGTCGTTTTGTCGTTCGCTTTCTGCAAAAACCTCTTCCACAACCGTAGATTCTTCTTTCGTTACCGCAACTTCTCCACGCGCTTGCCGTTCAGCTTCTTCTTCAGAGCGTGCAACATTAACCCTGACAGGCACAATCACTTCTGGATGTAAAGCCACTTTTACTGTAAACAAACCTAAAATCTTAATAGGTGTATGAAGAGAAACTTGATGACGGTCTATCGTAAAACCTGCATCTTTAATAGCTTGTGCAATATCACGCGTGTTTACAGAACCGTAAAGATGCCCTGCATCGCCTGCCTGACGAATTAAAACAACAGATAAACCTTCCATCCTTTCAGACAAACGCTCTGCCTCATCACGACGCTTAACATTCTGTGCCTCTAATTGTAAACGCTCACGTTCAAAACGTTCACGATTCGCCACTGTTGCACGAATAGCTTTCCCTTTTGGTAAAAGATAATTTCGCGCGTATCCGGGACGTACTTTAACGATATCACCTATTTGACCTAGATGTTCGACACGCTGGAGTAAAATAATTTCTGTTGCAGCCATTATTTACTCTCCCCTCATTCTACAACATAAGGCAACAAAGCGAGAAAACGCGCCCGCTTAATAGCTTGTGCAAGTTCACGTTGTTTTTTAGCAGAAATGGCTGTAATACGACTTGGCACGATTTTACCACGTTCTGATAAAAAACGCTCAAGCAAACGCACATCTTTATAATCAATTTTTGGTGCATTTGGTCCAGAAAAAGGGCAAGCCTTACGTTTCCGATTCAACGGACGACGTGCCCCAACAGCAGGACGGCGACTAGCAGGATTGATTTCTGTTTTTTCAGACATAGATATTACTCCTCTCCGCTATGAACCAAACCAACGTGATCACTATGCCCTCCTTCAGTGCTACGACGACCACTTTCAAAACGCCCGCCTTTCACTGGTTTTTTACTCCTAAAATGAGTGTGTTCCCCTCTTTCTTCTCCCTTACGAGATAAAATCGGAGATGGAGTATCATCAATATTTTCAACACGTAGTATAAGCAAACGCAAAATATCTGCGTTCAAAAACAACTGGCGTTCTATTTCTTTAATAAAAGATACACCTGCCTCTAAACCCAAGAGTACATAGTGTCCTTTACGGTTTTTCTTGATTCTATAAACAAGATTCCGTAATCCCCAATATTCACGCTTACGAACAACAGCACCATCTGTCTCCGCTTGCGCTACAATACCATCAACAATGGTATCTACCTGCTGTTGCGAAATATCACTTCTCGCAATAAAAACAACTTCATAAAGTGGCATACAACCCCCTCTGGATATAATCACTCCGCCAGACTTTAATGTAACCTGTTACGGTTATATCAAAAACACGGATATAGCCGAGCCACTCGTTTAGAACACTCGGCAGGGAAACGACGAAAGTATTAAAACACATTTTTTAATAGAAAAAAAGCCTTTATTCAACTATTCCCTTACATCGCCCACATCGCCACAAAAATTACCCTCTTTTGAGATAACTTTTTATAATCATCCATTATCATCTAAAAAAGAACGTAACCGACGACTACGATTAGGATGTTTAAGTTTACGGAGAGCTTTTGCTTCAATTTGGCGAATTCGTTCACGCGTAACATTAAACTGCTGACCTACTTCTTCTAATGTATGATCTGTACTCATACCTATCCCAAAACGCATACGTAAAACACGCTCTTCACGTGGGGTAAGAGTACCTAAAATACGGGCTGTTGTTTCACGTAAATTAGCCTGAATTACCGCATTTAAAGGAACAACGGCAGATTTGTCTTCAATAAAATCTCCTAAACAACTATCCTCTTCATCACCAGTTGGTGTTTCAAGCGAAACTGGTTCTTTTGCTATTTTGAGTACTTTACGTATTTTTTCAACAGGCATACCTAACTCTTCAGATAGAACTTCTGGTGTTGGTTCCTGTCCTGTCTCGTGTAATATTTGACGTGACACACGCATTAACTTATTAATCGTTTCAATCATATGTACAGGAATACGGATAGTACGAGCCTGATCTGCGATAGATCGTGTAATTGCCTGCCGTATCCACCATGTCGCATAAGTAGAAAACTTGTATCCGCGGCGATATTCAAACTTATCAACCGCTTTCATTAACCCAATATTTCCTTCCTGAACAAGATCTAAGAACTGAAGACCACGATTCGTATATTTCTTAGCAATCGAAACCACCAACCGCAAATTAGCCGCGATCATTTCCTTTTTAGCTCTTGCAGAGTCACGCTCTCCCCTTGAAACCATTGCATAAATACGACGAAACTCTTCTATCGGTAGCCCTGTTTCTTGCGCAAGTTGTGCCACTTGATTACGTAACCCTTCTATCGTTACGCCATGTTTGGTAATAAAAATTTTCCACGGACGCGCAGATAAAGTAGAAACAGTTTCTACCCAATTTGTATCAAGTTCATTTCCGCGATACTCTTGCAAAAAATCATCACGCGAAATACGACATTCTTGTGCCAATCGTAGCATTTTCCCTTCTAAAGATGTTAAACTTTGAAACATCTTTCGAAGATTAACAACAAGTTCTTCAATACGATTAGCATGAAGATGAACTTGCTTCACTTTTCTAATGAGGCTCCCACGAAGCTCATCGTACGATTTTTGAAGAGACATATCAATGCCTGATCCAGATCTCAAAATATCAATACGCTGAATTTGCAACTGACGAAGCCTGTCGTATAGTGCCTCAATTTCTCCAAAACATACGAGAATCTCAGGCATAAATTTCTTTTCAAGCAAAGAAATAGAAGTATTACTATTTTCACTCCTAGAGTCGTCGTCTGGACTTTCACTTTCTGCACTTTCTGCACTTTCTGCACTTTCTTCAAAGCTATTTTCCTCTAACGAACTCTCGCCACCTTGCATAGCTTCAAGGTCTACGATATGACGCAGCTGCATCCCATTACTACGAATTTTTTCATACCAGGAAATAATAGCTTTCAGAGTTAACGGACTTTCACATAAACCACTAATCACTTCATCTCGCGCAAACTCAATCCGTTTCGCTATAGCGATTTCTCCCTCACGAGAAAGCAACTCCATTTCACCCATTTCACGCAAATATATCCGCACTGGATCATCATTACGAGCAGAACTACCAATATTTGCATTCTCCGAAAGATTATCCTCATCAATATCTTCTTCTTCCGCCTCTTCTTCTAAGATACCTTCTTTACTGTTTATTTTATAATCATATTGTATATCGGCGACATTCGTATCCCCAATCTCAACAACCTGAATACCCATGTCTGATAAATAGTTGATCACCTCATCTATCAGTTCAGGAGAAACCTTTTCTTGAGGCAGAGCAGCATTAAGCTCATCGAAAGTGATACAGCCCCGTTCTCTCCCAACATCTATAAGATCCATAATTACTGATGAACGCGCATCAAGCAGATCATTACTCTCTTGTTCCTGCGCTGTAGATGCTATTTTTTTTGCCATTACCCAACCTATCTCAAAACCCGTCTATGTACCATTCACAAAAAACGGCTATCGTCATTTTGTCATTCATTTATCACCACAATCACTTTTAGAGTTTAATAAGAATGACGCATTTGTAACACTTTCGTCAATATCTCCAGCACGTAATTGTTCTCTCATTTCCAAAAGAGATTGTAAACGTTTCCATTCTTCAGCATCCCACATATCTTTAGAAAAAAGGCGATCTGCAAGACTCGTCACTTCGTATTCGAAACGATCACGATTCAGTAAAGCATACACATGCCACCATTGCATAGAAGCCTTTTCTAATCCCTCTTGATCGTCATTCTGAAGAAATATGTCAATGGTCTCTTTTTTTTCTTGCATAACAGCTTGAACAATATTTTCAGCATGATGATCGGCTAACCAGTTCTGCAATATCAAACCTTCTGATACAAACGCTTCAGCCGAAAAATCTAGTAAAAGAGAGCGCATCTCATCAAAAGGATAAGGTAAATCTAAAGTACAAAAGGCTTCTTCTACATGGGGAATGAGGCGCGGGTACTTCAACAACAAACATAACAACAAACGTTGCCGCTCATGTGTCTGATCCAACAAAGCCGGTGTTGGAGTAACAGAAGTCGCAGAAGACACACGAAAAGATATTTCTTTTTTCTGATTTTTTCGAAATGCACGAAAATGTGTATAAAAATAATCCAGCAAAGTCGTTCGGTATTCCGCCCGTAACGCTTTATCGGGAATTAAATCCGTCACCTGTATCAGTTTATGCCGCAAAGCCGCACGCTCTTCAGGAGAGGGTTTGTTTCCAAACTCTGCAGCCATTAATGGAAAAATCATTTCTGAAAGAGGCTGCGCTTTGGCAAGCAGATCCTCTATAGCCTTTTGTCCTTCATGCCGTGTGCGCTGATGTAAAAAACTGGCTGGATCTTCTCCCTCTGGGAGTAGGCAAATCCTTAAAGAACATTCTGGACGTAAATGAGACAGCGCTACTTCCATAGCTCTCATTGCTGCCTTACGCCCGGCACGATCTCCATCAAAGCAAAGTATTGGCACAGAAGCAACTTGCCATAAGGCATGGAGTTGTTCTGTTGTCAGTGCCGTACCTAAAGGCGCAACGGCGCCTACAAACCCTGCTTGGTGCAGGGCTATAACATCCATATACCCCTCAACAACTAATAAATCAGGAGATTTTTCCCCCACACGGCGAGGCGATCGCAACGCCGCCCGTGCACGATCAAGTGCAAATAAAACTTTTCGTTTAGAAAATAACGAAGTATCCGGACCGTTAAGATATTTTGGTTGTCCTTCACCAATAATACGCCCTCCAAAAGAGATTAATCGTCCTTTATAGTCGTGAATAGGAAATATGACGCGTTTCCAAAATAAGTCTCCTTTTGGATTCCCTGTCTCATCACGTCGTATTACCCCCGCCTCTACCATTTTTTCAGGCGAAATACCTTCTCTCTGCAGTGTTTCCATCAACTGCCCACGACGCGCACCACCAGCCCACCCAACGCCAAAATCACGCAAAGTCTCAGGCGTTAACCCGCGCTGAAGCAGATAATGAAGCCCCTCTTGCCCTTCCGACGTATTGTAAAGAGAATCGACCCACAATTTCTGCACGCGTCTTAAAACCTCTTCAAGAGATTGCTCATATATCGCTGACTGATGCACTTTTTCTGTTTGACGTGAAGGAATCTCCATGCCCGCAGAGTTCGCAAGCGTTTCTACCGCTTCTACAAAAGTCCTCCCTTCCAAACGCATGACAAACGTAATGACATCACCATGTGCCCCACAGCCGAAGCAGTGAAAATGATCTTCGTAAACGTAAAAAGAGGGTGTTTTTTCTCCATGAAATGGGCAACAGCCTTTCCAATTTCTTCCGGAACGAGCAAGTTTAACCCTACGCCCGATAACCGACACTATAGGTGTACGCATGCGCAATTCATCCAAAAACTGGGCGTTTATTGCCATGCTCCCCCTGCTATGTTTTTAGGTAATACCTACCAGATATTTACCGGTAATATTTCATGATGTCTAAATGACGTTAAGGTTTGTATTTTAGCAAAGGATCAAAGAAAAGAGGAGTTTTTTCACAGGTAAAAAAACTCCTCTCTCTTTTGGAACCCAACACAAAAGACAAAAAAGAAAAAGAAAATTAAGAAAAAAACTTTCCGTTACGAGCCCAAAAACACCAGAAGTATATTTGCTATATAGCCACAAAAATAGGAAAAATAGAAAACAAGTTTTTCTTTTATTTTTATCTTCTAAGTCTTCTAGCAAGCCCCTCCCATTCGCCTCCGCTTTCATCCCAAGCACGCTGAGCTAAGTTCCCCTGTAGACTATTAGATAAAAAATCGTAAATATGACCCAATAGATCGAAGAATCCGAAAATAAAAATTAAAAAACAAAGGATAGCACACAATGTTTCCGAGATAATAAAACAGAAACCTAAAAAGAAAAAAAGTTCTATGGTTTCAAGTAATGCTGTGAAAAACGTAGACATGTACCAGTCAAAACAGAAAAAGAAGAATAAAAACACAAAAAAACCAACCAGGATCTTTGTCTGTCTTTTCCGATTTATTTTTTTCTCCACCCCATTACTTTCTTCAGTCATCCTTATCAATCCTTTCAAAATCTGTTTAGAACACGCCGATTTTTCCCATTTTTTCTGTCAAGTCATGAGAGATGACAAATTTCAAATTCCAAAAAGAATCATGTTTCTCTTTTTGATGAGGTGTTTTTTAGTGACTCATGGCAATACCCCTAAAAAAAAGTTTTTTAAATACGGTTTCGCATTTTACCCCTTACATTTTTCAGCTGAATGTAGTACCGTGTAACAGGTAGATTTTAGCGTCTTTACTTCAACTTTCTAACATTGAACCTTAAATAAAATTCTTTAACAGCATGAAGACAGGATATTTTTATGCCTGATATAAGTCAGCAGCCCGATGATGCCACAGCCGCCCTTGTTCTTTCAGATGGGAGCATCTTTTGGGGAAAAGGTTTTGGTGCTTTTTCCTCGGAGAAAAGTATCGGTGAAGTCT
>JAFPVE010000006.1 GCA_017413025.1 Acetobacter sp. | reverse complement strand
CAGCAGCGAGCAAAGTACCCTGAATTAGTATTAGCGACGACTGGGACGACGAGTTCTGGGAAGAGCACGTTAGCGAATTTTTTGATAGGTGAGGCGATTCTTCCTGCTGCGGTTCAGGAGATGAGTGCTGGTCTTGTGAGAGTGAAACATAGCCATAAACGCAAGCTAACCATTCCCCAAACGAAAGGCGCCACGTGGGAGACAGGAACATGGGAAAATCCTACAGCAAGTGAAGTATGTCAACGGCTTGAAGCGACGATGAATGCTTTTCGTCGAGCAGAGGATGATGACGAAGAGATAGAGCCTGTTGTTTTTGAGGTTGAATGGCCTATTCGTTTAGCGGAGAGGAAAAAAGAGCTTGGTTTACCCGAAGGCACACAAGTCACGATTATAGACCTCCCCGGGCTGAAAGCGGTGAATGACGAGCGTAACGCTCGTGTGATACGAGAGAACATTGTCGATGCCTTTTGTCTTATGGCGTATAACGCTGAAGAGACGGATAGAATTAAGCAAAGAACATTACTGAACCAAGTGGTTAATCAAATTATGGCATTAAGCTATGCCAAAGAAGACGAGGTACAACCTGAGGATTTAACACAGAGTAATGTTTCATTACTACGCCGGATGTTATTTTTGCTCAATCGTGTTGATGCGTTTTATCGGCATGATAATGCTGTTGAACAATTAGAGAAATTTAAGGGTGAGGTTACGAATCAATTACGGGAAAAACTAGAAGTTGCCCTTCCGGGACATGAAGATGTTATTGATCAAATAGAATTCACACAAGTTTGTTCTTTACCCGCCCTTTTGGCAGTAGAAGCGGATCGTTTATGGTCAAAACCAGAAAAGCAGGTTGAAGTTTTAGAAAAACTTGATAAATCGTTTCAACAGATTTTTCCTAAGGAATATTTTAAGACCAAAAGATTTCCACGGGATTTAGCAGATCTCACAGAAGACGAACGTCGTGACTTCATTAACAAAACCCTTCAATATTCCTATGGCAATGCATTTGAAGTGCAGTTGTTAAGACATATTACACAGAATTTCTTTAATGTTGTGCTTGACGTGCCATTTCATCATTTTTCAATAGCTTCTCACCAGATTTTACGAACGCTTGATACATTTCTTGAAAGCTATATGATACGAACGGAACAAGAAGCCGAAAAACGAAAAAAACTTTTAGAAAAGGCAGAAGTTACATTAAATAAGATTACAAAAAAAACAATTGATTTAATAAACCCTATTCCTAAAAAGTTGCAGCACATAGGAACATCTGAACAATTATTAAGTACTGTAAGAGACGTTTTTACACCTATTGAGGAAAGAATCGGTTCAAAAGGGCTTTTATTGCCTATTGCAAGTTTTAAGCAAGATATTACAAATCACCCGCGCATTGATTTACAAGACTATGTTTATACTGTCATGATGGGAGAAGAACCAGAAGAAACCTTTCTCATGGTAGGACTTCCGCAAATTGGAGAACTTCGATTAGCTTTAGAAGAGTTAAAAAATTCCCCTTACGGAGGATTTTATAAAAATGGTGGGCGTATTAAAGGTAAAAAGGCTATACAGACAGTAGAAAATACGCGTAGTTTTGTTAGAGCCTTTTCTGAAGCATTACAAGCGCTTGTTAATAAAGCGATAGAGAACTCTACTTATCTAGTTCAAGCCTCTTTTACAGAATGCTCCAGTAAACTCATAGAACAAATAAAAGATGAATGCCGTTCAACAGAAGATCTACAACCTTTTTTAGGTTTGTTGAGTGTCTTTGATAGAGACATGTTCTTACCAGCACCGCCACATGTCACAGTAAAATGTGATTACGAGATTACAACTGAAACAGTTATGCAAACAAGAATTATCGAAAATAATGATGATACCGTTAAAAGGGTTTGGAATTGGCTGTCTCAAAAATGGTGTGATGAAGCTGCCTTTGTAAAAGAAGTAAGATACAAAGAAATTATATTAGACATGCCACCTTTAGGGGAGATGTTAAATGATCTTACGTCGTGGAAATTTTTGGAACCAGCCATTAACGACATTACGATTTATGTATGCGACTTAGCAAACACATTTATTAACCAGATTGAAGAAACGCTTAAAAAAGGCATTGAGGAAAAAAATCACGCTATTGAAGCAAGTGTTCAGCAAGTGACAGACGATGCCCAACAAAAAAATACAATTTTAGCTCAATATCAGGACCGTATTAAAAGTGTAGACTTTGCACTAAGACAGAGTAGAACACGACAACACATGAGAGTAGTGGAAAAAGATCATCGTCTAGAAGAAAATCAGAAAAGATCATTTCCATCTCAATCGCATCTTCCGCGAGAAGTCCCAGCTATCGAACTATCCTCACAAAAATCTGTTGTTTTTTTAGCGGTTTCTGTAAGGGTAAAAAATATTAAAAAAAGTGATTCCGTAACAATGTGGTTTAAACAGGCTTCATGTTATTGGGCGGGTGATGAAGAGGCATGGCAGAAATTATCTAGGAATTTAGAAAAAGTGGAAGTTAGAACACAAGAACCTGTTTGTCTTGAAGATGTTGTTCAACAGGAAGATAATACTGATATCATTATAGTTTTTCGTAGCACACAATGGAAAGAAAAATCAAAACTGGATACTTCTCTAGGAATTATCAACGTAATAAGGGATTCCGCACCCCATCCTAATGAAGTCAATTATTATCTCTATCCAAGAAAAATTAACCTTTTGAACCAAGAGTTTGGTTTTCGAAAAATATGTTAGAATAATAGATCTGCTTTCTTATAGCATGTGCTTTGTTGATTTGTGTTGATATTTTTTCTTTGTTTTTAATTTTGTTTTTGGTAAAGATGAAGTTTTATCTAACCATCCACCTTGGAAGCCTGCTTGTAATAACCCACGACGAATAACAGCACTACGTTTCATCGTTTGCCAAACAAGTTGGCTACGCCAATTTTCGATCATTAACAGAATAGGTCCTTGATCAATACCTAAATAAGTATTATCAGCCCAAAAATCTTTGCTTCCTACGGGAGAATAACTTGGATTAAATGCATCAACAAACCCGTATTTACCGTAAATTTGTTTCCCGTAGCGTTTCTTCATAGTACGAATAGCAGGAATAACAATTTCTGGTGCAAAAACAATAGACCCACCAACAGCTGTTGGTGCTAAAGTGCCATCATCAAGTTGATAGTCACGTCCAACACCACGAGCAGAATAAGTCATAAAATGATGCATATGTCCTTTTTGGATCATCGTTGTATTCGCAGGACCATCGCAAGCCGTAAGTCCCCAAACATTTGCCCCATAGCCTTTCCATTTATTAGGATTATGTCGCGCATAATTACGTTGGGCATAAACGGCACGACGACTATTTTCAAAATAATCTAACCCTTTTTGTTTGCTCCACGCGTCACGAATACCACGAAAATCAATCCAAGCATGGCTATATTGATGCCCAAATAATGGGGCAAAATTAAGAAATGTCTGCCCATAAAAAAAACCCCAACGTTTTTGATTCGTGGCTAACCATGCTTTCCAAGAAATAGGATCCAACGCATAAGTAGGTGACCCTAGCCCGAGGATATAAATCATCATCCCCTCGTTATACCCTTCCCAATAACTTGGCAAAAAACCGTGTTCTGGTGTCCAACCCATACTAACCCTATGATCAGACCGTAACATCCAACGCCAATTCACTCTATCAAAAAGAAGTTTAGCGAGCTGCCGTATCTCACGTTCTTGAACTGTGGCATGATTATAGAAATTCCGCACAAACAAAACACCTTGCATCAACAGAGCTGTATCAATACTTGAAAGTTCAATATTCCGATTAAAACGTAACCCTGTTTGCGGATTAAGAAAATGATAAAAAAAACCATGGTAGCCTGCGGCACTTGCAACCGTCGCATTTTGAGGCAAACGTAATAACGTACGTAACGTACGTAACGTACGTTCTATAGCTTGCTCACGCGTAATATACCCCCGATAAACACCAATACCATAGGCTGTTAAGGCAAAACCAACAGCAGCGATACTTGCTTGCTTCTGATCAGAAGGATAACGATCAGGCACCAGCCCTGTAACAGGATTGGCTGAATCCCAAAACCATTGAAATGTTCTTGCCTCTAAATCAGCAATCATCGCCATATCATGTGCAGAAACATAATCATACGGTGCATGTACGACAAGAGAAGACATTAAGGAAGAGGTAGACTTTTTACTCTCTCTAATTGTGTGCAATATGCTACTTTTACCTTGAGCGTAGCAAAAACTATCAGCAACGGGTAATAAACACAGTTGCGACAGACAAAATATCACTACAGCACGCGTTATAGTTCGTATTATGAACATTAGTTATTACATATCCCCTTATGAGACGTGTTACAAACATATCTCATCTTTAGAAGAATAATCTGTATTATACGTATAAAAACGATGATAACATCTTCCTAATGAGGTCAGAATCTCATAACCAATGGTACCCTGCACCTTAGCAAGATCATCAACACCATAAGTTTTATTAAGAATATCCACCATATTTTCGCCTTGAAGTTGACTTTCTGGAACGCTCGAAATATCAACCGTCATAGAATCCATTGAAATACGCCCAAGTATAGGCAAACGATACCCTTTAAACCACGCACACCCTTTTGCAGCACCATGTCGCGCAAAACCATGAGCATAACCAACACCAATTGTCGCCACGCGATGGGGCTTTCCTGCCTGCCATGTTAAACCATAGCCAACACAATCCCCTTTATTCAGAACACGTGTTTGTAAAATACGCGCTTGTAAATGCACAACAGCTTCTAATGGGTTAGGATGTGCAAGAAATGGATTAATACCGTAAAGCGCAGCCCCTGGTCTAACAAGATTAAAATGATATTCTTCTCCTAAAAATATCCCTGAAGACGCAGCAAGACTAAGAGGAGCTCGAGGTAACAAATCTACATACCGACGAAAACGCGCAAGTTGCTGTGCATTCGCAGGATGTTTCGGCGTATCGGCACATGCAAGATGACTCATAATCAAACTTAAAGAAACCCCATCCAAAGCTATTGGATTTTCTATAAGATTTTTTATCTCATTTTGAGAAAGCCCTAAACGAGACATACCTGTGTCAATTTGTAACGCAACATTGACATTTTTTTCATGTCGAGATGCTATAGAACGTGCCCAATAGATTTGTTCGAGACTATCCAAAACAGGTCGAAAACCATAGGCAAAACAGCTTTCTATTGCCCCGACAGTAGCCGTGTGTAAAACTGTAATCTGCGATTGTCGAGAAATAACCGAACGTAACATAAGCCCTTCATCAACGTGGGCAACAAAAAACTCCCGCACACCAGCGCGCTCTAGTGCAGGAGCAATATTTACCATTCCTAATCCGTACGCATTAGCCTTAACAACTGCGGCACAAATAGCCGTAGAAGCATGCTTGGCAACAAAAGCGTAATTACGTACTAATGCTGCCAAATCAATAGATAAAATAGCACCTGCCCGAGACGCAAGACAAGACATATGAGAAAACAATTTCCTTTGGAAATACCCATCCGGTTATGAAATACAGGCATTTTAAATAAGAGAATATTAAAGTATAATAGAACTCTTACTCTTCAAAATACAATTTGTAAATTGACTCAAAAACACAACACTGGCGAAGATTGGCACAAAACAACGATAACAAATACTTTCAAACTACATTTGATACCGCAATACTTAAACCTATCTTTCTAAAAATTTTCTTTAAAATCAATATCTTTCAGGAAAATGGATGATTTTAAACACATGGTAAGTTTACGGTAGTACTTTTAATCCTAATAATTTACACGTTATAAGCAAAAACAATTGTGCTAACGATGACAATTTGTATCATTTAACCACCCAACTCATCCCAAACAAACTTTTTCCTGTACACATACGTAATATATATGTAAAGAAATTTTTTAACTCAAAATATGTTAGATATGTACTAACTTTTTTTGAAATTTCCATTAAAAAAACTTCCCCCATGTGAGAAATATCGCATAGGAGAAGTTTTTAATATTTAATGGATTTCCGCTTAAGAAATGAGGAAAGTCCTCAACTTAATCATCCGTAAAGAGACGAGTTACTCCATAAGCAAGCCCTGCAGCTGCTAGTGGTAACGCAGCTACAACACCGATACCTCCGCCATACTACCCAACCCAAGCGCAGCTAATGTACTTGTCATCGCTGCTGCCGAACTCCCAGACACAGTAGCACCGATAGCAGCTGTTGTGCCAACTGCGCCAACGCCTGCCGCTACTTTTGCTTTTGTATCATCTGCCATTGTATAAACTCCTATCACTCTAAAAACACGAGCTTAATGCCCGATCGGTTTAAAGATATATATATATCGTGTCAAGAGATTTCTTCGTTTTTGTTTCTTATTCTCTCTTATTGCAGAATATGGTATAGATATCTATAAGATTTCCTCTAAGAACAAACCAAACAACACACCTCTTTTTTAAAATACCCAAACGGAAAACATAAACTCTCTTTTCTAGAAAAGTTATTCTTTCATGATAATAAGAAAACTTATAACCTCTTATGCAGAAAAAGGTGTAAAATCGTTTAAACTTCCCCGCGTGAAACAACCCTCAACACGCCAAGATAAAATTTATGTTTGATGGCAATCTTTCTTCTTTTCGTGGGTACTTGAAGGCTTGGACAGATAGCCTTTTTATTGATCATGCAGTTTTTCGTTTAGTTTGGTCTAATAAACATACCGTTATTCCGAGAAAAGTTTATCGCTGTAACCATCCAACCCCTGCGCGATTACGCCAAGCAAAGCGTGCTCTTGGATTACGTACTCTTGTCAATTTACGCGGGCATCGACGTTGTGGGTCTGATGCTCTCTCACGGCAGACAGCAGATCACATAGGTCTAACGCACGTAGACATGGCTTTTGAAAGTCGAAATGCCCCACATCGTGAACGTATTCTTCGTTTTGCACAACTCTATAAAAACATGGATTTCCCAATGCTCATGCATTGTAAATCTGGCGCTGATCGCGCTGGTTTAGCGGCAGGGCTTGTTATTTTGTTTGAAGGCGGAAGTGCCCAACAGGCTCTCCAACAACTCTCGTGGCATTATTTACACTTTAATCATTCACGTACAGGCATTTTAGATGCCTTTTTTTTACACTACCAAGCAGAAGCCGAGGGAAGACTTCCATTTTTACGTTGGGTTGAAACCGAGTACGATGAACAGCGCTTAAAAAAAGATTTTACAGCGAGCACTTTCTCATCTTTTATCACAGATTATATCTTAAAAAGAGAGTAAAGCGTTATTCCACAACATAATCGTAAATCTGCAAAATACTGACAATTCACTGCCACAATATCATTCAGAAGAAATAGAGGAGAACGCTAGACATAACATAAAGAAAGATCACACAGTCTCAACAAAAAGCATTTCTATAATCGTATATTTTACACCCTCTATTAAACTAGGTAAATTTATTCTAGTACACTTCCATACTTCTTTCTATCCAAAACATCTGCTTTTCTGCTTTTGCTTAAGATAATATGCGGCACGCCCGCCTAAAAGAGCCACTTGTCTACGACACAACAAAAGATCAGGCACTCCTGTTTGTTTACAGGTAACTTCTAAAGCCCGCCATGTAGCAGTTTCCTGTGTCAGATCAGAAAGAGACCAAAGAGCTATGGCACGCTCAAAGCTAGCCATACGCTTAAAAAAAACAGGCGGACGTAAGGCTTTAAGAGCCACGACTTTATCTATCCCAGAGTCTATAGTCGCACGCACACGCCGCAACCGTTGTATATGGGCTAAAAACACCCTAATAATCGGTATAGCCCCCACACCCTCGGCTAATGCACGTTCAAGGGATCTATCTGCTTCAGCACGTTTTCCCTCGGTTGCTGCAAAAGCGGCTTCCTCTAATGTTGCTTGCCCACTATCACCAATACAGACACGAACATCATCAAGCGTTAACGTGCCCGAATCATTGGCGTAAAGAGCTAATTTTTCCATTTCATTCCGCACAATAGCACGGTGTGATCCAAGTTGTGTACTCAACCATCGCAATGCTTCGGGCTGAATATGTACACATCGCGTTTTAAGAATGCGCACCATCGTCTCTTCAAGGGTGTCTCCTTCTTCAGGATAACAACCAATAGAGGCACAATCTTTTCGCTCTTCGATGAAATGACGTAGTTTAGAACGAGGAGGTAGGTTTTGCGCCTCTAACACAACAAGTGTCTCATAAGGAGGAATAGTATTTAGTGGCGTTGAGGCAAAAGGTTCTATTGCTAAAATAGCTTGTAAAGCAGGCACGAGAGCATCAACACTCTCACGGACACGAACAACACGCCGCCCTCCTACGAGAGAGAGAGCTGTTGCCTCTTCTTCAAGATGAGTATGGGTTTCTCTGTCAAGAACTGCGACGCGGAAAGGATCATTTTTTCTATTATTTTTACCATTATTCTCTTTATTACCGATAACGGTTTCGACAACCGTTTGCGCGCGCTCTTGAATTAATCCCATATCATCACCATGAAAGAGAATCACACGCCACGCAGTGGGATTTGCCATAACACGAGGTAGAGTTTTGGCATCTATTTTCATAGAATATTATTAACCCAAAAACAACGATGAACAATATCCACTAAAAACGTCCTGCCCCTACTTCTACACGCCCTGAGGCAATACCTGGTACGCCATCCTCCCCAGATTGCATAAGAGCGTTTCGTCCGTATGCTCCCGGCATGGCATTGGGAATAGGATAAGCCTGAAACGTTGGCGATTGAGAGGAACAAGAGGACTGCGCGACATTTATACATTCGTCTCCTTTTTCTTTCACCCCTGTACGAAACCATGTCGCCACTTGCTGCGTAATATCTGCCCCCAAAGCATGTGCCATACGACTCAGAGCAGTTTCATCGTTTAATCGTTGTGCAAAAGGCTCTGCATAAGTTACGGTATAACCATCTAAAACACGTGACTGACCTTGAGCGAGAAGTTTAGGATGTTCTGCCAGAGTAAAAAGCTGCCAATGCGCCCGCCCAACAAGACGTGTCCACCCAGACGTGTTATCAGCATGAATATCAACGTCTTCCGCATTAAAAGCAGGTTGCACACGTAACACATAACGACTCTCGGCTTTTGACCCATTACCAGCCATATCTTGTTGCAAAGACTCCCGAAGCACCTGTCCAACACGATTTGGAATTCGAGCGATATAAATCTGTTTAAGATCCTCAGAAACAGTCCCGTTGTTAATATCCTCACCATAAAGGGAATGAAACCCACAGCCAGAAAGAGCAATAGAAACCATTATAAGTGCGTAAAGCGAACTTATCTTTCTAATTTGAGAGTTTTTTTTACAAAAAGATCTGTCCATTATATGGAGCATTTGTGAAGAGATGCTTAAAAGCTTCATACGTCTTTCACCACAAAATTAACGATTCGATTTGGTACATGAATTGTTTTGACAATTTTTTTCCCCTGCAAAAAACGAGCAACACGGGGATCCGCTTGTGCACGCGCTATAACACGAGTAGCTTCTTCATCTGGAGAGACTTCAATTGTACCACGTAATTTACCTAAAATTTGTACTGCCACCGTAACCCGTGTCACAGTGAGCCATTCCTGACTCGCCTGAGGCCAAGCTTGGCATACAACAAGCCCCTCTTCAGGGCAAAGACGCGAAAACATTTCTTCAGCAATATGAGGCATCATCGGAGCACATAACAAGCAAAGTGTACGCGCACATTCAAACCGCGCAAAAGCCATTTCTCTCTGCTGCTCTTCATGCTGTGATGTTTTTGTTTTATTTTTAAAGTGATCCTCTGTTGCAATGAGTGCAGAAGTTAACTCATGGATACGGGCAACAGCAACGTTAATGGTAAAATGTTCTAAAGCCTCTGTCACAGCAACAATCGTACGATGTGTCATCCGGCGTAATGAGTCTGCTACTGTTTTTTGTTCTTGTACAGATTTCTTATCCGTTTTTTGGATAAAGTCAGTTTTACAGGATTCTGTTACGGAAGACTCTATTGTTTTTTTTACAAGAGAATTTTCTAGGTCTTTTTTACAAGAAAGTAACGCGGTTTTTTCTGCAGCCACACCACAAACCGAACGGAAAAGGCGTTGTACAAAGCGCCCTGCACCTGAAACACCGGCTTCTGTCCATTCCATATCACGATCTGGTGGACTATCTGAAAGCACAAACCACCGTGCTATATCTGCCCCGAATCTTTCAATAATTGCGGCAGGAGCCACCGTATTTCGCTTTGATTTGGACATTTTTTCAACACGCCCAACCGTAAGAGGTTCCCCCGTAATCCGATGCACAGCACCCGTAGATGTACGCTCCACATCTTCAGGATAAACCCAATGCCCATCTTGATCCTTATAGCTTTCATGGGTCACCATGCCTTGCGTAAATAATCCTGCAAAAGGCTCATCAATATCTACATGTCCCGTACGATGCATCGCACGCGTAAAAAAGCGCGCATAAAGCAAATGTAAAATAGCGTGTTCAATCCCTCCAATATATTGATCTACGGCAAGCCAACGATGAACGGCTTCAGACACGGTTGGCGTTAGTGCATGAGGTGCTGTAAAACGAGAAAAATACCATGAACTATCTACAAATGTATCAAAAGTATCCGTTTCTCTTATAGCAGGTTGATTACAAACGGGGCAGTTTGTGTGTTTCCAATGTGGGTGATGCTCAAGCGGATTACCAGGTTTTTCAAAGCTAACATCTTCTGGCAGCGTAACCGGCAACTGATCTTCAGGCACGGGAACAGCACCACACGTCGCACAATGAATAATAGGGATAGGGCACCCCCAATATCTTTGACGTGAAATCCCCCAATCCCGTAACCGCCAATGAACAACACTTTCCCCAAGCCCTTGTTTTTCAAGCCGTTCTATCACCACACGACGTGCCTCATGCGTCGTAAGCCCATTAAGAAAATCCGAATTGATTAGCCGACCATTTCCCGTATACGCCTGTGCTTCAATGCAGTAATGATCTTGATTACCCGACTTTTCTATCTCAGGAGGAAGAATAACAGGCGTTACAGGAAGATTATATTCACGTGCAAAGTCCAAATCACGTTGATCACTTGCAGGACAACCAAATAACGCCCCCGTGCCATAGTCCATAAGCACAAAATTAGCAATCCAAACAGGAAAATCCGTATTTAAAAAAGGATGAGAAACACGTAAACCTGTATCGATTCCTCTTTTGGGGGCAGTTTCCACTGATTCAATAGAAGTACCAAGCCGTTGGCATTCTGCTACAAATTCTGCTACTTGAGGGTTTTGTTCTGCAGCCCATAGGGCTAAAGGATGGTCAGCGGCAATCGCCAGAAATGACATCCCAAAAAGCGTGTCAGGACGTGTTGTAAAAACCGTAACTTCACGCAAATGAGGCTCTAATGCATCTGGAGGACAACTAAGGGGAAAACGTATTTTCACCCCCTCTGAACGACCAATCCACCTTTCTTGCATAGTTTTCACACGCTCTGGCCAACGGTCAAGGCTTTTAATTCCGTCCAATAGATCTTGTGCGTATTCCGTAATACGCAAAAACCATTGTGAAAGCTTCTTTTTTTCAATAAGTGCCCCTGAACGCCATCCTCTACCTTCAATCACTTGCTCATTCGCAAGCACGGTTTGATCAACAGGATCCCAATTAACCCAACTCTCACGTCGTTCTACAAGTCCTGCACGTATAAACTCTAAAAATAATCTTTGCTGTTGTCCATAATATTCGGGCATACATGTGGTTATTTCCCGATCCCAGTTCAAAGAAAGCCCTAACCGTTTTAAGGTCAGACGCATTGTGTCAATATTGGCAAATGTCCACTCTTTAGGATGAATACCACGCTCACGCGCTGCATTTTCAGCAGGTAAGCCAAAAGCATCCCACCCCATAGGATGAAGCACGCAAAACCCTTGTGCCCGTTTATAACGCGCAATAACATCGCCAAGCGCATAGTTCCGTACATGCCCCATATGCAACTGTCCAGAAGGATAGGGAAACATTTCTAAGACATAATATTTAGGTTGTTCTGGCAAAGGAATATCTGGAACAGAAAATACACCTGAATTTTCCCAGACTGCCTGCCACTTAGGTTCAATATTATGAAAATCATAGACTAAAGAGACAGCTACAGAAGATGGCGTAGAAGAAAACGTATGAGACACCAGAAATTCCTTATAATATGTAATTATATTAAAAAATTATGCTAAAAAACGCATTATTTATTACTCTCAAGGTGCAACTTACGCGCGCGTGAGAGAATACGCGCAGCAATATCTGAAGCCGTATTCGGAGCTGGCGGTGTATCAACCCATTTATCCCCTTCTTTCACTTGACGAAACACACTCAAACGCAGGGCATCGGAACGTAAATAACGACTTAAAATAAAGGCTGTCATTTTAAAACGTTCATCATGAATGGCAGGAGGCGTATACCAATCTGTAAGAATAATACCTCCTTTCGCATCTGCCATAGAAATTGGCATAAAAGAAAGAGTGTCAAGGGTAGCACGCCACAAATACGCGTTTACATTATCTTTTAATGTCGTACTTCCTCCTGAGGCATTACGGTCCTCCGATAAAAGCTGACGACGCGGGGTGGCAAGTGTATCATTTCTTTTATGAACGAAAGAACATGCACCCAAACTAACAGTCATAAAAATCACGAGACTAGAGTAGAAAAATACAGAACAACGCGACATAGTGTGCGACATGGTATAAAATATGAATCCTCAGATCATTAACGCAAGGTCAGTGTCTTTTTAGCTCTCTATTCAGTAGACAACATGACACACACGTATTACAAACAAAAAAAACAGGTAGATATTGTACGACATAACGAGATCAGTTTATTCTACACAAGCCATTCCTCAAACATTCATTGATAAATAATTATGTAGAATAATTATGTTTTCGTCTATATCTTCTCTTAATCTCTCTCAGTAATTCATTAATGAACAGTAACACATGTTAGCCCTTTTTGACGAAGTATAGAGCAAATCATATCCTCCTTCCCGATAGGTAATCCTGTTAAGCGAGTACGCCAGACCGAAACCCCACGAGAAGTTATCACATGATCGACATGCCCTACAGCATGTTGCAGTATGTTAGAAGCACGACGTGCTTGGGCAATAACTTTTTGTGCATGTTCTGGTGTAGAGAAGGCGCCTATTTGAATAATTGCGTTGCCTGTACCTGGCACTGATTTCCATACAATAGTAGGAGATGCTACAGAAGATTGTGCCATAGAAGCTGATATTATCTGTCCGGTTCCTTGAGTTGAAGATGCTTGATCCGTAGAAGATTGAATTCTACCAGAAGGTAATGATTCCACCGTGTCTCCTAATACAGCTTGTGACGTGCTTTGTGGCGGAGGAAGATCAGCTCTTATAGGTGGGGCAACACCCGTCATACCTGAAGGATTACTAGATGTATTAATATTATTAGAATAATTCTGCCCATAATATGATGATGTATTAGACGATGAATTTTCATTTCCCTGACGGACATTACGTCCTATAAACGTAGCCTGTTGAATAGCATTCTCTATGGATTCTTTTGTATTTTCTCCCCCCATATTAAGTTGTGTTTGCACCCCCCCCACAGATGCAGTAGTAGGCACACTATCTCTCAAATGAGGAGCAACAGCGGAAAGATAAGCGCGCGCATAATCTGGAAGAGGTGTACCATATCGGCGATAATTCTCAACACATTGAGGACCACAATTATAGGCTGCCACAAACATAGGAGACCCAAAACGATTATAAAGTTCACGAATATAGCCACTTCCTGCTATGATATTATCATGCGGGTTATACGGATCAGACCCTAAATGATAACGACGTGCGAGAATTGCGTAAGTTTCGGGCTTAATTTGCATAAGTCCAACGGCTCCGTGTGCTGAACGAATTAAACGACCGTGCAAGTATTGGTGTCCACCTGATTCTTGATTCATAATGGCACGAATCCAACTTTGCGGAATTGAAAAGCGCTGCGCCGCTTCATGAATATATGGCCCCCACAAATTCATAGCGGCCCCTGGAGGATGATATGTATAATGATGAACAGGCGCAACACATGCCGATAATATCTGTAACACGAGTAATAAGAGCGCCAGACGCATCATAGCGTTGCAACACCTTTACAAAAGTCCCTATCCCATAGCATCGATAGAACAACCTTTCCTCTTCCTTATCTCATCACATAATTTCTAGAAGGCATAAGAGCTTTTTGAATACATAGGGTTATATTTTAATCAATTAACTTTAATATTATATATTACCCATTTGATACTACCTCTTTGCCTTGCCTTTATTATTGATTAGACTTCTCTTTTCTCATATCTTTATGATAGAGTCGCGCTAGAAAATGCTCAAAAAAAATGCGATAAAAAAACAGGTTTTGAACAGATTGTTTTTTCTTGACTTCTTTGTCATTTACGACAGTTTTTTTATTTCCTAATCGCAGAACCAAGAGATTCTAATGCTTCCCGCAAAGGACATTTGGGGAAAAAAGGTAAAAGACATACTGAAGCCCTTAATAAGGGAGATCGGCCTGCATATGACGATACATATGTCTGTCTTCCTCCAGATAAAGTACTTGTAGAAGTTTTTATCGACTCTTGCACGATACGTATTCGTTCGACAAGAGAATTACCACTCCATTTATTGATACGCGCTATGATCATTTCTGTTCTGTATTGCATTTCCAACGCTACAGGACCTGAACAAGCTACTGTTAGCGTTTTTGCTGATATTTTTTTTAACCTCGTCTGTGCAGCAATATCTGCCCCAACAACATCATGCCAGCGAACGAAGAGCTGTATCTCCGTTGGAGAACGACGACGAAAAGAAGCCGCTGTAATACTTGGCAAAAGGAAAGCAAGACTACGTGCTGTACATGTTCTGTGAGAAAGATTTTGTTCTTTTAGTTTTCCGATCGATTCTATAGACTGCATATACTCTATAGACTCTGTTGTCGATTCTTCCAATAAAGATGATGCCACGCCTATAGTATTATTTACGTTTAAGTCCAAATCTTTCTCTATCATCGCGTTTTGTCATGCCTCCCTCTGCACGTGCCTTACTTCGTTGGTATGACCAACACCATCGTAACCTCCCGTGGCGTGCCCCTATTGGACAAACCGCTGATCCTTACCATGTTTGGCTTAGTGAAATTATGTTACAACAAACAACCGTTAAAACTGTTGTACCCTACTATTACCATTTTTTAGAACGTTTTCCTACACTCACAACTCTTGCACATGCTGATAAAGACCTTGTCCTCGCCACATGGGCAGGGCTTGGGTATTATTCTCGCGCACGAAACCTCCATACATGTGCACAAGTTGTTGCGCAACGTGGTGGCTTCCCTCATGACATTCCGAACCTCAAAACCCTTCCTGGTATTGGACCATACACGGCTGCGGCAATTGCAGCTATTGCTTTTAGTGTACCTGTTGTACCCGTAGATGGAAATGTAGAACGCATTACGGCACGTATTTTTAACATCAATACACCTTTACCAAATGCACGCCCCTTACTTGCTAAATTAGCGACAACGCTCAATACGGATCACGAAGCACAAACACGCCCTCATGATTTTGCACAAGCCCTTTTTGACCTTGGTGCTTTAATCTGCTCCCCACGTAATCCTGCTTGTGGATTATGTCCTTGGCAACAAAATTGTGCTGCTTACGCTGCAGGAACTGCCGCGATTTTACCAAAAAAACTCCCAAAAATCGTACGTCCTCAACGCTATGGCGTTCACTTTTTAGTTATTGACAAAGCCGGATCTGTTTTATTACGTCGTCGTCCAGAAAACGGACTTCTCGCCTCTATGATAGAACTCCCAGGAACAGAATGGCACTCTACACCTTGGAATGAAAATGAAATCCTTAAGATCTCACCTGTTCAAACGAAATGGCAACGAGCGGGTATTGTACATCACGTCTTTACCCATTTTTCCCTTGAACTTGTTGTTTATGTTGGACGAGTTACACGTTTCTCTAATCAAGAAGTTGCAAAAGGATTTTTACTGCCTTTCTCACAGATTCTATCTCAGAAGCGGGAGGTTGCCATTCCCTCTGTTATGAAAAAATGTCTTACACTTGGATTAAAAACTTTTACGTAAAATAATAGTAAATATATGGTTTTTAACTCTATTATCCCATCTCTTCATAACCAGACAACATCCCTACACCCAACGTCACACATAGGGATTATTTTGTCTGCCCTTGGCACACCAGATAAACCAACGTACCACGCCGTAAGACGCTATTTATCAGAATTTTTATCGGATCGACGTACTATCGAAACACATCCCCTTATATGGCAACCTCTTTTACAAGGAGTTATTTTGTTAACCCACCCTATTACAAGTAGCAAAGCCTACCGCCGTATATGGAACAATACCAAAAACGAAAGTCCTTTACGACTTATTACCCGCAAACAAGCAGAATACCTTACCGAAAGAATGGCACCATCAGGAGTTAATGTGACATTTGGCATGCGTTACGGCACACCTTCATTAAAAGAAGCAATTTATAGCCTTATACGCCAAGGATGTCAGAGGATCCTATGCATGCCGTTATATCCTCAGTATAGTGCTACTTCAACAGCTACTACGAATGACCAAATTTTTAGAATCCTGATGCAACTCCGTCACCAACCCGCTATACGCACATTACCCTCTTTTGCTGATCACCCACATTTTATAACTGCACTAGCCTATAATATTCGAACAGCCCAAGCCAAAGCTGATTACCCTTTTGAGAGAATTATTGCCTCTTTCCATGGATTACCTCAAACCTACGTCGACAAAGGAGATCCTTACCCCAATGAATGCCTACGCACCGTGCAGGCACTACGTTCTGCACTCGATATAGATGAAATAGTTATGCCCATCACATACCAATCACGATTTGGACGCGCTTCCTGGCTCACTCCCTATACAGCCCCTTTTATTCAGGCATTACCTGCCCAAGGAATCAAACATATTGCCGTTATCACACCAGGTTTTATGGCGGATTGTTTGGAAACTTTAGACGAGATTGGTCATGAAATACATCACCTTTTCCTAAAAGCAGGAGGAAAATCCTTTACACTTATCCCTTGCCTTAATGCAAGCACCACAAGTATTGACCTGCTTGAAACACTAGCACGAAACGAGCTGTCGGGCTGGCTCACCTAAAAATATGACAAGATCTTGTCCACATGTTTCTCTTTGCTAGAATTTTTATTTTTACAAGGAATCAGGTTTTTAGTCAGACTTCTTATTAACTTCTTTACACGGAAAAAGACAAATATTCTGCACAACACAACGCCAACACTCAGGTTTGCGTGCCTTACAAACATAACGCCCATGTAAGATCATAGCATGATGAGAGATACATTTCATCGATTCAGGAATACGTTTCTCTAATGCTTTTTCAACAGCACGAACACTGCGCCCTCTCCCTAACCCAGAACGATTAGCAAGACGAAAAACGTGTGTGTCTACAGGTACTGTAGGCTTCCCAAAAGCAACACTTAAAACAACATTAGCCGTTTTACGACCAACGCCTGCAAGTGTTTCTAACGCTTCGCGCGTCTGCGGTATTTCCCCCCCATAATTTGTCAGTAGCTGCTGCGACAATCTTACAAGATAGCGTGTCTTGGCACGCCACAATCCAATGGTCCGTATACACGCCGCAATACCTTCTTCCCCCAAAGCGACCATTGCTTCAGGCGTCGGAGCCAGCGCTAACAAAGCAGGCGTTACTTTATTCACAGACATATCTGTTGTCTGCGCTGAAAGTACAACGGCTACGAGCAAACTAAAGGTATCTGTGTAATAGAGCTCCGTTTGTGCATGAGGTGACGCCTTAGCTAACATTTGAAGGAAAGTGACAATCTCGCCTTCTTTCATATCACGCGGTGCTTCATAAGAGACTTTATAAGACATTACTCGCTCCTCCTAATATTTTTTCTTGTAAAACAAAAATCCTCTCCCATTAAGAGAAGTGTTCCTTCATTAATCTTTGACAAAGCACACTATAAGAATTATAAGAAAAGAGTTATTCTACAAAGGAATTTGATACAAATTTTATACAACTTCTGTCTGTGTATTCCCCATCGATCCGATACACGTATATTATTAAGCACACCAGTGGCGTGACAACCACAAATCACTTTTTTCCAAAACAAGCTACATGAAAAAGAGAAAAACTTCCCCTTTTTCCCGTGTTATAAGTAATACGTTTATTATGACTATCGGGCGAGTAATAAATGCTCTTTGCAGTTTTATTTTTATTCCATGGACAACGGCAAGCATTGGCATAACACATTTTGGACAGCTCGTTCTACTTATAGCGTTCATTTCATCTAGCGCCAAGATTACATCTCTCCAAGCAGGACAAACACTTATACAGTATGGATCTGCCCCATTTCATAGACAAGACGAACACAACTTTCGCCAAATTCTAGCTTTTTGCATCCGACTAGAATGCATCAGCGGTATAATAGGAATGTTTGCTGGGTGGCTTGGTATTATGTTTTTTGGGAAGTTTGTCTTTAAGGAACAATTAGAACTATATTCATTGGCATATTATTGTTTGATTTTAATCCCGTTTACAAATGCGACATGGCAAATTGGGCTGATACAGCTTCTCAACAAGCATTATCTTTTCGTACCTATACAAGTTTTAAGTACTACCGTTCGTACATTAGGTTGTTTTATCGGCTATGAGGAGCATCTTAGTATGCCGTATTTTTTAGCAGTTTGGTGTACAACTCAATTAACGAATTTTATTGTTTTAACAATTATCGGAATTTATTTAACAAGAAATCAATCCAATATAAGTTTTCTGTGGAAAACACTTTTTTCTCCTTCTACTCCCGTTAAAGGTATTTGGCACTTTACCTTTTTTACAACTATCAACAATTTTATCTTTTCATGTAGCGGACAGATCTTTACGCTCATCGTTAGTGCCCTTGTGAGTGCAGCAGATTTAGCTATCCTCTCTGTTGCTCGCCAGATAGTATCCGCGGTTTTTCATCTATCCTCTTTAATGGGAAGTAACCTATATCCAGAACTTACAAAACTACGTGATGATAAAAATTGGCACACATTACGTCGTACCCTTTTAAAAACTTTCTGTTTTCTTGGATCTCTTGCCATTATTCTACTCCTCATTACGTCCATTCTCGGTCAATACCTTCTTTCTTTTATGCTTTCACATCCAGCTCCTGCTGGCTGTATTACACTTCTCAATATTCTTGCTGTTGCCTACATTATCGCCATGGCATCAATCCCTCTTAATCTTTTGCTCACCATCTTTAACAATCTCTCTTACATTACAAAAGTAAAGAGCTTCATTTTTGTCATGTGGTGTATACCACTCCTCTTATGGCTCACACATGCGTTTGGTATTAACGGCGCTGCTATAGCCGACGCGTGTGAAGAATTTGCTATCTTTTTACTATATATCTACAAAGTGACGCGCATTATAAATAGTCTACCTATTCATCACTAAAGATCAGTAGAAAGCAGTTTTGTGAGTATAATAGATAGCATAACTCTTGCCATTGTAGCCTTATCCACACTCTACGGCATTTGGAAAGGGTTTACTCGTATCTCCTTAAATTTGTGTTTATGGATAATTGTTTCTATAGCCATTGCACATTTCCAAGCACCTGTTGCAACACGGCTAAAACACTTTATCACCTCACCTCTCTTGGCACAGATTACATCTTCTGTAATCATTTTAATAGGCGTTATCATAATAGGAAGCTTCCTATCAGACTGGATTATAAAAATAGTACGCTCAACTCCTATAAGCGGACTAGATCGTTTACTTGGTGGTATATTAGGGGCTATTTGTGGAGTTACCTTTATCATTATAATCTTTTTTGTAATGGATTTCTTACCAAATACAACACTACATGGATTAGAAAGCAACAGTCAATTAACACCCTACATTCAATTGGAAGTTAATCAACTCAAACTGTTAGCCTCTTCATTGAATTTCAGTAAGAACTCGCATAGCCTCCTCAATAGTTTGAGTCATTTAAGTAATCTCAACAACTTTGATAGTTTAAATAATTTGAGTAACCTCAATAATTTTGGTAAGCTAAATAACTTGAATGAGAATATTGATTCTCTGATACAAGACGTAGAAGGAACACAATAAGGTCTGTTAGTTTATTAAAGCATGTTCCTTTCAGTCTTGTGAAATCAACCTTAAATCTATTAAGTCTATGACCGATCCTTTTTCCCACACTATAAAAGTAGAAGACAACGATCACCCACATGAAGAATGTGCCATTTTTGGTATTTGGAATGCTTCGGATGCCGCCACATTAACAACATTAGGATTACATGCCCTCCAACATCGCGGACAAGAAGCAACAGGCATTGTCTGTTTTGACCCCAAAGCACAACAATTTCATGCCCACCATGGTTTTGGTCTTGTTGGAGATGTCTTTTCTAACACCCACACTATGGCTACCCTCAAAGGAACATGCGCGATTGGACATAATCGTTATGCAACTTCTGGAGCATCGTTATTACACAATCTACAACCCATTTTTGCAGAATTTATTTTCGGTGGGCTTGCCATTGCCCATAACGGTAATTTAACCAACGCGCAAATGCTTCGACGTGAACTCATCCAAAGGGGCTGTCTATTTCAGTCAACTATGGATACAGAAGTTTTTGTACATCTTATTGCTATTTCTCCTTATACAACAGTAGAAGAAAAACTGATTGATGCCCTTAAGCGTGTTATGGGGGCTTATTCTCTCGTCATTCTCTCGCAAGATACCCTTATCGGTGCCCGTGATCCTTTTGGAATACGCCCTTTAGTTCTAGGACGCTTGCCTGCCAAACAAGGACACGACTCGTGGGTATTATCGTCAGAAACATGCGGATTAGATATTATTGGTGCCGAATTTGTCCGAGATATTGAACCTGGAGAGATTATTTTTATAGAAAAAAACGATTTACGTTCTGTACACCCCTTCACCACAAAAACACCACGCTTTTGTGTATTTGAATATATTTACTTTGCGCGGCCAGATACTTTTTTAGAAGGCTTATCTGTCTATAATGTTCGTAAAGAAATTGGTCGGGAATTAGCCAAAGAAAGTCCCATCGATGCAGACATGGTTGTCCCTGTACCGGATTCTGGTGTACCTGCTGCCATTGGCTACGCCGAAGCGAGTAACCTTCCCTTTGAATTAGGGATTATTCGTAATCATTACATTGGACGCACGTTTATTGAACCTTCTGATCACATTCGACATCTTGGTGTTAAAATGAAGCATTCACCAAATCGCGCTGTATTAGAAGGTAAACGTGTAATTCTTGTTGATGATTCTATTGTACGTGGAACAACCTCTCGCAAAATTGTCGACATGGTTCGCCTGGCAGGTGCTAAAGAAGTACATCTACGCATTTCTTCTCCACCAACCGAATATTCTTGTTTTTACGGAATCGACACGCCAGAACGAAACAAACTTCTCGCCGTCCAACATGATCTCAAAGCAATGGCAAAAATTATTGGCGTTGAAAGTTTAGCCTTTATCTCACATAAAGGATTAGAACACGCTATTCAAAATAGCTGTAAGGACAGCAAATACACAACGTACTGTGATGCTTGCTTCACAGGACATTATCCTATATCGCTTATTGATTACAACAATATTCATAAAGAAAACCAATACGGGTAACTTCAGCACAGCATAGTGAATTGTTGACATTGCGGGAAAAGCTTAAGGATCTTATTACTCGGTACTTGGCAGTTACAACATGAGTGAAAAGTGAATAGACAGATGTTGATCACTTACAAGAAAGTCATCAATAAGATTTAGAGTTGTGTAACACGCCAAATCATGTTAATAACTTATACGAATAAATTAGTTATTACCTATTAAAGATATAAAATATTGCCCGCTTAGCTCAGTTGGTAGAGCACGTCATTCGTAATGATGGGGCCGGTGGTTCGAATCCGCCAGCGGGCACCATATGTTTTAAAACAACCATCTTTTGATCATTAACTCTTACCACTTCCTAACTCTGTTTCTAGAAGTAGAAGTAAAGATATATTTTTATGTGTTAGAAAAACCTATTCACAGTAAAGATGGATGAAAAAGCCGGATAAACCGTGTACACACCCAAACACAACACTCCAAAAACAAAGTAAAGAAAACTAGTGGTAACGAGTCTCCTTTATATATGGCGCTATATCTGCTGTATAAAGGCTTATATTTAAGAAACGTCCATTAGAATAGTTAAGCCCTCTCACATGACCTCGGCTTATCACTTTCCCATGCCAGTGTTGTAATGCATTAAAAAAATCTGATTGTTCGCGTCGCCCAACAAGTGCTATCGTACAACGAGGATTTTTTTGTATCGCGTCGGCAGCTTGTTCAGCACTTGTTAAATGGACATCTCCACGAAGCAAAAACACAAGGCTTGGTTCGGAAAAAGAAACAGAAAAAACATTAGTATGTGGACAAAGTTTTTTATCCTGAACAAGATTATTTTGGATAAGAGTTACAAGACGTGGCGCAAGCCAAATTGTTTGTAGATGAGGAACAACGAATATAAATAATCCCGTATAAAGAAAAATTGCTGCACCTAGACTACTCAATAAAGCGTAACGCAATTTTTCTTGCCAAAGATAAACTGTCGCTAATCCAACGAGGTACAACACAACAACGGCACAAAGAAAAGCAAAAAACGAAATACGATTTTCTAACTTCCACAAAAGAAACGGGGCAGCACATGCCAACAAACAGCCTACTAGGCACCATGCTATACGATATACACCAAGGAAAAATCGCCATAAACGCGTCATTATCTCCTTTTTCCAATATGTTTTTCTTTGTATTAACATCCCTGCTGTAAGAATAGCAATAGCAGGGTAAACAGGAAGAACATAATGTGGTAACTTTGTTGGAATCGTTTCAAAGACCAGCCAATGAGGCACAATCCAACATAAGAGATAACGCACATTTAAATCGTGTTTCTGACACCAAATTACGGGTAAAACACGCATAGTAAAATAGGACCCAGGCCAGAAAGTTATAAGAAAAATAAGTAAATAGTAACCGGGCCATAAACCATGAGATTCTTGACCAGAAGAAATTTTTCCTAAAAAATTTTTTCCTATGGATCGATAAAAAAAATCACCGTGGCTAACAAATCCAATAGCCACAAGCCAAGGAAGTAAAATAACAACTGCAATGATCCATCCCCAACGTGGTCGCATACGATACCAAAGGCTCGCATTTTTTTCTATTAAGGCAAGGGTTAAAGGTGTTGCTAATGAGGGCATTAGAATCACAGGACCTTTAAGCATAAGCCCACAGCCTATAGAAACCCAATAAAGAACAGCCGTACCAATAGGAGTTGGTTGTTTCAATCGTCGATCTTGTAAAGCGCGTACAAGAGCAAATTGCGCCAAAAGAACACACACTAACAGACAAGAATCAATCGTTGCCATACGGCTCTCCGCCGTAACAAGTACACTTGATAGCAATAAAAGACCTGCCAAAATACCCGCTGTTTGACCAAAAAGCATACTTCCAATACAGGCGGTTAGCATAACCGATATTGTCATAGCCATAAGAGAAGGAATACGATAAGGCCACACACTGTGCCAATAACGCTGACCGGCTAAAGTAGCACATATAGCTTCCAACCAATAAATACCTGCAGGCTGCACATAGCGTGGTTTATCTTGAAACCGAATATCTATAAAATGATGCGTTTCCAGCATTTGAGCCGTCGCTTGCATATAGCGGGGCTCATCTCTATCAAATGGAGGAACACTCATGCGTCCAGGAAGAAAGGTGACAAAGGCAATAAGCCCTAGTAAAGCCAATGACTTCCATTGTAATGCTGTATTCAGTCCAGATCTTTGCGTTTGCCAATTAGCAAAATGCAAAATATCACAAAAACTAAGAAAGAACTTTAGCATTCACGAATATGTGGTAGATGCGTACGATTACGTAACCACAAAACACCAAGCAAATCACGCACACCAACAAGAGCACGATGAAAATTCGTATATTTAGAAACCCCGTAGAGTCTCGGTCGATGTGTTACAGTACAACAAAGAAGAGGAACACCGTAAGTAGCAAATAAAGCAGGCAGATAACGATGCACCCCCTCAAATTGAGGAAGACGCAAAAAATCGACACGACGAAAAACCTTAATAGGTCCCCCTGTATCAGGACAATGGTCTTGTAAAAGATATTGACGCAAATTATTTGCAAAACGGGTCGCAATGCGTTTAGAAAGGCTATCGCATCGTTTCTGACGTATACCAACAACTAAAGGTGGCCTTCCAGGCTGATTACAGGCGAGTTTAACAAGTTCTGGTAAGTCACGCGGATCATCTTGTGCATCACCGTCAAGAGTCGCAATCCATTCTCCTCGCGCCGCTGTAATCCCCGTCCGTAACGCTGTCGACTTTCCACATCGTCTATCATGGACTAAAATACGCAAATTGGATAACCCAAGGTGTCGATGTTGGTGCAAAACTTCAATAGTATTATCCGTACTCCCGTCATCAACAAAAATAATTTCAGTTGGAGGGAGTTTTTGTAAAGCCTCGACAAGTTCAGAACAAACCTGTGGTATATTATCTTGCTCATTGAATACAGTAATAACAATACTCACAATAGGTAATGTTTTTGAAAGATCTGTTGTTTTCTCTAGCACTACTTGCACAAAAAAATAACCCGAAGCATACGTTACGCAACTTGACGTGTAATAGCTTCAGGAAGTTTAGCAATAGCCTGATTGATTAAAGTTGCCGTAGCTTGGTTGTCAATGACACCTGGGATAACTTCCTGTGCCGCTTCAAAAGTTACATCAAGAACAATCTTATGTACTTCTTTTATCGCAGCTCGTTCTGCTGCCGCAATACGATCACGAGCAACTTTTTCATGATGTCGAATCGTTTCTTCAGCTTGCTTACGCACATGTGCAGTCATCTCTATCGCTTGTTGACGAGAGCGCTCAATTAAAGATCGCGCTTCGACAAGTGCCTGTTCGCGTTCCTGTATAGCATTTTCAAGCATTTGCTCCGCTTGACGACGCAATGCTGCGACTTCATCAAGCTCACGACGCACCAACTCTGCCCGACTATCAAGTGCCCTCGCTATAGGTAACCAAAGTTGTTTCCCAAAGAGAAGAAAAAACAAAACAAACGAAACCGCGACCCAAAAATTAGGCTCATGAAAAATTGTAGACATTTTTTAACTCTCCAGAAGCACAGTTAGATCAAATGACGAGAGTACGCATTTTCAACCTGTTCTTGAACATGCTGATTATCAGGCGTAACACCTACTAAACGTTTTACAAGGAGTTGCGTTGTCTCATAAGCAATATCTCTAACACTTCCGAGCGCACGTTCTTTTTCAGCAGAGATATCTCGTTCTGCTTCATCAATCTCGGCTTTCAAGCGATCATGAACTTCACGTATACGTTTTTCAGTAGCCAGACGCTCTTCCTCTAAAGCAGATTGAAGATGCTCTTTTGCCTCAATAAGTGCATCTTTACGGGCTTGTTGTAGCTCAGCAATAGCTTTATCAGTATCCCTTTTGGCTTTACGTGCAATATCGAGATCATCCCTAATACGTTTACTCCGATCCTCCAAAACACGACCTACACGAGGCAACATAGCACGACTGAGTGCAAAATAAAATACTAAAAAAATAACACATCCCCATATAACCTGACCATTCACTAAAGGGTTTCGAAAGTCAAGCTGGGGCATTCCCGTGGCATGTGCGCTAGTAGGCATTAAAGAAACCAGCATAAAAATACTGCAAAGCACCACAAACACTTTGGTCCGATATATTTTTATTATCACAGCCACAAGACTTCTCCTTATAAGAAACCACTCCTAAACAAAGAGAATAAGAAAAGCTATCAACAAAGCGTAAAGAGCAACAGCCTCTGTAAGCGCAAATCCAAGCATGCCAAGCCCAAAAACATGTGGACGTGCGGCAGGATTACGCGCAATACTGCTTACAAGTGTTGAAAAGATATTTCCTAACCCAATACCAACACCTGTAAGGGCGATCATCGAAATACCCGCACCAATTTCCCGAGCTGCACCAATATCCATAATCATAAGTTCCTTATTTCAAAAAAGTTAAGAAAAACGGGGACAGAGACACTTAATGTGCAACAGCTTCCCGTAAATAAATGCAAGCCAGAATCGCAAACACATAGGCTTGCAACACACCGACAAGCAACTCGAATGCCATAAGTGCTACATTGAGTGCAACAGGACCAATCGCACACACGTCACCAACGACACCGAAACCTGCAAGCATAACAACAAATGCACCAAAAATATCAAACATAACATGCCCTGCAACCATATTAGCGAAAAGTCGAATCGCTAAACTAACTGGGCGAGAAAGAAAAGTAAGAATTTCAATAGGCACTAAGAGAGGTGCTAAAAATAAACTTACCCCCTCTGGCATGAAATGTGCAAAAAAGCGTAGCCCCTGATTTTTTATCGAAACAACAATAGCAAGCGTGAAAGTAGCAACAGCCAAAGCAAAAGTAATCGCAATATGACTTGTAAAGGTGTATTGATACGGCAAAAGCCCGATATAATTTCCAGCAAGGATAAAGAAAAATAATGCGAAAATAAATGGAAAATAAGCGATTCCATCAGATCCAATAGCATCCATCGTCATATCATGGATAAACTCATAACTCATCTCAACCGACGCCTGAAAACGCCCAGGCACAATAGCAGCTGGCTTAATCCCATAATACAAAAACGCCAAAACAACACCAACCGATATCATCATGTAAAGAGGTGCCTGACTAAAGCATAACGCTTTTCCTATACTCCCTAACAAAGGATGAAGCTCGAACTGTCCAAAAGTATTAATGCTAGGCTCACCCGCCACAATAATTTCTCCTTAAAATAACACCTAATAAAATTCACGCAACTTTATAATCAGATTCTACTATTTATTATGTATTTACGATGTCTCAGTCGATCTGACAAGACGCCAAACACTTAACACACCTGCAGCGCCTCCGAGAAAAGAAAAAATAATTAAAAAAACCGCTTTCACTCCAAACCAATGATCTAACTCCCACCCAATAGCAACTCCCACTAGCAAGGCAGAAAACATTTCCGTCCCCACTTGTAAAGCAATACGTACGAGAGACTGATTCACTTTTTGACTATCATTCGACGCAGACAGTTCTTGCCCTTGAGATACAAGACCATAACGTCGCTCAGCCGCACTTAACCGTGCATCAAAGGATTCCTCGTTATTTTTGCTCATATTCTACCCTTTTGAGAGGGATGTTTCATTTGAGATAAAGATTATGTCATAGTTATTTGAAAAGGTAAAGAGAAAGTCTTTACTTTCTATTAAAAACAGCTAAAAAAACTAAAAACAGACAATAAAAAAACTCTAAAACAATCTCTCCTTTTAGAATTTTAAAAACATTATTCATGAAGAGTGTCTCCAGAACAACCAACAAGCCCACGTGCATAATCTTTAGCTGTAAAAGGTCTTAAATCTTCAACCTGTTCACCAACACCAACAGCATGCACGGGCAAACCAAAGCTATCCGCTAAAGCAACAACAATACCCCCCCGGGCAGATCCATCTAACTTCGTAACAACAAGCCCGGTGACTTTAACCAATTCAAGAAATACACGCACTTGTTCTAACGCGTTTTGCCCCGTGGTTGCATCAAGCACAAGCAAAACAGAGTGGGGTGCTGTCTCATCACATTTTTGCATCACACGAATAATTTTAGAAAGCTCTTCCATAAGAGCGCTTTTATTATGTAATCGCCCTGCAGTATCCATAAAAAGAAGATCTACCCCTTCTGCTTGTGCCTTCTTTAACGCTTCAAAAGCAAGACCTGCTGCGTCAGCCCCTGAAGGACCAACAATGACCGGACACCCTGTTCGTTGTCCCCAAATCTGAAGTTGTTCAACAGCTGCCGCACGAAATGTATCTCCCGCAACTAATAAAACTTTATTTCCTTGATCTGCAAAAAAACGTGCCAATTTACCAATTGTTGTCGTTTTACCAACGCCATTAACCCCAACAACAAGCACAACATGCGGTTTATGAGTCGTATCAGGAGTAAAAGGCTGGGCAATCGGATCAAGAATTTTTGAAATTTCATCAGAAAGAGCAAGACGAATGTCTTCATCTGTGACTTCCATACCAAAACGATGAGCACGGAATGACTCAATAATACGTTGTGCAACAGAAGGACCCATATCTGCTGTAATAAGAAGTTCTTCTAATTCTTCTAAAGCCGCTTCATCTAATTTACGTCGGGTAAACATACCGCTTAACCCGGTTGTCAATTTTTGTGTTGAACGTGAAAGCCCTTGTTTAAGACGAGAAAAAAAGCCTAGCGCCATGGTTGGTTCACATCCTTTCAGCGACAATGTGAGACGATTCTACGGAAATAGGGTTTAACGTTATAATATCTCCTACGCGAGCCTCTCCTTTATTCAAACGAACAGGAGCAAATTGTTCGCTACGTCCCTGTGTCGTTGTTTCCATTAAAACACGCAAAGGTTGATTAAGAAGGCTTGTATAGTAACGCATTGCTGCCTCCTGTCCTAAAGCACGCAGTAAAGAAGCACGAGTTTTACGCTCAGAAAAAGGAATGGCTGGCATATGCACCGCAGGTGTGTCAGGGCGTTCACTATAAGGAAAGACGTGCAAGTAAGGAATCGACATTTCCCTTAAAAAAGCCTGCGTTTGTGCAAACAATATTGCATCTTCTGTAGGAAAACCCGCAATAAGATCCGCACCCAGACCTATATCAGGGCGAATATGGCGTGCTCGCATAATAACACGCTTTGCATCAACGACAAGGTGGCGACGTTTCATACGTTTTAAAATAAGATCAGAACCTGCTTGTAACGAAAGATGCAAATATGGCATAAAACGCGACTCTCCCTCGAGAAGATTCCAAATCTCTTCATCGATTTCTACAGGATCAACCGAAGATAAGCGTAGCCGTTCGAGTTCAGGCACAAGCCGTAAAATACGACGGCAAAGCTGCCCAAGCGATGGCTGTCCAGGTAAATCGGATCCCCAAGAAGTTAGATCTACGCCTGTTAGCACAATTTCACGATGCCCTGATTGTACAAATGCCCGAATTTGCTCAACCACATCCCCAGCTGGTACAGAGCGCGAAGGTCCACGACTAAAAGGAATAATACAAAAAGTACAACGATGATCACAGCCTTGTTGTATTTGAACAAATGCCCGTGTACGTCCAGAAAACTCTGTTATAAGAGGAGTCTCTGTTTTTTTCTCGCTTCTTTGCACGCTCATAATGTCTGAAACCATCACTCGGCTTGTCAAATCAGTTGTTTTCCAACTCTCTCCCTCAAGTTTTTCTTTATTCCCTAATACATACGTAACGCCGGGAAGGTTTAACCAACGTGTTGGGTTAATTTGAGCTGCACACCCTGTCACAATAATACGCGCATGGGGGTTTTTACGATGGAGACGGCGAATAGCCTGTTGAGCTTGTCGCTCTGCCTCACGTGTAACAGCACAAGTATTAATAATCACTGTTTGATTCAACTTTTGCGCACGCGCATGGAGACGAATCACTTCACTTTCCCATGTATTAAGACGACAACCAAAAGTAAGGATTTCTATCTCTTGAGAAGAAGACTCCTGACAGGATAAAGCAGATAGTTCTCCTAATCCTACTGTCTCTGTCTGTTCTGTCATATGGCAAACGCGTTAAGATTCACTTTTCCTTCAAAAGGTATTGCCACAGGACCCGTCATAAAGACATGGTGTGTCTCCACCTCCCATCGAATATGCAATGTACCGCCATCAAGCACAACATCACAAACTCTTTCGGTTAAACCACGCCTTACAGCGTTAATCACCGCAGCACAAGCAGCCGAACCACAGGCTTCCGTTACGCCAACACCGCGTTCATGCACTTTAAGACGTATCCGTTGCTTAGATTCTATCAAAGCAAACCCAATATTCGCTCGTTGAGGAAAAAGAGGATGATGTTCTAATCTTTCTCCTTCCGCAAGAAGACTAAAATCTTGTACAAAAAAAGTGACATGCGGATTCCCAATCGAAACAGCAGCAGGATCTCCAACAAGGGGAAGGTATTGCGTATCTGTTTCCATGGCAAGAGGAATATCATACCACGCTGTTTTTGGAACACCCATGTCAACCGTAACAAGACCATTTGTGCCAATAAAAGTGGGAAGCAACCCTACACGTGTTTGTAGAACCGGCTTCATAGCTTGTTTACACCCTATGCCACGCATCCTTTCCTCATCAGCATGAGAAGAAATAAAAGCGGCAACACAGCGTGATCCATTACCACATGCATAGGCTTCTGACCCGTCTGCGTTAAAAAATCGTACAAAAACATCCGCTTGTGCGCACTCAGGTTGACTTATGGTAATCAACTGATCACACCCAATCCCACGTTTACGATGAGCAAGGGCCGCTATACGAACAGGGCTTAAGGGTAAAGATTCATTGCGTTCATCAAAAATAATAAAATCATTTCCTAATCCGTGCATCTTAACAAAAGGTGTTTGCTTCATGTTCTCCCCCACTCATCAACCTATAAAATCTTAAAAATATTTTTTGAAATAAAACTATATAAAAAATTATTAATGGAACAATATCTCACTTAACTCCATTGAAACAATCCTTACAAAACACGTTTTCCTGTCATTGACATATTCTTACATACAAGACATAATCAAGACACAATTAAAGTGTTTTATAAAACGATACATTCTCTAAAATACGATCATTAAGTAAAGAAACAAGTCTCATAAACGATTAAACTAAAAACGACCAGACGTACCACTAATCACACCATTTTTAGTTCCGCGTTGCAGCATTTCAATACGATAGCCGTCTGGATCCGTCAGAAAAAAGAATTGCCCTACTCTTTTCCCATTGTGTTCTAATGTCTTAATAGGTGTTATAGGGTACCCAGCCATTTGCAAACGATCATATTCTGCCTTGATGTCGTCAACTGATATAGCTAAATGACCATAACCATCGCCAAGAATATAAGGGTCCGTGCGCCCATGGTTAATCGTCAGTTCAAGTTCAAAACGCTGTGAAGTTGGTAAAGACTGAGAAAAAGAATCTGTCAGATAAACAAGTGTAAAATCATCAAATTCAAAACGTTCTACCACATGCAAGCCCAAAACTTTTGAATAGAAACGAATCGAACGCTCTTCTTCCAAAACACGCAGCATTATATGGGCAATTCTTGTCATAAAACCTCACTCAAAATAAGAAACCAACGGCTTCCAATTCAAAAAACCTTACAACACAACAACAGACTATTTTCCAAACGTGAAACACAACCAAGAATAACACACCGTGTTATAGTATGTTATAAAAACAAAAAAACAGTAAATGTAGAGTATCGACTCTTAGATTTGTTAGAAAACGATTTGCACAGTTTAGACAAGTCAAACAAACCAATAGATTTTCTATTGTTTTTTTGAAACCATACGTCATTTTCATTTCATTAAAGAGTACACAAGTTATTAGGGAAAAAGTAGCAAAATAGCGACACGTAACTCATGAAACATCGTTGATAGATATGGTATTAGACTTATTAAGTTATTTTTTATATTAAAAAATGAACAAGAAGCCTTGTTAGTGTCTTTACAAAATCAACACAAATATTTATTGTGCAATTTCCACAGGCGTAAATATGCCTCAACATTAACTTATCAAACCACACTAAAAGAAAGTAAAAATATGCGTCCTTTTCAGACTTCTAGAAGAGTGTCTAAGTCTTGGCTTCCCTCTCTTAAGAAGAGCCTTTTTGCCGGTACTATCCTTCTCTCAGGTGGTATTGTAGACTCGTTAAGTACACCAGCTCGCGCCTCGAGTAACACAGAAACATTAGCGCAGCAAATTGCCAAACTTCAAGCAGAGCAGCGTGAACTCCAGAGAGCCCTTGCCTCTGTTCAAAGACAAATGGTCACGCAAAAGGTAAGGCGGGGTCGGCGCGGTTATTCACGTGAAGTACAACCCTCTTTTGCTGGACCTGCCACACAAACCGTTATTGGTCAAGGAAATTCAGCTTTAACAGCCCGTGTCGCGCCTAACGAAGTGGGAGCATACCCACCCTATTCGCCAGGTGCACAAGAAACAAGTGCTTTAACCAACAAAGGGCTTATTACTTTAGGACCAGGCTTTTTTGGTACCCCTGATGTAGAAACGGTAACCGCCCAAAGAGATCGGGATTTAACGGTTCGTGTGGCACCAAACGAAGTAGGTATTCATCCGCGGCAAACAGCTGGTAACCAGGTCGTGAGCGCCTTGGGTAATAAGGGTATTATCAATATCGGTCCTGTCACCATGATTCTCGGTGGTTTTGTCAACGTGACCATGGCAGAACGCAACCGCCACTTGGCGTCGGATACCTTTACTGATTTTAACGTCATGCCTTTCCCGAATCAACCAGGGTACTATACCGATAACTTCTCGGCAACAGCACGGTATTCCCGTATTTCTATGTTGGTACGGGGGAATTTGAATAAGCACTCTATTGTGTCGGGATATTTCGAGTTTGGCTGGGGTGCGGCTGCAAACACAACCAACTACTATAAAAGTAACAGCTTTACCATGCGTATGCGGCAAATCTATTTGGCTTACGATAACAACAAATATGGTTGGCACGTTCTTGTAGGACAAGCGTGGACGATGTTTACGCCAAACCGAATTGGTATCGTTGCGCGTCAGGAATCTTTGCCAATTACGATTGACTGGGCTTTAACGGCAGGCACCATCTGGGCTCGTCAACCCCAAATCCGTGTTGTGAAAGACATGTTCCATCATCGCCTATGGGCAGGGATCTCGCTTGAAAACGCCGCCAATATCTATGGCATCAAGTGTGCGGGTGGAGATGCTGCTTGTGGGACTGGGACTGGTACAGTAACGCTACCTAATGGATATCAAGTGACTTATGGACGTACAGGACAAGGGCTAACCAATAACTCTCGTATTTACCCCAACCAAATCTCACCCGACGTTATTGGTAAACTCGCATGGGATCCGGCTTGGGGGCACTACGAAATTGAAGGTATGCTTACTTTCCCGCACACTCATACTTATGTAGGTAACGGACATGGGTATAACAGTACAGCCGTGGCTGGTGGTGGCGGTGCCTCGATGATTCTCCCGCTGATTCCGCATAAAATGGAAATGCACCTTGGTGGTGTTGTCGGTAAAGGTATTGGTCGTTATGGTGGTGCGTTCTTACCGGGTGTCACCGTTAACGAACTTGGGCAACCTATTCCGCTCTTCTCAGCGATCGCTTCAACAGGGATTGTAGGACATCCCACCAAAACCATCGACGTCTATGGTTACTTTGGTATGCAAGAAAGCGGACGAAGCGCTTGGGGAAATGGTCAAGTCTACGGTGGTTATGGCAGCCCGTACCTTATTAACGCCGGTTGTTCATATGAAGGCGGTACCTGTCAAGGAATGACACACCGCATTATTGAAGGAACCATCGGTGCTTGGTGGCGTTTCTTCAAAGGACGCTTTGGTACGGTGGAAAGTGGCGTGCAGCTTATTTACGCGCAGAGAAAACTCTGGTCTAGTTATGATGAACCCAAAGGAGCCAAGACTGACTTAAGCACACTCATGCTTTCTTTCCGTTACCTGCCGTTCCAAGGGTAAGACGATCAGGTTACAAAAGATCTGGCATAAAAAAGTTAAAGAGGGTTTTTTCAAACCCTCTTTACTTTATGTATTTGTTTTTGTATGCTATTTTTATTCTATTCCCCCTCTTTCTTCTCTATTTATTTTAACTTTAGTTTAATACGCCTTATATGCCTTTTCGACACGCTTCTCCGCCTCTCGCGCGTGCACTTTCTGCGCGCGGTTTTATTGCGCCAACCCCTGTGCAAGCAGCCGTTCTTGCTGACAGTGCCAAAGGACGAGATCTTTTAGTTTCAGCTAGAACTGGCTCGGGAAAAACGGTGGCTTTTGGTCTCGTTTTATCAGATCTTCTTCTTAAAGATAATGAACATTGTCCTCCGCCTTCTGCCCCTCTCGCTCTTGTTATTGCCCCCACGCGTGAACTGGCTTTACAAGTACGTAATGAACTTGAATGGCTCTATGCAGAAACAGGCGCGCGTATTGTTTCTTGTGTCGGCGGCATGGAACCAAGGCGTGAAGCGCGTGCCTTGTCAATGGGGTGCCATATTGTTGTTGGCACGCCGGGTCGTTTATGTGACCATATCAGACGTGGTCACCTTGTCTTATCTCAACTTCAAGCTGTTGTCTTAGACGAAGCTGATGAAATGCTCGACCTCGGCTTTCGCGAGGATTTAGAGTTTCTTTTAGATGCCATGCCAAAAGAGCGTCTGACCTTGCTCTTTTCTGCAACCATCGGACGCGACATTGCCACGCTGGCGCGACATTATCAAAACAATGCTTTGCGCATAGACACGATCGATGCCAACACTCCTCACACAGATATTACTTATCGCGCCGTCCTGACAGACCCCTCAGATATTACCGGTGCCGTGGTTAATATATTACGATTTGAAGAAGCACGAACCGCTATTATTTTCTGCCATACGCGTGAAGCCGTTCGGCAACTTCACACCACATTAGCCGAGAGAGGTTTTTCTTCTGTCGCTATTTCTGGTGATTTAGGACAAAACGAGCGTATCCGTGCTATTGAAAGTTTACGCCACGGTCAAGCGCGTGTTTGTGTTGCCACCGATGTTGCTGCCCGTGGTATTGATATTCCTGAACTTGGGCTTGTTATCCATGCAAGTTTACCTTCCTGTCCTGAAACACTGTTACATCGTTCCGGACGCACAGGGCGCGCGGGGCGTAAAGGTACCTGTGTGTTGTTAGTTCCTCCGGCACGGCGTCGTGCGGCAGAACGTTTATTCCAAGCTGCCAAAATTACCGCTATATGGCGTGGCGTTCCAACAAAAAAAGAAATTGCTGAAGCCGATGCAGCAAGATTGTTACAGGCTTCTATTCTCTCTGACCAGCAGAATACAAATAATAATACCTCTTTACAGGAATTGGCGGATCGTCTCCTTACAACACATACGCCACAACAAATCGCTTATGCCTTAGTAGATTTATGGCACACGCATCTTCCTCTTCCCCTAGACGTGCGTGTTCTTACGCCAGAGATGACACGTCATAACCGTTTTGAGCGTCACACACGTATAACAACACAACGTGAGTGCAGTCGTCGTCAATATCCTATGGCATCATCATGGTTTCGCCTCTCTATTGGTCGGGCTGATAAGGCTGATCCCAAATGGCTTGTACCCACGTTATGTAAAATAGGTGGACTCCGCAAACAAGATATTGGTGCCATCCGTATTAACAATCATCACACTCTCGTCGAAATTGCTCAAGAAAAAGCACAAAACCTCGCTGATCAGGCTATAAATAACGCCGAGGGAATCAAGATTGAATCAGCACGTCCTCCTGCGAGGGGTGAACATAAACCTCAGACAGAACGACGCTTTACAAAACGAACCAAAACAGAAACGAGAAGTAAGGTCTTCTCAAACTAGAAAACACTCAACAACTACTTTGTTCTGTCGTTTTCTAGGTTAATACACCACTATACAAATATTTTTCTATACCAAAATAAGGGTTTGACCTTAAAATCTCTTTCAAAGAGGTTATAAAGAACGCTAAATGCCGTATCCGACCAACGATAGACGGAAACACCACGAACGCCGTGTCAAACCCTATATAGATTGAGAAGTAAAATCGACAGACACAGAAGAAGTTAGAAGTGAGGTATAGCATTACTCACACTGTTTACCGCACTATTAACTGCCCCATTGACGGCATTGTTCACCGCACTTTTAGCGGCATTACCCACTGCATTCTGAACTGCACCTTTCGTATTTTGCGCAATGTTATTTGCCGTATTCACAGCATTTGTGCCCGCCTGTGCTGCATTCTGAGCAATGCCAGAGACAATCCCCTGAGTCGCCTGAACGCCGTTTGCCAGACCTTGAACACTTTGTTTTGCCGCATTACTCACCGCCCCAACCTGGTTCTGAACACCCTGCTGAGTACATGAAACCACATTATTACAAGGTGCCTGTGCATGAGCTATACCGGCAAACATCATTAGAGGAAGAGCAAGAAACGCTATTTTTTTTGACACTTTTGGAAGAAAATACATAAATTTCCCTTTCATATTTTTTAATTAACTCCGACAATACGCACGACATGTCGTATGATAGTTTTATTATAACACAATATTTTTATACAAAATCACTTCTCATACCTTATGAGAGGATCTGTTATAAGCTTTTAATCTTTTTTGATGTGTTTATTACCGAGTACAATACACCGAAACTATATATCTATGAAAAAACTTTTTGTTGATACAAGAAAAACAGTCACATAAGCGTAATTGTTTTTACTTTGACCGTTCACCCTCTTTTTCAACTAAAACATCTTACAGCGTCTTTCTCATAAAAAAATAAACGCAACACGATGTCAAAACAAAATCAAGACTATGCTTTTTTACAACAGAGGCTAAATAAGCCTTTGATTCAGAAACTTAAAAAAACATTTTTAAGAAATCTATTTGTTATTAATAAAAAAAGACCATTAAAATACGTGATGTACACGTAATAGGACAGAATAGGACAGAGTAAAGTAAAAAGTGTAATCTAAAACAAGGGAAATAAAGAAACAAAAAAACTACAGGGTAGAGTACAACCGTCTCTACCCTAAGGAATAAACAAAATGCTTTTTATAACGACGAGTAAGCAGATATAAAACTTACTCGCGCCCCGTTTAGCGTTTGCTGAACTGGAAAGAGCGCCGTGCTTTAGCACGCCCGTATTTCTTACGCTCAACAGTACGCGAATCACGCGTAAGAAAGCCTGATGTTTTAAGAACATTACGTAATTCAGGCTCATAATACGTCAACGCCCGACTAATACCATGACGTACTGCACCCGCTTGCCCAGACAATCCCCCGCCTTTAACGGTACAAATTACATCAAACTGATTAGACCGATCAGAAACAAGAAAAGGTTGAGAAATGAGCATCCGTAACACAGGACGTGCGAAATATTTGACAACGGGACAACCATTCACCACGACCTCCCCTTTTCCAGGTTTAATCCATACGCGCGCAATTGCATCTTTACGACGCCCCGTAGCATAAGCACGACCTAAGACATCACGTTTAGCCTCGTAAACTGGTGTTTTTTGTGAGGTCTCTGCTGCTACAGCCATAGCAGATTTAAGATTAGCTAAAGCCCCTGTAAGTTCTTGAGTTTCAGACATGGATTAGCCTTTCTGCACGTTTATAACATTTTTACGGTTTAAAGCCGCAACATTAAATTTCTGAGGATTTTGTCCGGCATGCGGATGTTCGTGTCCAGCATAAATATGAAGGTGACGCATTTGAGCACGTTGAAGCGGACCACGCGAAATCATGCGCTCAACAGCTTTCTTAATCAAATGTCCTGGACAATTCCCCTCACGCCTTTGACGTATAGTACGCGTTTTAATACCGCCCGGATAACCTGTATGATAATGAAAGAGTTTTTGCTCTTCCTTACGCCCACTAAGTGCCACTTTTTCTGCGTTAATAACAACGATATGGTCACCACAATCCACATGCGGAGTAAATTGAGGTTTATGTTTTCCACGTAAACGTTGGGCAATAATAACGGCGAGACGCCCTAAAGCAAGACCTTCGGCATCAATAAGGGTCCAATTTTTTTTAACCTCCGCAGGTTTAAGCGAAAGAGTGCTTTTCATGACTGTAAAAATCCATTATACGAGCTCATAAGCTATTGAATACATTTAAAGAGTAATATTCTTATGCAACTTCTTACGAAAAGAGTCAAGCCTCTTCCTTTAAGAAGATCCTTTTGTTACTATAAATAGTATCTATTGTTTTTACTATTATTTTTTTATTTTACATTTTTTACATTTTTTTATTTTATCTCACTTTAGGGTGTTTTCAACAATACCCCATAATAAAGATAGCTTTTATAGTTTTGTATAGATAAAAGATTTTATTCAGGTGAACATTAAATTAACATTAAAGCACCATTAATGTTGTTAATCTATAGAGTACACTCTCTTTGTTATCTACGACAAAGCGGAAATTAAGTAAAGTATGGAAAATAATCGTTAGATCAACTTAGAGGTATATAATATTTTGAAAAAACATTTTCTTGTTACTCTTACAAGTATCCTCATTGTAGGATGTGCAATATGGGTGGGTACACGGCGCGCTGAATATGTTATGCTCGATAGGCATATTGATATTTTACGCCAATCCCTTGGACAAGGCGTTTTTTTAACATACGATTCGGCACGCCCTGGTCTTCTGGGGCGAAGTACTATTTTTACAAATGTCGTTTTCCGACGTAAGAATGACACAATTACAGCACAGCAAGCAGAGCTTTCACGCCCTGATTCTGATAAAAAAATATCAGGGTTTACCCATCTTTCTTTTCACAACGTACAAATAACAGGCATTGATGGTAATCTTCATGCACAATTACTAACAATCGATAATTTGGTATTACAAACACATGGACGAGCACACGGGCAAAAACAGGCTCTCTCTACACATCTACCAAGCATTGCCCAAGCTCATGCCTATGGCATTCATGGATTTATTAAAGCTCTACAAGCTAAAATAGCAGCAGATTCTGTAACTTTAGACCATTTTAATGGTATCGTTACCGATAAACTTCTTATTAAAAATATTCTCTTATCAGTTGATACAGGATCTTGGCGACGTTTTACGATTGACTCTATTCATGCAAATGGTTTCAACATCGCCAAATTATATTGGAGTCTGTATCACGGTCTCCCTCTCTATAATGGTATTCCTGCTCAATCATATCCCGGGCAACGCGATGTAGAAATGCATCATATTGAAATTGATGGTGAGGTGGCAAACAGTAGCAAAACAACCTTACCTTCGATGATTCCTTTATTGCGTATTCGTCAACTTTCCTCTCACATCACTTTAACAAAGGCGATAGAACAAGAGACTTCTAACATACAGAAAATTGAAATTTGGCCAACAACAACGTGGTTTCACTGGCTAGCCCCTCTAAAATATGATCATTTTCACGCTTCTATTGTTTTTAGTGATATCTATAATCTCAAAACAAAACACATCCATATCAAAGAATTAAATGTAACGGCACCAACAATGGGACGGATTTACATCAGTGGAGATCTTACCCCTACTCTTTCACCTTCTTCTATAAGTACTCCCATTGAACCCTTTATAGATTCACCCATCAGCCCTATAATATCGTATGTTAGCCCTAATGTACATATTGTCTTTCCAGATATGTATGTTGTTTCAACAGCTATAACTTATATGGATTATGGATTAATCACACGGGCACTTAAAGTTCTTGCGACAAAGTCGAATACGACACCATATCTTTTACTTACCACTTTATTTTTCCCAAACACATCTCAAGCTACTTTACCCATTCCACCAGAAAAACATATAGATCAAATGACAAATACAAGCATCGATATACACGCTTTAAGCAAATTAAAATTAGATTTAGGAAAAACACCTATAGAAACAACAGAATCCCAAAATACATATCATCATACTCTACAGAAAATAGCTGAATATTTAATTCATCCTGTCAATAAGTCTATCGTTATTAATATTCATCCAACACAACCCTTTTCTGTAAAAAATATTATTTTCACCCTATCTAACAAGAACAATAATCTAGGAAAGATATTACCGCAAATCATACAAAAAACAGGTTTAACAGTGGCAAACCCTTAAGGTTTCACCTTAAAAATTAGAGTTATAGTCGTCTTCAACGCGTATAATATCATCTTCCCCTAGATACGAACCAGATTGCACTTCTATGAGCGTTAAAGGAAGACGACCTGGATTTTCGAGGCGGTGTAATGTTCCTAAAGGTAAATAAACACTTTCATTTTCACGCACCATGATTTGCTCTGTTTCACGTGTTACAAGTGCTGTCCCTTCCACAACAACCCAATGTTCAGCACGATGAAAGTGTTTTTGTAACGAGAGTCTTTGCCCTGGTTTAACAACAATACGCTTGACTTGAAAACGATCCCCGCGAATAAGACACTCATAAAACCCCCACGGGCGATAGATCTTATTATGCTGTTTTGCCTCAGGTCGACCCTCTTTGATCAGTCGTGCAACCATCGTTTTAACAGATTGTGCACACTCACGTTGTGCAACCATTACAGCATCGTTCGTAACAACGACTATAAGATTTTTAACCCCAAGTAGGGTCGTAACACAATTTTCGGCGTGAACATAACAATGATGTGCACGCTCAAGAAAGATATCATCACCAGAAACGACATTACCATGAGCATCTTTAGACATAAGCTCCCATAAAGCATCCCAGCTACCAACATCAGACCATCCAAAAGTACCCAGAACAACAGCTGCTAAACGTGTCCGTTCTGCCACAGCATAATCTATCGAAATATTTGGCGATTGCTTAAAAGGCTCTTCTGCTAAACGCTCAAAATCCATATCACTCGAGCGATAAGCCACAGCTTCTTTAACACAAGCATAAACTTTTGGCTCAAAACGTGCTATTTCCTCTAAAAGAACACGTGCTTTTACAACAAACATACCTGAATTCCATAAGTTACGTTCATTCTGCACGAGTTCCATAGCCCGATTTATATCAGGCTTTTCAAGAAACTGATCGACACAATAGACACCATCAGTGCCTCCGAGAGGTACACCGCATTGAATATATCCGTACCCTGTTTCTGGTCTCGTTGGTTTTATACCAAAAGTAACAATATACCCTGCCATCGCCGTCTGCACGGCAACTTTCAAATCTTTTAATAAAGCCTTTTCATCTTGAATAGCCGCATCTGCCGCCATAATCCACATAACTGCCTCTGGATTTTCTTCAGCAATAAGAAAGGCAGCAGCACTTATAGCAGGGGCAGAATTACGCCCCTCCGGCTCTAAAAGGATACAAGCACGATCTTCTCCAACGGCGCGTAATTGTTCAGCAATAATAAAGCGATGATCAACATTACAGACGATAATAGGACGTGTTGTTCCTCCCGCTATCCCCCGCAATATTGTTTCTTGTAAAAGCGTTTTTGTAGAGAGCAATGGCCAAAATTGTTTAGGAAAACTTTTGCGCGATACAGGCCACAACCGACTCCCAGATCCACCCGATAAAATAACAGGAATAAGAGAGAAATTTTCGTAAGACATATGAATTTTTGATGCAACAAATATTATACTTTTAACTTCACATCATTTATATAATAATTTATATAATATACATCTCATAAGAAGTTAAAAGGAACAACAACATTAAAACAATGTGTTTTATGTCAAATAATAAAAAGCGAGAACTCCGTTAAACCAAAGAACACACACGAAACAGACACCACAACAAAAAGTATTTTTTAGTCTATTCAACAACTTTTAATTTTTTTAATAAAATACTTCTCTGTAATCTGAAAATGGTGGGCGCACAAGGACTCGAACCTTGGACCCGCTGATTAAGAGTCAGCTGCTCTACCAACTGAGCTATGCGCCCTACACCCCGTTATAAAACAATTAATTTAATATGTCTCTCTTATAAAAACAAGTCTTGAAAACATATTATTTCATTTTTTCAATAAAGTCAGAATAGCGTTGAACTGATCAAGATTTTTATAATGAATTTTAAGAACCCCCCCTTTTTTACTATTACATTTTATCGCCACTTTTAAACCGAGCTGATGATATAAACCGCCTTCTAATGCCGTTATCTCGGACGGGGATAAAATATGATTTGTATTTTTGGAATTTTTTTTTGTTTGGCGAAGAGCCTTTTGTACAAGTAGTTCTGTCTGCCTTACAGAAAGTGCTTTTGCTATAACTTCTGTCATAGCAGAAAGAGGATCAGGGTGTGTCAACAAAGCACGCGCATGTCCTGCTGAAATAACCCCTTTTTTCAACTGAGTCTGTAATTCAAAAGGTAAGCGCAATAAACGTAACATATTTGCAACATGAGGACGTGATTTTCCGACCGTTCTCGCAAGCTCCTCTTGTGAAAGATGATGTTCCTCTAAAAGACAATAAAGCCCTTCTGCTTCTTCTATAGGGTTAAGATCTGCCCGTTGAAGGTTTTCAATTAAAGCCGCCACTTTTGCCTCTGTCTCGGAAAGATCACGCATATAAACGGGAACAGTTTGACATTGAGCGATCACGGCGGCACGCCAACGCCGTTCTCCCGCAATAATTTGATATTGTCCGGTAATATGTGGATGAGGACGTACCAAAATAGGCTGTAAAACCCCATGCTCTTGAATCGAGCTGGCAAGTTCTTGCAAAAGTTCAGCATCCATTTCCTGCCGTGGCTGAAAAGCCCCTGGTTCCAACACGTCAACAGACAAAAATTGGATTCCACTTCTATCTTCGTCAAATAATGCCTCAAGACCTCGCCCTAATTGAGGTCTCTGTTTCTGTCGAGATTTTTGTTGTGTACGAGAACGACTTACAAGATCATTCATACTATTTTTCTCTTTACTTCTTCTGCTAGCATAGCATAAGCCAAGGCACCCGTCGCCTTAGGATCGTATATCATCACAGGCTGACCATAACTTTGCGCCTCTGAAATACGAATATTACGGGGAATAACAGTTTCAAAGACACTCTCGCGAAAAAAACTACGCGCATCAGCGGCAACAAGTTCAGACAAATTATTACGCCTATCATACATTGTTAGAACAACACCTATCATGCGCAAAGTCGTATTCATGTTTTTTGTAACACGATTAATCGTTTTGACCAAATGCCCCACCCCCTCAAGAGCAAAAAACTCACATTGTAAAGGCGCTAAAACACTATCAGCCGCCACAAGAGCATTTAAGGTCAACAAGCCAAGGCTAGGTGGGCAATCAATAATAATATACTCAACGTCTTCCAAAGTTTGAGACAATGCTGTACGCAACTTCCTCTCTCTGTCAGTTATATCGACTAATTCTATTTCTGCCCCCACAAGATCAGTATTCGCGGGAACAATAAAAAGATTTTTAACACCTGTTGGTTGAAGAAGATCACGTACAGATTTTTCTTGCATCAATAAAGCATAGCTTCCCCCTTGACGGGCATCATATCCTATCCCTACCCCTGTTGAGGCATTTCCTTGGGGATCAAGATCTATCAGAACAACGCGACTTCCCCCCTCGGCAAGAGCCGCGGCTAAATTAATTGCCGTTGTTGTTTTACCAACTCCTCCTTTTTGGCTCGCTATTGCTAAAACACGACATGTTTTCTTATTTTGTTCAAGAGACGACACGATTCAAATGACTCACTTTCAAAAGAGTACCTTCGGAAGATAATAGACTCGGGTAAATGTCTACCCTCATCTGCCAATGATGTTGTGCTTCTTTTATTTCTTCTGCAACTTGCTGCCCTTTTAAAAACAACCCCATACCGTGAGGTGTCAGAAATGGACAAGCCCAATCAAGCAATTTTTTCAAAGGCGCCAAAGCACGTGCCGTCACAACAGGGGCAGGATCTATTTTCACCCTTTCAAGACGTTCACCAATCACCGTTAAATTAGCCTCCGTAACTCGTATAGCTTCTCGTAAAAAAGCAACTTTTTTTTGATGAGCCTCTATTAAAATGCCAGGTATTCCTGTCACAAGACCAATCACAACCCCCGGAAATCCACCACCAGACCCCATATCAATAAAATGTTTTTGTCCCCGTAATAAAGGAACAATTTGTACACTATCTAAAATATGGCGTTCCCATATTTTTTGTATATCTCCTGAAGACACTAAATTAATATGCGTATTCCATTTTTTCAAAAGGGCAACAAATACTTCCAAACGTTCCTGCGTTTCACGTGAAACATCAATCCAGTCAGGCCAAGATCTCATGTGTTTTTCCCTTTCTAATATAAGCTAATATTGCCACGAGAGCCGATGGCGTTACCCCCGGTACTCGTCGAGCAGCACTAAAATTTTCAGGTCTTGCGGCTTGAAGACGTTCACACATTTCGGTACTTAAACCACCAATGGCACTAAAATCTAAATCTGAAGGAAAACGTATTTCTGCCTCTGACTCAAGTTGACGAATTTCTCTCCGCTGACGATTCAAATACCCGCTATATCGTGCTTCGAATAGAACATGTTGCCGTACTCGCTCCGAAAACTCAAAAAACCATGGCGCTAACTGTACGAACAATTTTTCATCAACACCACAAGCCATAAGATCCCACAAACTACGACGACGCCCGTCTTGAGCAACATGAATCCCCATATAGGCTAGTTCTTGTGGACACCAGTTTTCTTCTTCACTACGTTGTTGCAAACGTTTAATATCAGCCTGATCACGAGCCAATAGGTGAGAACGTTCTTTCCCGACACATCCCCACGACTCCCCAAGTGCTGTTAAACGCATATCAGCATTATCAGCCCGTAACGTCAACCGATATTCTGCGCGTGATGTTAACATCCGATAAGGTTCACTCACACCTTGCGTTGTTAAATCATCTACCATAACACCAATATAAGCCTGTCCTCTATCAAGCCTAACAAGAGACTGCCCACCTGCACGCCGTGCAGCATTAATACCCGCTAACACACCTTGGGCACCAGCTTCTTCATAGCCTGTTGTACCGTTGATCTGTCCAGCTAAAAAAAGACCAGGACACTGTCGCAATTCTAGCCCTGAAGAGAGTTCTCTCGGATCTATATAATCATACTCCACAGCATAGCCATATCTTACAATGACAGCCTGTTCCAAACCAGGAATAGAACGAATCATAGCCTCTTGTACAAAAGCAGGCAAACTCGTCGAAATACCGTTAGGATAGATTAAATCTCCACCATCGTGTTCTGGTAAAGCTTCGGGTTCTAAAAAGATTTGATGACTTGTCTTTTCTGCAAAACGCATAATTTTATCTTCAATAGAAGGACAATAGCGCGGTCCTCGTGAAGAAATACCTCCGCCATAAACAGCTGAAAGGTGCACGTGTTTACGAATAATAGCATGTGTCTGTTCTGTCGTTGCTGTTATACCGCAAGTTAATTGTTTATTCGTTATAGAGTGAGTTAAACGGCTAAAAGGTTCAGGTTTTTCATCGCCTTTATCCAAAGAAAGAGAAGACCAATCTATGCTTTTTCGTAGAAGTCTTGGTGGGGTTCCTGTTTTCAAACGCCCCATCCGCAAACCGAGCTTTTTTAATCTCTGAGCTAACAAAACAGAAGGGGCTTCTCCTACCCGCCCCGCAGGTGTTATTTCATGACCAATATGGATAACACCATCAAGAAATGTCCCTGTTGCCAATACAACAGCGCCCACCTGCCAATGCCGACCATCTTCTGTGAGAATCCCTTGAACATGACCAGAAGGCGCACATATTACATCAGCAACCGCCCCTTCTACAATGTCAAGTCCGGCATATTCAGCTAATAAGTTTTGCATAGCTTGTGCATATAAATATCGATCGGCTTGCGCTCTTGGTCCTTGAACAGCAGGTCCTTTTGATCGATTTAATATCTTAAAATGAATACCAGCTGCATCCGCTGCTCGCGCCATAAGACCATCAAGGGCATCAATTTCACGCACAAGATGCCCCTTTCCAACCCCTCCAATCGCAGGGTTGCAAGACATAGCCCCCACAGTCTCTTTACGATGAGTTAATAACAATGTTGTGGCACCACATCGAGCTGCAGCCGCAGCAGCTTCACACCCGGCATGACCACCGCCAACCACAACCACATCGTAAAAATTACGTGCTTCCATATTGTTTTTATTTTCCTATACAAAATTGACTAAATATAACCTCTAAAAGATCTTCGACACCAACATGCCCTGTCAACCTCCCTAATGCCTGCATAGCTAAACGTAATTCCTCAGCACATAATTCTGGTAAAGTTTGATCAAGAGAACGCTCTAAACATAAACAGGCTTCTCTTACCCCAGCTTCGTGTCTGGCACGTGTTAATAAAGGCATACCTGTTGCCGATTTTGTCAGCGCTAAGGCTCGTTCCTCTAAAAGAGTATATAAACAAGATAAACCCTCACCCGTCAATAAGCTAATAGGAATCAGATCATGACCTGCATAATGCGAAGGCAATGCCCCTATATCTGTTTTATTACCTACCAAAATAGCGTTAGAAAATACTTTCTCTGGCAAAATATCTACCGAACACATTTGAATAACACAATCTGCTTGTTCCACGTGAAACAAAGCACGCCGTACCCCCTCCGCCTCAATACTATCTTCTGTTTTTCGTAAACCTGCTGTATCTATAAAAGTCACACGTACCCCTGCCAAAGTACTGACAACTTCTAAAGCATCACGCGTTGTTCCCGCTTGTGAAGACACAATCGCCGCCTCTCTCTGAACTAACCAATTTAACAAACTAGATTTGCCAACGTTAGGGGGACCCGTAATAACAAATATCAAACCCCGTCGTATTCTTTCCCCCTTACATCCTTCTTGCATATGTTGTTGCATTTCGGCAATGAGTGTTTTACTTGTAATATGGATTTTTTCAACTATGTGAGATGGAAGTTCCTCATCAGGAAAATCAATGAAGGCTTCTTGCCACGCTAATAATGTTTTAAGTTTTTCAGCCCACTGATCATAAACACGACTCAACGCCCCTTTACTCTGTGCTAACGCTTGCTTCCGTTGGCTCTCTGTTTCTGCCGCTATCAGATCAGCAATGCCTTCAGCCTCAATTAAATCCATGCGCCCATTTTGAACAGCCCGACGCGTAAACTCTCCTGCTTCTGCCGGGCGTGCTCCTAAAGTTACTAATACCTCTGACACAGCCTCAATAACAGCCGGACCTGCATGTAAATGAAGCTCAAATCCATCTTCTCCCGTATAACTCCGAGGAGCAGGAAACCACAAAACTAATGCTTCATCTAAAAGAGTTTCTTCCTCTTGCACGCGGGCATCACGCCAAAGTTTTCGGAGTACAGCATGTCGTGGTTTTGGTAAGGAACCACATAAATGTATTAATATTTCTGCACTCCCAAAACCACTAACACGCATAATGGCAATAGCAGCTCGTTCTATGCCACTTGAAAGCGCAAAAATTATCTCTTCTCCCTGATAGCCCATTGATATGCTATCCTTATTCTCTATTCTTCTTCATATTTGTCTAAATATTCGTCTCATTGTTAACGATATTTTTAGTAAACTATCTCCTTATACACAAACTAATATAACTTAAATATAAAATAATTTTTTGAAAGTTTTTTATTGATGCCCCAACTTTCCTTGCATTCTCCTTTAGGTGATCTCACTCTTTCAGAAGAAAATGGTTCTCTTGTTGCTCTTGATTGGGGGTGGGGGCGTGATCAGAGCAAAACACCCCTCCTTTGCCAAGCACGAGATTGGCTAGATCAGTGGTTTGATGACCCTTTTCATGCCGATAAGTTTCCTTTACCCTTATCCCCTTTTGGCACAGCTTATCAAAAGCGTGTATGGGCTGCACTTTGCACCATTCCCGTAGGACAAACAATAACTTATACAGAACTTGCTCAACAATGCGGCGGTCATGCACGTTCTATTGGGCAAGCTGTCGCACGTAACCCTATTCCTATTATTATCCCTTGTCATCGTGTTATTGCTCAACATGGATTAGGCGGATATTCGAGTGATGGGGGTCTTGAAGATAAAATTTGGCTTTTAACCCTTGAAGGCGCTTTACATCCATCAATTCACGCATAGCTTTTAGGTGAAGCACCAACAAATAAAACCCTCATATTCCTCTCTCAAAACTATTGAAACATTGAGAAAAACAACCTAAAAATTCCTAGAATATAACCCAGAATGGTAGTATTCCACCGTATCGTTTGTAGAAAAATTTTTTCGTTCTCTTCTTTAGTTCTTTTTCTCTCTTTTTTAGTCTCTATGAAGTGGAAGTTTTTTGGGTTTAGATACGCGATTGGGTTACGATTGTGGTTTTTAACATGCACACGTGCAAGACGTGCACGTAATGTTATTTCAATACAGTCGATAGCTTGCAACAGAAGAGAGCGGAGTTTTCTGTCAAATTCATGTAAGCCAACAATTTTTTCAAATATTGTCTTCGACCGCTAACTTACGACCGCGACGCATAATCACGTCCGCTTCTTTTTTTTCAACACTCATAAATAACCTCGTTTTCTGGTTTAATGTTTATATTGACAATATGAAAATGGTTTACTATAGTTAAACCTAATCCTTTGTGTTTAGGTTCGGGCGGAGTTCCTATTCTCCGTCCAAGTTTTTTTAATCCACCGTATAGCACCAATAGCAAAGAAACACTTCGGTATTCGACCCATTCCAAGACCCAGCTTGCTTAAAGCCAGCACTAGCCGACGGGGTGCCACACATACTCCCTAAAATATCAATCGTCGTCCCACACGGAAATAACGCCTTGCTCCCATTCGGATACTGAAAATAAAAAAATCCACTCCCAGAGAAGATATCTTTCTTCTTTACTCTCCTTGTCTTTGAAAGGAAGCAAGTAAGCCGTTAGGCGATAATAATTGATTTTTGAAAGAGTTTCGCGTGCAAAAGAGACGTCAGATATAATACAACCACGCTCTTTTATTTTGTCGTTTCGTCGTTAATAGAGAAGTATTATCCCCCTTCAACTCGATCATAGGGAAGAGCGTTAATTTTTTCGATGAGGTCGACGCTTTTAAGCGACACTGTAATGAGTTTACAAAGGGTGTCAAAAAGATATTTTTCCCCTCTAAACGCGTTAGGGTCGTTGGGAATGAGCGTGTCTTTGTCCGTTGTGTTTTGGTATCGCTCTATAAACCCATCAATGGCGGATTTGCCGTTCATGGTGTAGTCATACGCTTTTGGGGGAATATCGTTGATCGTGATAGAAGAGTTATATATCATCACAGACCCATTCTCTTTAGAGCGACGGATTTTTTCTACCCTGTAATTTTCTTCTTTAATGGTGACAGAAGACCAAGGCTCTTGCTCTTCATAACGACAATGGAGGTCGCCTAATGCTCTGCCTAGGGCTGCCAAAGTCTGAAATTCTTTCAAAATGGGGAGGCGTGGTGCTTCTTTGGCAAGATCATTGGCGTAAGTTTCTGTATAGGTTTTGTGATGAAACACCGCATAACAATAATAAAAAATGTCTTCCGAACCAATCGTGTGATCCCCTAACGCGTTTTGAAAGCGTTTCACACAAGACGGGTTGATGTTGTCTTCCCTGCCGTAGTCTGTATAGGCATAGAGGGGAAAAACTTGGGTATTCGGCAATGTTTGATAATCGGGAATCGTATCCGTCATTAACACGCAAAACGCCCGATTAGTCATTAAACTTGTTAAAATGACTCTATTCTCTGACTCTGCTTTTGGGAATATTTTTGGAAGTTGAGATTGTGCCTCACTCCACGTTTTTTCCCAATAAAGATTGGTTTTGACAAAAGGACGATAAAGCGCTGTTCTTATAGAATCCGGGTTAAAATCAGGGATATTTTCTTGTTTAATCAATTTTTGTTTTAGACTTCTTGTCCAAGCTATTTTTGTTGAATCTGTGGTTATGTCTTTATAGGTCGTCAGGGCTTTATATTTGTTAGCATTGGGTATGTTTTGCGTTCTTGCCTCAAAGGCTTTTTTATCAAAGGCTTGAAGATCTAATCTGTAGGTTTGGATACATGTTTCCATGGATTTTTGCAGTTGCGCGCGAGAAAAATTATAGACCCAAGCATCTCGCCCTGTTAGCAATCCCAGAGAATCAACGATAAATAACGCGTTTTCTTTATCGTTACTTTTTAAGGGAATCAAATCGGCAAAATCAGATTCTCTGTGATTCAACCAATCGCCTTTATTGTTGGGTGTTATATTGGTAAAGGGAATATCCTCTAATGTTTGAAATGACGTTAAACGATCTAATTTGTTTTCACGGGTTAAATAATCCTCCACCGCGTAATAATGGATTTTTGCTGCTCCTTGATAAGCCGGGTTTCTCACAAAAAAGCAAATGGCAACAGTGGCGCGAGAACCAGAGTCAAAAATCTTTCCCCCTTCTTTGCGTGATGTTTCGCCAGACGTTCTTTGATTCCCCCTTAAATTGATCACATATATATTAGAAAAGTCTTTCACAACACATTTACGAAAGCCGTCGGCAGATTTGGCGTCTAAAAAGCCGCCATTGAGAATAAAGCCGATAATCCCGCCGTTTTGTTCAATTTTATTGGTCGCCATACGGATCGCTTGAATGAGAGTGTCTCTCGATGTTTTTCCAGAATTTGGACTTTCAGATTCCTTACCGTAGGTTTCTTTAATTTGTTGTTCTAATTCGGGGTGAGGAAGGTTCGCGTTATTATCATTTTCTGACCCTGCGCCGCCAGAATAAGGCGGGTTGCCGATAATAATGTTAATATGTTCTCGGTCTAATTGTTCTTCTTTTTGTTTGTTTTCATGTAACGCCTCATTAAAGCCCGCCCAACGCGGATCACTTCCTTCAAAAAGAGAGTCGGGCGTTTGTTTTATTTTGGCGCGTTCTAACACATTGAGGGAATCGCCTAAAATTAAATGCGGAAAAATGCCTAAAGAAGGCACTCTCTCTTTGACGACAGAAGAAATATTGATCCCCGCAATGTGGTAGGATAAAAGCGTGATGTCTTGGGCAAAAATTTCCTCTTCATATTTTCTTTTGACATGCGCGTCATCAATAAAATGATTTTCTTTATTGAGTAATTGGGTAATAAAAGAGCCCGTGCCTGTAAACGGGTCATAAATTTTCACGCCTTGATCGTTGAGGTTTTTTCCAAAATGCTTTTGGGTTAAATCTCGCGTCATACGCAAAATAAAATTCACGGCTTCTATGGGCGTGTACACAATGCCGAACCGTTCGGTTTGTTTCTCAAATGCTTTTTTGAAAAACGTGCCATATAGGCTTTTAATCAGCTTTTGTTTTGAATTTTCAGATCGGGCATTGCGTACTTGTGCCTCAACCTCTTCATACAAGGGGCGCAGGTCTTTCGTTTCATTGTCTAATTGATGACTTTTAAGCACGCCTAATGCTTGATTTAATGCTTTCGTAATGGGGTAATTTTCCCCCTCTGGAAAAAGGCGCTTAAAAATAGGCTCCGTCACAATATGAGACGCCAATAATTCAACTGCTTCTGTTTCTGTAATATTGGGGTGAATGGCAGCTTTTAAGGCGTGTAAATACGCGTCTTTAACGGAAGGATTTTGAGTAAAAATATGCTCAATACGCTCAATAAGCGTTGTTGTAATTTTTGCAGTTTTCTCGCCAAATGTTTTCCAATAAGGCTCTACGCCAAACTGCCGTGGTATGGCATTAAAGAGGGCATCATTCAATTTTTTTAGCATTTTTGATTGCCAGATCTGGAAAAGATCACCTTGTTGTGCTTGGTCTTTTTCGTCTCTCTCTTGCTGTTTTGTCGGGTCTGATATGGCTATTTTTATTTTCTTTCTCCATTGTGTTTCATCAATTAAGGTATCGTCTTCACTCCTTAAAGCGCAAAGCACGTTCCAAATCCCTGTAAAATCGGTATTTTCAACAGCTTCATCTAAATGGGCTAATTCGTGCTGATCGATGACCAAAGGTAGAATAATAAAACCGCGTTCTTTGCCGGGGGCTTTTCTTAATACTCTGCCAATGGCTTGGATAATGTCATTTTTCGCGTATTTAGGGTCAAAGAAAATCACTGAATCAAGTGCGGGCACGTCTACCCCTTCGCTCAAACAACGGGCATTGCTTAAAACATGGCAGGTGCCTTCTTCGGGGTAATCGAGTTTTTTGAGTTTTTCTAATCTCTCTTTAGCATTCATACTGCCGTCAATATGATCAGTCGTTAAGGCAAACTTGTTCTTTATTTCTTCTGCTTCTCTTTCTTCTCTTTGTTCGTTTTGCTCATTTTGCTCGTTTTGTTTTTCTGACACCTCTTTTGAAATTTCTTCATGATAGGCTTCTATAACGGTGCCGAAATGTTTTGTTAAGGCTTTGGAGGTTTTAATATTACGGCAAAATAAAACCGCTCTTTGCGCAGGGGTATAATGTTCAATGGGTTTTAAGGGAATATCTTCGTTGCTATTTTCCCCATTGGCTTGATGATTTTTTCCGTGATTTTTTTCATTAAGAATATATAAATCCGACCGTGCTAACCCTTTATAGGTACCTAGAATTTTACAAACAAAATCACGATCAACATGCTTATCACGTTTATCTTGTGAGGTTATTTGTACAGAGACTTTTTCTGTTAAATCCCCCAACTGATCCGATCTTAAAGCGACGATCATCACCTGATAATCACTTAAAAGGTCTTGTTCTATGGCTTTAGAAAAAGGCAAAGAAAATATAACGTCGCCATAAATCTGCGGGTCGTCCATCGAATACATTTCGGTATTATTCTGTTTCGCTTTGGCTTTTGAGGCAGAAGTCCACACTTTGGGTGTAGCACTCATATATAAACGCTTTTGCGCAGGAATCAGGGAGTCATCATGGCAGTAAAGAAAAGAGCTTTTTTCTTTCTCTTGTGGAGTGTGTGCCCCTACGGTTCTATGCCCTTCATCACAAATCATGAGATCAAAGGCACCAAATTCTTCTTGTAAATGATTTTCCTTAAACGCTCGAGATAACACCGGCGAACTTTGATAGGTTGAAAAAATAATGAGACGTTTCTTATCTTTTTTAGCTTTTTCAAAGGCTTTAACAATCGCTTCAGGATTTGTAGAAGGTGTACTCGGCAAATGTGCTATGCTTAAATCATCATCGTCTTTCCCTACTGTGTGATCCGAACAAAGAATACAGGCGATAAAATCCTCTTTTCTTTCTTTAAGAAATTCCCGAAAAGTTTGCGCTACTAACGCAATGCTTGGGACAAAGAAACATACCTTTCCCTCTTTAGGGCAAAGGGTTTCAATAATTCTTAACGCAGTGAGGGTTTTCCCCGTACCACATGCCATAATGATCTTACCCCGTGTTCTTTCAACGGGTTCAAAATATTCTTTTGTACGCTCTAACGCCTCTCGTTGATGAGGTCTTAACTCTTTTTTAGGGCGTAATTTAAGTTCATTTTTTGTAAAATCTGACGCTTCCCAATCAATGTCAGACTTTTTTAAATCTTCTTCATTGATAACATCAACAGAAAGAGTTTTCCTAATTTGCTCGACGTGCTTATAAACATGTTCACTAAAATCAGAAGAAGTAATTAAAATACCTTTAGAAAAGCGAATATCTCTAACACCGCTTTGCAATTTGCTCGTAAAATTGGTGACATCGTTCAACGGAACATTTTTTTCATAAAATTTACATTGGACGGCGGCAAAAGTACCGTCGTTATGTTCAACCACTAAATCAATACCGGTATCTTGTCCGTCTTTATGACTCCACTCATCCCAAAGAAATATGTCTTTAATAGAATTTTCGCTATCTCGTTCTTTTAAGAGTTCTCGGCTCACTTTTTCAAAAATGCCGCCCTTAATTCTTTCCGCAACGCCTAATTCTTCGCATTTCTCTCTCATAAGGTCTAACCGTTGGGGTTTTTGGTTGCCTTGCGGTTCTGAAACGTGATTAAACATATGAGAAACCTTTCAAAAATAAAGTTTTAGACATTATAGAGATTGTTTCACACTCTTGTTGAAGCAGCTATTTTACTTTCGCTTTTCGTTTCTACCCTTAAAAAAAACTCTTGATATTGTAGAGCGAGAGCCGAGGCATTCACACTAAAAAAAATATTTCATAAATAAATAAGGTGACGCATTTTCAAAACTTAAACGCGTCACCTTAACAACAGATAAAAACAAATTAATTTTTTCCCTCTCAAAAACTTATTTAAGCTATGAGACAAATTTACACCCCAGAATCCATATCTTGGCTCGTATTTTCGGAATTTGTGCTATTAGAATTAAACCCACCAGGTGTCATACCATCAGAATTAAACCCACCAGGTGTTACACCCGTGTTCATATTACCATTTGGAATAGCTGGCGCAGAATTATTTTGTCCACCACCAAAACTACTTCCCATTGAAGAAATCCCAGAGTTCATATTGCCATTTGGAATAGCTGGCGCAGAACTATTTTGCCCTATATCAGAACCTACTTCCTCAGGAATCACAGGCTCAGGCGTAACAGAATCCAGACCATTACTTCCCGGAATAGGCGCAAAATGAGTTGGATCTGCATACCCTTTTTCTAAAAGAGTTACAGAAGACACACCTATACTTATTAAAAACACAAAACTTAGTTTTAACAGAACTCGTGTTTTAAAGATCATTACAAATTTACTCACTTCATATTGAATTATTTATTAAGAGCCTTTTTTACTCTATGCCAATCTTACAAAATTCTCAAAAAACTATAAACATATTTTTATAAGGCAATAATTAAAAAATTGATGCGCCGGGCAGGACTTGAACCCGCGACCAGACCGTTATGAGCGGCCCGCTCTAACCAACTGAGCTACCAGCGCATTATAAAAATTACATTTTTAACACTACCACAATTTCCTAAAACCGTGGTCGGAGTGAGAGGATTCGAACCTCCGGCCCCTGCGTCCCGAACACAGTGCTCTACCAGACTGAGCTACACTCCGATAAGGTTAAAGAATTTATAGCTTTTCTCCTTACAAGAAAAGATTTTACAAGACAAGCGTAAAATCAATTTCTATTTTTTCTATTTCCTTTATATTTCCTTTATGTATGAGATATCTTACACCAAAATTAATTAAAAAGGTTGTACAATAACCATAATAACAATAATAATCATAAGAATAGTTGGGATTTCGTTAACAACCCGATAAAACTTTTCAGAATGTTTATTACAGTCGTATGCAAACCCACGTAACCATAAACCGCAATAACCATGAAAAGCTATTAAAAACCCAACGGCTGTAAGTTTACAATACCACCACCACGCATGATGATCAAATAACTTTGGCACAAGAGCTAAACACAGACCTGTTATAAGACTAGCCACCAATGCTGGTGCCATAATAAAATAATAGAGGCGACGTTCCATAAGTTTAAATCTGTTGCTCTCCTCAGATTTTGGTTGAACCTGACAATGATAAACAAAAAGCCTTGGTAAATAAAAAAGCCCTGCCATCCACGCTATTATAAAAATAACATGTAATGCGAATAACCATTGCGTATAAGGCAAAAAAGCCTCGACAACCATAAAAAAATCCTTTTTTACTTTTTAAGCATCTGCGCAACAAGTGCAGGAAAATCAGATAATTTTTCTATGCGAATAAGTTTTTGCCATTGTGGCATAGGCTTATGCTCCTTACGAAATAAAGCGCACGTCATCCCTGCATCAATAGCTGCTTTTGCGCCTAAATCGCTATCTTCTAAAACAAGGCAATGGCTTGGATCTACATTTTGCATTGCAGCCGCATGGAGATAAACATCAGGCTTTGGTTTTGGCGCACGCATATCTCGTGCAGAATGGATTCGCCCTGTAAAATATTTTTCTAATCCTGTTAAGGTTAACTTAACTCTTAATTCATCTTGTGAAGAATTAGAAGCCACATGCATAGGCACACCCAAAGCTTGTATTGCCTCAAGCATAGCCTCAACACCTACCATTGGTTTGACACCTTTTTTCATAGCCTCAATAAAACGCGCTTGCATATTCTTAACCCAATGGGGTCCAAGTGCCTTACCCGAATGATGTTCAATTTTTTGTTGTATCATCGGTAATGCCATACCTGAAAATGTTAGTACCGCATCTTCATCAGCAACAGGCATTCCTACTTCTCGCGCATCTTGAGCACATAAAAGACAACATGCTTCTTCGCTATCAACTAAAACACCATCACAATCAAAAATAACAGCTTCAATAGGAGCAGAATACATCACAAACTCTTATAAATTGTTTCTGAGGGTATGAACTAAATACTCAACATGTTCTACAGGTGTTTCTGGTAATATACCATGACCAAGATTAAAGATATGGGGCATACCCCGTGCAGCTGCACAAATCGCTAAAATCTCAGTTTTTAGGGCTTCCCCACCTGCTAAAAGAGCAATAGGGTCAAGATTTCCTTGTATCCCTATTCCTTTTGGTAATAAAGAACGGACTTTCGTAATATCAAAACCCGTATCAAGAGCAACGACATCAACCCCCGTTTGATAGGCATAATCTGCCACCATAACGCCACATAAACGCGGAAACCCTATCACACGAACAAAAGGGTAACGCGCCTTAAGATCAGCAACAATTTGATGTGTAGGTTCAATACTATAGCGCCGAAATTGTGAAGGCGGTAAAAGCCCTGCCCATGTATCAAACAAAACAACGGCTTCGGCGCCTGCTTGTACTTGAGCACAAAGATACTCAGCTGTTGTTTGGGTTAGTAATGCTATAAGGCGATCAAAGAGCATAGGTTCAGAGAATGCCATACATCGTGTTTTAGCAAATTCTTTTGAACCGCCACCTTCTACCATATAACACGCAACCGTAAAAGGAGAACCTGCAAACCCTAAAAGGGTTGTACTCCCTGCTGTAGCTTTTCCAAGATCGTTTGGTCCGTCTAAAATATGGCGTAAACGCGAGATCGTTTCTATAATAGGCGCTGTTTTTTCAGGAATTTTCTCCGGCGTAAGAGCCTCAAGATTACGTTGAGTACGTATAGCTTCTAAAACAGGTCCTTTTCCAGCTACAAAATCAAGAGATTGCCCCATAGCCCAAGGCAGAATAAGAATATCGGAAAAAAGAATGGCGCCATCCATACCAAAACGACGTATAGGCTGAAGAGTAAGTTCTGTTGCAAGATCTGGTGTTAAACACCGGGTCATAAAATCTGCTTCAGCACGAATAGCACGAAATTCCGGTAAAAAACGCCCTGCTTGTCGCATCAACCATAAAGGTGGCGGATAGAGGCTTTCACCATTAAGTGTTCTTAATAAGCGTTTTTGAGAAGAAGATATAAAAGATTGCGTTGTCATAGTCAAAGTTCTGCATATTTTTAGAGATTTGTCTATGTTTCATCTTAATTGAGAAAAAATAATAAAGAATGAAATTATAAATATATATTGTAAGTGTAAAAGGGGATTGTTTTTGTAAATAGGGTACTGTGAATTACGGGGTACCCAATTTTTCAAAAATGTACCCCATTTTTTCCACAGCATGGAATAGGTAAAAACGCCTTAAAAATTCCTAAAATATTTGTATTATACACAATGTTCTAAAAATAAGGCTGTGTACAACACACATGTGTATAATTTTTGAGAGTTATTCTCGGTACTCATTACGATAAGGTTTATTTTTTGTACAATCCCCATGTACCCCACAGGTACCACAACTATATCACATCTATTCCCCTAAATTATCCACAACTTTATTTGATCAAAATTTATCATAAATTCATCAATAAAGAGGAATTTGCTCGATGTCTTTATTCAACTTTCATCTGGATTCGTTGGCGAGTTATCCATTACAGCTGATTTTGGCGAGTGAGTCTTCTGCGCGAAAACGTCTTTTAGAAAACGCTGGGATTTTTTTTGAAACATGTCCCTCTCATTGCAACGAAACTTCTCTAAAACAAAAAGCTCTTCAAGATGGACTTTCTGCACGAGAAACAGCTTTACGCCTTGCCCAAACAAAAGCCTTATCTGTTTCTGAAAAAATTGCAGGTGAGGGTTCTGTGATTATCGGGGCTGATCAAATTTTATCTTGTCAGGGACAATGGTATGACAAACCTGTGAATAGAGAACAAGCCTATCAGCAAATTATCGCTCTTCGTGGAAAAACCCATGTATTACATACGGCTGTTGTGCTTGTTTATAAAAAAGACGTTATTTGGCAGCATGTGGAAGAACCTTATTTACACATGCGTTTTGTTACAGAAGAGTTTATAACCCAATATTTAGCCGATGAAGGAGATGCTTGTTTAGCCAGTGTTGGCGCGTATCGGTTGGAAGGAAGAGGGATTCAATTGTTTGAGTGTATTAAAGGCGATAGTTTTTCTATTCAAGGTTTGCCCCTTTTACCGCTCCTGTCGGCGTTACGTGAGATAAAAATATTACAAACGTAAAAATAGTGTAAAAAACCATTGCAAAAAGGGGTAAAGTTTGGGTATAAGGAAGAAAAAGAAAACGCTTACGCAGAAATTTGCTTTTTTTAGGTAAGATTCTCTTACGAGGCTTTATAAAATAAGCCCAATATAAGCGTTCAGTTTTTGGGGCCATAGCTCAGTTGGGAGAGCGTCTGAATGGCATTCAGAAGGTCGTCGGTTCGATCCCGATTGGCTCCACCATTATCTAATAAGTCATTGTTTAGATTTACAACTCAATTTTACGAAACATAATCAGTAAAGAGATAGAAAGTTAAGTAATAAAAGAAACTATTTACAAACTTTCTTTGTACTAGTGAAACTAAACGAACTATAAGTAAGATTCAAGAGAATCTTTTTAGCTTGTATAACGCGGATGAGCAAGCTCTCTCACAACGCCGTGGAGGGTGCGGAGTTCTTGTTCTGTCACGTTGCTGCGTGCAAAAAAATGCCGTAAATTACGGATCATGCCCGGTCGTTTTTCGGCGTTACGTAAAAAACCGCAGGCGTCGAGTTCACGAATAAGGTGAGTCATAAAATTATCAAGCTCACCTTTGGTCGCAATATGGGTTTCGTGGGTTACAAAGTGGCGTGGGGGCATAGACTCGCCAGCTATCCACCATTCATATGCCATAATCATGACTGCTTGCGCTAAATTTAGGGAAAGAAAGGCCGGGTTAAGCGGGTAACGAATAAGGGCATCAGCACGTGCCATGTCTTCATTATCAAGCCCTGTGCGTTCAGGTCCAAAAAGAAGCCCGACTTTTAAGCCTTGTTGGGTGGCAATACGTAATTCGGCTGCTGCGCCGCGAGCTGTCATAACGGTTTTAATCATGTGACGGGGGCGGGGGCACGTAGCATAAACATGGTGTAAATCGGCAATCGCGTCATCAACACTCGGGTGTACGGTGACAGCTTCTAAAATACGATCGGCGCCAGAAGCCACACGCCATGCACGGCTTTGGGGCCAGCCATCGCGCGGGTTTACAAGCCGTAAATGAAATAAGCCGCCATTCGCCATCGCGCGGGCTGTTGTGCCAATATTTTCTGCCATTTGAGGGCGTACTAAAATAATAACGGGGGTGTTGCCCAAAGGTTCTAACGGTGCGCCAGTGTCTCGTTTCGTCATGCACGCCTCCACGTTGTACCTGTGGGAGTATCTTCTAAAAGAATACCCATAGTGTGGAGTTGATCACGTAAAGCATCGGCACGGGCAAAGTCACGCTTTTTACGGGCTTCTAATCGTTCCGTAATAAGGGCGTTAATAATTTCGGTGTTTTCATGAGAAACCATACCGCAAAACCACTTCTGCGGGCTGGTTTGTAAAAGCCCCATAAGCCCTGCGCCATAATGAAGGGCTAATCCAGCTTGGTGGTCTCCTTTAAGAGCTTGGTTTGCCAATTTATGGAGTTCTGTAAGTACTTCTGGTGTGTTAAGGTCATGACAAAGGGCGTTAAGAACGTTTAAGGGTATTTTTGCGGTTGTAAGAGATTTTTTTGTTTCTGTAGGGGAAGATGATATACCCGCTGCCTCTGAAGATGATATACCCGTTGCCTCTAAGGCGCGGTAAAATCGGTCTAAAGTACGACGGGCTTCTTGTAAATGGTCGTGGGTGTAATTAAGAGTAGAACGGTAATGGGTGCTTAACAGCAACAACCGTAAAGCTTCTGGTGGGGCTTGAGCGAGGACATCACGAATCGTTAAAAAATTGCCTAAAGATTTAGACATTTTCTCCCCATTAACGAGAAGAAGGGCGTTGTGTATCCAAAAATTGGCAAAGTGGCTGCGGGGAAAGCAGCATAAACTTTGGGCACGTTCGTTTTCATGATGAGGAAACATGAGATCTGAACCACCACCATGAATATCAAAATTTTCTCCTAAGTAACGATAAGACATAGCTGAGCATTCAATATGCCATCCTGGGCGACCTCTTCCCCAAGGGCTATCCCATCCTATTTGGTCTGGGGCGGAGGGTTTCCAAAGTACAAAATCTCCCGGGGATTTTTTGTAAGGGGCAATTTCGACACGCGCACCAGCTTCAAGCTCATCAAGGTTGCGCCCTGATAAAGCGCCATACGAGGGAAAGGACTCAACAGAAAATAAAACGTGCCCCTCAGCAACATAGGCATGTCCGTTATCAAGTAACCGAATAATCATTACCTGCATTTCTGCAATGTTATCGGTGGCACGGGGTTCAATATCTGGGGGTAAAACGCCAACAGCGTCCAAATCAGCATGGAAATCAGCTGTTGTGCGGCGTGTTAACGCGGAAATATCTTCTTTCTGCGCTTGGGCACGGGTAATAATTTTGTCATCAACATCGGTAATATTACGGACAAAAGTAACGCGTGGATATAAATGGCGTAATAGACGTACAAGAACATCAGCCGTAATCATGGCACGCAAATTACCAATATGGGCGAGATCGTATACTGTTGGACCGCAGTAATAGACTTTTACATGTGTTGGATCAAGGGGCGTAAACGGTATTGTAGAACGGCGTTGGCTATCGTGGAGTAATAAAGAAGGAGTAGAGTTGTGCATGGGGTTAGAAGTGTTAAAAGTTGTTATTATAAAAGCTATATTTTACACTATTTTGTTGTATTTCTGTATTCCTAATAAAATATGATTTTCTGGAAACAGGGCTTAAAGTACCGTTATTGCGTTTTACCGGGTAAAATCTTCTTGTAACTCCGTAAGTTTTCAGCCTTGAAATAGAATAAACTGTTCAAAAAAGTCCTTTTAGGAGTTGTAATTTTTTTGTTTTTGTGCGAAAAGAAAATGACAGAACGCGTTGCGATGAGAAAGTCTCTTTCTTAAGGGAACTTTCGGATTCCTTATGAGGAACATGCTTAAGAGAATGCCCTTATAGCTCAGTGGTAGAGCAACCGCCTTGTAAGCGGTAGGTCGTGGGTTCAAATCCTACTGAGGGCACCATTTATTTTCTAAAATTTTTATTTTTTATTATGAAACTCTGTTAGACGCCTTGTGTGCGTGTAATCGTGTGGTTATGGCGCGTCTTTCTTTAAGGTAATGCCTGCAAGGTAGAGGCTCCCACAAATTAACACGCGTGCTAATGGGCTTGGGTATTGTTCTGTTATTTTCTGTAAGGCTTGTGTCAGGGTTGGTCCAATTTTGGCTTTGTCGTTGCTGGCTTTCACAACGTCTTCGACAGGAAGCGCTAAATATTGATCGGGTTCACGAATCGCCCAAAGGCTTGTGGCGTAGGGTATGAGAGGCTCCAGAAATTTTGAAGCATTTTTGCTTTGTTTCATCCCAACGATAAGGTGAAGCGGTCGATCGTTCCATAAAGCGAGGGCTTGTGCAAGCGCAACGCCTGCTCCCGGGTTATGTCCACCATCGAGCCATAATTCCCATTGAGGGGGAAGTCTATGAGCAAGTGTACCCGTCAAATGTTGCATACGGGCAGCCCAAGACACATGGCGTATACCTTCCCATGCCGTTGTGGGAATTTGTAAGCCCGTATGTAAAGCCATTTGGCGCATAGTGGCTACGGCTAAACCCGTATTATCGATTTGCCAAGGTCCTAAAAGGGCAGGAGAAGGAAGTGTGAGTGACCCTATAGAATCAGTAAAAAGCATGTCGTTCGTGGAGGGGGTTAAAGTCCAATCACGTCCACGGCAAAAGAGAGGGGTTTTTGTTTTTTGTGCTTTGTCTTGTAAAACAGCCATAACAAGATCAGGTTGAAAACCTGTTACGGCAGGCGCGTGAGGCTTAAAAATACCAGCTTTTTCAGTAGCAATCGCGTCTAAAGTATTGCCTAAAAAAGCCTCGTGGTCATGCGAAATAGAGGTAATGGCACAGGCAGCAGGGTGTTGAAGAACATTAGTTGCGTCATAACGACCACCAAGCCCGACTTCAATAATGGCAAGGTCTGCGAGGGTATTGGCAAATAATAAAAAACCTGCTGCTGTTAACGCTTCAAAAACAGTAATGGGTGCCCCTGCGTTAATGCGTTCAATCTCTTCTAACGCAGTAATGAGATCTGTTTCACTGACAAGCTGCCCTGCAATGCAAAAACGTTCTGTAACTGTTATGAGGTGAGGCGAGGTCATCACATGAACGCGCCAGCCTGCGGCTTCGCCAATGGCGCGAAGGGTAGCACAAGTGCTTCCTTTGCCGTTGGTTCCTGCAACATGAATAATTGGAGGGAGTTTTTTTTCTGGGTGACCAAGGCGGGAAAGAAGGTTGGTAATGCGCCCTAATGAGAGATCGATAAGTTTTGGATAAAGAGTGTTAATGCGGTCAAGAATTTCTCCTGTTTTCCCCGTAAATTCTGATACAGGAAAAGAGGGAGGAGCAGAAATACTTGGAAGAGGTTTTGTGGGGTAAGTACAAGTCGGTGGTGTCAAAAGAGACCGTGACATGTTAATCTCTGAAGAGAATCAGTTAGTGGGCTTCTTGTGTAGGTTGTTGTGCGATTTCTTGAGTTTCTTTTTCAGGATCGGTTTGAACGTGTTGTAAAGGATCAACAGGTGTATGCATTAATAAGCCAATAACTTGTGCGAGTACTCGTGGTATGTCTTCACGGTGAACAACCATATCAAGCATGCCATGTTCCATAAGATATTCCGAGCGTTGAAAGCCTTCGGGAAGTGTTTCGCGTACAGTATCTTGAATAACACGTGGACCCGCAAAACCAATAAGGGCATTCGGCTCACCGATTTGGATATCACCTAACATGGCAAATGAGGCTGTAACCCCTCCCGTAGTAGGGTTTGTTAAAACAACAATATAAGGAAGATGCGCATCACGAAGCATTTGAACAGCGATCGTAGTACGCGGCATTTGCATGAGGCTAATAAGCCCTTCTTGCATACGGGCACCTCCTGAAGCGGTAAACATAATGAGGGGGCATTTTTGAGCAATGGCGCATTCAACAGCTGTGATAAAAGCTTCACCAAAAGCGGATCCCATGGTACCAGCTAAAAATTCAAAAACCATAACGCCAACAACGGCAGGGTTGTTTCCAATTGTTCCTTGTGCAACAAGGAGCGATTCTTCTGTGTTGCTTGCTTTGTGGGCAGTTTTAAGGCGTTCTGTGTATTTTTTTTGATCGCGAAAACCTAACGGATCGATCGGTGTGGCTGGGAGTTGAACAAGGGTGTATTTTCCATTATCGAATGTCCATTTGAGGCGGTCATGTGCTAAAACACGCATATGATGCCCACAATGGGGACAAACATTAAATGTTTTAACCAATTTTTTGGTAAGGAGCATTTGATTACATGAATCACATGTAGCCCAAAGATTATCAGGTACTTCACGTCGTAGCATGCTACGGAGTTTGGGACGCACATAGTCTGTAATCCAGTTCATTTAAATTCCTTTTTTTGTTATAGGTTTCGCCATGGGGCAAAAATATCAATAAATTCAATACGAATAGAAGTATTAAAGGTGAGAGTCAATCCATGCTCGAAGCTGGCTTTTGGGTAGTGCCCCTGTTTTTGTTTCAAGTATTGTACCATTTTTAATAAGCATTAAGGTGGGAATACTGCGCACGCCGTAACGGCTAGGTGTTAAAGGGTTTTCATCAATATTGATTTTTGCAACGGTTAGGCGACCTACAAAATCTTGAGCGATTTCATCCAGAGCGGGGGCAATCATTCTGCAAGGACCGCACCACTCTGCCCAGAAATCAACAAGGACTAAACCAGAGGCATTGAGCACATCTTGGGTAAAACTCTCATCATTAACGGTTCGTGTATGGTGACTCATTAAAAAGTACCTTTTCTCGTCTATTGTGTCGGTTGTTACGTGGATCGTTGAAGAAACATTTTAGAGATAACAAAGTTTATCTGTTTTTGACAAGTTTTGACAAGATTGAAAACAGTCTAAATTCTCTTAAGCAGAAAGAGAAGATGTTATTGAGAGAGAATAAGTCTCTAAAAGCGTTTCGGGTAATATATCGGCACGAGGTTCGTCAACCCACACTAAAACACAATCAATAGTTTTGTGGGGCCATAGTTGCTGTAAAAGAGTACGATAAGCTGCCATCTGGCGTAAGTAATCAACAGGTGTTTTATAAACATCGCGCGGAATATGGCGCCCTGTTTTAAAATCACAAACAATGACGCGATCGGGTAAAATACACAATCTGTCTACTTGTCCGACAATAACTCGTCCGTTGACAATTCCCGCTAAAGGCTGTTCTGCTTTGCCTTTTTGTGTGAAGAGGGGCGCAAGCTCTGGCATACGTATTACTGAAATAAGATTTTTAACCAAGGATCGGGCGGTATCATGATCAAAACCGTGAATAGGGCGCTCTAAGTATTGGCGCGCAATACCTTCTTGTTGATCAATGGGAAGGTTGGGTAAAAATTGAAGTAATTCATGCACCAGAGTTCCGCGTCGTAGGGCTGCTGTACGGGCACGGACTGGCGTTATAGTCGCTATTTCAAGGGGTGAGCGTGCATAAGCTGACGAAGCAGAAGAATCGCTTTCTGATCGTGATGGTGTGAGTGTATGTAGAGAACTTTCTTCTTGTTTCGGTGGTGTCGGTTTCCAATCTGGAGCGTGTCCAACCCATGTAGGTAAAGGGGGGATCTGTGTGAGGTGATGTTCTGGGTTATTTTTTTGAGAAATATTATTTTCTTCAAGCACATAGAAATCCGGTATCCCATTGAAGCCGATTTGACGTTGTGCATCGAGTTTTTGAAAAGCACGTTTACAATGGTCATACCAAGATGTGTCTGAAACCTCTGTCTTTTTCTTTTTTGAGTTGAATCCACAAATAACTAGTCTATCACGGGCGCGTGTAAGAGCAACGTATAAGAGACGATTATATTCTTCTTGTTCTTTGATTTTTTTCGTATCAATAACTTTTTGGATTTTAGGGAGTAATGTTGCTTCATCTTTTGAGGCATAGACAGGAATTTTTAGCTCATTTGTTTCTAATGAATGATCGGGGCATGAAAGCCAACGAAGGGTGTCACGCTTATTAGAATCAGGTGTGCTCATGGTATCAGGGAGAATAACCAAAGGTGCCTCAAGTCCTTTGGCACTATGGACGGTCATGATGCGCACACTCTCCCCTTCTGTATCGGTTCTATACTTAATTTCTTTTTGAGAGTTTTTAAGCCAATATATGAAACCCTGAAGTGAAGGGGGATTTTTGTCTTGGTATTGTAAGGCGGTTGTTAATAGTTCATCGATAGGTTCTATAGCACTTTGTCCGAGTCGTGCCAATAATCGGGGTCTGCCACCGAGAAACCCCAATGCAAGAGATAACAACGCATATGGGCTTAAATAATCGACTTTACTAAAAAGAGTGTCTAAAAAGTTCCATGCGCGTGTCCAATCTTCTTCTTGGCTATGTCGTTCTTTGAGAGTCGACCATAAATCCTGATTGTCAGGTCTGTCGAGGGCTAAGCGCATGAGGCTTTTATCTGATAATCCGCCTAAAGGAGAGGTTAAGACACAAGCTAGTGTGAGGTCATCTTGCGGAAGTAAAAGTGCTTCGCAGAGAGTCATGAGGTCTTGCACTGCGATTTGGTCAATTAAACGAGCCCGGGTAAGATTGGTAACAGGTATGTGCCTTACCTTAAGGGCATAGGATAGACAACCAACAAAAGGAGATCGTTTTTGTACCAATATGAGTATGTCTTGCGGTTTTAAGGAAGGAGAGTGACTTTGAAAAGGTTGGGTAAGTTGTTGAATATAATCTGCCAGGGCATCTGCAAGCTTTTGCTCGGCTGTTTTGTCAGGACGTTGAGACGAGGCACCTTTATCCAAATTCCAAGGGTTTATTTCTTTGTCTTTGGTGTTGTCGTCGGAAGAGATTAGATCCCATAGCTCTATACGTGGTTCTATGTGTTTTTCCTGATTCGAAGGTTTCTGCCAATCCGGGGAGGCTTCGTGCTGGATAATGTCTTGCTCTTCTCTGACAACACCTTGAGCCGCTTCTGGGAATGAGAACACAGTATCAACAAATTTAAGGACAATGGGCGCAGAGCGAAAGGAAGTTTCTAATTTGGGTGTATCCCATGAAAGTTGTACATTTTTAACACATTGATGAAAATGATTTTGCCAATCTTTGAAAGCTTGAGGCTCGGCGCCCTGAAAGCTATAAATGGATTGTTTGTAATCGCCTACCGCAAAGATGGTACGGTGAGGTGTTTCTTCGGAACGTGCGCCTATTCCTGCAAAAAATTCATTTGTCAGATGTTGGATAATTTTCCATTGTTCGGGGGAGGTATCTTGGGCTTCGTCTACAAGAATATGGTCAATTTTGCTATCTAGTTTGTATAAAATCCAACTTGTTTCTACATGTTTGAGTAAATGGAGTGTATGACGAATTAAATCATCATATTCTAATTGACCTTGAGAGGCTTTTTGATTGTTATAGCGTTGCGCAATAGGGGCAATAGAGCGAATAAATGATTCTGAAAAGGTCAGTAAACGTCTAATACGGATCTGTTTTCTTACGTCAGAAATGTGTTGAGCTTCTTTTGTGATGGTGTCTACAACATCAGGACATTCTTTTTCTAGTTTTGTAGAAATTAAATTTTTTTTAAGATTTCCTTCTTTGGTAAGGAGTCCTTTGCACCAAACATCCTCCCATTGGGCTTTACGTTCAGAGAGAGGGAGATTTAGCCATTTGATTAAGCGTGGAACACATTCTCTTGCTGTGTTCGTACCTTGTTTAATCTTCTCAAAGCTTTGACGTAAAGCCTCTTCTTGAACGGTACGGCAAGCTTGTTCGAGTATGGCGTCATCAGTAGTTTCTGGGTTCGAGATGTTGAAAGCGTCGCAAAGAATGTGCGTAATGTTGTTAGGGTGAGTGTTCGCTAGTTCTAAAACCGGTTGTGCTTTGATATCTCTGCATAGTGATATTACTAGCTTTGTAAAAGTTCCAAGAGTTATTTTATTGGTCAATGGTTCTATAATATCTTTTGGGACATGACCGAGGGTATCCTCAATACATTGTTGTAAAACATATGTAATATCAGCATTATTTTCATCAAGAAGAGTAAAATGAGGGCTTAAATGTGCTTCTATCGGAAAACGTTTTAAAAGTGACTGACAAAAAGCATGAATGGTGTTAATACGCATACCACCGGGCAAATCTAACACTTCTGTAAAAAGTGATCGTGCTTTATTTCGTGTTTCTGGTGAGAGAGGGATTTCTAATGCTTCTAGTTTTTTATTAAGCTGATCATCAGAGAATGTCGCCCATTGCCCTAATTCTTTTTGCAGGCGGGTTGTCATTTCTGTGGCGGCAGCGTTGGTAAATGTAAGGCATAAAATACGATCTGGCGAACATCCGCGATGAAAACATCCTTGTTTATCTTTATGAGGGAGCATAAGGCGCAGGAGGCGGTTAATGAGGACGGTTGTTTTACCGCTTCCAGCTGATGCGGATACAAAAACAGAGGTTGTAGGGTGAGAAGCACGAATTTGATCAGGTGTCATTCTTCATTCTCCGCGTTTTCTGTTGCGCTAGGTACTCGCCACTCTGCAACGCGGGCAAGGCGTGCATATTGAGCAAAACGAGGCTCTTGTCCAGGATAAGGGTGAGAGCGATAAGGGGTTTCAGGATTATCGTAATAACGAATAAAGGATAAGAATTTTTCCCATAAATCATTAGTCTTTTCTGAAAGATCTAATTTTTCTTTAAGAGACATCGAAGACATCTTTTTATTAGGGCTAGATGGTAAATGCCAATAAATAAGATCAGTCACTTGATGTTGTTCCGGTATGTCTTTAAAGGCACCTTTTTGTAGCATAGCGGCTTCTAAAAAGAGTTGTGGAGCCCAGCTGTTTTTTATGTCGTCTTTTGATGGTAAATCACCTGTCTTATAATCTAATATTGTAAAGCCGTCGGCGTTATATTCTATTCTGTCTGCACGTCCGATGAGTTTGAATGTACCCCCTGGTAAATCAGGAATATCCATTTCTCCTTTAACTTCTGCGAAAAGTGAGTCTAAAGGTGGGTTTTGAGTTGCTTGTTCAGCAACCCATTGCGCAATACGCTGAAAACGTGGCTTCCACCATATGCGGCGTGATACACTGATATGGGTGTATTTTTTATCTTCAAGAATTTCCTCAAAGAGTGTCTCTAGGCAGGTACGGGCACCCTCGATGTGCCAGCTTTCTGGTGTTTTGTCATAATCTTTGATCCATCGCTCTAACGCTTTGTGGATAATATTGCCAAAATCTTTTGAATCAGTTTCTTCTTGGAGGGCAGGTAAAGGTTTTAGTTTAAGCACATGCCGTGCATAGATGGCGTAAGGGTCACGCAGCCAAGTTTCTACTTCTGTAATGCTAATTTGGCGCGGGCGTTGTTTTAGGGAGGGCTTGGGGTATGGTTCTTTAAAACAGTTTTGTTTTTGTGATTGACACTGTTCTAAAGCGAGTTGTGCTACCCATTCTTGTGCAGGATGGGAAGGAATAGGTTGTTGACCGTCTTTAAGGAAGATTTTAAGAAAAATTTCTGCTCGCGTGAGCCAACGGGCAGGGATAACAGGTTGACCTTCCCTATAGTTAGAAGATGAAAGCACGACATGTTGTGCTGCACTGACAGCCATGCAAAAATCATGTGCTGCTTGTCCAATTTTTTGTTCAGGCGAGGGCAAGCCTATTTTTTCACGTATTGCGAGGTTTAACCACGGTCCGGAATCTGCAGCAGGTGGCCATATTCCTTCTGAAAGACCAGCAAGGATAACAATATCGGCTGTTTGTAATCGTGTTTCTAATAATTCCCAAATAAATACTCGAGGATGTACGCCAAAAGGATCTCCTCTGTGAATAGGTGTTCTATCTTGGCGCAATACAGCGCTAAGCAATCCGTTAAGAGCGGTGTAGGGCTGTGCTGGCAGAATAGCGGTGGCGGCAATAAGCTCGGAAAATAGGTTAGAAAGCCGATGGCCTTCTTCTCCTTGCCATAGGCGGGAAACGGCTTCCGCTGTGTTTGTCTGTGCGAGATTCTCTGCGGTTTGAATAAGGTTTGTGAGGAGTTCTGGCACTGGTATTTTTATGGGATGAGTTGCACTATCTTGCCAATGGAATATGGGGGCAAAACATTTTTCTAGTCTGTTTATCAATGTTTCTAAAGAGTTTTTCTCTCTTGTGTTCTGTTGGATTCTATCTTTAAGGGAATGAATGGCTTTTAAGGCACAGAGGTCGGTGGGAGGAGCTGCACCCCGTAAAGCAGCTTGTTCCAACTGGCGTGCTAACTGGCGACAGTCTTTTGGATCTAATCCGCATGCAACGAGGGGGTGTTTAAGAAGTGCCAGCAAATCAACGGGGGCAAAATGATGGTCTATGGCTTGTATAATGAGGCGTAGAAGTACAGCAGTCGGCGTATCAGAAAGCAGTACGCCGGCACTGTCGTCAGCGCGTATTCCCCAACGTTCTAATTCTGACATGACACGTTGCGCGATCTTGCGATCGGGCGTTATAAGGGCTATTTTTTGGTGCGGTATCTCTAAAGCATTGCGGATAAGCATACTAATAGCCATAGCTTCTTCTTGATCATTACGTACTTCAATACGCGAAACACCCGGGAGTTTTCGAGGCGTTGATCTATCCCAAAATTTGGAAGGAAGCATAATTTGTGAAAGAGTGGCTGTGCGTTCAGATATTTCCGCCGATGAACCCCATAGAGTGACATCCGATCTTTTTACGTTGAGTGCGTGTAAAAGGTCACGCATACTTGCTTGGGGATGGGTATCAGGTAATGCGTTAAAAATTTCGTCAGAGGTGGTTATATCAAGTCCGGGAAAAATAATATGTCCTTGGGGGTGTGTTAGTATGGCAGAGAGGGCTTCAATCGTTGACGAGAGGGTGTTTGTAAATCCAGCTGCCCATATAGGGTGATCTGGCGCTTGTAAGGCTTGTTGTTGCCAGAGGGCAACTTGCATGCGTAGAAGAGCAAGTTGTCGTGCAACAGGGTTCATAGCTCCTTGTTCATGGAGCCATTTGGGCCAATGTTGGGTGACAATTGAAAGAAAGCAAAGAGTATGTTGCCAATGTTTTGCAAAGTCTTCTTGTACGGCGTGAGGGAGTTGTTCATGCAGATCAATACCCATCCGTTCGGCTTCATCCATAAGGTCGGCTAACGATTGTGCTAAAAACCAAGCCTGTTCTAGTGTTTGGTTATGAAAAGCACTAT
>JAFPVE010000037.1 GCA_017413025.1 Acetobacter sp. | reverse complement strand
GCTCATCTGTTTTGTATTCACGATGATTCTGATGAAGATTCTGATGAGTTGGCAATAATTTTATGATAGCGAATAACTTCGCAAATAATAAAGTTAAGGAACTTTTCGGCAAAATCAGGGTCAAGATTGGCTTCTGTTGCAAGGCGGCGTAAGCGCGCAATTTGCTGTGCTTCTCGTTTAGGGTCAGCCGGTGGTATTTTGTGGAGAGACTTCAGCTCACCAATTGCTTGCGTGCAGCGAAAACGTTCCGCAAGAATAGCGACAAGAGCCGCGTCTATATTATCAATGCTATGGCGTAATTTTTGAAGGGTTTCCATAGGGGAGGGGGGTGTTGGCGTGTTTGTCATGATTTCTCCTTCTTCCTTACTTTTTTAAGTTTAATACGCGTGAATCTTAAGATGAAAGATATTTGTTTTCAAAGAAAGCCAATTCAAAGAAAACCAATCGAATAAAGACATTTAAGATACTTAAGATCTTATTATCATCTAATCATAAACCAAAATAATGAAGCAAGACTCAAAAAAATCGTTGGGTTATCGTTAGGTTACTGATGTTTTGTAAAAATGTAAAACAGAGAAAAATGAGAATTTTGAGGTCTTTAACAAATATGTTTATCAGAGATTTCTGGGTGTAAAAATTTGAAATTTAGACTATACTAAAATAAGGTATCGCAGGATATGCAAAGCAATGGGGGGGAATTGGGTTTCTTTCTTGTTCTTCCTCGTCACTATCCGGAATACTTTAGATGATATTAAATAGTAGTTTATTGAGGAGATTTTTTTATGACAGAGCGTATTCGGAATGCAGCGCTGCGGAGTAAAGTTTGTTCAGCAGAAGATGCGGCGGAACTTATTAAAAATGGCGATCTTGTCGGAGCGAGTGGGTTTACAGGGGCAGGCTATCCGAAAGTGGTGCCACAAGCATTAGCAAAACGTATGGAGCATGCCCATAAAGAAGGACATGAATATCGTATTCGTCTGATTACAGGCGCATCGACAGGACCTCAGCTCGATGGCGAATTGGCAAAGGTGAATGGTATTAGCTTTCGTGCTCCTTATAACTCTGATCCAGGCTTACGTGCACGTTTTAACGCCAACGAGGCAGGCTATTTTGATAACCAGCTGAGCCATGTTGCAGGGCGTGCGCTACAAGGGGAATATGGTAAATTTAACGTCGCCCTTATTGAGGCAACCGCCATTACAGAAGACGGCGGTATTGTGCCAACGTCATCTGTGGGCAATTCTCAAGCTTTCCTTGAAGTCGCCGAAAAAGTAATTATTGAAGTGAATGAGTGGCAGCATCCCGGATTAGAAGGCACACACGATATTTGGCATGGGAATGTAAGTGGGTTCCCGGGTCGGGATATTGTCCTCATTACGCGTGCTGATCAACGCATTGGCGATACGGCGATGCGGGTTGACACGTCAAAAATTGTTGCGATTGTTCACACCAACGATAAAGATCGTAATTCACCTTTTACTGAACCTGATGAAACCTCGATTACGATTGCGCGGCACTTGCTTGATTTCTTTCAGCATGAAATTAAGCATGAGCGTTTGCCCCCCTCATTGCTGCCATTACAATCTGGGGTAGGAAATATTCCTAACGCGGTGCTTAAAGGGCTCAATGAGGGACCTTTTAAGGGACTCGTTGCCTATACCGAAGTGATCCAAGATGGCATGCTTGATATGCTTGAATCTGGCTGCTTAAGTGTGGCTTCAGCGACCTCTTTTGCCTTGAGCCCTAAAGCAGCGGAAGAAATCAATAACCGCATGGACTTCTTTAGAAGCAAATTGATTTTACGTCAGCAAGATATTAGTAATTCGGCTGGGATTATCCGCCGTCTTGGCTGTATTGCTATGAATGGCATGATCGAAGCTGATATTTACGGTAAGGTCAATTCGACCCGTGTTATGGGATCTCGCGTCATGAACGGTATTGGGGGTTCGGGTGACTTTACGCGTAACTCTTATATGTCTTTCTTCTTATCGCCTTCGACAGCGAAAGACGGAAAAATCTCCGCAATCGTGCCGATGACAGCACATGTTGATCATGGTATGCAAGATACGCAAATCTTTATAACAGAACAAGGTATTGCGGATCTTCGTGGAAAATCACCGGTAGAACGGGCGCGGACAATGATTGCCAAATGTGCTCACCCCACTTATCGCCCCATGTTGCAGGATTATCTCGATCGTGCTCTGAAAGACTCTTATGGTAAGCATATGCCGCATCTCCTTAAGGAGGCTTTGTCTTGGCATGATCGTTTTGTTGAAACAGGGACAATGATGCCGTAAGTCAAAACTTTTAACGTAACGTTAAAGCAGTAAAAGACCTAGCTTTTTACGGAAAGCTAGGTTTTTTCGTTAAGTGAGTCTCTTGTGTTTTTCTTAATAACCCCTTTTGTCTTTTTGCTTTCTTATTTTGACTAACTTATAGAAAAAATTTAAGGGTTTAAGGTATTGTCAAAATAGTGAGAAAGTTATTTTATTGATTGTTAAGATAAAAGCTTGACACTAATGATTAAACTGTTATTTTCCTAACAATAGCTAACAATAGCTAACAATAGCTAACAATAGCTAACAATAGCTAACAATAGCTAACAATAGCTAACAATAGCTAACAATAGCTAACAATAGCTAACAATAGCTAGAAAACTGTAAAATAACTTTTATCAGGAAAGGGTATAAAGTGGTAAATTACAAACGTTTAGCCGCTTCGCTTGTTATTGGTCTTCCGCTTTTTGTCGCCGCTTGTGCCACAACGCAGACAGGGAGTGCCAGATTGGCAAATGAAACGCATGACAGCGTAGAAGCAAAAATAAAAGATGGTGTAACGACCAAAAGCCAAATCCTTGCCATGTATGGAAACCCTGTCAGAGATTTTACTGATAGTAACGGTCGTGAAGAATATGTCTATGACTTAAAGTCTACGACAAATCGTCAAGGGTTTAGGAATCTTCTTTCTGCTGGTGCTAATCTGGCCGCAACGTATGAGGGCGTCCCCACTTATGGCACGGGGCAAGTGGTTGGTAATGTGATAGCCCACGACTCGGCAGATGAAAAGGTTCTGACGGTTGTTTTCAACGGTAATGTTGTTTATTCGCATTCATTTGTTGATAATCCTAATGCTGTTCCTAATAGTGCTGTTACGGCAACAAGAACTTTGTAATCGTTTAATGTTGAGAGATGGTTAAAAGTTATTTTTTACCGTCTCTCTTATGAAAAAGTGAGGATCTTCCTCACTTTTTTCTTGTTGTCCTAAAACCTATATTTGATTCTTTAACTAAAAGATGAAACAGCTTTTTTATCAATGGCATTAGCTTTTACAGTGTTACGATATTAAAAAAGCCAATTTGCGATGTGAAATTTTAAAATTCGGTTTTATAATTTTTGACCCAATGAATAGGGAAAATAGAGGAAAAAGAAAATAGAGTAAAAAATAAAGAAAAAGGAGTAAAATAAAAATAACGTGATAAAAAGTCTTTTAAGTCAAATGACAAGAGAATCAAGAGAACAAATGAAAGGAAAAAACATGTTAACGTGTATAGGCTATGGCACAACGGGGGCGGATCACCCTTTTGCACCGTTATCTTTACAAAGGCGTGAAACGGGTGCCGAAGATGTACGTATTCATATTTTATATTGTGGGGTTTGTCATTCTGATATTCATACCGCGCGCAACGAGTGGCGGAGCACAATATATCCCTGTGTTCCCGGACATGAAATTATTGGGCGTGTGGTTGAAGTTGGTTCGGCTGTCACGCGTTTTAAGGTAGGCGATCATGTGGGTGTTGGGTGTATGGTGGATTCTTGTCGCCAGTGTAGTAGCTGCCAACAAGGGCTTGAACAATATTGTGAAAATGGTTTTGTTGATACTTATAACGGGCAAGATAAACACGGGCGTGGTGTTACTTATGGTGGCTATTCTCAAAATATTGTTGTTGATCAGGCTTTTGTTTTGCATATTCCCAAAACGCTTGACCTTGCTGCCACCGCCCCTTTGCTTTGTGCAGGGATAACAACGTGGTCCCCCTTACGGCGTTGGAAAGTAGGGGCAGGGATGCGTGTGGGTATTGTCGGGCTTGGCGGGCTTGGGCATATGGGTGTTAAACTCGCTTATGCTTTGGGCGCAGAAGTTGTTTTGTTTACCACCTCGGCAAACAAAAAAGCCGATGCCAAACGTTTAGGCGCGCATGAAGTGGTTTTATCCACCAACGCGCAAGCTATGGCTAAAGAACAAGGGCGGTTTGATTTTATTCTCGATACCGTTTCAGCTCAACACGATATTAACACCTATTTAGGGTTATTAAAACGTGATGCGACTCTTGTGCAAGTCGGCGCACCGGGGGAACCTTTGCCTGTGGCGGCTTTTAGCCTTATTTTCAAACGGCGCAATTTTGCCGGTTCCCTTATAGGTGGAATTGCAGAAACACAAGAAATGCTTGATTTTTGTGGTCAACACGGTATTACTGCCGATATTGAAATGATCCGTATGGAAGACATTGAAAGCGCTTATGATCGGATTTTACGATCCGATGTCAAATATCGTTTTGTGATTGATATGAAAACAATGCCAACCGCTCTTTCATAATATTTTTTGATTTTTGCTGGAGGAATAATTTACTCTTTTTTCTTGATTTGTTTGATGAGATAACGCTGAACGAACAAAAAGAAGCTCGTTTTATGTGGGCTTCTTTTTGACAGTGCAACTTGATTATTTTGTCAGAGTGCGTCTCGCGCTTTGGGTTTGACCTTTGCTTCCAAACCACGGGTCATGACCCGTGGTTTTGATGGAGGCGTTCCGATTCGTGGTTTTTAAAAGAGAAAAAACAAAAAGAAAATAAAATATCGGGGCGTTAGTTGAATCCGAGCATGAGCTTGATATTTTGAAGGGCAGCCCCTGATGCCCCTTTACCGAGGTTGTCAAGCCGTGCTGTTAAAACCACGTGTTTATGGTGTGGGTTGCTATGTACGCGAAGCTCCATAAAATCACTTCCTGCAAGGGTTTCAGCTGAAAGGATTTTGTCTAAAAGGGTTTTTTCTGGGGGAATAACGTGTACCATTTTTTGCTCTTGCTCTGTAGTATGCCTTGCACCATGTTCTTTATTAGTGGGGGGATTGTAATGGTTCTTAAGAATGGTGTAGAGATCTTCTGCGGTAACAGTACCGTTAAGTTCATCAAGGTGGAGTGGAATAGAAATAATCATTCCTTGGGCAAAATGCCCCACAGAGGGAACAAAAAGAGGCCGGCGCGTTAGCCCTGCATGTTGGCAAATTTCTGGGATATGTTTGTGGTCAAGCGTAAGCCCATAGAGGATAAAGGCAGGACCGCCATCACGCTCATGGGCTTCAATCATAGAACGTCCACCACCGCTATAGCCACTAATAGCATTTATACAAAGGGGGTAATCTGTAGGAAGAATCTTGGCATCAATCAAAGGGCGTAATAGCCCAATAGCCCCTGTTGGATAACAGCCCGGGTTTGAAACGCGTGTCGCTGTGGCTATAGCTTGGGTTTGGGTAGGGACAAGTTCTGGAAAGCCATAGACCCATTTTGAATCGGTGCGAAATGCTGTGCTGGCATCTAAAAGACGCGGGGCATTTTTACCCATTGTGGCAACCATGGCTTCTGCTTCACGCGAGGCGTCATCTGGGAGACACAGCACCACTAAATCAGCCTGTATCATGGCTTCTTTGCGGGCGATTGGGTCTTTACGGTGTTTGGGGTCTATCGTGTGAAGTGTGACAGGTAAAGAGGATAAACGGCGGCGAATACCAAGCCCTGTTGTTCCAGCTTCGCCATCAATAAAAATAATAGGGGAACGTGTCATATCGAGTCTCTAAAAGAAATTAAAAGAAATTAAAATTAAATGAGATTAGCAGGTTTACTGCTACGTGGGAGGCGCCTGATTTGTGAACGGATAACTTGCTCTTCATAGTCAATTTCTTCTTGTATTTTCCACTCTGTTCGGTCGTTAATATCACCTTGTTTCATCATGTCACGCATAGTTTGGCGTTGAATACGTAAAATTTGTAGGCGTAACGCCAGTTCAAAGCGAACACGACGTAAAGTATGAGAGCTATGGGAAAGGTTTTCAACAGAGGTAATATCCTCGGTTTCTAAACGGCTTTTATAGAGGCGTTGAAGTCGCTCTGTCGTTTCAAGACGCATGAGTTTTTCTTCTTCAGAGAATGAACTTGTTTGTTTTCCTGGTGGAGGAAAAAAACCTTCACGGGCTTTATTAAGTACAGTAAGGGCTGCATTAATGAGTTTTTGACGGGCATGATTTTCTTCTCGTGCGCTTTTGCTAATGAGTTCTGGCGGGATAAAACGTAAACAAAACGGAATGGCAATACTCGCTAAAAGAAGAGAAAGAATAATGACACCTGTCGCAATGACGATAACCGTTTCGCGTGATGGAAAAATTTGGGTACCATTTAACCCTGTGGGAAGAGAAAGAACAGCGGCTAATGTCACTGCACCGCGAACGCCAGCAAATGTAAGTAAAAAACTCGCAGCGAGGCTAATGGGTTCAAAATCGGTATGACGTAAGCGTGCAACAAACCATCGCGTACATACACTGATCCATACACTGATCATACGGATACAAAACATAATACCGTAAATAATGAGAACAACCAACGCAAGCCGCCACATGGTGACGTTATGCACGTAAACAACGAGTTGAGCTTTTTGCAAAAGTGACGGTAGCTGAAAACCAAGAAAAAGGAAAATAAGCGCGTTGAAAGTATAGCTGACTATATTTAAAACAGTGTTGGCTTGAATACGGGTTGTAATCGCTGATTCTTCTATAATGCCCGATAATTTAAGTATCATACAGCCGGCAACAGCGGCTAAAATGCCAGAGCATCCGGCAGATTCTGCGGCGGCATAGAGCAAAAACGGCAATAAAAGGAGCAAAAGAATTTGTGATAGAGCTTCATCAAAACCATAGCGAATAAGGATATGATCAATTTTAGCAGCAAGCCAAGCTAAAACAGCCCCAATAACAATGCCTCCAATGGCGACAAAGAGGAAAGATTTAAAAGCGTGTTCATAGGAAAATTCACCAATAAGGGCTGCTATGGTAGCAAAACGGAAACAGACAAGACCTGAAGCATCATTAAAAAGGGCTTCTCCTGATAAAATTTGGAGGAGTCGAGACGGAACAGGTTTTCCTTCTATGAGACTTGAGACAGCAACAGTATCTGTTGGAGAAAGAGCCGCAGCCAGTGTAAAGCAAACAGATAATAATAGGTTTGGTAAAATCCAGTGAATAAGATAACCACATGCAATTGTGTTGATCACGACAAGCCCAAAAGCTAAAAATAAAATAGGACCGCGTAACTGATTAAATTCACGCAAGGGCATGTGAAAAGCATCGACAAAAAGGAGCGGTGGTAAAAAAACAAAAAGAAATATTTCGGGATGTAATTCAACGTGGAAGCCACAAAGTGCTGCAACACTTCCAAGGAGAATGAGAATAAGAGGTTGAGGTATTTTTTGAACAAAAGCCCGTGTTAAAATACTGCTGAGTGCCGCAAGCCACAGTAAAAGCAAAATAATTTTTATAGTAAACATGGTATGATTAACAAAGTGTCGTCTATAGGGGGTGTGTTATTGAATATGTGACTGAAAGTACATAAACAATAGAAAAAAAGAATCTTAATAAAACGAGATATTAAAAACAGACTATTCAAAATGATGTAAGAGCTTTACAAGCGTTTCGAGATAGGCAGCAAGAAGAAGCAGAAAACGAGAAGAGTTTAAGACAGAAATACCCATTGATTTTTTTTGAGTGTGTATTTTCCTTTTTAGGAAAGGGGATAAAAACAAAGGGGAGAAAAACCTTTTTGGGTTTTGAAAAAAAACATTAATGAATAATATCGTTGAGCAACAACGCATATATAATAAGCCTAAAGAAGATAAACCAGAGGGGGGAGACCCTCTGGTTATGTGTTTTCTCACTATGAATAGAATGTTAAAGTGCATGATGTGATGGGGTATTACTGTGGGGGGATGTGGGGTTTAAAATGTCCACTCATGGCAGCTTTAAGGCGTTCCTCGTCTTCAGGAGAAAGGGAGGTTTGGATGATACGTGTGTGACTTTTAAACTGAGATATATCTTTGATCACTTTTTCGGGTTGGCATTTGCGTATCAAAATAAACAAAGCGGAGGTATCTGGCGGAATGGTATCGCCAATCGAACGGATAAAATGATCGTTAATTCCGTAATCTGAAAAAGCTCCCACAATGGCACCAGCACCAGCACCAACGGCACTACCAATAACAAAACCCGCTAAGGGATTGAGACATAATAGACCGACAAGGACACCCCAAAATCCGCCTGAAAGAAGCCCCCAAGAGGTTCCAGCAGCTTCGAGATGAACACTTTGGTGAAGTTTGACTTTACCATTTTTATCGCGTGTGACAACAACAGCATCTTCTAAGTCAAGAAGATATTCATTTTCTAATTTATGACATTCAGCAAGAACTTTAGCCGCTTCGTCAATATGGTCAAAACCAAGAACAACGAGATCAGACATGTCGCCTCCTTAAAACACATAAAAAAGGGTATAAACCCCTATAACCCTGATGATAATTTACGAATCATTTTTTCTGACATACTTTTAGCTGATTGAAAATATGCAAAATATTATACAACTTTTTGATGGGTTTTCACGAATAAGTTCCACAATAGTCATCAAAAATGAGTTACCAGAATCTGTGTCTATGTCACAAATCTGCATATTATAAATGGCAAAAATAAAAGGAAACGACAAGCCCTGTTTTAACTTTTTTGCTTTTTGGATCATGTTGAAGTCTACATAACCCCTAACGGCAACTTTCCACCATATTTATTCTCGTGATGTTTGATAATAAAATTATCTGAATTGTTTAATTTTATCACCCCTATCTACTAAAGCTCAAGCTCCGGATAGGGGAGTTCTGTCAAAAAATAGTATGTCACAAGAAAAAGAATGAAAGAAAATGTATAAAAAAAACTATCTTTTATTTTTTGTTCCGGCTATCTTATAAAAAATAAGGTATTTACCCCCCCCTTATCATTTTGATAAAGGTGAGGATGTGGGTCTCTTTTTAAGTTGTATAATTATAATTAAGGAGACTTCTCACTCATGCGCTTACGCTTGCGTTCTTTCCTGCTAACTTCTGCTTTAACTTTCGCTCCTGCACTTGCCTCTGCCACAACCATTTCCGGGCTCTATGTCGACGGCGGTTCAGGCTATAACAACGTGCAAGACCAACATGTCCACGCCAATAGCTCAGCAAATGGCGACGCTGTGCCTAAATTCTCCGTCAACCACGGTACAGGCTTTGCAGGCTTCGGTGCCGTCGGCTATGGCTTCGGAAACGGACTGCGCGTCGAAGCCGAAGGGCTTTATAACTTCTCTCATGATGACTATGCTTCTTCTGAAAGATATACCTCTTACGAAGAACATACCTCTATTGAGAAAAATCCTGCATGGAAGGCACATCAAGTAGATCAGACCGGTAAAGAAGGTACGTCATCATATTTTGGCGGTTATACACATGTTCAAGATACCACACAAATACCCTGCAAAGACCTTATCGATGGATGGACAGGGTTAAATTATGGAATAAAAAACTTTCTAGGATGGTGGAATGGAAAAAGGCCTGTTGCTTCTGCTAACAATCCAAATCCTATATTTGGCTTGCCGAATGGTGAGTTCAGCCCCTTCTCCCCTGATGTTCCTATCGGCAACCCCAACACCAATGGATATGGTTATACAACGACCGCCTCTTCCCAATGGAATTATGTTCCCTTTGATGTAAAAAATTATAATAACGCCCCATTAACCAGTACAACTAGTATTTGTTATCTCGTGAACTATAACGGACAGAACAGTAACTATCTCGGGAATGCCGTAAATGACATGAATGCGGGAAGTACTCTGGCTAGTACTTATGCTAGCTATGGTTTTTCTCCTGAAAATATGTGGCAATCCACCAATGGTGATATTTTCGGGCTACCACCATCGACTGGTTTTAACGGTACCAATGCTGATCCGGGGTATTACTATTACGTACACATAAGTAATGGTGGCAATGATATTCTGACTTATAAAGGTTATGCTCCTGTATGGAAAGGGCACCCGTATACGCCACAGTATATTTCTGCAACACATGTCACAGCTATAACCCATATAACCGCTATGAACCACGAAGGCACGGATGAGTCTTGGGGTGGTTTTGCGAATGTGTTGTATGATTTTGACCTTGAGCGGCTTTTTGGGCTGAAGTCTATTGCTACACCTTTCATCGGGGGCGGTGCCGGGTATTTGTGGCAACG
>JAFPVE010000022.1 GCA_017413025.1 Acetobacter sp. | reverse complement strand
GCTTTTACTTCCAAACCATGGGTCATGACCCATGGTTCGATTCTGTTGAGGGGTGCTGAACTTATGGTTAAATTTTATTGAGAGGTACAGAACCCATGGTTTGAGGGAGGTATTCTGAACGCGGGATCATGACCCCGCGTTTGTGTGATCTTCCATGGGTTCGTGTTTATAAATAACTTCCTTATTAGGCGTGTCCTTATTAGTAGACATGGCGGATAATTTCTACACGCCGGTTTTGAGGTTTTCTGGTGTTTGTATGAAAGGTTATGGAGAGACGAGGGGGAGGTACATTCCTTTCGCCTCTGTGTTTTTATATTTTTGTAAAGATATCAAGAAAGTTTATAGGTATTGTTGCGGTCGTGCTGTGCTCTCTCTTCCCCTATTTCTTCTAAAGGCCAACGAGGGCGGGCACGGGCAGCAATATCTGTAAAAGGCGTTTTGTGGTGTTGTGACGCTTTATGCCAAATCTCTAAAGCAGCCCAAGCTACCATAACAGCATTATCTGTGCAGAGATGAGTTGGGGGGATAAGCGCACGTAAGCCGCGTTGATGAGCCGTTTTTTTAAGGGTTGTTCGTATGAGATTATTCGCAGCAACGCCACCTGCGGCGACAAGAACTTTGGCATGTGGCATCATATCGAGGGCATGCATAACGCGATCAGCTATAATGTCCGCCACAGCTTGTTGAAATGAGGCAGCTAAATCGGCAGCAAATTGGCGCGGAAGGGGAGATTGTTCGTAAGGAATAAGTTTTTGGGCGATCGCTGTTTTTAACCCAGAAAAAGAAAAATCACAGCCATCACGTTGGAAAAGAGGGCGTGGAAGGAGAATCGTATGGGGGCACCCTTCTTTGGCAAGTTTTTCGATCATAGGTCCGCCTGGCCAGCCTAAACCAAGCATTTTGGCGACCTTGTCAAAGGTTTCACCTACAGCGTCATCAATGGTACCGCCAAGCTTACGATAAGAGCCAACGTCTTCAACCGCGACACATTGACAATGTCCACCAGAAACAAGAAGAAGCAGGTAAGGGAAAGGAACATCATAAGGCATAAGATGCGGAAGGCGTGCGGTTAAGGCGTGTGCTTCTATATGATTGATCGCTATAAAAGGAATATTGAGAGCAAGGGCTAACCCTTTAGCAAAATTGCTGCCAACAATAAGCCCACCAATGAGACCCGGACCCGTACTCGCAGCAACAAGAGCAAGGGCGGAGGTTTTTAATTGAGCGTCAGCAAGGGTGGCAGAAACAAGGTGTGGCAGTAAAGAAAGATGAGCACGTGCCGCAATTTCAGGGACAACGCCGCCAAAGACCGCGTGCCCCTCTTGTGAAACTACGCGCTGGGCAAGAACAGTGCCGTTAGGGGTAAGAATGGCGCAAGCTGTTTCATCACAAGAAGACTCAATGGCGAGGATATTGCCCGTTAAAGTGCTTGGAAAAACATCCGTAAGAAGAGGTTGCTGAGGTATAGAATTTGTAAGAGTCGTAGACATACGGGGAAAAACACGCTACACTAAAGTGAAGACAGAGTAGGGAGGTGAAAATGGGAATTGGATCTATATTTTTATGACCGATGTAGAGAGCTTCTCTTAACTTAATATCTCGTTCTTTTCTCTTCCTTTAGGTATATTATAGTTCACATAATTACAACTTACAATGGAATCATCTTTTATATTGACTTCTGCTGGGCAAGAAGAAGTGGTAGAACTTGCTGATCAACAGAAAGAGCTGCAGAAAAAAGTGCCAGAAAAAAAAATAATAGAGAAAAAAGTAACAGGGAAAAGGGTAACAGAACATTGTCATTCTGGACGTCACTCTTTGCCTTTGCGTGTTGGGACGCGAGCTTCCCCTCTTGCGTTGAAACAGACGCGTCTGTTTCTTGAAATGCTAACGCGGTTTTGTCCGGTTCTTCGTGATGCGGGTGCGTTTCAAGAATTTCCAATTTATACAACGGGTGATCAGGTACAAAATCGTCGGTTAGCCGAAATTGGGGGAAAAGGGCTTTTTGCAAAAGAGATTCATGAGGCTTTATCCGACGGACGTATTGATTTTGCTGTTCATAGTTTGAAAGATTTGGAAACAACTTTACCCTCGGGGGTAGTTTTAGCGTGTACATTACCGCGTGAAGATGCGCGCGATGCGCTTATTGTCGCACCGCATTTAATGACGACTTTTACCGATTTAGAGGATCCTTATTCTATTTTGCCACAGGGAGCTTTGATAGGATGCTCTTCTGTACGAAGGCAAGCGCAATTATTACATGTTCGTCCTGATCTTAATTTCGGGCTTCTTCGTGGCAACGTACAAACGAGACTTAAAAAACTTGGGGATCAGTTATGTGATGCCACTCTTCTTGCTTTTGCAGGCTTAAAGCGGTTATCACTGACAGAACGGGCGAGTGTTGTTTTAGATCCTACTGTGATGGTACCAGCAGCAGGGCAGGGGATTATAGGTGTTACTGTTCGTGAAGATGATGATGAATTGCGAGAGTTATTAGCCGCAATTGAGGATTATGAGGCGCGTTCTGTTGCGACAGCAGAGCGCGCTTTATTGAGAGAACTTGATGGCTCTTGTCGAACGCCTATTGGTGGGTATGCGCGTTTTATTCGTCCAGAAGGAGAACAAGCATCAGAGTATTCATCTTCCGATTGTTCGCCTGAATTACATTTAACGGGGCTCGTTGCACGTGAAGATGGTTCTTTTTTGCTAAAACGGAGTATACAAGGTAAGGCAGACGAAGCAGAGTCTTTGGGGCGTGAGTTAGGAAAAAGTTTACGTCGTGATAGCCCGTCAGATATTTTTAGAGTCTGATAATGCATGCAAAGGGGGTTATTGTCACGCGTCCAGAACCAGGATTAACGGAAACCCTTCTTGCAGTACAAAAAGCCGGTTGGGACGCTTATCCTTCTCCTTCGCTCTGTATAACGTTACGAGAGTTATTGCCTCTTCCCCCTAGAACAATTTGCGCTGTATTGCTGACGAGTGGGCAAGCTATTCCAGCACTTTGTGGCAAAATACCTCAAGAAATGCCGTTTTATGTTGTGGGAGATCGAACGGCTGAACGGGTGAGGCAAGCGGGCTTTGTGAATGTTCAAAGTGCCAACGGTAACGCAGAAGATCTTATTAAATGTGTTTGTCAGCATTATACACCTTTATCAGGAACACTTCTGATAGCAACAGGGCGTGGGTGTGGTATAACACTCGCCGACACTCTGCGCCAAATAGGTTTTCGTGTTATACGGAGAGTGGTCTATGAAACACGGGCAACTGCCGAAATAGATTCCTCTGTTATAACACTTCTTGAACAACGACTTGTTGCTGCCATTATGTTTTTTTCAGCACGGAGTACAATAAGCTGGTTTGGGGCATTATCACAAAGCCAGCAAAAAATAGCCCGCACTGTACGCTCTGTTGTCATTTCTGAAACCGTTGCGCGTACAGTAGAAAGCTTAAAGTGGAAAGCTCCTATCTCCGTTGCTTCCCACCCTCACGCTATCGGCATGATAAACGCCCTCGGTCGTTACTCATGATGTCAACGGGCAACGCCTTTTTTCTTGAATGACGTAAAATTTGCTATAAAACGCTATAAGAAATAACTCTTATAACAAAAATCACGCCCAAAGATCACGCATGCCCGATATGGTCTGTTACCGTTGGTTGGGGAACTTGTGCGACACGCGATTGCCATAGGGCGACAAAATCGATCGGTTGTATAACGATAGGTGGAAAACCCCCATTAGAGGTGATTTCACTTATAATGTTTCGGGCATAAGGGAAAATAAGACGCGGAACTTCAACAAGAAGAATCGGCTCTAGCATTTCTGGAGGAGGGTTGTTTAAGGTCACGACAGCCGCGTAAACGAGTTCAGCAATAAAAACGATACGATCAAGTTTTTTATCTTCTGCTTTGCCTTCTTGTTCCGCAACTTCTTTTGCTTCTGTTTTAATGGATAAAACGACTTCGTAAGTCATCTGACCATTGTCTTCTGCTTGTTTGTTCTGGAGTTTGTTTGTTTGTACATCAAAGTTAATGCTCACTTGTGGTGGATTGCGTAAAGATATAAAGATCTCTGCACCTGCAGGAACTTCAAATGATAAATCTCGTACGTATTGCCAGTTAATGGCTAATGGTAACGTTGGCACGGGAGATGGAGGAGCTTCTTCTGACATCGTTAATAATTCCCTGTTTTAAAAGTTGTAGAAAAAAACGAAACTAGGATTTTCTCTATACGTATACATAATACCTGTATTGAGATTAGGCTTATTTTATGGTTTTGAAAATAACCTCATTATTGTTCATCTATAAAAAATATGTTTAATGTTGATTTAATGTCAATAAATTGAGAGATTTGTGTAGAATAAAATACTTTTATAAATATTCTAACACGAGTAATCTTAACGTAAAAGGGTATGAGGTGAAAAATTTAAGGTTTATGGCTGGTAGGTTTTAGATGTGCTTGGTAGTTTTCGTTTTTTAGTTTCTGTATAGTAGACTCTACGTATATAATGAAAAGACATTTATACTTCATATTTGTTGGATAAATAAAGCGTTTTATTTTTGCGTTAAACGTTAAAAAACGTTAAATTAGTAACATGAGGTTTTGATGAAATATTGTATCAGATGGATTTCATCACTATGTCTAAAACGGGTAATTAAAATTATGCCAAAAATCAATCTCAATAAATCAGTTCTATAAAATAAACGGAGCTAGATTTTTATTGAGGTTTTAGAATCATGCTGTGTGTTGTATTTAAAACTCAGAAAGGTGAGTGATCTCTATGGATTTTTCTGTTGGTGGTGTACCGGTTGATCTTGTTCTCCTTGCTCTTATAGCTGTATTTTTGATTTTACGGTTGCGGAGTGTACTCGGAAAAAAAGAGGGGATACAGTCCGTTGTGATACCTGCTTCCTCATTAGGGGTAACTTTTCCTGAAACACCTCCCTCAATAGAGCAAGCTGAAAAGGTTGAAGTTCGGTATGATATCCCTGCACCCAGTACGCGTGTTGGTCAGGTTCTTCAAGTCATTGAGAAACAATCTCTTTCTTTTACACCAAAACAATTTCTTCATAGCGTTCAAGTTGTTTTTGTTCAGATTGTCAAAGCATATGCTGAGGGGAATAGGGATGTTCTTAAGGCATCTTTAACTCCCTCTGTTTATGCAGCATTTGATACGGCGATAACAGCACGTCATGATGCTGCCCAAACTCAGAGAACAGATATTAAAGCTATACGTTCTCTTGCGATTGAAGATGCACGTATTACACCGGTAGAAGCGGGGAGTAAAGTTTCTATAGATGTTAAAATCGTTTCCGATCAGATTAATCTTGTTTTGGATAGTCATGGACAACCGGTGACGGGTACTGATTCTATAACAGAATTTTCTGATTTATGGACATTTGAGCGCGTGTTTGGATTACAAGTAAATCAAGTAAATCAAGTAAATCAAGTAAATCAAGCGGATCAATGGTTACTCGCTTCGGCATGTAGTGCGTGATATAACACTGACCTTGACCATAAATATTGCTCTAAATGTTGACGGGTGAGGGTAAACAGCCACGTATCAAACGCTATAAAATAGGTCAGCAAGAAATTGTGCAGGCGGATTGCTTACGGGTTTTAAAGCGTATGCCATCTCATTCTGTTGATGTGGTTGTTACTTCACCGCCTTATAATATCGGGATTCCTTATCGGCATTACCCTGATTGTAAAACCGAATCGGAATATCTTGAATGGATTTTCGCTATTGCTCATCAGATTCGGCGTATCATAAAACCTAATGGGTCTTTTTTTTTCAATATTTCGGGTTCTTCTATACACCCTTGGTTACCATTTGAACTTATGGTGCGTTTACGTGCTTTGTTTGTTTTACAAAATCATATTGTTTGGGTGAAATCGATTTCTATTGGAGAAGAGAGTTTTGGTCATTTCAAGCCTCTTAATAGCCAGCGTTATCTTCATCATGGGCATGAGCATATTTTTCATTTAACATGTGATGGGTCTGTCCAACTGAATCGGTTAGGGATTGGCGTGCCATATAAAGACAAATCCAATATTGTCAGGCGCGGGCATAAGTATGATAAACGTTGTCGGGGAAATACGTGGTTTATTCCTTATCCGACTGTGCAAAAACGTTCGGAAAAATTTGATCATCCTGCTTTATTTCCCATAGCTTTGCCAGAATACTGCATTCGTTTGCATAGGCGTGAAAATACTTACGAGAATGTTCCTGAAAATCTTCATGTATTAGATCCTTTTATGGGGACAGGTACAACCCTTTTGGCAGCACAAAATTTGAGATGCACAGGAGTTGGTATTGAGATTGATAAGGATTATGTCTCTATTGCACGCAAGCGTCTCCGTGAAATGTTCTGTGAAATGTCTTGAATGGGATAGTTTTTAATTGTTGTCAAATTAAACAAATAAAAAATACCACTCTAAAAAAGGCTATTCATGAAAGATATTCATGGAGGTCTCGTTATGAGTACTTATTATGGGTGTCTTGTAACTAAAATGAACAAAAATTATCATTAAGAGAATTTTAGACTTTCCTTTTTGCTGTTTATCGTTTATTTTAGAGACGAAAAATAAACCAGCTACCGACCTGATGATAAAAAGATAAAGCAGATAGGTGGTGGTTCGTTTTTAAAGCTTCTCTTTTGGTTTTTGCTAACCGAATGGGCTAAGGGAGTGAAAAACAAAGTAATAATAACGTTATAAGGTGTTAAAATGGAAAATATAAATCAGGTAAATCAATCAGATAAATCAAGTAAATCATTGATCAAAAAAATCTTACTAGCGACCGTGTGTACGGGTGTTGTTGTTTATGGGGGGGCTGTTGCGTTTTTACAGCATTTTGATAAAGAACATGCCCCTGTTTTGACTGCAAATTCTCCAACACGTCATGATCCAGAGGCTTTGGAAGCGTTTAATATCATCAGTGGTGCGCGTTGTGATTACTGCCATGCGCAGGGGCGGGAAATGCCTTTTTATTTCTATTTACCCGTTGCTCATCAGTTGATGATGCATGATATAAAGCAAGGTTTACGGCATTTCCAGATAGATCCTGTTTTAACAGAGTTTGAGAAAGGAAAACCCCCTTCGGAATTACAACTTTCTCAGATTGAAAATGTTGTTCGTTATAATTTAATGCCCCCAAGTCAATATCTGTTTTTGCATTGGCATGCTTATTTAACAGAGTCTCAACGTAACGCTATTTTAGCGTGGATAGCGCAGACGCGGAAACGTTATTATGCCAACACAGGGGCGGCGCCACAATTTGTTACGGAGCCAGTGCGCCCTATTCCGGAATCCGTACCTGTGAATCAGGCAGAAGTACTTTTGGGGCAAAAATTGTTTTTTGATAAAAATCTCTCTGGAAATGGTACAGTCAATTGTGCAAGTTGCCATGATTTAGCGAGAGGAGGGGTGGATCACTTAGTCACGGCAACGGGCATTAACGGGCATAAGGGGCCTATCAATACGCCGTCTGTTTACGATGCTTATTTCAAAATAGCGCAATTTTGGAATGGACGCGCGCCAGATCTTGTTGCACAGGCAGCTGGTCCTGTTTTGAATCCCGTGGAAATGGGCTCTCACAATTGGGCGGAAGTCGTGCATAAATTGCAAGCCGATAAGACTTATCAGGGATTATTCCAAGCGGCTTTTGGACCTAATGCACAAATTGATCAGAAAACGATCACTAGTGCTATCGCTGAATATGAGAAAACCCTTATTACGCCAAATAGTCCCTTCGATGCGTATTTAAAGGGAGATGAAAAGGCCATAACTCCAGAAGCTAAACGAGGCTATGAGCTTTTTAAAGATCTTGGCTGTGCCTCTTGCCATAATGGCATTGGTGTTGGCGGTGGTGGCTACGAAATTATGGGTCTGGAAGGCAACTACTTTAAAGATAGAGGCGGTCCATTTACAGCAGCAGATAAAGGGCGTTACACTGTGACGGGGAAACCGTTGGATATGTCTCGCTTTGTGGTGCCGAATCTCCGTAACGTGGCTTTAACAGCGCCGTATTTCCACGACGGGAGTGTAAAAACGCTTGATGAGGCTGTGCGTAAAATGGCGCGTTACCAGCTTGGTATGGATCATCTATCTGATCAAGATGTAACAGATATTGTTGCTTTCTTGAAAAGTCTTACAGGGCAATATCAGGGGCATTCTATAGCGGATCTTCCTAAAGCTGTGCAGCAAGGTACCTCTCAGCAACCTGTGCATCAGCAAGTTATGAATCAACCAGAAAATGCGCATACGAAATAACAATGGCTGATATAAAAGCTTTTGTGTTATGAAAGTATTCGGTGTTAGTTTAGCGTTAGTTTAATAGAGTGTGCTTGAGGATGTGTGCTTTTCCTCTCCGAGAAGAAGAAAAGGCATTATGGGCTTCTGTAATGCGAGGTGTTTCACCTTTACGGGCAGACGTGTCCTTTTCAGTTTCTTCTTGTGATGGGGAGAGACGGACGGCGTCTCTTGTAAAGAAGGCGTTAACAACGATCCATTCATGTCCCAATACGCAAACAAAAAACAGACCCACAAAATGTGGGTCTGTTGTCTATAATAATCGTTTTCAACAGGGGAAAAATACCCAAAATACCCAAAGAAAAAATACCTATAAAACATCTTGTGAGTCTGTTTATGAAACGATGCATGAGGTGACGAGTCAATCTGATCATCAAGTTTATAAAAAGACTGAATTACAAGTTTCTAGAGAAACGACGACGGCACCACACCCGACTGTACACCTTTTAAGATCTGTACGCGCTGTGTTAAAAGAGCAAAAAAGATCAAAAGGATATGGGGAATCTGCTTGTCGTGAGGTTTTGAGTAAGCCAAAGAATAAAAACAGTTTTCCTATTCAATGGCACGGGCGTGTGGAAAGTAAACTTGACTTGCACGGATTAAGTGTGCAAGAAGCTTTTCACCAATTTATGGTTTTTATAGATGAGGCACAGCAACGCGGTGATCGATGTATTGAAATTATTACGGGATTAGGCACGGGTGAAGAAGGGGGAATCCTCCGCAGAGAGTTACCTCACTGGTTAGAGAGAGTGGATATCCGTCATAGTATTTTAGAAGTCGGCTACGCCTATAATTTTTACAAAGGATATCGTAAAGGAGAAAATAACAAAAGACTGAACAAAGGAGCTATAAGAATTTTATTACGACAGAAAAAAAACACCGCAATTAACAGCAAGTGACTAAATAAATGACTAAATAAAGTGAAAAAATGAAGTAATTCTCTTATTTTTTAAGTAAGAAAATAAACCTCCATAATAAAAACACCACTTAACCCTTAAACTATTAAATGACTTAAATTAAGTCATTTAATAGTTTAAGGGCGGGACGTCAATAACTCAATTACCCTTGACGTACTTTCATACGAGGGTTTTTCTTATTAATAACATAAACACGTCCGTGACGGCGGATGACATGGCAATCTTTATCACGGGTTTTGGCAGATTTCAGACTGTTTCTAACTTTCATAGGTATAACCTCTTTTTATAAAAAATTATAAAAAATGAATTATCAAATTATTAAACTACATAGCTTTATATCAGAAATAAAGAAAAAGTCAATATATTTTTATCAAGTGTTATCAAGTATTAATGAAAACTAAAAAAGAGGTCAATTTTCTTGACAAGATTGCGTCATAGGGATAGACTTTCTACAAGAGCTTAACAAGGGGGTGTTTGTAAAAGGAGGAGGCGTTCCCGTAAAAATAAGCTTTTTGTTAACACTTAAACAATAAGGATAAAGCAATGCTTACAGTTGGTGATAAATTTCCTCAATTTAACTTGACGGCTGTGCCGGGTGGTCATGAAGGTCTAAACGGACAATTTGTTCAGATTTCTGATAAAACAGATCATGGTAAATGGAAAGTTATTTTCTTTTGGCCGAAAGATTTTACCTTTGTTTGCCCAACAGAAATCGTTGCCTTTGGCAAAATGTCGCATGAATTTGCGGAGCGTGATGCTGTCGTCTACGGTGTTTCTATTGATAGTGAGTTTGTACACCTTAATTGGCGTCTTCATCATGATGATTTGAAAGAACTGTCTATTCCCATGCTCTCTGATATTCGACGTGAATTAACGGAGGGTACAGGTGTTATGGCGCATGATGCTGGCGTTTCTTTGCGGGCAACCTTTATTGTTGACCCTCATGGTGTCATTCGCCATGTGTCTGTGAATGATTTAAATGTTGGACGCAATCCGCAAGAAATTCTTCGTATTCTTGACGCCTTACAAAGTGATGAACTTTGCCCCTGTAACTGGAAGAAAGGGGATGCGTTTTTGAAAGTCTAACTTTCTTTAACTTTTTCTGAAAAGTGAGTGGGGGAGGGGAGTCATCGGTCAATAGTTTTTGTTACGATAACGACCCTCCTTACACATTTTTATGGCAAAAATATTTGTTTATTGAAAAGTGGCTTTGTTCTGATATTTTAGGCTAATGCTATAATTTGTTTGAAATGTTTAGGCGCTACAAATAAACAAATAAGCGGAAATGGGTTGGCTTTGTCAAACGAGAAGGGGCATATAGAAATTAAGTTAGTTGCTGATATGTCGCGCTTCTTTTTGTTGGGTTTATGTGAGTACGAATGTAAGGAGTAAAAGAAATGTCTATAGATTCCCTAAAAGATCGTATACCTGACTATGCGAAAGATCTACGCTTAAATTTAGGTTCTTTACTAAATGATGTTACTTTGAGCACACAGCAACGTGCGGGTACTTTTATCGCGTCAGCAATTGCTTCGCGTAATAATGATGTAACACAAGCGGTGGTTGCACATTTTCGTAAAGATTTGTCCGATGAAGCCTTTGCGGCTGCACAATCGGCTGCGGCAATTATGGGAATGAATAATATTTATTATCGCTTTGTGCACATGGTCGGCGGTGATTATGCCAAAATGCCAGCACAACTGCGTATGAATGTTATTAAAGATCCGGGTATCGAAAAAATAGATTTTGAATTATGGTGTCTTGCTGTTTCTGTCATTAATGGCTGTGATTTGTGTGTCAACAGTCATGAAAAAGTTGTTCGGGCACAGCTCGGAAGCGAGTCGGTTCGAACTGCCGTACGTATTGCAGCAATTACGCATGCGGTTGCTGTGACTTTGCAAAGTGTTGACGCTCTTCAAAATATGTAAAACACAAACATACTCAAAGAGTATGCTATATGAAATGGTGAAATGACTGTAAACTCTGCAAGTCGTCGCTAGAAATAGGTGAGGTAACAGAGGGAATATTTTAGGGTATTAGAAAAAATGGGTGCGTTTTATACGCACCCATTTTTGTTTTTACTATTTACATTCTTGAGGTGGTTCTTGAGGTGGGCATTTCTTGGTGATTTTAAGAATTTCGGCATCAAAAAGGGCTTGAACAGTTAAAGCCATCCCCATCAAAAAGCCTGCACTCCGACCATATCTTCCTGTTAACTTAAGGTTACCTTCTTTTTGGGCTTTACGACAGAGCACAAGAAAAGCACATCCGCCAATATTACCAATCATGGAGATGAGAAGAGTAAACTTAACTTCACAAGGAAGTTCTTTAAAAGTTTGAATTAAGTGTTTAATCTTTTTCACGATGACCATCATCATTTTCCTTTCATTGAATCAAAAGAGTTTCAAGAGAAAAAACAAAATTTTGCTTTATTATAGCAGTATAGAGTTAAGTTGTCTATGAAGTTTACTCGAAGTTTACTTTATGAGTGGTTTAGAAACAGAAGAACGCCTTAAAAAACTTAGTTTACTTTATCTTAAACAGATACGCCCCCACCTGGTATGTTAATGATTTCAATAACGGGAGAGAACAGGTGTAAGAACGAGGAAAGCAACGGGAAGAACGAGCTCAACGAAAACAGCAAGGGAAATAGGGGGAAAAACAACGGAAATAATGGGAGAAAGAGCAGCGGAAAAAGAGATAACCCTAAAAACAACATTCTTTATACCTCTATACATAAAAAATAAAAAAACGCCATCAAACATACGAATATTTGGCGTTATATCTCATATTTTAATTTATATCATATCTGAATTAAGGAAGAAAATCAGCGAATTTTGAAAATGAGGAAATTAGGTATATAAAACACTCAAAAAAACTAAAAAAACCAAAAAAGATCGGGCAAAGTAAACGAAAAGTAAAGTAAAAATGACGGCGTTTTTTTCCTTTTACTTTATTAAACGCGATTTTTATTTTTTTACTTGCTTTTTCTTTTTCAAAAATTTATATTCTTCCAAGCTTTTGCCAATGAAGGCATCATTACCCCCCCCCTTATCATTTTGATAAGAGGTAGGGCGTGGGTCTCTTTTTAAGTTGTATAATTATATTAAGGAGACTTATCCATCATGCGCTTACGCTTACGTTCTTTTCTTCTAACTTCCGCTTTAACTTTTGTTCCCGCTGTTGCCTCCGCCACAACCATTTCAGGGCTTTATGT
>JAFPVE010000005.1 GCA_017413025.1 Acetobacter sp. | reverse complement strand
TCTGTTGTAAGTAATTCTTTATTACTTAATCGTTGGAAATCATGCAGGCATATGCTTTAATCTTACTCTGCCTATGATCAAACAAAGCTGTGGCAAATATAAAACTACTTTTACGAAAGGATCTTTTACATGAATAAATATTCTAATGCTGCTTTAGCCCTAGTTTTAATGGTAGCAGTGCTGAATATTCATTTTGGTTTTTGGTTGTGTAGTTTAACGTATTTTTTAGGAATAGTAGCATGGCTCTATTTTACTTTTAGCTATGGAAAAAAGAAGCAATAGAAAAAATAAAGGGGGTTTCATTGGAACTCCTTTTCTTTCTCTATTCTTGTTAATAGTCTAGTTGTGTAACTGACTATGATGTGAAATATAATAGTTTAATAGCGTTTTGCTGGAGGAAACGGAGGGTTGGGTTGGGGTCTATGGCTAATCCTTGACAGGCGTTGACAATAACGATGGTGTCTATATTATGGGCGTAGGCATCAAGGGCGGTTGCTTTGACACAATAATCGAGGGCTAAACCGCAAATAAAAATACGAGTTATTTTCTTTTGTTGTAAAAGATCGAAAAGAGAGAGGTTAGTAGAAGCTACTCCCTCAAAGGCAGAGTAACTTTCTTTATTGGCATCCATGCCTTTGAAAATAGCTAGGGTATGCTTCGGCAGACGCAGAGAAGAAGATAAAGCAGCGCCGTATGTATACGCAACACAGTGGCGTGGCCACGGACCAGCAGGTTTGGCTGTATTAAAAGAAGAATGAAAAGGCGGATGCCAATCTTGGCTGGTTATAACACAGCTAAAGGGTAGAGAAGCGAGTGCGTTAATGAAAGGAAGAATTTTATCGCTTTCAGCAATTGCTAAAGCCCCATGGGGGAGAAAATCATTTTGTACATCAACAATTAAAAGCGCATCATGTGAGTCTAAAACAAAAACATCATCGCATGGCATATGATTGACGTTATTGCTATGAGGGGGTGGGTATAAGGCGTGCTAATGTACGTTTTCTTCCGATAAGAGGCAGTAAATCACGTAGTTCCGGACCTTGTTCTTCCCCTGTTAAGGCAAGGCGAATGGGATGAAATAAAGATTTGCCATGACGCCCTGTTTGTTCCCGTAAAGCCGTTATCCATGTTTTCCATGTTGTGGTATCCCACGGTTCTTGGGGAAGGAGAGCAGCCGCTTCTTGAAGAAAACTTTCTTCTCCCTCTTGAACAGGGAGGAGAATATCTTGCGTGATGATGGTATACCAAAGTCGTGCTTCCGATAACAGATCGAGGTTGTTTCGTACGGCAAGCCAAAATTCTTTTGTGGATCCCTTCGGAAGGCGGTTTGCAACAGCTTCATAAGGAAGTTGTGCAAGAAGTTTATGGTTAAGAGAAAGAAGCTGCTGCATATCAAAACGGGCGGCTGATCGCGAAATATGAGAGAGTTCATAGTGATCGGCTTGTTGTTCGAACGGTAAGAGAACAGGATCATCAGAACTTCCTAAACGCGCTAAATACGAAACCAAAGCCTTAGCTTCTATCCCGTCGTCGCGTAATTTCCGAAGCGCATAAGAGTCAAAGCGTTTAGAGAATTTAGATCCATCTGTATCGAGTAAAAGAGGAATATGAGCAAAAGAGAAAGGAGAGGACTGCGCTCCTAAGGCTTGAGCAATATCAAGTTGTATACCTGTATTAGTTACATGATCTTCGCCCCGAATAATATGGGTTATTCCGGTTTCTAAATCATCAACAACTGAGGCTAAAGCATATAAAATAGTTCCATCAGCTCTTACAAGAACAGGATCAGAAACAAGGGGGAGTTTAACATGGCAGTCTCCCATAAGCATATCGTGCCAATGGATTGTTGTATCAGATAATTTAAAGCGCCAGTAGGGAACTTTGCCGTTCGCTTCTGCGCGGGCACGTTGTTCCTCTGTCATTTTTAACATCGTCCGATCATATACGGGAAGGCGACGTTGCCGAATTTGTAATTCGCGTTTTTTTGCAAGTTCTTCCGGGCTTTCAAAACATGGGTACAGACGACCAGAAGCTTTTAGGCTTTCGATGGCGCGTGCATATTGATTGAGTCGTTCTGTTTGGCGAAATGTTTCGTCCCAAGTAATGCCCATCCAACGTATATCTTCTTGAATCGCCTTAACAAATTCTTCGCGTGAACGGTCGGTATCAGTATCATCAATTCGTAATTGAAAACATCCTCCATGGCGGCGCGCATAGAGAGCGTTGGCAATAGCGAGACGGGCATTACCAACATGTAAAAAACCGGTAGGGCTGGGGGCAAATCGAAGTTTCATTGTCGTTTATGAGTCGTTTATTAAGTTGTAAAAAAGTTGGGAGAAAGCCGGTACTACGGTATATGGACGTACAGAATAGATGTACATGGACGATAAAAAACTAAAGATATCGAGAGATTTCATTATCGTCTACGAGTCGGCGTGGGTCAAGAGCCCGCCAATCACGTTCCATCGGGGTTGCAGGGTCTGCCGCAAAGAAATCTATTTCGTGGGCAGATGACCAAGCGTTTTCATCATCTCCAACAACAACGGCATCTTCACCAAAATGGCGCCACGTGGCGATTATGTCATGCGCCGACGCCCCTTTTGTACGACAACGCTCTATACTATCGCGTACATAAGCACGGGCAAAAGCGTTTGCATGCGCGAGATCGTAGAAGACTTTAACTTCTTCTGCCACGTTATCATCTTCTTTGAGAGAAAGGTCGATAATCCGTACAGACCATGTTTTTTCTTGTGGATCAGATGGAGGAGAAGAAGGGGAAGAGGCTGACGGCGGTGTTTGGTTAGTCATGCAAATCTCTTTGAATAGGGTCGTTTTGAGGGGAGGGGAATAAAAATTCTCTGCCTGTTTTGACACGTTGAACACCATTATACGAGATAATGTCGGCGGTCGCATAAGTTTCATTCCATAATTTAGGAATATATGATCCTGTTCCAACAATATCAATAGGGGCTTTTGCATCAGCCATACAAGCACATTTTGTTACCCCAAAACCAGAAGAGGCAACAATACCAACGGAAGAAAAGCCCGCTTCATCTAACGTATCACGCATTTTCCAGATAGCTGCGGCAGAAACACCCGTGCCAATGAGGTAGTGAAGTTCTTTATCTGAACGATAACGACGCAGAGAGTCAGGTGCATGGCGGTTGAGAACAGCATAAGAATCTTGAGGGTTAAGACCTTCTATAAAACGTCCGCCATGTGTATCTAGCCGTACCGATAGACGCCCGGCTTGCGCAAGTTCGGGAAAACGGTGGCAAACAGCTAACGCGTCTGTAAGTTCTTGTCCAAAATAATCGACTAAAACAATAAGATTCGCGTCAGGAAATTGTGAATGGAACATTTCCGCAGCGCGTACAGTAGAGCCGGCATATCCAATTAAAGCGTGTGGCATTGTGCCAAATCCACGTGTGCCACCAAAAAAAGGGGCTACAGCATCGTTGGCGGTTCCAACAAAACCAACGGCGCCATCTTTAGAGGCTGCTCTGCTTCCAACAGAGGCGGCATAAGCCATAAGCTCTTGCATCTCATAACCGGCACAGTGGCGAGCATCCATAGCAAGAAAACGCGTTTGAGGAAGAGAAATAGCCATTTGATAAGCGCGTAATGCGGCAACACAGGCACAGCCTAGTTTTTGAAGGAGAATTGTTTCTAAATCGACTAATTGACTAAAAGGTCCGGTAATATAAAGAAGGGGTTCTCCAGCGCCTACCCATTTTCCTTCTGGATGGCATAAGTCTACCGAATATTGGCACTCACGCGCGGTTAAAATAGTGTTTAACCACGCAAGCATAATGTTGGGGGCAGAAATAACAGGGGTACGGATAAAAAAGGCATAGGTAACAGTACAATCACCAAACCGATCGAGAATTTCTTTAACACGGTTAAAATAAGAATCGGTTCGTGCCCGAATATGCGCATCTGTTAACAACGCGCTTGAGAAAGCCTGTGTGACCCCTGGTAAATCTGTAGAATTTAAGAAAGAAGACATGCGTATAAGTATAATTAGGAACGGGCGGTTAATTCCTCCGCAATGAGAAAAGCCAGTTCTAATGATTGTTCAGCATTCATGCGGGGGTCACAAAATGTTTCATAACGATGGGCAAGGTCTGCTTCTGTGATAAGGGGGGATCCACCAAGGCATTCTGTAACGTTTTGTCCTGTCATTTCTAAGTGAACACCGCCAGCAGGTACATTTTCAGTAGCACAAATGTGAAAGAAATTTTTAACTTCACTCATGATTGAGTCAAAAAAACGAGTCTTAAACTTTTGTTGTGTCACAACAGTATTTCCATGCATAGGGTCACTTAACCATGTTACTTGTTTTCCTTGATCACGGATAGACCGCATAATGGGGGGAAGAAATTGGCTGATTTTATCGGCACCCATACGGGCGATCAGCGTAATTCTTCCCGCTTCGTTTTGGGGGTTCAAAATTTCATGAATGCGACAAATATCTTCAGCACACGCGGTGGGACCGACCTTAATACCAATAGGGTTCTGTACCCCGCGTAAAAACTCAACATGGGCACCTTCTGGCTGGCGTGTGCGGTCACCAATCCATACAAAATGCGCTGAACAATCATACCACTGCCCTGTTGTGGAATCGACGCGTGTTAAGGCTTGTTCATATGGTAAAAGCAAAGCTTCATGAGAGGTATAAAACTCTGTTTCGTCAACTTGTGCCGAAGAGGTAGCGTCAATACCACAAGCTTGCATAAAGGCAAGCGTTTCGCCAATGCGTTCCGCCATTACACGGTAACGGTGGGCTAAGGGTGTTCCCTCGACAAAACCAAGGTTCCAAAGATGAACTTTATGAAGGTTAGCATATCCACCGTGTGAAAAAGTTCTTAACAAATTGAGAATACCAGCAGATTGAAAATAACCTGTTTCCATACGAAGTGGGTCTGGCTTACGAGCTTCTGGTGTAAACTCGGCGCCGTTAATAATATCCCCCCGATAAGAGGGGAGGGTAACATTATTTTGGGTCTCTGTATCCGACGAGCGTGGTTTAGCAAATTGCCCAGCCATACGTCCTATTTTAACAACGGGTACTTTGGCACCAAATGTAAGGACAATCGCCATTTGTAACAAAATACGAAACATATCCCGAATAATATCGGCTTTGAACTCTTGAAAACTTTCGGCACAAGATCCACCCTGAAGAACAAAGGCTTTTCCTTGTGCGGCTTGGGCTAAATGGTGTTTTAATCGCCTTACTTCGCCGGCAAAGACAAGAGGCGGGTAGGTGCTGAGACGTTGTTCAACAGCGTGAAGAGATTCTGTATCTGAATAGGAAGGAACTTGCTGAATAGGAAAAGAGCGCCAGCTTTCTGGCGTCCAAGATGTATGGTGATCCTGTACAGATGCTACGGGCATAAAATAATTCCTCATAGATCGATAACGAGCAATAAGCGTGATGTGTGTAATACTCTAAATAATAAAAATCTCTAATATGAAAAAGGCAAAAAATGCAAGTTTTTTCAAGTTTTTTCAACAGAGAAAAAAGAATAAACCAGCAGATAAAGGATCATATCTTTTAATGTAACGATTTGAGAGCACAAAACGTATTCGTAATAAATTTTCTTAAGATTATCTTAACATGAGAATAATAGAATTTTCTTGTGTTTTTTGTGGTAACGTAATGAGAGATGAAGGCTGTTAATTTTTTGAGGAGAAACGCGTGCGGATAGCGGTCATTGGCGGTGGGTATGTGGGATTGGTTTCGGCAGCCTGTTTTGCAGCATTTGGTCGGCATGTTGTGGTTGTGGAAACGAATGCTGAACGTCTTGCTTTGCTACAAAAAGGGGGCGTGCCTATTTATGAACCCGGGTTGGAGGCTTTACTTTCTGATCAGATCCAAGCAGGGCGACTTATTTTTGTCGATGATCTGGCTTTTGCTGTGCAAGGGGCAGAAGCCGTTTTTATTGCTGTAGGGACACCGCCGCGGAAAGGAGACGGGGCGGCAGATATGTACGATGTGCATAAAGTTGCTCGCCAAATAGCACAAGCTTTAACAAATTATACAGTGATTGTGACCAAATCAACCGTACCGGTTGGTAGTAGTCGCAGAATTGCAGAAATTATTTGTCAGGCACGACCTGATTTAGAATTTGATGTTGCCTCAAATCCTGAATTTTTACGTGAGGGAAGAGCAATTGAGGATTTTATGCACCCAGAGCGGGTGATTATTGGGCTTGATACCAAGAAAAAAACCTACCCTACTCGTGCTGAAAAAGTGATGAGGCGGGTTTATGCTTCGTTAGATCATTCTTCTTCTTATGCTTCCTTTGGGGCGTTAATTTTCACAAGTTTAGAAACGGCAGAACTTACGAAATACGCTTCTAATTCTTTTCTCGCTATCAAAATCTCTTTTATCAATGAAATGGCAGATTTATGTGAAAGGCTTGGGGCAAATGTTCAAGATCTGGCGCTGGGTATGGGGTTAGATTCGCGCATTGGGTCACAATTTCTTGAGCCAGGACCCGGCTATGGTGGCTCGTGCCTGCCAAAAGATACGCTGGCTTTATCACGTATTGCCCAAGAAAATCATATTGTATGCCGTCTTGTTGAAGCGGCTGTACACGTTAATGAAGGGCGTAAAGCCTCGATGGCGGGGCGTATTATCACAGCCTGTGGTGGTGTTAATGGAAAGGTTATTGCCATTTTAGGGCTAACATTTAAGCCGGGTACCGATGATATGCGCGAATCTCCTGCTATTCCTATTTTACATCGGTTAGCGGAAGCAGGGGCTGTGTTACAGGCTTACGACCCGGAAGGAATGAAAACGGCAAAATCTTTACTGCCTGAAGATATTCGCTATTGTGAAGAGGTTGACACTGCAATACACGGTGCAGATGCCCTTGTGATTATTACAGATTGGGATATATTTCGAACACTTTCACCACAACATTTAGCCCAAGAAATGCGTGGAAAAATTATCATGGATTTGCGCAATATTTTTGACGAGTCCACGATGTGTCAAGCAGGGTTTGACTATCATTCTATTGGGCGTCCTTTATCATGAGTATCATGAGGGTCTATTAAAAAAGAATAAACGTTTAAGTATGAGCTGAAGGCGTGTATTTTATTGCCTTGAACCCGTATCGATTATTTTAGCGATGTAAAAGATATATTAAAAACATGGTTGACGGGCAAAACTCTCATTTTAATTTTTGTTTGTTTTTCAATATCGCGTAAAAAAAGCCTTTCGTTAGGTGCGCAGAGTATGAGGGCTGATCCCCTTTGTGTGGCGCGCCCCGTACGCCCCACACGGTGAAGGTAAATATCGGGCTGTTCTGGCACATTGTACTGAATGACTTGCGCAATAGCGTCAATATCGATTCCCCGCGCCGCCACATCTGTGGCAACAAGCACATAAATTCTGCCAGAGGCAAAACAAGCAAGCGTTTTTGTGCGTTTTTGTTGGGGTAAATCGGCATGAAGAGCGGCGGCGGCAATTCCTTCTTTGTAGAGATCATGGGCGATCTGATCAGCCTCTGATTTTGTGCGGACAAAAACCAAACTGCGTAAGCGTGGCGCGCGCGTAAAAAAGTTTTTCAAAAAAGGTAATTTGGCATTGTTCTCCATAAAAATAGCGGCGTGGCGAATAGTGCCCTGTTGTGTTTGGATATGTTGTGTTTGGGTATAAGAAGGGGGGAGATGATGCGCAGAGGGGGGTGGCGAAGCTGTAAGGGCAATCTCTTTGGCTTTGTGTAAAAGGCGCTTAAATAAAGGGGCTTGGTCATGCGGGCGGGTGGCAGAAAAAAGCAACGTTTGCCGGGGCTTGGGTAAATAATCAAGTATCGTCATGGTTTCTTTAAGAAATTCATGAGAAAGAAGTCGATCGCTTTCATCGAGTACAACAAAGTGGCACGCGTCAAGGCACGAGACATGATCAACAAGTAAATCAAGAAGCCGCCCGGGGGTGGCAATCAAAACGGTACTCGCGCCATTTTGCCCGATGGGTTGTTGAGTCAGTTGTTGGGCTTGTTCAGCTTTATCAAGCCCGCCTAGAAGAGAAAGAATAGACAGTTTATGCGCTACCTTTTGCGCCTTGATAGAGGTGTTTTTTTCTGTCGTTTTTTGATTTGTAACGGGAATCAAATTTTCAAAGACTTTCACCGTTTGGAGAACGAGGTCGCGAGTAGGTTGTAAAACAAGTAACCCACCGGAGGTGTGTTGAAGTTTTTGAATCAGAGGTAGGGCATACGCAGCGGTTTTCCCTGTTCCCGTCGGGGCTGTGACGATCATATCATGCCCTGCGAGAATAAGGGGAATAGAAGCGTGTTGAACAGGGGTCGGGTGGTAAAAACCTCTACGCCGTGCTTGTTGGCAAAGCTCTTCTTGAATCCCTAAATCTTCGAAGCAGGTGATCATAACATATCTCTTTTTGTTTGTGTTTGTTGGTATTGTTTTGAACGTGTTTGTACACATGTTTGAAAACGATCTATACGGCACATAGTTAAAAAGTATATTGTATCGTTATCATTAAGAATGAGTTAAAAACAGAAAAACAATTTTTATCAAGAGAGGGTAAAGTGATAAAAACGATAAACTACAAACGTTTCTTGGCTTCGTTGATTGTCGGTCTGCCGCTTTTTGTCACCGCTTGTGCGAACCTTGGCAATAAAAGTATTGAAAATGCTACCTACACCAGTGTAGATGCCAAAATTAAAGACGGTGTAACAACGAAAGAGCAGGTACGTGCTATATTTGGCGATCCAGCAAGAGTCTTTTTTACGGGCGGTGGTTTTGAAGAATGGCAATATGTCTTTACGAAAACGCATATGTACGCCACAAACTATATTCCTATTGTGAATTTGTTTAGATCTGGCGGTAAAGGGTATAAAAAGACTCTGACCGTTATTTTTAATGGTAATGTTGTTTGGCATCACGCTTTAAGTCGTTCTCCTGTTGAAATGAACAGTAATTTTGGTGGCAGTGTGATTATGTAATATGTGGGTGGTTTGTCGTTTTTTATTTATTTGAGACAAACTTTCTCGGTATAGCCACGATAAGGGGGTGATTATACCGAGAATAACCGAATATTACTTATAAAAAGCGAGGGTCTTCCTCGCTTTTTTCTTAACATTCTTACCGATATTTAACGAAAGACTTAAAGCATTAAGTGGCTTTTTTCATATCAGAAAGGAAAGTATCATAGCTTAAAGCCCCCGCCGCTTGTTCTTTGTGATTAAAACGAAATGTTGGTGTGGCATCAATATGATATTTGTTTTCAGCCATTGTCTGATTATCAAGAATAAACTGTGTTAATTTTTGATTGGCTATGGCTGCATCAAAAATATCCCCGGGCATACCGGCAAAAGCAGCCATTTTTTTAAGTTCTTCAACCTGTTTCCCATCTTGACGGTAAGCCCATCGGTCAAGATTAGAGAGGAGGGCTGTGCAAAAGGCTAAATAACGATCCGGCGGTAAGGTTCGAGCAACCATAGCCGCTGTAATCGCTAGTTTATCTGTCGGAAAATCGTGAAATATGTAATAAACTTTACCAGTATCGATAAGGTTTTTCTTAACAGTAGGAAAGGTTTTTTCTACAAATTCTGCACAATGGATACAGGTAAGTGAAAACCACTCCTCTACAACCATAGGGGCTTTGGGGTTGCCATACGCGCGCGGGGTAAAAGCTGTGTTTTGTACTTCTGCCGCTTGTGCAGAGGGGATAAGGCGCGTAGTTAACGAAGCACCAAGACCGACACCAACACCAGTAAGGAATAAACGACGTGAAAAAGACATAAAACGCATGGGAGGAAGCAACATTTCAAAAAAGTGGAAAACACACAAAATACAATTACATACGCCAACGATAGCGCACAATAAGCATACAATAGAAGCAGTATAAAACTACGATAAAAAAACTGTAAACGTCAATTAAATTTATTCCCAGTGTTTAATTTCCAGTGTTTAATTTCCAGTGTTTTTTGATGTGAGGGAAGAGGTTTTAAGGAATGCTTTCAGAAAATTTAGGAGATCTCTATGGGCTTTACATCATTTATATACCATTTATATATTGTGAAAGTGTCACGTTATTAAAGCGTAACGTGTCATAGAACTAAAGGGTGCAAGGAATCACGCGTATACGGCGAATATGTCGTGCATCAGCCTCTAAAATACGAAAAAGAAAGCCATTGGGATGATTGATAACTTCACCACGGGTGGGAATATATCCGGCAATACGGAATACAAGCCCGCCAATCGTTTCAATTTCTGTTTCGTTTTTTTCTTGGGTAAGAATAGGTCCAATTTGTTGTTCAAATTCTTCAATAGGGCAGCGTGCGTCAACATCAAAAGAACCATCTTGTCGGGGGGTAATCATGATTGTGGGTGGCTCATCATGTTCGTCTGAAATACCCCCTACAATCGTTTCAATTAAATCTTCAATAGTGACAAGCCCGTCAACGCCGCCATATTCATCGATGACGAGGGCAAGGTGGGTTTGTTGTTGTTGCATTTGGAGCATAAGGTCTAAAATAGGCAGTTGTGGGGCAATGAGTAAAGGTTGCCGAAGTAAATTTTCAAGGTTAAAAATTTTATTCGTGCCAACATAGGTGATAAGATCTTTGATGTGAATCATTCCTATAACATGATCGAGTTGTTCACGATAAACCGGGATACGTGAGTAATTTTCTCGTCGGAATATGGTCATAGCCTCGTCAAAGCTTGTAGAAACAGGGATAGCAACAATATCTGCGCGAGGAATCATCACGTCATGGGCTGAAATATTGCGCAGCCGTAACACATTGGCAATAAGAGCGTGTTCTTGCCTGTTGAGTTCTTGGGTTTCTTTGTCGGCAATGGTCTGGGTATCTTTTGCCGTTTGTGCCGCTTGTTGTATCAATGCTGTAATCGAATGACGCAAATTTATGGGGCACTTTTGTCGGTGAAAAAAAGAAAAAACTTTTTGACTCATGCGATGTAAAAAGTTTTTTTCTTGATTCATGATCTGGGCTTCCATGGGTTAGAGATGTGTAACCGTGATAAGAGAAAAGATTCTAACATTTCCATACGCTGTGCGTCGCGAGGGTGATGGTGGTCATACCCAGCAAGATGTAAGCAGCCATGAATAAGTAAATGCGCTAAATGGTGAGCCACAGGGCGATGGGCTTTGTGGGCTTCCTTATAAACGGTTTCAAACGCTAAAAAAATATCACTAAAATGAGGGTGAGGGCTGAATGTCAGGACATTGGTAGGTTTGTAACGCTCTCGATAGCGACCGTTAAGAACGCGCACAACCCGATCGGTTGAAAGGATAAGTGTATGGGGGAGGCACGTGTCTTCACGACATACCCATAAAATACGCCGAATAAATTTGTTTAATGAGGGCACAGAACAATGCCAACGCCGATCTTGAACAACAATATGAGGGAGGGAAGCCTCTCCAAAAAACATTTTTGGGCGGTCAAGAAAGTTTTTATGATGATTGAGAGAGTCTGGAGGTTCCATAGGTTTTTGTCATTTTATTGTTACTTATAAAATGAAACATTATAACAATAAAAATTTATGTTATTGGGGTAAAGAAGTCTTATTCTCGTCTAGGTTTCCAAGTAAAGAATGGCTTAAGCGTGCTGTAATATGTACAAGGCGCTCTTGTCCAATAAGGTGGTCTGATCCGTTAATATGCACGGGTTGTAACCAAGGAGATCGTCCGACAATTTGCCCTTGTTTTCGCCCGCGAGAGGTTAATAATACGGGAATAGATCTCCCGACAAATTGATCATTAAAGGCGTTTTGTTGGTCATGAAGAATTTTTTGTAATATTTGAAGCCGCGTATTTTTGACATCTTCCGGAACTTGCCCATCGGCTTCAGCTGCGGGTGTGCCCGGTCTTGGCGAGTATTTGAACGAATAAGCAAGGGCAAAGCCAACTTGTTGGACAAGATGAAGGGTCGCTTCAAAATCTTGTTCGGTTTCTCCCGGATAACCAACAATAAAATCAGAAGAAAGGGCAATATCAGGGCGCGCCTCACGAAGGCGCTGAACAATAGCGAGGTAATCATTTGCGGTATGTCCTCGGTTCATCGCGCGTAAAATTCGATCTGAACCCGACTGTATGGGAAGATGTAAAAAAGGCATGAGTTTGGGTAAATCTCGGTGTGCCATAATCAGTGCATTGTGCATATCGCGGGGGTGTGAGGTGGTGTAACGAATACGTAGCAAGTCGGGAATATCGGCAAGCGCATAGGCAAGCTGTGCTAAAGACCAAAGGTTTCCGTCAGGGCCTGTCCCATGATAGGCATTGACATTTTGCCCTAAAAGACTAATATCGCGAGCACCAGCCTCCACTAATCGATGGGCTTCCTCTAAAATGGCGCTGACAGGTCTACTACATTCTGCCCCTCGTGTGTAGGGAACCACGCAAAACGAACAAAATTTATCACAGCCTTCTTGAATAGTTAGAAAAGCTGTTGGGGAATGAGAGGTTTGAGGGGTTTTATTGTGAGGGAGAAAATCAAATTTCTGTTCGGTAGGAAAATCAATATCAATAACAGGTTTTCCCGTACGCGCCACGTGGGTGAGTAATTCGGGTAAACGATGATAAGTTTGCGGACCGAGAACAATATCAACATAAGGGGCACGTGTGAGAAGTTCTTCTCCCTCTGCTTGGGCAACGCAGCCAGCAACGGCAATAAGGGTTTGTTGTCCGTGTGCTTTGCGTGCTTCTTTAATAAGGCGTAGCCGACCGAGTTCAGAAAAAACTTTTTCTGCCGCTTTATCACGAATATGGCAGGTGTTAAGAATAATAATTTCTGCCTCTTCGGGTGTATTGACGGGTGCAAACCCTAAGGGCTGTAAAACATCTTGCATACGCGCACTGTCATAGACGTTCATCTGACAGCCCCATGTCATAACATGGACGCTGCGTTTAGGAGAGGGGGAAAAAGCCGTTTTTTGTTGTGTTTTTTGTTGTAAGATCATGGTCATAGATTTTGTTTTATCGTTTTCAGAACTTTTCAGAAAAGTAATATAAGCAACAAAGACTTACTTCATTCATTGTGTTTTATTCATCATGATTCATCATGAGAGTTGCGAGAAAAAATAAAAAGAAAAGTAAAAATCTTTTCAAGAAAAGAGTCAAATGCCCGCGCGTAGGGGGTGAGAAAAGCCGTAGGCAATGTTGTCGCGTGAAACCGACCCGGCTGTATATGAGGTGTGTGATTTTGTCGTAACTCTGCTGCCCCTTTAACAACAGAAGCCCATGTCGCTTGGGCGAGGGCTTTGCGACTAGGGAATAAGTCTGGATCAAGGGGGGCATGTAAAATAACTGTTGCCTGACCTTCTCGCTTTTTAAGAAGTTGCCAAACATGGGGACCAAGGTCCATATTCCCATACCAAGAAAACACAGGTCTTTGTAAACGGCTAATGGGTAAGCCGTCTAACTTGTCATACACAATAGAGACAGGTTGAATAAGGGGGGTGAGTGTCGGAAGAGGTGAAGCCACGTCGGTCGGAGAAAGCTTTGTTTGGGGTATAGAACATTTAGCAATTGAAAAAAATGCCGACATAAACGGCAATACGCGAGATCCGTCTGAAGATGTACCCTCTGGAAAAAGAACAAGATTATCTCCATAATCCATACGTCGAATCATGACATCGCGTTCTTGCCCGGTTGTGCTACGTTGCCGACTGACAAAAATCGTACGCCCAATTTTAGAAACAAGCCCCATAATAGGCCAATGTTGAATATCTCCTTTAGCCACAAAGACAGAGGGAAGAAGAGTTCCTAAAACGGGGACATCGAGCCAAGAGGTATGGTTAGAAACATAAATAACGGGGCGTTCACCCCGCTGGCGCGCGCGATATCCGCCGATAGTGCCGACACGTTCACCGATAACGCGGATACGCAGCCCAATAATACGACAAAGAACACCCCAAACAACCCGTGTCCAGCAAATTTTAGCAATACCAGGAATAGGAAGTAAACACGCCTCAAAACCGACAGATAAAGGGACCCAAACGGTCAGAGCCCCTATGCGCGTAATAGCCCGTAATTGGGCATAACGATGCACCCATTGAGAAAGTGGGATATGAAATAAGGGTATGTCATTTTTGGTTGTACCCTCTCCCTCTGGAAAGAGAGATCGCTTAAGGCGGTGAGAGTGCGGAGGAATCATGAGTCTTAAGATAAAACTTGAAAAGTCTGTTAACAGGATTGACGACAGTATAACACACAAACAAAAGCCTTAACGAAAATAATATCACAAATTTATTTGGCGGGAATATGCCGAGATAAACTTAACCCTATAAACCTCCATTAAGACACATTAACACTTTTATTTTTTGGGGAGGTATAGGGAGTAAAGAAAAATTATGAAGAAAAATCCAGCACAACAGGCACATGATCAGAAGGAGGAGACCAATCTCGTACAGGGGCAAGAACATCAAGTGAGGAGAGATTTTTAACAAGGTCAGGCGTAACCCAGATATGATCAAGCCTGCGCCCTCTATTTGATTTTTTCCAATCTTTATTCCGGTATGACCACCAGGTGTAGAGTTTTTCAGACGGCGGTACAAAATGACGCATCGCGTCAACAAAACCTGTATGAAGCCATGCAGTGAGTCGTTCAGTTTCAGGAGGGGTGTGGCTGACAACGTTAAGGAGCTGTTTATGGCTCCAAACATCGTGTTCGAGAGGGGCGATGTTGAAATCACCCGTCAAAATAAGGCGTGTGATGGGGCGCCGGGTGGCGCGGTGTTGAAACCAATGTGTCACTTCTTCAACAAAAGTTAATTTATGGGCAAATTTAGGGTTGACATGTGGATCGGGCACATCTCCGCCTGCGGGTACGTAAAACGTATGCAGTTCAAATGTTGTCCCCCAAGGGCTTTTCAGTGTTGCGGCAAGGTGGCGGCATTCTTCAGGCGCACAACATGGGGGACATGGCGGAACTGTGTCTAATAAAGGCGTTAAAGGATAGCGTGAAAGAATGGCAACGCCGTTATAGCCTTTCATACCCCTATAGAGTTGGTGTTCAAAACCAAGGGCGCGGAGTTCTTTGGTAGGAAAAAGAAAATCCGGCACTTTCGTTTCTTGTAAACATAGAACATCAGGCTTTGTTTGGGCAACAAGCTGCTGTAACAAAGGCAGGCGCAAGCGGAGCGAGTTTATGTTCCAAGTGATCAGGCGCAGAGAAGGGGGGCTTGTATGGATCATCAATTTGAACGAACTTTATTGATTTTTTGAGGTTTCATGAATACGCTCTAATATACTTCGTTCTGGATCATGTTGGTCGATAAAACGCACTCTCGCCATGACAGCTTCTTCCCCAATCATGTCGGTGATATTATTGATGAGCCTTAAATGAGCCTCTTCATCATGGTAATACACGGAAATAAAAGAATCTTGAACGGCGGTGTTACGGGAAGAACAAAGCGCATGCTTGAGAATCGCGTGGTCAGCCCGCGCGAGGGAATGCCCTATGATGTGAAAAGCAACCTCGCCCTTAAAATGCCTCAATTCTTTGAGGAGCTCTTGGTACTTCTCGATCGTTCCATAGCGATGTCGTTGGTGGTGCTTTGTAAAAACGTTCCATGCCGGATCGATCTTATCATCAGGGGTAAAAGACTGACACCCTAACACTAAATTCCCTTCTCCAAGAGCACCGTGAATATGACAGTGGTGCACTTGAATACCGCTCTTTGTGAGAGTTGGTTCATATAATTTTTGAAAAGTTGGCGTATAATTAAAATTTAAGACCCATAGCGTATGTTTTTGAAAGTTTGTATTCCCTCCTTTTAATTTCTTTAAGCAAAAGTGAGGTTTTGGATCTTGAGTGAGCTTTTCAATTTGCTTTGATAAATATTCGACGAATTCTTTAACGAAACCATCTTTGAGCTGTGAATCTAATGTTTTTATGACTTGTATTGTGTTAGAAGTTTGTTGTAAGTCACTTGTACGCAAACGAAAATTACTCAAAATAGAAACTAACTCTTCTGGTTTAATCTTTTTTTTGCTACAGAGAGCGTGGGCTGCTGATGATGATGGAGTAAGCCGAACAGTAGGATTTGGATCAAACGGATGAGGTTCAGTAAGAAGATCTTGAATACTCTTATTAAGAGCTTTAACACGAAATCGGTTTTTAACGATGTTGTAGATTTCTTCCTCAAAATCATACCAATATCTTTCATTGCTAATTGTGTTTGTTTTTATTGTTTCGTCTATCTTTTTTATTTCGTTTACCAAAACATATGATTGAAAATAATAAAACCATGAACTATTACAATTATTACATGAATCAAGAAAATCCGTATACCTCGTCTCTAACCCATGGGCGAGGTCAAAGCCGTTGCCAATAATAAGCACATGCAGAAAATCTTTGTTTTCTTTTAATGCGGGATTCATCATTATTCTCCAAATTATTTTGAGATCGATTGCTTTTTTTAATTGAGTGTTTGCGTGTTTTTTGTCTTAAATCACGAAACAGCATGAATTTTATTGTGATCTGTGTAAAATAACACAGAAATAGGTCAATAAAATTATACCCTGACTATAGCCGTTATGCCATGTCTTTTAGGTTTATCTTATGTAAATGACGCGAAGGACGTAAGAGGATTGGTACACGATGATGAACAAAAAACAACCATGGATCATAAAACCTCGGCGGGGCGTATGTTTAGTTATTTCGGCACCGTCAGGGGCGGGTAAATCAACAATTGCACAGGCATTACAACAATCGGAATTACACGTCAAACACTCCATTTCTGTCACAACACGCCCGCCGCGCCAGGGTGAAAAAGAGGGAGTGCATTATTATTTTCGGAGTGTCGAACAGTTTCAAACTATGGTGAAAGAGGGGGAACTGCTCGAATGGGCAACCGTGTTTAAGGGAAGTTACGGCACGCCACGCGCCCCTGTAGAGGCGGCTCTTCAAGCAGGATATGATATGATTTTCGATATTGATTGGCAGGGGCATAGGCAAATCCGCAAGGCTCTCCCCGCCGATGTGGTCAGCGTTTTTGTTCTTCCACCGTCTTTGAAAGAGCTTGAGCGGCGTTTACATGGACGTGGCGCTGATCATCATGAGGATATTGCCCATAGAATGTCGGTGGCGCAAGATGAAATTTCTCATTGGAAAGAGTTTGATTATGTTATTGTTAATGCAGAGCTAGAATACGCCATTGCTGAAACACGCGCTATTCTCCACGCGGCACGTTTAACAACGACCCGGCAAATAAGCGGGTTGAGGCAATTTGTGACAACGTTAGGCGTGTCCTAATATGATGGATTTTTCTCATGTCACAGTGCTTTGTGTGGGCGATATTATGCTCGATCGTTTTTTATACGGTCGCATGGAACGTATTTCTCCCGAAGCGCCTGTGCCTGTGTTGTTATTAGAACCGAACACCAAGCGAGAAATGCCCGGCGGGGCAGGTAATGTCGCTAATAATATTCTTTCTCTGGGTGGAAAAGCTATTTTAATCGGGGTTGTTGGACAAGATAAAGCCGGCGAAACGCTTTGCACGGCATTAGCACGGCATGAGGGGCTTATCACAATGTTATCCAGAAGTGCCGATCGCCCTACGATTTGTAAAACACGCTTTATTGCCACTCATCAACAAGTTGTTCGTGTTGATGAGGAAAGCCTTCTTCCCCTTCATGCACAGGGTATTGAGGATATTTGTGCCGCTATTACGGCACATATGCCCTCTGTTCAAGCAGTGGTTGTGTCAGATTATGGGAAGGGGGTTTGTACCTCGGCTGTTTTAGCCTGTTTAGCCCAACAGGCAAAGAAGCACAATACTCCTCTTTTTGTTGACCCAAAAGGAGGCGATTATACGCGTTATTGTGGGGCAACCTGTATTACGCCGAATCTGCGTGAGCTTGCTCAAGCGTCACAAAATATGCCTGTAGAGACAGAAAAACAAATTGAAGCCGCCGCCCGGCGGGTTATGGAACAGGCACACGTCAAAGCGATGTTGGTGACGCGTTCCGAAAAAGGCATGATGTTAGTACAACACTCTAGCGATGTTTTATCAGTGCCTGCCCACGCGCGCGAAGTATTTGATGTTTCAGGCGCAGGCGACACGGTGATCGCTACGTTGGCTCTTGCAGCGGGGGCGGGTCTGTCTTTAGAGGAGGCGGTGCCTATAGCGAACGCTGCTGCTGGCGTTGTTGTAGGAAAGTTAGGCACGGCGACGGTTAGTTTTCAGGAAGTCATGAACGAATTGGATCAGGAACGGGGTGGAGGATTAACAGCGGCACGTGTGTTATCTCTTACCGCAGCGCAAACGCAAGTGGCGCATTGGCGGGCATGCGGGTTAAAAATAGGCTTTACAAATGGCTGTTTTGATATGCTCCATGCGGGGCATGTCAGCCTTTTAGCGCAAGCCCGCGCGGCGTGTGATCGGCTTATTGTCGCATTAAACACCGACGCTAGCATTCGCCGCTTAAAAGGAGAGGGGCGTCCCGTCAACGCATTAGAATTTCGCGCGGCTGTGATCGCGGCTTTACGGTATGTCGATGCCGTTGTCGCGTTTGACGAAGATACGCCTCTTGAAGTGATTCGCACTTTAATGCCTGATGTTTTGATCAAAGGGGCAGATTATCAACCTGAGGAAGTGGTTGGCGCAGAGATTGTGCAGGCAAAAGGCGGGCGTCTTTTATTGGCGGTTTTGCAAGAAGGGCATTCAACAACAGCCGTTATAGAGCGGATACGTGGCAGGTGATAACATTTTTAGAAAGTCTTACCGCAGTAAGGAATCGTTTTAAGAAGTGGTTATTTGATGAGGCACTCCCTTTTTGGGCAACAACGGGATGTGAGGGGGATAGCGCCGATCCCGCACGTTTTGGCGTACAGGAATATTTGACGCGTTCGGGTAAGCCGGCATTATCGCCGTTTAAGCGAGTGCGTGTGCAGGCGCGGCAACTTTTTGTGTTTTCATGGGCAGCTTTGCAGGGCTGGGAGGAAGGGGTACAGCGTGCGCGAAGTATTTATCGTTTTTTATTACAGGCGCGTTACTCTGATCATGGCGTATGGCATGGTTGCTGGGGCAGGCAATTATCACGTAAGGGGGGGATTTTAGAGACAACTGCCGATTTATACGATCTCGCTTTTGTTATCTTTGCGCTGGCGTGGTATGGCAGGCTTTCAAACATGTTGAGTTATTCCGACACTTCTAACGAAGTGATTTCTTATGCTCAAAAAACGCTGGATTGGATTGAGCGCAAAATGTCTCATTCCGAAGGGGGGTTTTTGAATTGTTTGCCAGATGAAGGTAAAGAGCGGCAGCAAAACCCGCACATGCATTTGTTGGAAGCTGTTTTAGCGTTGTATCATACCACGAATAACAAAGAAGATCTGACATGGGCACATCGTCTTTATACGCTTTTTCATACGCGTTTTTATGACCCACAAACGGGGACTTTAGGCGAGTATTTTAACCATCAGTGGCAGCCTGCTACAGGACAGTTCGGGCAGTGGATAGAGCCCGGGCACCATTTTGAATGGGTATGGCTGCTCTATGCTTATCAACAGGTAAGTGGGGTTGAGGTGCACCCATACGCAGAGGCTTTATATCATTTTGCTCGGCGTTATGGGGTGGATCAGCAAACAGGGCTAGTGCGTTCTGCTGTCAATCGGCAAGGGGATTCTGTGAAAGAGACTTTTCGCCTCTGGGGGCAAAGCGAAGCATTAAGGGGTACGCTGGCGTATTTAGCCTATACGCGTGCGCCGCAATCGGAGAGGGATTTTGCTATTACGCTAGGAAATAACCTTTTGAATCGGTATTTGAACCATTCTCCTTTAGGCACGTGGGTTGAAGAATATGATCATCAAGGGAATAATATTGCCGATCGGATTCCAACAAGCTCGATGTACCACATTGTAACGGCATATGATAGCCTCAATAAAGCGGTGCAGGGATGTTGGAAGTTTCTTTGAGAGGCGAGGTTGAAAGTTGTAAAGGCTGCGTTCAGCCTGTTACTGTGTGCTGTAAATTTGTGTCAAGTTAAAATATCTAAATTGTGAATCGTATCATGAATATTGAAGAAACTGAAGAAAAAGAGTCTCCCTTAACCCTTGCCATGCGGCATCCTCCAGCGAATATTGAGGCAGAACAAGCCCTTCTGGGTGCTTTGCTCACCAATAACAAAGCCTATGATCGTGTGGCGGATTTTTTACTAGGGGAACATTTTTCCAATCGTATTAACGGGCATATTTACACGGTGATCGCGCGAAGAATTGATAATGGGCAGATCGCCGACCCTAACATGCTCAAACAAGAATTAGAATATTCGAATATTCTTAACGAAGTAGGTGGTTTTTCTTATGTGGCGCGTTTGGTCACCTCAATGATTAGTATTATCAATGTGGCGGATTACGGGCGCGCGATTTATGACTGTTGGATTCGTCGGCAACTGATAGAGATTGGGGAAACAATTGTTAACAGTGCTTTTGATGTTGCCGAGGGGCGAACAGGGCAAGAACAAATTGAGCTTGGAGAAGAAGCGCTTTTTAAGCTGACGAATAAAAAGGGCGGGGGAGAGGATTTTGTCCCTTTTAGTACGGCGTTGACGCAAGCTATTCAAAGTGCAGAACGTGCTTTTCATAATGTCGGACATGTCACGGGCTTAACATCAGGCTTACGCGATATGGATAAGAAAACGGGGGGGCTACATCCTTCAGATTTAATTATTCTTGCCGGTCGTCCCGGCATGGGAAAAACCGCGTTAGCAACCAAAATAGCTTCTTCTGCGGCGCGGGCAATAATGTATGAGGCACGAGAAAAGGGAGAGCGCCCTAAAGGGTGTGTGGCGGTTTTTTCCCTAGAAATGTCGGCGGAACAGTTGGCAACGCGTATTTTGTCGGAACAGGCAGAAGTTTCTGTTGAGAGAATTCGCCGAGGTGACATTGATCAAAAAGATTTTGACCGTTTCGTACGGGTGAGTTACGAGTTAGAATCGCTGCCTTTAGTGATTGATGACACACCAGCGATTACATTATCGGCAATGCGGGCGCGCTGTCGTCGATTAAAGCGTATGCAGGGGCTTAATTTCATTGTTGTGGATTATTTACAACTCATGCGCCCTGCTGTAGGCACGCGGGCAGAGAGCCGTGTTTTAGAAATTTCTATGATTACACAAGGCTTAAAAAACCTTGCTAAAGAGTTTGATATTCCCGTTTTAGCGCTTTCGCAACTATCGCGTCAAGTTGAAAGCCGAGAAGACAAACGCCCCATGCTTTCAGATTTAAGGGAGTCGGGCTCTATCGAGCAAGATGCCGACATCGTAATGTTTATTTATCGTGAGGAATATTATCTGCAACAGCGCATGCCGCAAGAAACACATTTTGAAACATCAGAAAAATATCTCGCTGCTATGGATGATTGGCAAAAGAAAATGGAAAAAGTCCATAACAAAGCCGAACTTATCCTTGAGAAGCAACGTCACGGACCTATTGGTAAAATTGATCTCTTCTTCGACGGCACATTTACCCGTTTTGCAGACCTTGACATCTACCACGAGGAAAGGTTTTAGAGAAAAATTAACATGGTGTCGTTAAAACAAACGTAAAACAAACGCGTTTCTTTTTCTCAAGCTTCACCTGAACCAACCTGTTTTTTTCCGCGCACGGATCTTTGTCTTATGAGATCTTATGAGGCAGGCGCGTCAATGTCCTTTACCTTAAAATGACGGGGAGAGAAAATTTTTAATCATCATCACTACTATTTTGCAAATGCGTGTGATAGCCGTATTTTTCCCATTGAGCAGGGGTTGTCATATGACGAGGCGCATGATGAAATAACCTGCACGCCGTAAGGTTAAAGAGAATACCTATTAGCAAAAAAGCGCGCATAAAAGCACGAGTAAAATGAGGCGGTGTGTGCCAAAGGCGAGAAGAGAAAAAAGAGGACATACGAAATCTTTCTATAATTTCTACCAGTGTTTTGTAAGGGCTGTTTATTTAGGGCTGCGGTTGATCATCTTCTACGGGAATAGGACCTTCACGACGACCATGGGTAAATTGGTCAACATAGGCATTACCGCTTGTCATCAAGGATTGTGCAGGTCCTTGCCAAATGATCCGACCTTGATAGAGCATAGCGGCCTCATTGCCAATACGTTGGGCAGAAGCCATATCATGCGTAATAGCAAGAGCTGTAGAACCATTTTTTTTGACACAATCAACGATGAGTTTATCGATAACGGCACCTGTGAGGGGGTCTAATCCCGTAGTGGGCTCATCAAAAAGGAGAATATCGGGCTGTGCCGCAATAGCACGGGCTAAACCAACGCGCTTTTGCATACCGCCTGATAATGCTGCCGGATAGAGGTCGGCAATAGAAGGGTCTAGCCCTACTTGGGCTAAAAGCGTGTGGGCATGAAGGCGCGCTTTGTTGCGGGGAATAAGTTTGCGTGCCAATAAGCCAAAAGTAACATTTTCCCACACGGTAAGGCTATCAAATAAAGCAGCGTTTTGAAATAACATACCAACACGATGATTTATACGACGATGTATGTCTTTTTTTCGTTGGCGTGAAAGGCTTAAAATATTTTCTCCGTCAAACTCAATAAGCCCTGAATCGGGAGGGATAAGCCCGAGTAAACACCGCAATAAAACCGATTTACCACTGCCCGATCTTCCAATAATAACAAATGATGTTCCGGCAGGAATATCGAGAGAAACACCATTGAGAACCCTTTTTGCCCCAAAAGATTTATATAAATCACGGATACGGATTTTAGGAGGATCTTCCCCATAGGATATCGCGTGTGTTGTTATCTGGGTTGTCATAAAATAATTTCGGGTTTCTAATAGGAAAAAAACAAATCTGTAATGAGATAATCGAGTGTGAGGATCAAAATAGAAGCTATAACCACCGCCGACGTTGTCGCCGCGCCAACGCCCTCGGCGCCGTTTTTGCTGATATATCCTTGATAACATCCCATAAGTGCAATAATAAAGCCAAAAACAGCTGCTTTAACCAACCCAATGGTAACATCTTGTTGAGTAAGGCTGTTAAGAGTTGCTGTTATATAGGCTGTGGGGGAAAAGCCAAGTTTGAAAACAGCTACCAAAAAGCCACCTGCAACGCCGAGGATATCTGCCACAATGACGAGTAGCGGCAGGGCAATAATAGCCGCTAAAAGCCGCGGTGTGACAAGGTATTTTATAGGATCGGTGGAAAGCGTGCTTAAAGCATCAATTTGATCCGTGACGCGCATTGTGCCAATTTGTGCCGCAATGGCGGCACCGACGCGCCCTGTAACCATTAAGCCAGCAAGTACAGGTCCAAGCTCATGCGTGATACTGAGGATGACAATATCAGCAATAGCACTTTGGGCATGGTATTGGGCAAATCCTGTATAAGCTTGTAAAGCAATAACGCCACCTGAAAACAAAGCCGTTAGAGCAACAACAGGGAGAGAGAAAAAACCTGTTTCAAGAAAGCTGTCTAAAAAAATACGGGTATAAAACGGGGGGCGTACAATGTGCGAAAGCCCAACAAACGCAAAAAGCGCCATAGCCCCCGTTTCGTGAATAAGGGTAAGTGTTGCGTGGCCAAGACCTGCGATAAGATCAACAATAAAGCGAACAACAATATTCATGCAAGAAAAGCAAAAAGACGCCGCAAAAACTCAAAAAAACATAAGACTTGACGAATAAAAGGTAACCTCAAGTGTAGTCAAGAAAAGGGAGTAAGGTCAAGCCCCGAGAGGGGAGAAACGAATTGAAAGGATCTGTGAATTTTGACGACTTAAGCACACAAAACAAACAAATCATCAAACAAACAAACAAGAAGGTATGCTCTGTCGAGAACATACCTTCCTATAAACTTATAAAACTAAACGTATAAAACGAATAAAAGCGTTAAAAGACAACAAAACAGCTTAAAAAACTTCAGTGTTTAAGCGTCTTTCAGCCGTGCGGCAGCAAATTCATAATTCGCCAATTTATCGAGGAAGTTTGTGATATAATCAGGGCGACGATTGCGAAAATCAATGTAATAAGCATGTTCCCACACATCAACGGTGAGAAGGGCTTTGCCATGCCCTTCGGCAAGCGGGTTGCTCGCATTCGCTGTTTTTGTAATGGCAAGTTTGCCATCTTTGCCAAGCACTAACCATGCCCACCCCGAACCAAATTGTGTGGTGGCGGCTTTGCGAAATTCTTCTTTGAAGGCGTCAACACTGCCGAAATCTTGCACAATTTTTGCAGAAAGTGTTTCGGGAATCACACCACCATGGGCAGAAAGACTATTCCAGAAAAAAGAATGATTCCAATGTTGCCCGGCGTTGTTAAAAAGCCCAACAAGATCGGGTTTATTATGGCTTGCTTTAATAATCTCGTCTAAAGACTTACCATGAAACTCCGGCTTACTTTCAAGCAATGTATTCAGCGCAGTGACATAAGCCTGATGGTGCTTGCCGTGGTGATATTCAAGCGTTTCTTGGCACATACCACGTGCCCCAAGGGCATTGGCTGTATAGGGAAGGGCGGGCAATTCAAAAGCCATAAGTTACTCCTTAAAATTATTGTTTGCGTTATGTTACGTTTATCAGGTGAGATCGACACCGATAGAACAGAGTTAAAGTGTTGTGCAAAGATATAGAAAATGTCAAAAGACGTCAAGACAATTAAAGATAAAAAATCTTTTTGATGTTGTATATTGCTGTAAAAGACCACGTAAAAGACCACGTAAAAAGAGACCTAAAATTTTCAAATTTTCCTAACATTTTTGTCCTGTGCTATGTCACAGAGGTGATGTTACATTTGGAGAAAAAATAGGCGTAACTTTTGAGGCAGGCTTTTAAAAATAATCTTCTCGTGAGCGTGGAAAGTTAACTTATATTCTTGATAAAACGATTTATAAAACGATTTCCTGATATGACAAAATCAAATATGACAGACCAAACAGAACAAATAATGATACAGACAGCGGCAGAGGATCCGGATCGCTTGTTGTGTGTGTATTTTATGCCGAAATCTGTACGTTTATGGGCATGTGCGGTGTTGGGGTGGCGTTGTGAACTCTTACGCACGCTTGCCCAACGGCGATCAGAACAAATTGCAGGATCAATGGCGGCTTATGTACGCTTGCAATGGTGGCGTGAAGTGTTAGAAGGCACTCGTTTACCTGAACATCCTTTAGCCCCTTTGTTGCTAAAAGCTATAGAACAAGGGCGTTTATCAGCCGCAACTCTATGCCAGCAGATCAGTTCTATTGAGGCAGAAATAGAAAACGTTCACGATAACGGCAATAACAATGATAAGAATGAAGCTAGCTTCAACAACGCCGATAAAACGCGTTGGGTTACCATGCTTCGCTATGGGGCTGGGGCGTTTCAACGCAGTATGGGAGAATTATTGGGGCTTAACTCGTATAAAGAGGCAGATTACGCTCTTCTTCAGCGGCTTGAAGCAGTCGGCATGGCTTACGCGGCAGGGGCGATGATTCGGCATTTTCCGCATTTGAAACAACAGGGGCGTTATCTCTACCCGGGTACACTAGAAAATTTACGTCAAGAAGCACAACAATGGCTAGCTATAGCAGACATGGCGCATTTACCGCGATATGTGCGGGTGGCAGCACTTCCGGCTATTTTTGCCAAAAAAGACCTTGTAAGAGGCACTCAACACGCTGGTAAAGCGCGAGGGTTGGGGGATAAATGGGCGGTCATTTGCGCCGGTATACAGTGCCAAATACAAAACTCCAAATACAAAATCCCAGAAACAAAATAAATGTGACAGCATGAAAAGCAAAACGATTAACACGCAAAAAATACCTCGTAAAAATATCCTATAACAGACACGCTATGATTCAGTGCGTAAGAGGATTTATAAAAACATGCAAAGAAAGCCCGTGTGTAAAAAAAGTGAAAAAAGTGAGTTATCTTCTGATTTTTCTCCACTCATTTGGATTTTAGCCGGTGAGGCAAGTGGCGATCTTTTAGGGGCGCGTTTAATGGAGGCATTGCGTTGTTATATCCCCCATGTGCGTTTTGCCGGGGTAGGAGGCACACATATGGAAGCGCAAGGGCTTGTCAGTCTCTTTCCGTTGCAAGACCTTGCAGTGATGGGGCTTTTAGAAGTTTTACCCCGCGTGTGGCTTTTGTCACGTCGGCTAACTATGGCGGTAGAAGATATTCAGACAAGCCAGCCTGATGTGGTTGTAACCATAGACAGCCCGGGGTTTGCCTTGCGTTTATTGCGCAAAATTCAAAAAATGGGTATCCCTCGGGTGCATTATGTGGCGCCACAAGTGTGGGCGTGGCGACAAAAACGGGTCAAACAATTTGCCCATTTATGGGAAATGTTATTATGTCTTTTACCTTTTGAGGAGGATTTTTTTCGGCACCACGGGCTTAAAACATGTTTTGTCGGGCACCCTGTGTTGCAATCGGGCGCGGATAAGGGCAATAGCCAACGTTTCCGCCGTCGTTATGGGGTGGGAGAAAAAGCCCCCGTTGTGATCTTGATGCCGGGAAGCCGTCGTTCGGAAAGTGCGCGCTTATTGCCTGTTTTTAAGCAAATGCTTCCCCTTTTACAGGCTAAAATCCCCGATATTGTGCCTGTTTTGCCGGTGTCAGCGGCACTTTTCTCCAGCCTTGAACAGGCGATAAAAACGTGGTCAGTTCGCCCGATTCTTATTACCGATCATCAAGAAAAATATGATGCTTTTGCCGCAGCTCAAGTCGCTTTAACGAAATCAGGGACTTCTACATTAGAGCTTGCCCTTGCTGGTGTGCCTATGGTGGTGACTTATCGAGTTCATCCTATAACGGCGTTTTTGGCACGGCGGCTCATTTGCGTGCCTTATGTTGCTATGATTAACGTGCTCGCCGGTGCACCTATTGTGCCGGAGCTTTTGCAGGAAAATTGTCGTCCCGATAAACTCGCCCAAGCGTTAGAAACACTGTTAAGCCAACCACAAGCCGCCCAGCACCAAAAAGAAACTTTCAATAATGTTTTACCAACCCTCAAAGCCCCGCAAGGGCAGAAACCTGCCCAAGCCGCAGCCCTCGCCCTGCTGGATATTCTGTTAAAGAACAAAGCTGCCGAAGAATTGAACCAGCGGAGTATATGAAAGAGAGTACATTAAAAAGAGAGAAAAAAGAGGGAGATTTATTTTTTGGGAAGCAAACGTAATCTTTCTCCAAACTCTTCAAAAACGTCATCTGGTGAGAGTTCTTTATTTTCCTCTGCAAATCCCATAATAACCTCTATATAGAGATTACCAATGAGTATGGTGACAGTGCTTGCAACGCCTGCATCTATGAGCCCGCCGGCAACATTGCCGATACCCGGAATCATTTTGAGAAAACCAGCAATGACAGTTTTACCGAGAAATTTTGCTAAAAGTGGACCAAGAATAACCGATAATATTGATTTTAGATTACCCTCCATAATGTTCATGCCGAAGAGAGATGAAATTTTGGCGATCATTGCCGCTTGAACACCCATGATGGCAACAGAACCCGAAAAGGGGATAGGTGTTGCCGATGCACAACGGCTGCGGCACCTGTTGCCCAGTTAACGATTTTTTGAGAGGCTTCTTTTTTAGCCTGCAGAGCGCGCTGATGTAGAACATTGAGAGCGGCTGTGAAAGCTTGTTTTTGTGAGTCTGGGACAAGTTCGAGGGAGGTATCGATAAGCTCATCAATACCCCAATCGGGTTTTGTTTGAATAAGGTTTCCGTCGTCATCATGTTCTTCTTGTCCGACACGTGTTCTAAGAACGGTACATCCCTGAAAGGCTTCTTTGGCTTTTTCTAAAAATTTCTTTGTGTTAGGGTCATTTGGCGAGTCACATTTGGTTAGGACTACGATGACATCGACAGCAGGAAGCTTTTTAAGTTCTTTGGCGAGGTTGATTTCTGCGTCTTCGAAGCGTGCACTATTGCGGGCAACACATAACCAGACGAGGTTGATGTAATCATTGGGATTTTCAGAGCTATTTTTGTTTTGGATAAAGCTAATAGTTTCTTCTTTGATTTTTTCGAAATCTTCAAGTTCGAGCCCTTTAGAGTCGTAAATAGTTAAAGGGTATTTTTGTGAAAAGTATGCTTTAGTTTCTTGTGTAACAGGCTTTCCTGTATCGACTTTGGCGACCTCTTGAGCAAAAACAGTATTAATGAGGCTGCTTTTTCCAACGCCTGTTTTGCCTAATATAAAAATATTGGCACGGTGTTTTTTTTAATTTGTTCCAATCTTCTCGAGCCTTCTTAAGTTTTTCAGGCGATAAGGTATGCTTTAATTGCTTAAAGAGATCATCAAAAGAATCGGAAGGGGAGGAGGAATTCATACCTAATACATCCTATAAAATTATCAGATTTGATATCGAAAGGCATGTTAGAACAAAGTAGGTATTACAGTCAATAATTATATTATTTAAGAGTTATTCCTATAGTATTAGCTTTTTTATAGTAGTTAAGTGAATATAGTATTAACACTTGAAAATCATAGATATTTTGCAGTCTCATTTTACGTTAGCATTCTTATCTCAATAACAGTAAAAACAAGACTCAAAAAAACATTTTTAAGAAGAGGTCAGGTGTGGATAAAGTTCGTGCGGGTCTTTTTCAGGCTGTGTGAGTGTGATGAGCCCTTTGGGGGTTAAAGCACGATAAAAACAAGAACGGCGCCCCGTATGGCAAGCAACCCCTGTGGGGTCTACCAAAAAAAGCAGGGCATCACCGTCACAATCAAGCCGTGCTTCAATGAGATATTGAATTTGCCCTGAAATTTCTCCTTTACGCCATAATTTTTGCCGACTGCGTGAATAATAACATAAACGCCCTGTGGTGAGGGTTTCTTGCAAAGCCTCATGGTTCATCCATGCCAACATCAGCACTTCACGTGTTGCGTGATGTTGGGCAATGGCTGTGATAAGCCCGGCACTGTCATAGCGTATATGAGTGAGCATTTCTGCAAGGTGATCAGGGGAAGGCGGAGTATATGTCATCGATCAAAAACATTAAAAGAAGCTATAAATGAGGGGGAGGAGCGTTTTTCATCCATGCTGGCGGGTGTGCCGTGAGGATTTGGTTATCGCAAGTGAGAGGATGATCCAGTGCCTCGAGTTTAAGAAAGGCTAACCCTCTTTGTTTGGAGGTGGATCGTAAACGCCCAACTTCAACACCATGACAAAAAATAGGTGTGTTTGTGGGAGGAAGATCAGCTGTTCCCATGACGGGAATAAGCCGTTGTTTGAGTAAATGGCGGTAATGAAGGCGGGCGGTTATTTCTTGCCCCATATAACAGCCTTTGGTGAAAGAAATACCGTTGAGAATGTCCATATTCGCTTCAGCGGCAAGGGTACGCCCTTGTTCGCAATCTTGCACGCCGTCGGTTAATCCGAGAGTAAGGCGGTGTTCTTCATACTCAGAAAAGCTTGTCAGAGATATTTTAGAAAGGAGGGCTGAAGGTGCGTTAATAAGCCGCCATCCTGCCTCTTTAAGGCGCGGGTCTGGCACATAAAGGGTGTTTTCATCGGTGCAATAGGCTGTAAGGACGGGCGGAATTTGCTCCTCTTGACAAAGAGGAGTCGAGTTTTCCCATGTCGTACGATTCCATGCAACATGGACGCTCAAAGAGGAAGGTTCAATATCAACATTTGCCCGTAAACGAAAACGATATAAAAAATTACGGAGGTCTTCAGCTTGTATAGCGGCACACTCTAGTAATAAACATGGCTCATGAGGGTGGACTATGACAAAAAAATCATACTGCCATCGCCCTTGCGGGGTTAGGCAAGCTGCCCACGCTGCAGCACCTGCCGTTAAAGAGGCAATATCTGCCGTTACGAGTCCTTGTAAAAAACGAACGCGGTCAGTACCTGATAATTTAAGAACAGAACGGTGCGGAAGAGATGTGAAAAAAACTGTTGTCATAAGCAAGCTATAAAATTTTATGACAAGATTTTATGAAGAGATAGAAAATTAAGAGGATTAAATAAATTGAAAGAATTAAATTAAAAGAATCAAGAAAAGCGACAATAAGGTCGACACCCTGTAGAGGGTTTAGCGTATTATGGCTTATAGAACTGACATGTGTCAAAATCTATCTGTCGTTTCTGTACCAAGTAAGGAAATGTGACAAAAACAAAATGGCGCGAGTGACGGGGCTCGAACCCGCGACCTCCGGCGTGACAGGCCGGCGCTCTAACCAGCTGAGCTACACCCGCGTGCATTAGAAAGGCTTGGTGTTTTTAAAAGGACATTAAACTTTTTACTTCTGTAAAGCACCAAACATTTTGATAAAGGTTACAGCAATATTCTTTTTGAATCAATAGAAATAATACAAAATATAAGAATTTTTTTGCAAAAGCGTTATTTGTTTTTTGTATGGTAGTAAACGCAACGAGTGAATAATTTTTTATGCTGGCGTGTCGCTATAATTATTGATTAGCAAGGATTAAAAATAACAAAACCCCTGAGAGGATAAAATGAGAGGATAAAATGAGAGGATAAAATGATGGGGGTAAAGCCATGATGAGAACTTTACCCCTCATGAAGAAAAAGAGGTCATACTTGTTATTTAGCTTTAGCCGCGTCAACAGCTTTAACAATAAAAGCTTGAGCCTCTTCCTTTGAGCCCCAGCCTGTTACTTTTACCCATTTTCCTTTTTCAAGGTCTTTATAACGGGTAAAGAAATGCTCAATCGCTTTAATCGTAATGTCGGGAAGATCTGCAATACAAGAAACTTTACTGTATTCGGGGTGTACTTTGTCGTGCGGTACGCAAATAATTTTTTCATCTTCCCCAGATTCGTCTTCCATTTTCAAGACACCAATCGGGCGAGCGCGAATAACACACCCGGGGACAACATGATCAGGCGTTAATACTAAGGCATCGGTTGGATCACCATCAGCCGCCAATGTATGAGGAATAAACCCGTAAGCGGTCGGATATGTCATAGACGTAAATAAGAATCTGTCAACAACGAGAGCACCGCTTTCTTTGTCTATTTCATATTTAACAGAAGATCCTTGCGGAATTTCGATAACGACATTGATATCGTGGGGGACATCTTTCCCTGCAGAAAGTTTGGAAACATTCATAGTTTATAACTCCAGTTATAGGGATATAATGAATAATATAATCTTATTTTGATTTATTTTGTGTGATGAGTTTCTTGTCAAGAGAAAAAACGGAAAGGGAGATATATAATTATAGAAAAAATAGACTTATTAAAGAGAAAATAAAGAAAAGAGATCTGTTAAGATATGTAAAAATAAAAATCGGTTACGAAAAAAGAACCAAAAGAAATGTTCATTACAGATCTTAATTATATCAATGTGTTACGTGAACAAGACATTACAAAACGTGCATGACGATGAAACGAGGTGTGGTATGTTTGAAGAGGTTGACTCATTTACGAATAAAGAGCGCGCGCTGATTGCTGAAGAAGATGTTGTCTTTGATGTAAAGCGGTTATTTGCGGTTGCGTGTAATTTTATGTCGACTTGTTTTGCTTTGGGCATAGGGGATCAGCAGACAAGGGTTATTCTTGGATCGGATAGAAGTATTATTTTAACGACAGACACAGAAGGACAAATAGAAGATCGCATTATTATGATGGTCAAACCATCATTTGTTTATGGGAACAAAGAGATAGAAGATCGTGAGCCTTTTATTATGACGGCTTCTCATCTCATTCATAATTTATCTTTGTTATTATCCATGTCTTCAGGGTTTTCAAAAAAAGAACTTGTCGCACCTGCCGAATTTATTTTGACGCATTATTTAATTAGTCATTTATCTTCGAAACACAAAAAGCAAAAACAAGAATTTGCGGAAACAGGTAATAATACGGATCCGACATTGCATTAGGTTAAAGGGACTGTAAAACCACGTGCCGTGGGGAAATGATTCTCTGATGTGTGTCTTGTGTTTTTTAAGGGGAGGAGTGGTCGGCTTATCGTTTTACTCTTTAAGAGGTTTGAAAGAGGTTTGAGGTAAGGTGGTTGAAGCTGTGCTTTCTCTTGACTTGCCGTAAGCTTTGAGTAAGTGTAACCTACTACACGTTTTATTTGACTTAATTTTCTAAACTTTATGCGGATAATCAGATGGCTTCTTATCAATATGTTTATGTGATGAAAGATTTAAAAAAATCTTATCCTGGTGGGCGAGAGGTTTTTAAGGGAATTACACTTTCTTTTATACCGGGGGCTAAAATTGGTATTTTAGGCGTTAATGGTGCAGGAAAATCTACACTCCTTAAAATTATGGCAGGGTTGGATAAAGAATTTGGTGGCGAGGCGTGGGCGGCTGAAGGTGTCAAAGTTGGGTATTTAGAGCAAGAGCCGAAATTAGACCCTAATCTGACAGTTGGAGAAAATGTGGCTTTGGGTTTTGGTGATCTGAAAAAAGCCATTGATCGCTTTAATGAAATTTCTGCCCGCTTTGCAGAACCTATGGATGACGAAGAGATGACAGCTCTTTTAGCTGAACAGGCGGAATTACAAGAAAAAATTGATGCTGGCGATGGGTGGGAACTAGATCGTAAATTAGAAATAGCTCTGGATGCTTTGCGTTGTCCGCCTGCTGAAACATCAGTCAATAATCTTTCTGGCGGTGAAGCACGTCGTGTTGCTTTGTGTCGTCTCTTATTGGAAAAACCTGATCTTCTTCTTCTTGATGAGCCAACGAACCATTTAGACGCCGAAAGTGTTGCGTGGTTAGAAAGAACTTTACGGGATTATTCAGGAACAGTAATGGTCATTACACATGATCGTTATTTTCTCGATAATGTGACAAATTGGATTTTAGAAATTGAGCGAGGAAGGGGCATTCCTTTTGAGGGTAATTATTCCGCTTGGTTAGAACAAAAGCGTAAACGCCTTGCACAAGAAGAAAAAGAAGAAAGCGCACGTCAACGGGCGTTAGCTGCAGAACAGGAATGGATCAATTCTAGCCCTAAAGCGCGACAAAGTAAAAGTAAGGCACGTATTGCCAAATATGAAGAAATGCTCGCTGCTAGCAATGAGCGGGGTGGAGGAAGTGCTGAGATTGTTATTCCGCCCGGACCTCGTCTAGGCGGTACTGTTCTTGAAGTTCAGAATCTCTGTAAAGGGTATGGCGATCGTATGCTCATTGAAAACCTTAGTTTTAAGTTACCTCCGGGGGGGATTGTCGGTGTTATTGGCTCTAATGGAGCGGGGAAATCTACTTTATTTAGGATGATTATTGGTCAGGAACAGCCAGATTCTGGTACCCTCTGTTTAGGAGATACGGTTAAACTCGGCTATGTTGATCAACGGCGCGATAGTCTTGACCCGAATCATACAGTATGGGAAGAAATCTCTGGCGGGACAGACGTTATCTATCTCGGGAAACGGGCTGTACAATCACGTGCTTATGTTGGGGCTTTTAATTTTAAGGGGGCTGACCAACAGAAAAAAGTTGGTATTCTCTCAGGTGGAGAGCGTAATCGTGTGCATTTAGCCAAAATGTTGCGTCAGGAAAGTAATGTTATTTTACTTGACGAACCAACGAATGATCTTGATGTTGATACATTACGCGCTTTGGAAGAGGCTTTATCTGAATTTCCCGGGTGCGCTGTGGTAATTTCACATGATCGTTGGTTCCTCGATAGGTTAGCGACGCATATTCTCGCCTTTGAAGGGGACTCTCACGTTGAATGGTTTGAAGGTAACTTCCAAGCATACGAAGAAGATAAACGCCGTAGGCTTGGTCCTGATGCAACAGAGCCGAGTCGGATTCGTTATCGTCCTTTAGCGCGGTAAGTTTGTTTCTTTTGTTCTTTATGGGAAAGTGAGACAACAAGAGATTGAAAAACTCTTGAAGGAAGCTCTAAAAAGTTTTTTTAGGACGACTCTCTCAATCGGTATGTAGGTTCTGTAATAGATTAATACGCCGAATGATGAGGGTTTTAAGGCTATTTGGGCATAGCTTAATCTATGGTTATAGGCTCGGTAAGAACGCAAAGACTTTTGTTACAACCTGTTTCTTGGTCTGACATAGCCGATATCGCACGTTTGAAAGCCGATGGGGGGGCTTTTGGACAAATGCTAGGGGGGGTGTGCACGCGTCAGCAAGCTGAAAGTGAGATGGCAGACGATATTACTTTTTGGGCGCGCTATCGTGTGGGTATGTTTACCATACGAGAAAATAACTGTTTTATAGGTATAACAGGCGTACACGTCAGACCAGATAGCAGAGGAATCGGGTTACGATTTGCGTTATTTCCTTGGGCAAGGGGGCGTGGTTTAGCACGTGAAGCAGCAAATACAGCACTCAACGCTGCGCACGAAGCCGGTATTACGCGCATTATAGGGGTAACAGCAGAAAATAATTATCCTTCTCGCGTTATTTTAAGAAGTATTGGGATGTCTCTTTGTGAAAAATTTATCAGAGACGGGCAGAGAATAGAAGTATATGAAAGCCTTCGTTAAAAACTAATTATTAGATGTTGAGTGCACGTGTTCGCTGACTTTCTTTTGAAGGGCATTTAGAAGAACATTGATATTACCGCCATGACGAGTGATAAAGGCGGAATAATCGCTTCGTTGTGTTAGGCGTAAACTTGCACCTTCTCCGATAACATCAACAATTTTAGGCGAACCTGAAGCATAACTCACAACCCATTGCATACTAATTGAAGGCTGTTGTAGGCGGGTAATACTTGTTTCAACAAGGTCATTACCGCCATTTTGAGTTATTTTACCTATCGTGAACTGAACGCCACGATAATCTCCTAATTTGTCCGTAATGGCATTCATAAGGAATTGATGAAAAAGCTTAAGATAACGTGCTTTTTGTTGAGTGGTTGCAACTTTCCAAAAACGTCCTAGGCAATAACGCCCAATGGCGTTAAAGTCAACATTTTGTTGTACAAGGGGAATAAGTTTTTGTTTTTTTTCGGATACACTAATCGGGCTGTCAACAATAGCGACGAGATGATTACCAAAATTTTGGATAAAACTTCTACTATTGTCGTTGGCAAAACAGGAGGGGGTAAAAAAAATTAAGATACATCCAAGAGCAAAAGTGCTTATTAAGGTGGTGAGTATACGGCGGTTAATAAGAAAAGTCATTAAATATTCCTTATGAAACTGTTATGCGGTATTGGCTAAAAGCATGTTGCAAGAAGAGATCTAATGAGGGTGTGGAGGATGGCGTTGATACCAATGATAATACCACGCGGGTACTGTTGCACGATGGTCATTGCGAATGGCGGCGGCTTCGGCTTTGCGCATTTGTTGGTAAGCACTGCGAATCGTCGCATAGGGATCAAGAGAATCGCGTTCGAGAGCATCGAGTTCGTCGAGATGTTCAGAGCGACCATGAATCATACCAAATGAATTATAAGCCCAGTTAAAACTAATGAGTCCGTAGCCACGGGGAACATAGTTCCAAGGTGAAAAAAGCTGATCAACAGCATAACCCAGACCATCACGCACAGAAGAAGGTCCCATAGGAAGAAAGAGATAAGGACCAGGAGAAATACCCCAATTGGCAAATGTCAGCCCAGCATCGTTAACATGGTGAGGAAAACCAACCATTTTAGCTACATCGATTAAGCCCCCAAGCCCTACCGTCATATTGATACACCAACGGGCAAACAAATCGCCGGCGCGTCGTGGTTTACCAGCTCCAACATCGTTGAAGAAAACTTGAGGTTCATACATCGTCGTAATCATATTTCCGAGCGAATTACGTACCACATGCGGCACAGCCCACCTGTAGGCTTTAGCCATTGGTTTTAGGGTGTATTTATCAAATTTTAACGTTAAGTTAAATAGTTTTCGGTTAAGGGGTTCATAAGGATCATTGGCGGCTTTATAATCGGCTAAAGCGGCGGGATCTTTCGGAACAGGGGCTTTAATGGCACTACACCCAGTAGCGCTTGCGAGGCTTGTAAAAAGACAAACAAGGCGGTAGACCTTTTTTGAAAAAACATGACATAACGACATTAAAAGCGTTCCATATTAAAAATTACCATATTAAAAAATTATAAGTGTAAAACTATAATCCACGGTCACGCCTGATAACGTCCCACGCAGCATTAATAGCTGCAATTTTCAAAGAGGCGGCTTCAATCTCTTCTAGGGTGGCACCCCGCGCTGTCATAAGATCGGGGTGGTATTGGCGAACGAGACTTCTCCAATGCGTGCGTAATTCTTCGTCAGAAAAAGAGGGCTTAACCCCTAGAACGGTATAAGCTGACGTTGTTGTCATATTGGCACGAGATAGACCTTGTTCTGCCCTATCCCAAGCCCCGCGACTAAGACCAAAGAGCTTATGGACATGTTTAAGGAATTTTTCTTCTTTTGGCGTTAGAGACGCATGAGGGGCGAGGTCGGCGCGAGCAATGGTAAATAACACACCTAAAAGGTCTTCTAATGGCTGTGTGTCATCACGAAAAGCCTTGCCTAAATTACGGGCAAAAGCCTCATAATCATCTGTGCGTTGGCGCGCCATGTCGAACAAACGCCCGAGTTCACGTCTATTTTCTAAGGGAATGGGAAAACATCTTTTGAAAGCATCGATCTCTTGACGATTAACAGGGGCATCACATTTCGCAAGTTTTGCACAGAGAATAACACAGCTTAACCCGTAAAGTGCCTCTTTTTTTCCGGTAACGGCAGCAATTTTCGCTGCGATAAACATTGAGGCACCATGAGGATCGGGTTGAATTTTGCGTGTATGAAAGCGATTCGGCTCATTCCATCCGCCTGTTGGGGTGTTAAGAAGAGTACCTTTATCGGCAGCATGCCCTAGTGCCAGCCCAACAGCTGCCCCTGCAGGTCCGCCCACAGCAAAGCCTGCTACACTACCAAAAATTTTGCCCCATGCGCTCATAAGGCTATTCTATCATGTCTAATAAGTTCAGTCATAAGGTAAATCAAAAAAAGAAATAGTACAATAGTGTAAGAATATTCTTTCATCATAACGAAAAAAGATAAATAGTGACATGATGACAAAGAAGATTTTATATATTTTTGACGATATCTTACTGAGAAAATAGGCTGACTCAATGAGGGTAATGATATTAAGGCATAATTACATAGTGAAATGCTACCTCTGGCTATCTCCAGATGTGTTTTTCATGGGATCGTAAGAATCTATTGCAGGCAATTACTTATAGAGCAGGGCAGTTTAGCCCTGTCTTTGGTTTTTGTTCTCTTTGTTGTGTCTCTACGGCGTTTTTTTACCGTAGGTAAGATCACCTGTATTTCATGAGTTGTGTTTTTCCCGATCTCTTTACGATTAGCGATAAGGTTTCAAGAAAGTTTAATGAACTTTATGAACCAAAAAAAACAACGCTGCCGAAGAGGATTTTCTTAAAGCTTTGTTTTTTTGATCGGTTTTTGGTGAGTTGGTATTGTTGCATGCTATTAACTCCAAAGGTGTTTATTGCCATAGTAAGGAGGGGTTTCATCAGTTCCATTTCTAATGATAGTGGATATGTTCTTTTCCATGTATTTTTTGTCCCCATTTATAATAGTTGACGAAGAAGTTGCGCCATGTTTGAGGCTGCATTTGTGAATAGATGTCTACGAAAGGCATATAATTGCTATGCTGTGCGGCGATAAGCGCTTTGTCCCAGTTAATGATTCCCAGAGAGCCAGGCGTGCCATGATATGGCAGGGATTCCCAAAATTTGATGTCTGCTGGTGGTGATTCCGCAGTTGCTTGTGACTCTACTCTTATTGTACTAGAATGAGATCCATCAAATGCTTGGTGTATTTGTTGTAATTGTTGGTGTATTTGTTGTAAGCCTTGTATTGTTTGCGCTGTTGTTATTTTGAGGTTTTGTACTTGTGAGAAGGTTAATTTGTATTTTGCCCAATTCATGGGGGGTGGATTTGTGGGGATTGGATTGGGCATAAGGTGACGTTGTTGTAATTGTTGTTTGAAGTTTTGTAAGCCTTGAAGCGTTCTTATGTTGAGGAAAGTGTTTATTTGATCAACCGGTGTGTATAAGCATAGCTCCAGAAAGAGAAGCACAGGATTTGCTTCATATATATTATTAAAATCTCCCCCTGCTTTTGCTACCGGGGGTGTGTTAGTATCGCTATACTCTTGAAACATTTTAAGAGTTGGTTGGGGGGCTGGTGTTGTATTGAGGTAGTTTTGCCATTGGGCTATTTGGTTGCGTTGGGTATTGATATCTTGTATTATTCTTTGTCTTCCTTGTATTATTTGTTGTCTTTCTTGCACGACGACTTCATTACAGCCGATCATAAAATTAGCGAGTCCTTGTGGCTGTATTTGGGCGTAGAGGGCGTTGAGGGGTTGAGGATTGTTGTTGACGAAAAGCTGGTTTGTAGCAGGGATCAGTTCATCTCTGACAAGTGTTATTGGAGAGATACCTTCTGTTACTTTCTGGGATTCTAAATTATAAAGACCTTGTTGTTTGGCAGCGACCAGTGTTGGGTTTGTAAAACAGGTTTGAGCATTGGGCATTGGATATTGCCCGTAATCTCTAACACCGCCTGTGATGTTGTTCCAATTATCGTTCCATCTTCCCCATCCAGCACAGCCAGAAAGAGAAACGGCAAGGCTAACACTTAACAAAAATTTTAAAGGGGGGGGGTAAAAGGCATTTTCTCATTCTCATTATTGTCATGACTTTTGGTTTATCTCCACCTGTATGGATCATCATACCTTATAAGTTAAACTTTTACCCGACGCTTAGATCTTTGTAAAGGTTTTCTTGTCTGTCTATGTGATGTTGTCTGATGAGATGTTGTCGAGTAAGGGGGGTAAATAGTGTTCGAGTTTCACGCGAACAGGCATGAGATAAGCACAACCTGCTTCGGTGGAAAGTTCTTGTAAAATAGTTCTGGCAAAAGCGATATTATCCTCTAGCGTGTAAGAAAAATTTTGAGGAAAGACAACATGGTTTGTTGTTTCCCAATAGGCGCGTGAACGTGGACCAAGAACAGGGCTTATCCCCCAAAAAACATTTTCATGATGTAACCAATCACGGCAGAGGTCAAAAAGCCTACGGTCAAAAATAGGTTGGGTAAAAAAGCCATCAGCACCAGCATCTTTTTTGCGGGCAACATCTTCAAGTTCTTGCCATGGAGCACGGCGGTAAGGGTCAAAAGCCGCGTAGAGGCGTAAATGAGGGGCTTCTTTCTTGTAACGGCGGAGAATACTTTCCGTACTATTGGGATATGTTATGTGAGATAAATCGGGAGAAGTATCTCCATGAATAATTAAAATTTCTTTAAGATGAGGGTTATCTATGCCCGGCAGAGGGGTATCTGGTGCAATATCAATGGCGCGAATATGCGGAATTACTTGCTGATACAGAGGGTATATAAGGCTTGTTGCTTGCCAACTCCGTAAGGGAAAACGAAAAAGATCTGGGATATTGATCGTATCCGCTATGGGAAACAAGGTACGAACGAGGTGGGTTTCCTCTAAAAGATTTTGGCGTGAACGCGGCACTAATTCAACAGAAAGACGGGTTAAACGCATGGAAGAGATTTCCCAACCTGAATCCGCGCTGCTGTGAGCGTGTTTTCAAGCAAACAGGCAATGGTCATAGGACCAATCCCCCCCGGAACAGGAGTAATACGCCCCGCAACGTGGACAGCTTCATCAAAAAACACATCTCCTACAATACGGCTTTTTCCTTCTTCTGTTTGTAAACGCGTAATGCCCACGTCAATAACGGTAGCGCCGGGTTTAATCCAATCCCCTCGTACCAACCCATGGCACCCCGTTGCTGTAATAAGAATATCGGCTTGTTGGGTTAAAACTTTTATATCACGGGTATGAATATGGGCAATAGACACAGTACAGCCTTCTGCGAGTAAAAGGAGTGCCAGCGGTTTACCAACAAGGTGAGAACAGCCAATAACAACAGCATGCTGCCCTTTCATATCGCCGAGTTGGTCACGTAATAAAAGCACGCAACCAAGCGGTGTACACGGAATAATGCCGGGGCGGTTTGACGCCAGTCGCCCTATATTGACTTCACCAAGACCATCAACATCTTTTTGCGGAAGAATAGTATTGATAACACGATGGGCTTCAATGCCTGAAGGTAAAGGTAATTGTACTAAAATACCATGAACAGCCGGGTCGGCATTGAGTTGTTTGATAAGGGTTAAGAGCTCGGATTCTGAGGTTGTTTCAGGGAGCATATGCATAAAAGAACGCATACCTACATGGTGTGTTTGAAGTGCCTTGTTACGCACATAAATTTCACTAGCAGGATCATTGCCGACAAGTACAACAGCTAATCCGGGGGTAATGCCGTATTGTTCATGAAAAGAGATAATATCTTCACGAATACGCGTGTATAAGGAAGCCGCATAAGCCTTACCATCAATTAAACTGGCTTTATGAGAAGAAGGTGAGGAATGTGTCACGTATAAGCCTATATATTCTTAAAAAATGATAACCTTCTTTATGGTCTAAATAATTTCGAATAAACCTTCTACTTCAACAGGTGCATCAAGAGGGAGAGAAGAAACACCTATGGTAGAACGGGCATGATAGCCCGCATCGCCAAAAACAGCGACAGCTAGGTCAGAAGCCCCGTTCATGACTGTTGCGTGGGCTGTAAATTCTGCTGTGCAGGCGATAAAACCACCTAAACGGACAACACGTTTGACCCGTGATAAATCACCAACAACGGAACGGACTTGAGCAATAACGTTGATCATGCTATAGCGTGCCGCTTCGATAGCGGTTTCCAGTGAAACAGAGGCACCAAGTTTACCTGTGGCAAATAATTTTCCCTCGTGTAAAGGAAGCTGCCCTGAAATAACAAGGAGTGATCCCGTCTGCACGGCACCCACATAGTTAGCGATAGGTTTGGCAGGAATCGGAAGCGTAATGTTGAGTGTATTCAGGCGATTTTCTGGCGTACTCATAGGAAAAATCCTTATTGTAGAGAAGAAACAAGTCGTAGAAAACGATTCCTACGTGTGGAAGAAGAATAATTTGTTTGTTGAGAATCGGGAAAGTCAAGGGGTAAAAGAGGGTCTTGATCTTGTAAATTATCTTGTCGGGCACTATCAGGAAGACGACGTCCTAAATAAGTGTTAGAAAGCGTGCGGAAAACATAATCAAGCATAGAGGTGGCATAAGAGGCAACAGGATCACCTTCTACTGTTCCTGCTACGCCAAAACAAGAATAGGCAAAATGGTCAACAAAAGCTTCGAGCGGAACGCCGTACTGTAAACCAATACTAACAGCTTCTCCAAAACTTTCCATAAGTCCGCGTACCATAGTACTCGCGCGCGTAGGTGTCAGCGAGAGTTCACCTAAACTGCCGTCTTCATAATCACTGGTACGCATAAAAAGACTATGACCGCCAATTGTCGTTTTTTGCGTTAAACCACTATGTCGCGTTGGTAAAAAGTGTCGTTGACCACGGGCAAGATATGTATCTGGACAAGATAATGTTATTTCAGGTTTAGCGGGCATGAAATCAACAAAACTTGTGAGGGCGTGATGCATAGCGAGGTGGGCTTTTGGGCTTGGTCGAGGAAGCACGCTTTCCCCTGCAAGAGCAGCGGCAAGGGCTGTTTCTAACGTAAAACCACGAAATTCAAGCCGTTTCCGCGTACTGGTTGCAAGGCTTCCATCAGGACGGAGAAGCGAAAAGGTGGGGGCAAATCCGCAGGTCTCAACACCAAGCAGTCCGTCAATCGGGTTTGGGGTTGAAAACCCTGTTTCAATCAAAGGGAGAGGTTTTTCTACAGCTATGGCAGCTTCGTTCCAAACATCACGGAGTGCTTCACCTAATCCGGGGAGAACATTGTGAGTAGGAGGAATTGGAAGAGTTTCTAACTCACAGCCCAGATGAGCGGTTATTGTCGCTAAAGCTGTAATGGCACAGGCAGCATGCCTGCCATCTTCACTATCATAATCAAGACCGACACCTGATAAACAGACATCAAGATTCGTTAATAAAATTTTCCCAGCAGGAGAAAAAGGGGCAGAAGAAAACGGAGATATGTCCTTTTGAGGTGTAGATTGAGAAATAGAATCGAAAAGATCGGGAAGGGGAAGTTCTTCATTACGTAATTCGGCTGTGGTTTGGGCAGTATGGCGTAAAACGGTGCTTATTAGTCGTAAAGCAGCAACAAAACTACGTGCCTCAAAACAAGAATCTGGAGAAACAAACGCTCCTAAATTAATGATAAACCCGGCTGGACGGTCAAATAAACCATGCCAAACGGCTTCTGTTGGGGAAGCTTGGCGTGTCAGAAGGAGCCAGACAAGAGCGCGTGCTGTTTGATCATCTGGGGCTAATATAGGAAGCCATTCAGCCGTTAAGTTAGAGAGGTCAATAGCATCATCACCCGGAACAATCTGTGCTAAAGCAGAGGCAGCCACCATATCCCACTCAACAGGAAGTGTCACAGAACGAAGTGGTGAATCGGGATCAGCTGTAGCTTCAAGTGTGTTCATGAGTACGCCATCCCAATAATTTTTACTTTTCATGTGATTTTTAGCTTTGTCCATAAGCGTGATATTACCGTTGTTATAGAGCAAAAGAAAGGTCGATTTCTAAAAACGCAAAAAATGTAAGGCTATTATGACTTAAAAAATATGGATATGTGGAATAATAATTTTGAATAAGGTATCATCTCTCATTAATATTTCAACTGTAGGTAGTTATGAAAGTAAACGATAATGAAATCGTGACCTCAGTTAATGTAAAATAGGGTTTTTGGAAATAGTTATGGCAAATATTGGAACACGGTTGCATACATACCTGAATGGGCGTCTTGTCGGAAAAGATGCGGATGGGCGTTGTTATTACGAGTCAAAACACGCTACGCGTATAGGTGGCGGTGTGACCAGGCATGAACGGTGGGTTATTTATTCCAAAGGAGAGGATCCGTCTGCTGTACCTGCGGAGTGGTGGGGGTGGTTACATCACATGCTTGATTCCCCCATTCCACAAGAAGAACGTCAACCTTGGCAGTTGCCTCATCAGCCTAATATGACGGGAACGCCTGAGGCTTATCGCCCACAGGGAAGCCTTTATGAAACAGGCAATCACCCGCCCGCAACGGGGGAATATGAGTCTTGGTCTCCTAAAAAATAGTTTTAGTAGGGTAGAGGTTTTAGAAATAAAGTCGCTCTTACATAAATACTAGCAAAAGTAGCGTGTCAATTGACTAGAGAAATCGTCGAAAAAGCACAAGGGAGTATCGTGGAATTTTTGGTTGGGCTTGCTGTTCTTGTCTTGTTTATTGCCATGCTTTGGGCGGCGGTATTAGAAAAGAAAAGCGTTACTCCTATGGCGGGCTATACCTTAAATGCTGATTTTTCACATATTGATGGGTTAGATGTTGGTGCAGATGTACGTTTAGCAGGTGTTCGTGTGGGAACAGTTGTGGCTGAGACTGTGGATCCTGAAAATTACCAAGCACATGTCACGTTTACAGTGAGGTCTGATATTAAACTTTCACGTGATACTGCAGCAATTATTACAAGCGATAGCCTGCTTGGAGGTAAATATATTGATCTTTCTCCCGGAGGCAGTGATGTTGTTTTGCGTCCTGGTGCGACTCTGACACAGACACAAGGGGCAATAAGCCTTGAGCAGTTATTAAGTCGGTTTGTTTTATCGGTCACTAAAACGAGTACGCAAGGTTGTTCTTCTCTAAAAACGATATCGCCGAATAGGCTTGTTCATTCTGCGGGAGGCATGCAGGAAAGGGATGACTGAAATGAGTTTTTGCGTAAATAAAGCGCTACGGTGTTGAGGGGGGGAATACACTTAAAGTGACGATTTCCTTAAAAACCTCTCATAAAACGCACGAGGATTTGTGTGTCTGGTTACAAGAGAACGGACAACCTGTTTCCTGCCTAGAAAAAATACGTGTTTTAGAAGAAAATTGGCGAGAAGTGCAACAAATAGTCAAAGATGCGTTTGATGATGCTGTTCTTATGGGCGTGAGTGCACAAGGCATGCGTGAGAAGTTAGTTCAGTATATTTTAACCCTTAAAACGCCAAAGGTTGATGAATGACACCCAGCGTATTATGGTACGTCCTACGCTTTTGTACTGTATGGAGTTGTTGTATCATAGTCGGAGAGGGGGCTTTTGTGGCAAAATCTTCAGTTGCTTGGGCACAAGTACCCCCCCCTATACCTATAGCGCCACCTGTGGCTTATCCTCCTAATACGTGGCAAGGGAAAGGGACGGCTGTGTTGCGTGTGCTTGATAGATTAGAATCTCATGTTGAGGTTTTGACAATTCCAGTTAATACCGTACGTCAATATAAAAACTTGACCATTACGGTTGGACGGTGTTTGCAACGTCCTCCAACACTTGCCTCTGATGCTGCGGCTTGGTTGGATATTCGAGATACGCTTCGTAATGGTGTACCATTTCATGGTTGGATGCTAGCAGCAGAACCTTCTTTAGGTATTTTGGAAGATCCTCTTTACGACGTACAAGTTATACGATGCGATGGAAGTGATTTACCGCCACAATTACCCGCTTTGCCCAAACCTGTTGTCCCTCATTTGCCAATGGTATCTTCTTCTATTTCTATGGTGTCTGATAAAGTGCCAGATTCTGTACAAACAAATACACAGAGCGAGGCAGACATACAGAGTGAGTCACAAACAAAACAAAACGACTCTTTTTCTTCGAGTATTGTGTCCTCTAGGGACGAGAGAACTTTACCCAGGTATACGTCACCTTCATCGATACAAGGTAAACCACAAAATAGGCAAGATAGGCAAGTGATGCATTCTGTGTTACCTGTAGAGAAAGGAACAAAATTACCACCTCCTGTTCCGTTTTCTACACCTTGGAGCGGACGTAGTCGTACGCCAGAAATAAGGTAGTATTTGTTAGTTCGTTAATTCTTTGAATGATTTTGTCATACGGAAAATAAGATATGTTTTGAAACCTGTTGCACAGGGAAAGTAGAAAAAGAGAGGAATTATAGGGTGAGATTTTCTGATGTCGGGCACACGCGTTTTCCGATACCGAATTTAACGAAAACTGCTTTTTTAATCGATTTTGATGGTACTTTGGTTGAGACTTTACAACCTATAGACGATGTGAAAATGCCTGATGGTCTATTAGATATTCTTGCGGGTTTGAGAGCAGCTTGTCGTGGTGCTTTGGCGATTATTTCTCGGCGTTCAATGGAAGACCTTGATAAACTCCTAGGAGAGATTCCTTTTGCTATGGCGGGTGATCGCGGAGCAACGATTCGCTTTCGACCGGGAGGAGATATTGAACAGGCCGCTTTTCCACCGTTTCCACGGCACTGGCTGACGCGAGCGCGTGATCTTCTTGGAACATTGCCTGGTACACGTCTAGAACACATTACAGGAGGGTTTATCTTGCATTATCGCGCAGCGCCTGAAACGGAAACTGTTTTAAAAGCAGCTGCGCAGGGGTGGGTTGATGAGTCGGAGGGAGAGTTCGTTCTTCGTCCTGCTCATATGGCATGGGAGATTCGCCCTAGGGGCATTGATAAAGGCTATGCTGTAGCACAAATTATGCAAAGGGTGCCTTTTGTGGGGCGTAAACCTGTTTATATTGGACGCGATTATATAGACGAAGATGGGATGCAAACAACGCAACGATTAGGTGGGATATGCTATCGCATTCCAGTAGATTTTCCTACACCTGCGTTTTTTCGGAATTGGTTAGCCTCGTTAGTGAAAGAAGATCAAGCACTTACAACATCTCGATCTCAAACAATAGAACAAAATGAATAATTTATGAAATTGATAAGAGGCGTATAACATCTCTCATAGTTCTACTATGTTAAGAGATGATGTACATATTACATATTTAACGCGTTTATTTTCTTTCTTTTGAATATTTGAATATAAGGCAAGGAGGCAACATGGTTTTGGTAGGGTGGTTTATTGTTGTATAGGCAACGTTTGTATGTGCAAAAGCGTGTTCGGTTTATAGCAGGATCTTTAACGCTTGCAAGTGTGTTTGTTTTGGCGATAGCTTGGTGGGTGGAGCATAGGCTTGGTATTGTACCGTGTGAATTATGTTTGTGGGAACGGTGGCCTTGGCGTGTTTTATTAGGGATATCTGTTCTAGCGTTTTTGTTTCCTTCTCAAGGTGGACGTTTTTTTCTTGGGATATGTTTAATATTACTTTGTGTGAGTGTAGGCTTATCTGCATGTCATGTTGGGGTGGAATGGGGGTGGTGGTCTAGTCCACTTCCTGAATGCCATGCACCGTATCTTAAAGGGCGTACGGTTGCTGAGCTTTTGGCTTCCATGCCGCAGTTTCCTTCTAAACCTTGTGATTTTCCAACTTATCTTATTCCTGGAGTCCCGATTTCTATGGCACTTATGGATGGTCTCTGTGCAGGATGTATAGGGATTTTTATACTTATTTTCTGGCCTAGTAATAAAGGAAATGGGAATCTTATGATCGGGCGTATAACGAGTTAATCTGTCAATATCAAAGTCAAAGGTACGTTTGTTTTTGTTGTTTTACGACAAGTTTTAAATTACTCATAAAATAGAGTGAGTTTTTTGTAAAACATTTATAACGTAAGGCTTTAAATATCTTTATAATATAATGTGTGTAAAATAGCGTTTTACTGTTTGAAATTTATTTCGTATTTGCTTGTATGGAAAGGATGTAAAGTGGAAAAAGATACTCTTATAACAGCATTGTTTACAGATCGTCCTTTTGTACGTAACGTGCTCTTGTGGCTGAGTTTGCTGGGTACTTTTGTTGTTTTGTTTGCAGCTTTGTGGTGCCCACTTTTGTTGTGGTTTCTGGTTGTTACTCTTCCAGTATTTTGTTTGTGTATTATTGATTTGTTTCAGATAAGCCACAGTTTACGGCGGAATTTCCCAGCATCGGCGCGCTTTCGTTGGTTTTTTGAGTGGTTACGTCCGTTTTTGCGTTCTTATATCGTAGAAGGTGACTTAGATGGTAGGCCTTATAATCATGATGAAAGGGCACTTGTCTATGCGCGTGCGAAAGGAGAAGAGGGGTTACATCCATTTGGTACAGAATTAGATGTATATTGTGGGGAGTATGAATGGTTAGCCCACTCTATGAAGCCAAATCCAGATGTTGAAATAGATATGCGTGTACATGTAGGTACAGAGCAATGTAGTAAGCCTTACGCTGCATCATATTTAAATATTTCAGCGATGAGTTTTGGTGCCTTGGGAGCCAATGCTATTGAAGCTCTTAATCTTGGAGCAAAAATAGGTGGTTTCTACCATGATACGGGTGAAGGTGGGCTTTCTCCTTATCATCTAAAACATGGTGGTGATTTGGTATGGGAGCTTGGATCAGGGTATTTTGGATGCCGTCAAAAAGATGGTTCTTTTGATCCTGAGCGTTTTCGTGACCGTGCACAACACGATCACGTTAAAATGACTGAAATTAAGTTATCACAAGGGGCTAAACCTGGTCATGGAGGTGTGCTTCCTGGTCCTAAAGTTTCGCCAGAAATAGCCGAGATACGTGGTGTTCCTGAAGGACAAGATTGTATTTCGCCCGCGGCACATACAGCATTTTCTACGCCATGTGAGCTTTTGGAGTTTGCTGCGCGTATGCGTGATTTGTCGGGAGGAAAACCTGTAGGCATTAAATTATGTGTTGGCTTTCCACATGAATTGTATGCTGTCGTTAAAGCGATGTTAAAAACAGGGATTTTTCTTGACTTTATCGTTGTGGATGGGGGAGAAGGAGGAACAGGAGCTGCGCCGACGGATCTTTCTGATAGCATGGGTATGCCTTTACGTGAAGGTCTCATTATTGCTCGTAACGCACTCGTTGGTACAAGGCTTAAAGGTAAAATTAAACTTGCTGCTTCTGGTAAAGTTTTATCTGGCGCACATATTGCTATTAATGCAGCAATGGGGGCAGATTGGTGTAACGCAGCACGTGCCTTTATGTTTTCTCTAGGCTGTATTCAGTCTATGCGGTGTCATACCGATACCTGTCCAACAGGGGTTGCAACACAATCTCCTGCACGGCAGCGTGGTCTAGTCGTTTCAGAAAAAGCTGAAAGAGTTGCGAGGTTTCATAAGGCTACGATTGATGTCTTACGGACATTAACGATTGCAGCAGGGTTAGATTCTGTTGCTGGTTTTAGACCTTGTCATTTACGACATAGAGTGAGTGTTGTGGAGTCGCGCCAAATTGATCAGCTTTATCCTTTTGTAAAGGAAGGGGAATTGATTGATGGGACAGAACATCCAATGTTACGGCGTTGGTGGGATGAAGCGGACCCCGATAGTTTTCGCAGACGTGTAGTCGATTGATAGAAATACTTGTTCTATAATAATCTATATGATTTTTTATTCTACCGTCTTGTTTTAACATGTGTTTAATAATACGGTAGAGTCATATAGGAGTGAGAGGTTTTTTAGAAAAAATAATCTATTGTGGGTATTTTGAGCGTTGTTTGTTTTAATGATTTTTAATAGATAAAAAGTTAAATATCAAAAGAAATATTTAGAGAAAGAAGTTGTGAAAATTTGTTTTTAGTTATGATATAACTTCTGTATAGGAATGGGACGTGATTGTTTCCTGTACAAATTCTAATAAAAAAAATAGTGACTTTTCTACTTCCGCTGTTAAAGGAGTAGAAGTGATTCGCTGTGCTTTGCGGACGGTACCATTATCTCCAGGGGTATACCGTATGATTGGAGAGAAGGGTGAGGTTTTGTATATTGGTAAAGCTGCTTCTCTTAAAAAACGGGTTACCTCTTATACGCATCTGTCACGCTTACCTAATAGACTGAAACAAATGGTTTCTCAAACAGTGACAATGGAAATTGTCACAACCCATACAGAAGCCGAGGCTCTTTTATTAGAAGCTAATTATATTAAGCGTATGCAGCCACGGTTTAATATTTTATTACGTGATGACCGAAGTGAGCCATGGTTAATGCTTACAGATAATCATATTTTTCCACGGGTTGTACGTCATCGTGGTCGTGTGCCAGAGGGAGTAACTTTATGGGGACCATTTGGTTCTTCTTGGGCGGCTGATCAAACATTAGCCCTTATTCAGCGTATATTTTTATTACGATCGTGTTCAGATTCTGTTTTTAATCATCGTACAAGACCTTGTTTACAATACCAAATTAAACGCTGTTCTGCTCCCTGTGTAAAACGGATCGATCAGGCAGAGTATAAAGAACTTACAGATCAGGCTCGTTATTTTTTATCTGGTCAAAATATGAATTTACGAGAAACACTCGGAAAAGAAATGAATATTGCAGCTGATATGCTAGATTTTGAGAAAGCAGCCGTGCTGCGTGATCGTATTCGTGCTTTGGCACAAATGCAGGATTCTCGTGTTGTGAATCCGAAATCTTTACCTGAAGCGGATGTGATGGGTGTGTGGCAAGAAAACGGGCGCACTTGTATTCAAGTTTTTTTTATTCGTGGTGGGCATAATAATGGGAGTTGTTCATTTTTCCCCGTGCATACACAAGAGGATACTGTAGAAAAAATTTTAGCTATTTTTATAGCGCAGTTCTACGATAACAGGCCTTGCCCAGCTACAGTTGTGATCAACTATGAACTTGAGGAAGTCGATCTTTTAATAGAAGCTTTGTCTCTCAAGCGAGGAAAAAGAGTTGATATTATAACGCCAAGGCGAGGAGAAAAAAAACAAGTATTAGCTCATGCTATTAATAACGCGCGTGATGCATTGAGACGCAGGTTAGCAGAAACAGTCGAACAAATTTCTCTTCTTGAAGGTGTTGCAAAAGTGTTTGGGTTAGAAGATCCTCCTGAACGGATTGAGGTTTACGATAACAGTCATATTCAGGGAACCTACGCTTATGGTGTTATGATTGTTGGGGGAAGACAAGGATTCGATCGTAAAGCATATCGGAAATTTCGTATTAAAAACCCCGTAACACTCGGGGATGATTTTGCCATGATGCGTGAGGTACTTAAGCGTCGTTTTAGGCATGTCATTTCTTGGCCTGATATAGTGCTTATTGACGGAGGTTGGGGGCAATATTCTGCAGTAAGAGGTGTTCTAGATGATCTTGGGATAACAGGTGTTAAGCTCGTGTGTATGGCTAAGGGGATTCATCGGAATGCGGGGCGCGAATGGTTTTATACAGATCATGTGGATCCGTTTCAGCTTCCTCCTCGGGATCCGGTACTTTATTATCTTCAACGTTTACGTGATGAAGCGCATCGGTTTGCGATTACTGCGCATCGAACAGGACGTTCTAAAGCACTTGTGCACTCTGAACTTGATAAAGTACCTGGTATTGGGCCTCTACGTAAAAAAAATCTTCTTGGCACATTTGGATCTGTCCGGGCAGTTTGTCAAGCAGGATTAGCTGATCTCGAAGCAGTATCTGGGATTAATCGCGAAACAGCCAGAGCTGTATATGGGTATTTTCATCCAGATTGGAATCCTGATGAACACTGATTGAAAGAAAATCAGAATGCTAAGCAATCTTTCTAATATTCTTACACTCTCTCGTATTATTGTTATTCCTATTGTGGTGGGGTTTATCGCGTGGGGTACACCCTGTTCGAGTGCTTTTGCTTGTATTGTATTTATTTTAGCAGGTGTCACTGATTATCTTGATGGTAAAATTGCGCGCGCGCGTCAGCAGTTATCTGATTTTGGTCGAATGTTTGATCCGATAGCCGATAAGTTGCTTGTTGGGGCTTGTCTGATGGTTTTGGTCGGATATATGCGAATACCTTACGCAGGATTATGGCCGGCAACTATTATTCTTTGTCGTGAAATTTTGGTATCTGGTATGCGAGAATATCTTGTAGGATATAAAACGATTTTGCCTGTCACACGTCTTGCTAAGTGGAAAACAGGTTTTCAAATGACAGCAATAGGTTTTTTGATCGCTGGAGATAAGACGAGTATTCTTCTAGGTTTACCGTGGCTACCTATAGCAGCAATTGGTGCCGTGTTACTTTGGATTGCTGCGGCACTGACACTTATTACAGGGTGGGATTATTTAACTGTTGGTATTCAGCATATTGAAAAATGAGAAAAGCTATGAGTTATTATGAGGTTTGTTTGAAAACATGAGGTAGTTAAAAATGAAGGACTAAGGCTATGGGGAGAGTTATCTTTTTAGGGACATGTATGTTACTAAGTGGTTGTGGTAGCCTTGATAAGCTTACAGCAAATGCGGCTTCTTTATTTGAAAAAAATCCTGATATGTGGCCTGTAGGCTTGCAAAAGCCTGTGCCTATGGGACCAAGTGGGTTTTTATTGGATTTTTATGAAAAAGAGTCTCATACTTCGTCGCATAAAAGGATCTTGTTGCGAGATGGGGAGGAAATGAGTCTTGGAGAACAAAAAAATATTCGTCAGGGTATTGATATCAGCAATGAACTAAATGATAACATAAAAAACTCTCTTACGGATCAAAATAAAAATAATATCAAAAACAAATTATTGGGTAAAAAATTAGAAAATGGTTATAAAAATAGTAATAATATTGTAGATTTACATTTTCAAACCACAGTACCACTCGTTATACCTAATAAAGACGGTACAGAAACAATTATTAACCCTAATGGAACAGTCAAAACTGTTCACAATGACAATTTAGAGATACCGTCTCACCGAAGTCTATCAGAAGATACGCCATTAGAGGAAACAAGCAAGAAAAATATCCCCTAGAAAGGATCTGATTTTTAAAAACTTCCTTTAAAAAGAAAGAAATTTGCCTATAGAGGGAAATAAAGAATAGTTATGGTATTAAGATATTTTTTATAATTTATAAACCGTTAACCTTATAAAAGATCAATTGAGAAACATTTTGTTTTTACTTAATGATAGTAGTTTTTTGTTCAAGCACTAAGAACTTTGTACACGGTATGAGTAAGAGTATGAAGTTCTTTTTCGTCGATAGTAAAAGCAGGTGTTAAATATACAATATTACGAAAAGGGCGTATCCAGCATCCATGTGTGATAAATTCTTGACGTAATCTTTCGTGATTGTTGATGTGTTCTAGTTCTACAACGCCTATTGCGCCAAGCGTACGAACATTGCGTACGCCTGGTAAGGTACGGCATGCTTTAAGAGTATCTGTTAAAAAACTATTGAGAGTGGCGACTTGTTCAAGTCGAGGTTCGGTATCAAAAAGATCAAGCGATGCATTAGCGCTTGTACAGGCTAAAGGGTTGGCCATAAAAGTTGGTCCATGCATAAGAGCATGTTCTGGATTGTTTGATAGAAACGCTTCAAAAACATGAGGGACAGCAATAGTAGCAGCTAAAGCGAGTGTACCGCCTGTTAGTGCTTTAGAGAGAGTTATGATATCTGGTACAATATGTGCTTGTTCATAGGCAAAAAAAGTTCCTGTTCGTCCAAAACCTGTAAAAATTTCGTCTAAAATAAGTAAAATATCATACCGATCGGCAGCATGTCGTATAATCTGTAAAACATCTGGTGTGTGAAATAGCATACCACCAGCTCCTTGAACAAGAGGTTCTACAAGGATGGCAGCAAGTTCGTGGGCATGCTGTTCTAAAAGATTATGGAAAGTTTTAAAACTCGGTTCATCACAGGGAAGAGGGGCGATAATTTGTTGTGTTAATACGTTGCCGTAGAGATGGTGCATTCCTTCTTCTGGATCACAAACAGCCATTGTTGCAAGAGTGTCTCCATGATAGCCGCCATGGAAAGCCATAATACGGGTACGGCGTGTTTCACCTTTATTGAGTCTACTTTGAATAGCCATTTTCATAGCGACTTCAACTGCGACAGAACCAGAATCTGTAAAAAATACGTGGTTAAGATTTCCTGTGAGTCTGTCACATAAACGTTGAGCGAGGTGTAATGCTGGTTCATGTACAATACCTCCAAACATAATATGAGGCATAATATCAAGTTGGCGTTGTAGAGCAGCGCAAATATATGGGTGGTTATATCCATGGCATGCTGTCCACCATGAAGCGATACCATCGATAAGAATCCTACCATCAGTCAGAAAAATTTGGCTGCCGTTTGTTTTTGTTGCAGCGATAGGGGATGATGCTGTTTGCATTTGGCTATAGGGAAGCCAAATGTGTGGCAGTCCTTTTTGGTACCAGTTAGGTAAATGTGAATGTGTCATGTTATATACAGGTCCTAGAGTGATAAAAGAAAACATGAGAGTGAGTGATGGTGTAGAGTATGATAAAATTTAATGGACTTTTCCACAAAGGGTTAGAAGATTTAGCAAGGCAAGACCGGTTACGTGTGTGCAGATCGTTACAACGTATTGGTGTCGGGCGGGTGCTGTGTCAACAAACAGGAAGAGAGCTCGTAGATTTTTCTTCAAGTGATTATCTTGGGCTTTGTACACATCCTTTGCTGCTTGAGCGTGCTGTTATATGTGCTCAAATGGACGGAAGCGGGAGTGGTGCTTCGCGCGTTGTTACAGGACTGACTGTTCATATGCGTAATCTAGAACAGCGCGTAGCAGCACTAACAGCGATGCCTGATGCGAGAATTTTTCCTTCAGGATGGCAGGCTAATGCGTCTTTATTACCAGCGTTAGGGCGTCTCTCTATACAACAAACAGGAGAAAAAGCAACAATTTTTGCTGATAAATTGATTCATGCGAGCCTTTATCACGGGTGCGCGGCGGCTGGTTTACGCCCTATACGGTTTCGTCATGGTGACGTTGCGCATTTGGCAACACTTTTAGCACAATGTAAAAGCAGTGGTCTGCGGATAGTTTTAACAGAAAGTGTTTTTAGTATGGAGGGGGATCAAAGCGATATTGTGGCACTGCGTGCAATAACCCAACAATATAACGCTTTACTCTGTGTTGATGAGGCGCATGCTATTGGTGTGTTTGGAGAAAATGGATTTGGGCTTTCTCTTGGGTTTGCAGATATAATAGTAGGTACTTTTAGTAAAGCTCTGGGCAGTATGGGAGCTTTTATTGCCTCATCGAAATCTGCATGTGAATGGCTTGATAATACGGCTTCTGGGGCGGTATTCTCAACGGCTCTTTCGCCACTATTGATAGGGGCTATTGATGCAGCGTTAGATCTTTTACCAAATATGGTACAAGCACGTAATCAGGTAGAAGTTTTATCAAAACGTTTACGTAAGCATATGTGGAATGGAGGAGTTGATATTGGTTCTTCGACAACTCATATTATTCCTATTTTGGTGGGAAAAGAGTGTAAGGCTATGTCTCTTGCGCGTGTAATAGAAGAACTTGGTTTTCTTGTTGTTGCTATTCGTCCGCCGACAGTGCCGCCTGATCGTTGTCGTTTACGGGTGGCTATTTGTGCCTATCATACTATTGAACAAGTAGATGCTTTGGCACATGCATTGTTGCATGCCATAGGAAATGACGAAAAACATGGCTGTTAAGGATGTTTTTTTATGCAGCGATTTGAGGCTATTTTTTTGCACGGCTGGGGGTTTGGGTCAGATTTTTGGCAGCCTTTGTTGCAGAGGCTTGGTTGGGAATCTGTGTCTGTACCTGATTTTGGATTTTTAAGAACATTTTCTGGGAGACAAGGGCAAGATCTGCAAAAAACGATTAAAAATTTGCAGCAAAAAGGTATGCCTGTTTTGGCTGTAGGGCATTCTTTAGGGTTTTTATGGTTGGTAGGGCAAGCATTGTTGCCGGTCGGAAGTGTATTTGTAGGGTTTAATGCATTTGGTCGATTTGTATCGGGGGAAGGATTTACAGAAGGGGTACCAGAGCGCGTTTTACACCGTATGCAGCGGAGTATAAAAATGGATTCTCTTTCAGTAGTGAATAATTTTCGAAAAAGATGCGGAGCGTTTCCTGTGCCATGTAACAATATGCCTCATGTTCAAACATTATGTTGGGGGCTTACAATGCTTAAAAATATAAATATTTACGCACATTTAGTTTCTCTTGGGAGTCGTGTTGTCATTATGGGAGGTACGCAGGATAATCTTGTTTCTCCAGAAATGTTGAAAGCTTCTGTTCCGCACACTGTTCGCTTGGTGTGGCAAGAGGGAGGGCATCTTTTGCCTCAAACACATGTAGAAGCATCAGCAATGCTCTTACAGTCATTACGTCAGGCTATGGAACAGGGTTCTATATGAAATGGAGCAAGGGCATATACGCAACCAACAGATTCGGGATAGCTTTGATAAAGCTGAGGGATATCATTCTGCGGCTGTTGTGCAAAAAGTGGTTGCTAACCGTCTGAGTGATTATATTGCTCGATGTTTTGCAGATCAAGGTTTGACAAATAGTTCTTTTCTTCATAGTGAATCACAAAATAGTGAACCACAAACGATTTTAGAAATTGGTTGTGGGACAGGCTTGCTAACGCAGCAGATACATCGCTTATGGCCACGATCGTCCTTTGTGGCAACGGATTATGCACCACGTATGTTAGAACGTGCTCAGAAAATAGGTTTGGATGGTGTTCGATTTTATCAAATGGATGTAACGCATCCTACTATTGAAGGCCATTTTGATCTTATTTGCGGAAATCTTGTCTTTCAATGGCTTGTCAATCCACAAGCGGTCTTAAAGCAGTTGGTTAAGTTGCTTGCTCCTAATGGCGTCATTGCCTTATCAACTTTATTAAAAGGAACATTTGTGCAATGGCAGAAGGCATGTGAGGAAGAAGGGGTAAAAGCCGGCACTCCAGATTATCCAACTCTTGCTGATATGAAAGCTATGGTTCCGTCACTATGCTCTGGAGTATGGAAGCATGAAAGTTTTATTTATCCTTTTCAATCAGGTTTGGCTTTTGTACGACATCTTAAAGCAACAGGCGCATCTGTGCCACGGGATGGCAGTAAACCACTTGGCACAGCACAGTTTCGTCGTGTATTGAGACGTTTTGATGCAAAGGGAAGTGTTGTAACATGGGAGGTTGCTTATGGGTGTTTTCGTAAACCTCCACGTGTGGGAGTATTCGTAACAGGGACAGATACAGATGTGGGGAAAACTATTGTTTCAGCTTGTTTAGTACGCCGATGGTCTGGATCTTATTGGAAGCCTTTGCAAACTGGGCTTAAACATAGTGTCGGAGACACAGCTACGGTACAATCTCTTGCATGTAATCCAATATGTTTTTCGCCTGCTTTGGTATGTCAGGCAGCACTTGCGCCTGAAGTTGCAGCGAGAGTAGAAGGAGTACGTGTTGATTTATGTCGTTTAACTTTACCAGAAGCAGCAGCAGAAACGCCTTTAATCGTTGAAGGAGCAGGGGGTGTTATGGTGCCTATAACATCCGATAAAATGATGATAGATCTTATCTCTTTGTGGGGATTACCTGTTGTTTTAGTTGTACGTAGTGGTCTTGGTACACTTAATCATACTTTGTTGACTTTGGAAGCTTTGCGAAGCAGAGGAATTGCATTAGCCGGTATTGTATTAAACGGACCAGAAAATGAAAGCAATAAACACATCATTGAGACAAGAGGGCATATACGTGTTCTTGCAGAAATCCCCTTTTCTGAAGAGATAACATCCTGTCAGATTGATGATTGGGCACAAAAATTTCCAGCGTGGTCGGAGCTTTTTTCAGATTAACTGTTTCATTGTATAACTAATATGAGAGCGTAACTCATAAAGACTATTTGGATACATTGTTATTACACATAATACAATAGGTTATTTTTTTTGTAGTTTATTTGTAATGGGGTAATTATTTTTTGAAAGAAAAAGAAAGACTTGATCTTATTGATAATTTATGATTTCTTATCATATATCTTTGTAAAAGAATTGAAGCTTTATTATTGAGTTATTAAAGCATGTGTTATTGGAGAAATTATGGCTAAAAGTAATGTTATTAAAATTCGTCTCGTTTCGACAGCGGATACGGGTTATTTTTATGTGACAAAGAAAAATGCGCGTGCACATACAGGTAAAATGGAACTTAAGAAATATGACCCTGTTGTCCGTAAACATGTTGTATTTCGTGAAGCGAAAATTAAATAAGAATATCTAGACTTATGGATAGATTAAAATTTTTCTAGGGATAGTATAAAGTCAAGAGGTAAAAAGGGGTGCTTGTGTTGTTTTTTTGTCGTTTTCTTGTTGACGATGGGAGAAGAATATAGAGGTTAAAGAGCTTGATGTGTTTATTATGACGGAAGAAATGAGACTAGGTATTGATAGAAAACGAGGTTTACAATAAGTAGAAATGTTAGTGTTGTTTTGTCAAGCACAATAGTGGTTGTAATTTGAAATAATGAACTATAATTTATTATTATGTTAATTATTTATTGTTGTGGCTTTGAATTATTGTGAGGAGAGCGGAGTGTTACATTTTACTTTAGTTGTTGTTGCTGCTTCTATTGTTGTGCTGACGATTTTAGTGTGGATTTGGTGTGGTATTATTTTATCCATTAATCCACTTTTTGTTTTTTATATTTGGATGAATGAGCTTGTTCTGAGTAAGACACCAGAAGATTGTGAAGTTTTACGATATAGTAAAATGAGGTTGAGGGCGGTAAATGTTCGTAAGCTTATTAAAAGGTTTCAAGGATGTGGGACAATTACTCAAGAGCAAGCTGACATATGGAACAAAGAAATAGATGAAGCTATGTCTCCATACGCTTCTTATGTGAAGGGGTCACTTTCTTTTTCTGATTACGTCAAAGTGAAGAAAATGTTTGACGATATTGAATTACATGTAGTTGGTAATTAGTGTTATATGTTTTGGATAAAGTATGGTTAATTCTCTTGCTCTTGAGTGGTAATGTAAATTAGGTGTGAATTGTTCTTAAGAGAAGGAAGAGAGGTTTCTTGGTCTTATTGTATAGAGGTTTTCTATAAAAGGATGTTTAGGAGTAATCTATATGGATCATAACTATTTTTCGGCTGCAGAAAATTTTCATATTATTGTTATAGTTCTGTTGACTTTTATTTTTCTTACAGTTCTTATTTGGGCGTGGTGTGGTATTGTCTCTTCGATTAACCCTGTTTATACGTTCCACGTTTGGTGGAATGAATTGATGTTGGGAAGATTTCCGGTGGAGAGTGAGATTTTGCGCTATAGCAAAACAAAGTTAAGAGAAAGGAGTGTTCGTTTGGAAATAGAAAGAGCACTTCGTCAAAAGGTTATTACGCCTGTACAAGCAGAGGCGTGGAAAAAACAAATTCTTGAGGTTTGTCCTAGTTATACGCGGTATCGGAAGGGAAAGTTTTCTTTTTCAGATTATGCTAAAATACAAGAAGCGTTTGATAACATTGTTTTGTCTATATGGGATAAAAGTATGTAATGTTGGGCACTTAGCATGTTTTGTTATGTCAGAATCTGATGATTTTTGAAAGCTTATAAAAACTATAAGTTATTAAAAAGCAGGTGGCTTATACCAGTTATAGGGGACAACAATATCATCTTTGTCTGCCATATTGAGCATAGCGCGTGCACGTTCATCTAGAACATCTACGTCAAGGCTTTGCTCATTTAAGGCTGCGACACGTCTACGCCAAAAGTTCCGTTCTATGAGTGCGTTTTGATAGGCTTGCTGTGCTTGTTTAAGAAGAGGAAGCTGTTTTTCGTAGGCGTAAATGCCGTGTTCTCCTTGTGTAACGTTCCAACCAAAGAAAGCCGTAACGCTTAAAAGTACTATAGGAGCTGTTGTTACACGAACAAAACGACGAATATGACGGCTTATAGACACTTATAGCTAACCTTGTTAAAGAAGAGATATTATTTATTTTTATAACCAACTCTCTCTGTAAAAACTTACTGTATATAAAGAAACTTTTTATATCAGAAATTACGTATGGAGAGATCAGAAACGGTAAGGTTACGAGTAATTAAAATACTTTCACCAGCGTATTGTGCTGCTGTACCTAATTCTCCTTCAATACGGATCAACTGGTTATATTTTGCAATTCGGTCAGAACGAGAAAGTGATCCTGTTTTAATTTGACCACAATTCGCGGCAACAGCTAAATCTGCGATGCTAGAATCTTCTGTCTCACCAGAACGATGGCTCATAACTGTTGTATACCCAGCACGATGTGCAAGTTCAATAGCTTCAAATGTTTCGGTAAGTGTGCCAATTTGGTTAATTTTAACAAGAAGAGAATTAGCAGCTCCTGCTTGAATACCACGGCGTAAGCGTTTGGGATTGGTTACAAAAAGGTCATCTCCTACAAGTTGTATTTTTTTTCCAAGTGTTTGTGTGAGTAAAGCCCAACCTTCCCAATCGTCTTCAGCCATGCCATCTTCGATAGAAGCAATAGGATAGCGATTAACAAGATCAGCAAGATACGTAACCATACCAGCAGAGTCAAAAGAATGTCCCTCGCCGTTTAGGGTATAAATACCGTTTTTGAAAAATTCTGTGCTTGCACAATCAAGGGCGAAAGTGACATCTTCCCCAGGACGGTAACCTGCTGCTTCTACAGCACGCATCATAAAGTCAAGGGCCTCGTTGGTGGATTTTAAAGCAGGTGCAAAACCTCCCTCGTCTCCAACGTTGGTGTTGTGGCCTGCAGCAACAAGAGCTTTTTTAAGACATAGAAAAATTTCAGATCCCCAGCGAATAGCATCGCTAACGGAAGGAGCCCCTATGGGTTGTATCATAAATTCTTGAATATCTATAGGATTGTCGGCGTGTTGTCCTCCGTTAATAATATTCATCATCGGTACAGGAAGAATATGGGCAAAGGTACCGCCAATATAACGGTAAAGAGGTAAGCTTAATTCTTCGGCTGTGGCTTTAGCAATTGCGAGTGAAACACCTAAAATAGCATTTGCCCCTAAACGAGATTTGTTTGGGGTTCCATCTAAGTCAATCATGATGTTATCAATGTGAATTTGATCAGCCGATTCTACTCCCTTAAGAGCTGGGAGAATTTCAGTGGTAACGTTACGAACGGCCTTAAGCACGCCTTTTCCTGCATAGCGTTTGGAGTCACCATCGCGGAGTTCGACAGATTCATAAGATCCTGTAGAGGCACCAGACGGAACCGCCGCCGTGCTATAAACTCCAGAGGCAAGATGAGCGTTAACCTCAACAGTAGGATTTCCACGGCTGTCGAGAATTTCTCGTGCAACAATATCAACAATCGCACTCATGGTTGTTTTTATACTCCTGAATTATTTTTTTGTTTCTTTTGAAACACTCTATAAAACATTGGCTAGTACAATACATAATACATGATATTAAACTGAAGTATTAAGAGATGGAAAGACCTTATATTTGTTGTTCGAACAGTTAGAACCTATTTCACAGAAAGCTGTTAAGTGTTTGTGGACCATTTTACCACAATCGCGGTTAGTAGGTGGGTGTGTCAGAGACATCCTTGCACATCAATATCCTATCACAGATATTGATATGGCAACACCACAGCCTCCTGAAGAGGTTATGCATTTATTACGGGCAGCTGGTATACACGTGATTCCGACAGGGATTCGTCATGGAACTGTTACAGCAGTTATTGAGGGTATTCCTTACGAAATTACAACGCTACGACGTGATGAAGAAACGGATGGACGTCATGCATGTGTTTGTTGGACATCGGATTGGAAAGAGGATGCTTTAAGGCGTGATTTTACAATTAACGCGCTTTCTATGGATTGTAATGGTGTGGTTTACGATTATGTCGGAGGGCGAGCAGATCTCGCATCAGGTATTGTACGTTTTGTAGGAGACGCGACGATTCGTATTCGTGAGGACGCGTTGCGTATTTTGCGGTATTTTCGTTTTTATGCTCGATTTAGCTGTCATAGGCAAAGTTATCAGAAAAATCAATATGATAAATCGGCATTACAAACCATTCGTGACTTATCTTCTTTAGTATGTGGATTATCTGTTGAGCGTGTTTGGTCAGAATTGAAGCGTATTCTTTACGGTCCAAGTATAGTGGAAACGCTACGTCTGATGGAGCAAACAGGTGTTTTAGCCTATATTTTTCCTGAAGGGTTTTCCATTGATCGATTAGAAAGCCTTTTTGCCTTTGGTAGGCCTTCTCTTGATATATCGCATCAGGTATTACTGCGATTAGTAGCAATTGTAGATCAACCAAAACAGGCTGCTAAGAGGCTTAAATTTTCTCGAGAAGAAAGCCGTTTTGTTTGTGCCGTTTCACAAGAATTTTCACAAGAAGAGAAACAAGCACTAACCCACCATGAAAGTTTTGTACAACAAAATACCTTGCGTGCCTTATTGTTTACAGAGTCAAAAGATATTCTTGAAGGGAGATTATGGTTGGCACAATGTGCTCAATATAGGATAGCGAGAGATTGTAATTCTAAAAAAAATATTGATATACATCATAATAGTAGCAGTTTTGAACAGCAGGATTTTGGTCGTGCTATAGAGTGTCTTGCAACAATACAAAAGCCTGAATTCCCTGTTGCTGGTCGTGATGTTATTGCTATGGGGCAACAGTCAGGTTTTTATGTGGGTGTCGTATTAGAACGCGTGCGGAAATGGTGGTTTGCAGGAGGGTGCTGTGCTGATCGTGCAGCTTGCTTACGAAAACTTGCAGAGGTAATCCAGCAAGAACAAGATAAATTTTCAAAACCACCTAAAAATTTTTGTTAAAGATTTATTTATAAGGAAAGGTATAGATTGTGTCGTTATGGCGTTTTCGTTATTTATCGCGTCGGTTTTTACTACATCAGCAGATGTCTAATGACACATGTACTCTTTTATGGCGTTTGTGGCATGGGTGGGTAAGGCAGTATTACGGGCGTATAAGTTTTGTTATAGTTCTTACCATTCTTACAGCGATTCTAACAGCGTTATATCCGTTGGTTATTCAGCAGGCGTTAGATATGTTTACAGCACGTGATTTACGTGTTTTGTATCAGGTGCCGTTGCTTGTGATTGCTATTACGAGTGCTAAAGCATTTTCTCAATATCTGCAAATAGTGATGTCACAACGTATGGTATTAATAGTTATTAGAGACTTACAGGGAGAAATGTTCGAACACCTTCTTTATACAGATGTTGTTGCTGTAGAACATGAAGCACCTGCAAAGTTAGCCACTCGTTTTACAACAGATGCTGTCTCTATTCGAGACGCTATGATACGAGCTATTAATGCTTTAGGTGACATTGTAACCGTTATAGGGCTTATTGTTTCCATGTTTTATATGGATTGGGAATTAAGCGTTATTGCAGCTTTTCTATACCCGTTGGCGGCGTGGCCAGTGCAATATTTTGGCAAACGTGTAAGGCGTGCTTCTGAAATCATGCAAGAACGGATCGGTGAAACAGCAGCCTTTTTAACAGAGAGTTTTGCACAAGCGCGGACGGTTCGAGTCTATCGTATGGAAAAAGAAGAGAGTCAACGTGCAAAAGTATTCTTTGATCATTTTAACCAGGCGATGTTGCGTATTACGCGTAGTCGGGCGTGTATCGACCCGTTTTTGGAAGTTTTAGGTGGTGTTATTGTTGCTGCTGTTTTAGGGTTTGCAGGGTGGCGTGCTGCTAGGGGGGGTGCAACATTAGGAGATTTTTCCGGGTTTGTTGCGGCATTGCTTTTGGTGGCACGGCCTTTACGAGCATTGGGTGCATTAAATGCTGCATTACAAGAGGGGTTAGCCGGGTTGGGGAGGATATTTTGTCTTATTGATGAACCTCCTGCTATCATAGAAAGCCCACAGGCTGTTTCGTTACCTGAAGGAAAAGGAAGGCTTATATTTGAAGACGTTAGTTTTATTTACTCTGATGGAAGAGTTGGATTAAATGGGCTGAGTTTTGAAGTACAACCCGGCTGTACTGTTGCTTTGGTTGGACCTTCTGGTGCAGGAAAATCAACAGCATTATCGCTTGTGCCTAGGCTTCATGATGTTACAATGGGACGTATTTTACTTGATGGGGCAGATTTGCGTGACGTACGTCTTGCGAGTCTGCGTGATTCTATTGCCTTTGTAAACCAAGAACCATTACTTTTTGATTTATCAGTTTATGAAAATATTCTTATTGGTTGTCCACAGGCACGGCAAGCCGACGTGTATGCGGCAGCACGTATGGCTGTAGCTGAATCATTTATTCAGGCTTTACCGCAAGGGTATAATACTGTTGTAGGACCTGGAGGTCAACGTCTTTCAGGTGGGCAGCGGCAACGTATTGCTTTAGCACGAGCCTTTTTGCGTAATCCCCGTCTTTTATTACTCGATGAAGCGACGAGTGCTCTGGATAGTGAGAATGAGGCAGCTGTGCAGGCAGGGTTAGCAACATTGCGTCAAGGACGTACAACTCTTATTGTTGCGCATCGCTTGTCAACTATTCGGGCAGCTGATCTCATTGTTGTTTTAGAAGAAGGACGTGCTATTGAATATGGGACACATACAATGTTGATACAACGGTGTGGACTCTACGCTAGGTTTGTGAAAACACAAGAATAATAATAAATTAAGGATAGCTAAAACGAAAGAAAGGAGTATGAAAGCTACAGATAATAGACACTGTGGTAACTTAAGATCTAGGAGATTGACAAATATTTTTGTTGAGATAAAAAGATAAAATAAAATAAAATAAGAGAGAGATGAGAACAAGGGCTTCTCTTTAATATAATAACATAATCAAATGTAAGCTGATCTGTAACAGTACGTCTTTTGATGTATTTTAGATGTAGGGTGTGTTTATGCACGGATCTGTGTTGATTTATTATACAGATACATTAGAAATATAACGTAAGTGATTAAGTTATAGGGTTTATGCGTGTTATATAGACTATTTTTTGGAATGAGGAATATAAGGAAGGGCCTAAGAAGTTACTTAAGGAAATCTAATACCCGAAAACGGATAGAATCTTCTTCCAGGTTTGAACAAAAAAATCAGAGTAAAACAACTATTGTAACGGCGGTTGTTGTTTTTTTATGTATAGGGGCAGTATTGTATTGGTTTTTTACCAGATATGATGTTGAAACAGATGATGCTTTTGTTACAGGGCGTGCTGTTACTATTGCTCCGCATGTTGATGGTTATATCGTTGATCTTTTAGTTAACGATAATCAATTTGTTCGTAAAGGGCAGATTTTAGCTAAAATAGATCCAAGAGACTGGAAAGCAAGTCGTGATGAAGCCTCTGCTATGTTGTCGGGAGCGGAAGCACGTGTTCGGTCGTCGCAAATGAAACATGCCGTGGCATTATTAAAGTTTCCTGGACAACTGATACAGGCGCAAGCTCAATTAGAGGAAGCTAAAGCGCAAGAATTACGTACTTTAGCCGATTATAAACGTCAACGCGCTGTAGAACGTGACGCGACTTCGCAACATGATATTGATTATGCACGGGCAGCGCTTGATATAGCGCGCGCTCAAGTATTAGGAGCACAAGGCGCTGTAAAGGCAGCGACTCCTGTAAAACCTAATATTGACAACGCACGCAGTATGGTTTCAGAGAGTGATGCACAATTGCTTTCAGCACGGGCGCAACTTGATTTAGCCAATCTTAATTTGGGATGGACTATTATCCGTGCACCAACAGATGGTTGGATTAGTCAACGTCATGTTGAACGGGGTGATTTTGTACGTAAAGGGCAAAGTTTGTTTTCGATTGTTGAGCCAGATATGTGGGTTGTTGCTAACTATAAAGAGACACAAATTACTTATATGCGTCCTGGTCAAAAAGTGGATATTCATGTTGATGCATATCCTTCACTTAAATTACGTGGGCATGTAGATTCTTTACAAAAAGGGACTGGGGCTGTTTTTAGTGCTTTTCCTCCAGAAAATGCAACAGGAAATTATGTCAAAATTGTTCAACGTGTTCCAGTGAAGATTTTAATAGATGAGGGGCTTGACCCTGATCAACCTTTGGCTTTGGGGCTTTCTGTAGAGCCTGTTGTTCATATTGATACAACGCCAAAGCCAGATCATTCTACATTATCTAACCATTTGTCGCGCCATTTTTCCATAGTGCAGGCGCAAAAACCAAAATCGTAGGTGACATCGTGACGGTTTCGTCGGTGGATGATGTAAATGGGTGGAAACCTAAACATAATGCTTGGATTGTTGCATTTGTTGTGACGATGGCTGCTTTTATGGAGATTTTAGACACGACGATTGTTAATGTCTCATTGCCACATATTGCGGGGAGTCTTTCAAGCACTTATGATGATGCGACATGGGCGTTAACCTCTTATTTGGCGGCTAATGGTGTTGTTTTAACTATTTCTGGATGGTTGAGTAAGGTCTTTGGGCGTAAGCGGTATTTTATGATTTGTCTTATCATGTTTACGGTAACGTCTTTTTTATGTGGTATGTCGACGAGTTTAGGGAGTTTAGTGTTTTTTAGATTATTGCAGGGAGTTTTTGGTGGCGGACTTCAACCAACGCAACAATCTATTATTCTTGATAGTTTTCCACCTGAAAAACGTGCTGCAGCTTTTGGACTGACATCTATTGCTGCAATTGTTGGTCCTGTTATAGGCCCAACATTGGGTGGATGGATTACCGATAATTTTTCATGGCGTTGGGTTTTTTTTGTCAATATTCCTTTTGGGATTCTCACAGCATTAGCAGTTATGGTTGTTTTGGAAGACCCTCCATGGGCTGGAAAAAGAAAAGCCCCTGTGGATGTAGTGGGGATTACTCTTATTACGTTAGGTTTTGGTGCACTTGAAATCATGGTTGATCGTGGTGAAGATGCTGATTGGTTTGGATCAAATTTTATTTGTGCTATGGCTATTTTAGCCGTTTTAGGGCTTACTGGTGCTGTGGTATGGTTGCTCTACACAGAACATCCTGCAGTGGATTTGCGTGTATTTTGTGATGAAAATTTTTCTGTCGGTACTTTTCTTGTTGGAGCTGTAGGGTCAATTTTATATGCTTCAGCCATTATTGTGCCACAATTTGCACAACAAATTATGGGGTATACAGCGACTCTATCTGGGCTTGTGTTATCTCCTGGTGGTATCGCTGTTATTATGCTGATACCTTTTGTGCAGTGGCTTATGGGCATGATCACTGTGCGGAGTGTTATTGCATTGGGGTTTGCTTTTTTAGGGGGATCATTGTTTTATTCTGCTCATTTATTACCTATGCTTGATTTTAAGCATTTGGTACTATTTCGTATTAGCCAAACAGCCTGTCTGGCTTTTTTATTTGTTCCTCTATCAGCTGTTGCTTATTCGACTGTACCACAATATTTAAATGCTGATGCCTCTGCATTATTTACCATGTCACGCAATGTTTTTGGGTCTCTGGCGATTTCTGGGGCTATGGCTTTGGTAACAGACAGACGCCAAGCTCAACAAGCACATACTGTCCATTGGATGACAAATTATCATCCTCCTTATAATGAAGCTCTGACTCAAGTTCAGCAGGTTATGCAGAGTAGGGGTTTAACAGAGACTGCTGCGCAAGCTGCCGCAACGCATTGGATGTATAAGGAATTTTTATTGCAAACAGCTATGCTTGCGTATAATGAGGTTTTTGTTATTTTAGGGATAATTTCGTTTCTGTGTATACCGTTATGTTTTCTTTTTTCTCCGACAATGATTGGTGGTAAAGCAGCGGCTGTACACTAATTTTTCATAAATATTTATTACCCTTGTTGAGCATAACAAGCAAAATCATGCACCAAACGTTCATAAATAGGCTTTTTAAACCCAACTTTGTGATAAGGAAGGGATGGAAAATCTATCCACATCCACGCATCAAACTCTTGATAAGGTTGCGTATCAAGTCGAATATCGGAATTATCTCCTGTATAGAGAAGTGCGAACCATTTTTGCCGTTGTCCTCGATATTGCCCACCGAGGGCGATACCTATGAGATGTGCGGGAAGATCGTAAGAAATCCATTCTGGATGCTCACCTAGGATTTGAACTTGGCGTGTATTAATTTCTTCAAAAATTTCTCTAATAACAGCGTCTTTAGCTTCTTCTCCTTCATCAATGCCTCCTTGTGGGCATTGCCATATCTCTTTTTCTGTATCTAGATCTGTATTTTTTAGATTTGCATTTTTACGAATATTTGCTTGAATATCAGCCCTGCGTGCAATGAAAACGCGTCCATGTTTATCAAAAATCATTGCACCAACATTGGGTCTATAGGGTAGGTTTTTTCTTATAGATGTAGGAGAGACGGGTATATGGGGCATAAAATAATCCTTATAAGAGAGATTTGAAGGAAGAAAGGTTTTTGAGGAATAGTTTACACCATGTTTAAACTATGTTCTTTTTTATTTCTGCTTTATTGTAGTCATATTTTTTATATTCCATAAGAGTCTCACCACGAGTGCATATACACCCGTGGTGAAACTTATCTCTTTTAAAATCTATATTATTCTAGAAATAGGAAGATAATAGGATCTTTCTCTTTTTTATGATAAGGAATAAAAAATGACAAGAGACAAAAGAAGTAAGTTACTTAAGACTCGTCTATATGAAATGGCAGAAAATTCTAAAATGACCTACTACAATGTTTTTTGTATGACAGCCATCATACAAAAAACATTGCAGTTTGCAAACAACTGTGTGACCATCGACCTTTGTTTATTTTCAGATATCTTTTATTCTACATGACAGAATTTTTGGGATAGAAAAAAGAAAAAAACTACATTTTATAGGATTATAGGATTTGATGGTGCATGTTAGGTGTCCTCTTTTTATGGATTAAAGATCATATTTGTTATTTTGATGATGTGTTATTAGAATTTTTGTTGATTGCTCCCGTGAGAATTCTGGTTATTTTTTTGAAGCGCTTGAGAAATAGATTTTTCTTTACTATTTGTTTTATTATTTAAAGCTTTTGTAGTGTTTTCTTGTGGATTTTCCTTAGATTTAAGAGGTGGTAAACTGGCTACAGGATCTGGTGCGGGGAGGTTTGCCATAAAACGTACAACACGTAAAGCTTCTTGTAGCTGAAAATCAGTTGAAGGTTTTTTGTAATCAAAGGCCGGCCAATTTTCTGGAGGTTCTTTTGGGATATCTTTAGCAATAGTGGGGAGGTCTGTGCGTGGGGTAGCTTTTGTTTGTGTACCTCCCTGATTTTTAAGGATATGTTCAAGATTCGCTTCATGGATGCTAAAAATAGGGAGTTCGCGCGTTTCACGTACGGTAATGTCTGGTGTAATACCAAGTGCCTGAATAGATCGTCCTGAAGGGGTATAATATCGTGCAGTTGTTAAGCGTATAGCTCCGTTATCAGGAATAGGGATTATAGATTGTACAGACCCTTTTCCAAAAGATTTGGTACCAAGAATCACAGCACGATGGTGATCTTGTAAAGCACCTGCAACAATTTCTGATGCCGAAGCAGAACCATCATTGATAAGAACGACAATTGGCAAACCATTAGTGATATCAGTGCCGTGTGCGTCCCAACGTTGGCTATCTTTAGGGTTGCGGGCTCGTGTTGAAACAATTTCACCTCTGCGGATAAAACTTGATGAAACATCGACAGCTTGGTTAAGAAGTCCACCTGGATCATTACGGAGATCAATAATGAGACCGGCTAATTTTCCACCTGCTTGCTCTTTCAATTTATTATAAGCTTTTAGCATTTCTTTTTGGGTATCTTCGTTAAATTCTGCAATTCGAATATAACCAATACGACCATAAAGCACAGATTTTACAACAGGAATATGAATAATTTCTCGTGTTAGGGTGAAACTAAGAGGCTTGGGTACTTTATCACGTACAATTGTAAGGGTAATTTTTGTATTTGGTTTTCCGCGCATTATTTTGACAGCGTCGTCAAGGGGTGTTCCATCAACTGTGTGACCATTGACTGCAATAATATAATCACCAGGTTTAATACCTGCACGAAAGCCTGGCGTGCCATCAATAGGAGAAATAACGCGGATATGACCATCTTGTTGTTGGAGTTCAAGTCCAAGACCACCAAATTCACCTTTCATTTGGACCATCATCGCGTTGTATTGTTTTTGCGTCATATATGAACTATGGGGATCAAGTCCACTCAGCATACCATTAAGGGCATGAGTAATAAGGTCATGATCGGAGACAGGTTCGACATAATCTGATCTTACTAAATCGAGTACTGTACCGAATAATGTCAGCATACGATATGTTTCTGCATGGTTCGTAGTAGAGGAAGTATCAGTTTGTTGAGGAGATTCTGCCCATGCTGAAAAGACAGGTGTACAAAGCGTAGAGACTCCTAAAGCGATGGAGAGTGTTAAACGTGGTGGGGAGGTAAACAGAGTGCGAAGGCAAGATTTCATACGTATTAGTCCCTAAAATGTGGCTATTATTAAAACTATTAAACAATTGTTTTATAAAAATAAAGAAAGGATTTTGATGACAAAAACTTTATCTGATAAAAACGTTTTGGAAGTTGAATTTTCATTTTTGAGAGAAACATAATTTTTTTGTTGTTTTTCTTTTATTTTTTGTAAAAGAGAAACCAGAAAAGAGTAAAAGATAACGTTATGTAGAGAGTAAAACATGAAACAAAACAATAGGCTAATATGAATTTTCGTATTCGTAAGTGAATAGTAAGTTTATTGTGATGAAAATAGCAATAGAGAAAATCAGTAATAAGAATAATAACCAAAAGATATCTTAATCTTTCAAAAAAAAACCTTGTAAGAAATAAAGATCTTTTATAGGAAGTCAGAAGGGTTAATGATTTGTTGTCCGTGGCGTAACTGTAATAAAAGTCGTGTTGTTGTGGTTGTTGTACCCATATGCCCGATTTGGGTGCCTTTAAGAAGTTTTTGTCCTGTATTGACAGAGAGATTAGAAAGACCGGCAAGAATAAAACGATAATGTTGTCCGCAATTTAGGATAACCATTTGTCCGTAAGAACGAAATATACCAGCAAAATCGACAGAACCTGAACAAGGGGCACGTACAAGTGCAGAAAAGGGTGTATTATAAATCATACTTGTTGCAGGCCCTGCTTCAGTGGGGGATCCCCAACGTGTAATAAGTGTACCTTTAACAGGATGTATGGCGTGGTTTATGTCAAAAGGTGTGTGTGTGATAAGAGGAAAAGATGACTCTCTTTGGCGTGATGCTATTTTGGCAGTAGAATGCAGTTTGAGTGTATTGTTGTGGGAATGTAATAAAGAGAGAGAGGGCGCTGTTATAAGAGATTTTTTTGGCGTTTCTGTGGCGGAAATTGTTGTATCTGTATAGCGTGCAACAAGTGTTTTTTGCTGTAAGGCTGCTTTAACAGTGGTTTCTAAAGTTTCTAACCGTGCAATAGCATCTTGGAGAGAGTCGGCTTGTTGTATAGCGTGTTGAAGTTGTTCTCTGGCAAGGCGTGTATCGGCTTCAGCTTGCTTTTGTTCTTCATGTGCTTGATGGGCTTGTTGGCTAATGTTAACAAAATCGTTTTGTTGGGTTTGTTCAATTTGGGCCAGTTGTATTTTCTTGGTAGAAAGAGCATTATCTTGTTTTTGTTCTTGTTTTTGTTCTTGAAGCGTGTTTTGTATACGTTGTTTTATGTAATGAGAAAAACCACGTAAAATAAGATCCTTTTTTATAGTGTCGTTTTGTTCAACTTGTGATGCAAAGGCTGTTGTAAGAGAATGGTGTGAAAGATAGTTTATTTGCGGAAGTAAGGTAAGGAGTGTACTGAGTTCTTTACTTAAAGTGGCTTGAAGAGTCTTACGACTAGTGTGAATAGTTTGTATTTGTGCGTTGATAGTGGCAATGTGGCGTTTTGTTTCAATCAGGTGTATCTCTGCCTCACGTGAAGCACGTGAAAGTGTTTCGGCTTTTTGGCGACTAAGTGTTGCAATGGCTTGTGTTTCTTTACTATGTAGGCGTGATTGTTTGATAGTTGTTTCTTGTTGAGATCGTTCTTCATCTAAAATTTTTCGTTTTTGGTGTACTGTAGCCAGTAAGATATTTTCTTCTTCTACGTTTTTCCAGTAAGAAGTGTCCTGCTGGACCGTATGGTGGTGAAAATGTTGCTTTGTATGTGATAGAGATGTTTCTTTTCCCCACGTTAAAGAAAAATTAAAAGGATAAAATTCCCATAAAGTAATAAATAATAAAATAACATTTTTTTTTGTTGCTCTTTGTTTGAATTTTCTTTTGAGTAGAGAAAAAAGATTCTGCAAAGGAATCATGGCAATAACAAAAATGACGATAAAAAACGACATTAAAAAGCAATGTTTTTAGTATATAAGAAGTGATTGTCCTGTCATTTCTTTGGGTTGAGGAAGGTGCAAAATATCGAGAAGAGTTGGGGCAATATCAGCTAATTTTCCTCCTTCTCGGAGCGCGCATGCTGTACTACCGCAAACAATGATTGGAACGGGATTGTTCGTGTGTGCTGTATGTGGTGCACCCGTTTGTGGGTCGATCATCGTTTCACAATTCCCATGATCCGCGGTAATAAGCATGGTACCTTTGGTATCAGCAACTGCTTGTGCTATAGATCCCAAACACGAATCCACAGTTTCTACTGCCTTAATCGCTGCTTTTAATACACCCGTATGACCGACCATATCGGGGTTTGCAAAATTCATAATAATAAGATCATAACGTTGGGAAGTAATAGCCTCAATCGCTTTGTCGGTAAGCTTTTGTGCAGACATTTCAGGCTGAAGGTCATAGGTAGCAATTTTAGGAGAAGGGATAAGAATCCGATCTTCTCTTTCAAAGGGTGTTTCTTGTCCGCCGTTCATAAAATAGGTAACATGTGGGTATTTTTCTGTTTCTGCTATACGTAGCTGGCGTAGACCCGCATGCGAGACAACTTCTCCAAGGAGATTTGTAAAGTCTTCTGGCGGAAATAAAACCGACATGGAGGATCTAAGCGTATCGCTATAATGAGTCATAGCAACGGCTGCAGCAAAATGGACAATGTGCTGGCGTGTGAATCCTTCGAAAGAGGGTTGTAATAACGCTTCCATGATCTGGCGAATACGATCTGATCTGAAATTAAACGATAACAGACCATCACCATTTTTTATGCCTGTATAGCCATTAAGAATCGTCGGTGGTATAAATTCGTCTGAAATATTTTCTTGATAAGAATGGGCGATCACTTCGTCTACTGTTGATGCAACGGGGCCTTTTGCGTCAACAATGGCGTTATAGGCGCGCTCTATACGATCCCAGCGTTTATCGCGGTCCATGGCATAATAGCGACCTGTAATTGTTGCTAAAAAAGCGGTTTTTGGTAAGGCATTTTGAAGTTGATGAATATATGCACGTGCCGATGTTGGTGCTGTATCACGCCCGTCTGTAAACATATGAAGCGCGACAGGAATGTCTGCTGAATGTAATATTTTGGCAAGGGCGATGGCGTGGTCTTGGTGGGAGTGCACGCCTCCTGGAGAAATAAGTCCCATAAGGTGACACGTGCCTCCGCTTGCCTGAAGGGTCGTTATAAAATGTTGTAAGACAGGGTTTGTGGCAAGGCTGCCATCATGGATAGCGTTAAAAATACGTGGAAGTTCCTGCATAACAACACGCCCGGCACCAATATTGAGGTGTCCCACTTCGGAATTGCCCATCTGCCCATTCGGAAGACCGACATCCTCTCCGCTGGTGCGTATAAAACTATGAGGGTTGTTGTGCCAGAGGGTATTAAAATAGGGAGTTTGTGCCAAATGTACGGCATTACCTGCCGTTTCCTCCTGCCAACCGAATCCGTCAAGGATAATGAGAACAACAGGTGCTTTAACAGCCTTAACGGAATGTGTTGCCTGGTAAGGATTTTTCGAGGACGGAGAGGATTCAAAAGAAAGCATACATATTTTACTCAGTTTACTACTTAATGTTAGAGCTAGTGTACTATTGTTGTCTTTGCTGTGCAAAGAATCTATCAAGGGAATGTATTAAGATTGGGTAAGGAGTGTTCTTAAACCAACAGATAATAGATTAAAGTCTGCGAACAAGATATTTTTCCGCAAGTACTTTGGTAATTTGATCTGCATGTTCGATGTCACGCGTCTCAACCATAATTTCAAGCTCTGCAGCTTGTACGGAAGGTGCGGCAAAGAGCCTCTGATGTGAAACCTCGAGGATATTGCCACCTGCTTTACCGATCATTGTAGAAATATCTGCTAAAACGCCAGGTCTGTCAGGGATTTCTAGCGTAAGGTGTAAAATACGCCCGTCACGAAGCATGGCGCGTAAAAGGGTGTTAGCTAAAATACGGCTATCAATATTACCGCCAGAAATAGGGAAGGCGACTTTTTTATTTTGAAAAAGTTCCGGGTAGCTTAATAAAGCGGCAAGGGAAGCAGCCCCCGCTCCTTCACTAACCTGGTGTGCTCCTTCTGCTAAAAGAGTAATAGCGTTTTCAATCGCACACTCTGATACAACAAGGACCTGATCAACAAGTTTCCGAATAATAGCGTCGGTCTTCTGCCCGATTTGAAAAACGGCAATGCCTTCGGCAATAGTGGCACCTCCACTTGGATGAGTCGCAGGTCCCGGAAATTGACGAAGGGAGTCATAATGCTCAACCTGAACGCCGATAAGGGTAATATCAGGTCTCATAGCGCGGGCAGCCACAGCACACCCTGAAAGAAATCCTCCACCACCAATGGGAATGATAAGCGTGTCAATCTCACCTGCATCTTCAAATAATTCGAGTGCACATGTTCCTTGTCCTGCAATAATGGCAGGGTCATCGTAGGGATGTATAAAAGTACGACCATCACGCGCTTGTAAAGTTTGCGCAAACTCTAGGGATTCTGCAAAATTATCACCTTCTAAAAGAACTTTTGCTCCGAAATTACGTGTGCTCATAACTTTGCCTAGCGGCGTAAAACGGGGCATAACAATAACAGCATCTATATCGAGGAGGTTTGCATGGCGTGCAACACCTTGGGCATGGTTTCCAGCTGAAACGGCAATAACACCGTGTGCCCGTTCTCTAGAAGATAGAAGGGCAAGTTTATTAGCGGCGCCCCGCTCCTTGAAAGAGCCGACAGTCTGAAGGTTTTCTAGCTTAAGTATAACATTTGCACCCGTTGCTTTAGAAAGTGCTTGTGATGGTACAACCGGTGTACGCAGTACCTTACCCTCAATACGTTTTGCAGCAGCGATAATATCTTCAAACGAGATCATAATATTAAGTAATCAAGCAATAGTGTGAAGTGGTAGGGAGTATTTGTAGAAGTGAGATTAGATAAAGTCGACTGACAAAATCTCGTAAAATCGATCTCCGGCTGGAGCAGAGACAGAAACGCTATCTCCTTTTTTTTTACCGATAAGTGATTTTGCTAGAGGCGAAGAAATAGAAATTTTCCCTTGTTTAATGTCGGCTTCGTGCATACCAACGATTTGGTAAGTGACTTTTTTATCCGTTTCTTCATCAATGAGTGAGACTGTTGCCCCAAACTTAATATGATCTCCAGAAAGAGAAGCCGGATGAACAACTTCAGCAGAAGAAATAATATCTTCGAGTTCTAAAATACGTCCCTCAATAAAGGACTGACGTTCCCGTGCCGCATGGTACTCGGCGTTTTCAGAGAGATCCCCATAACTGCGTGCCTCTGCGATAGCACGAATAACAGCTGGGCGTTCTTCAGTTTTGAGTTTATGTAACTCATCTTTGAGCTGGTTAAGTCCTTGACTTGTGATAGGGTTTTTATGCAAGTGTACCTCCAAAGAATTGATGTTGAGATCGTGTATTTTAGAAAGATTTCACTTAAAATAAGACTGAAGCGAGGCAACTTCAAGAGGTTCTTTACGAAGTGCTTCAATAGCATGTATAGCAGCGCGTGCCCCCGCAATCGTTGTGTAATGCGGAATGCCAAGTAATAGAGCTGATCGACGAATATCAAAACTATCAGAAACGGATTGTGCACCTTGTGCGGTGTTAATAACTAATTGTATTTTTCCTGAACGAATCGCATCGACACAATGAGGACGCCCTTCGAAGACTTTATTGATAGTTTCTGCTGTAATGCCAGATTCACGGAGTTTATGCGCCGTTCCGTGAGTGGCAAGTATTTTAAAGCCCATAGAGGTGAGCAGACGTCCGAGATGGGGGATATGGGGTTTGTCGTCTTTTCTGACAGAAAGAAACACAGTGCCTGACGTGGGTAATTTAATATCTGCAGCCAATTGAGATTTAGCAAAAGCTCGTTCAAAGGAGGTATCTAGTCCCATAACTTCACCTGTAGAACGCATTTCTGGGCCGAGAAGAGTATCTACTTCAGCAAAACGATGGAATGGAAAAACAGCCTCTTTAACGGCAATATGTGAGGAAACCGTTTTATGGACAGCGGAAAAGCTTTTTAAGATCTCTTCAAGAGACTCTCCTGCCATAACACGTGCGCCAATTTTAGCGACAGGGATACCTGTTGCTTTAGCAACAAAAGGTACCGTACGCGAAGCTCTGGGGTTCACTTCTAAAACAAAAATTTTCTGTCCTTTTATTGCATATTGTACATTCATCAGCCCAATAATATTAAGCTCTAGCGCAATAGCTTGTGTTTGAGCTTTGAGGTCGTTAATGATCGATGACGATAAAGTATAAGGCGGGAGAGCACAAGCACTATCGCCAGAATGAACTCCTGCCTCTTCGATATGTTCCATAACGCCAGCGACATAGACTGTTTTTCCATCAGCAATACAGTCCACATCAGCTTCAATAGCATCGTTTAAGTAACGGTCCAGCAAAATAGGTGCAAAAGAGCTTTCATGATCTGTTAGGTGTAATGCGGCACGTGTATAATGTTGCAAAGAACTATGATCGTAAACGATTTCCATGGCACGTCCTCCCAAAACATATGAAGGGCGGACAATAATCGGGTAACCAATGCGCTCTGCAACAGACTCTGCTTCCTCTAATGTGCGGGCAATACCATTTTCAGGTTGGCGTAAGCCTAATTTATGGAGCATGTGTTGAAAACGTTCGCGATCTTCTGATTGGTCGATCGCGTCAGCCGAGGTACCGAGTAGAGGAATTCCCGCTTTTTCTAAAGCGCGGGAAAGCTTAAGAGGAGTCTGTCCTCCATACTGCACAATACATCCACGAACTTTACCATTGGATTGTTCTCGATGGATAATGGCAATGACGTCCTCTGCCGTAAGAGGTTCAAAATAAAGACGATCTGATGTGTCGTAATCTGTGGATACTGTCTCAGGGTTACAGTTGATCATAATTGTTTCATACCCCGACTCACGCAGGGCATAGGCGGCATGGACACAGCAATAATCAAATTCGATTCCCTGACCGATTCTATTAGGACCACCGCCGAGAATAATAATTTTTTCTCGATTTGTCGGAGGGGCTTCACAGACGGAGGAACCAAAAGCACCCTCATAACTGGTGTAAATATAAGGGGTATGAGAGGCAAATTCACCGGCACAAGTATCGATTTGACGATAAGTCGGACAAACATTTTTTTCGAGACGAAGACGGGTTACTTCATCGGGATGTAATCCAGAAAGACGTGCTAATTGAATATCAGAAAAACCGAGTGCTTTCAGATGGCGTAAGGGTTGGGCTTCTGTCGGTAACCCATGGATTTGTATATAGCGTTCAGCCTCAATAATGCGTTGAATTTCCCGTAAGAACCAAGGCTCGAATTTACAAACTTCGTAAATTTCTTCAACAGATAACCCTGCGCGCAAAGCTTGTGCGACCATAAGGATACGTTCTGGTTTAGGCTGAGATAAAGCGGCACGGAAGGCATCTCTTTCTCCGTTACCTGGTGCTTTTATAGGATCTAATCCGTGAAGCCCTATTTCCGTAGAGCGTAGGCACTTTTGTAAAGCTTCAGGAAACGAACGTCCAATAGCCATTGCTTCTCCTACGGATTTCATCGAGGTGGAGAGAAGTGCTTGTGTCTTTGGAAATTTTTCAAAAGCAAAACGCGGAATTTTAACAACAACGTAATCGATGGTCGGTTCAAAAGATGCAGGCATGCTGTGCGTCACATCGTTTTTGAGCTCGTCCAGCGTGTACCCAACGGCTAATTTAGCAGCTATTTTAGCAATCGGAAAACCTGTTGCTTTTGATGCAAGGGCAGAAGAACGCGAAACGCGTGGATTCATTTCAATAATGACCATACGTCCATTGTGCGGGTTAATACCAAATTGTACGTTCGATCCTCCTGTTTCAACACCAATAGCTCGTAGACAGGTAATCGAGGCAGTACGCATATGTTGGTATTCTTTATCGGTGAGTGTCAAAGCAGGAGCAACAGTAATTGAATCTCCTGTGTGAATCCCCATAGGATCGATATTCTCGATAGAGCAGATAATAATACAATTATCCGCAGAATCGCGGACAACTTCCATCTCAAACTCTTTCCAGCCTAGAATGGATTCTTCGATGAGCACTTCTGTTGTTGGCGAGGCGTCAAGACCTGTAAGAACAATTTCGTCAAATTCTTCTCGGTTATAAGCAATACCACCTCCGGCACCACTCATTGTAAACGAAGGGCGAATAACGGCAGGAAAACCTATCTGCTGAATGGCATGTTGCGCTTCTGGAAGTGTATGGGCAATAAAGCTTCGTGGGCTATCGATTCCTACGTTACGCATGATTTCACGGAACTTTTGCCGATCTTCGGCACGTTCAATGACTTCAGCACAAGCACCGATAAGTTCCACGGAATGTTTTTTCAAAAAGCCAGACCTGTGTAATGCCATGGCCGTGTTGAGGGCTGTTTGTCCTCCCATAGTTGGCAAAATGGCATCAGGTTTTTCTTGAAGAATAATACGCTCAACAATCTCTGGCGTAATAGGTTCTATATAGGTTGCATCGGCGAGATTAGGGTCTGTCATAATGGTTGCCGGGTTAGAATTAATAAGAATAACCCGATAACCTTCTTCTTTAAGAGCAAGACAGGCTTGTGTGCCGGAATAATCAAACTCGCAGGCTTGTCCGATAACGATAGGTCCAGAGCCGATGATAAGAATCGAGTGAATATCTGTCCGTTTGGGCATAATTGTTCAGCCTAACAATCAGTGAAGTGGAGAAGGTTACTACTACTTTGGGGCATGATCATCAATAAGCCTGACAAACCGCTCAAACAAATAAAAGTTATCACATGGTCCAGGACTTGCTTCCGGATGGTACTGCACAGAAAAAGCTGCATAGCGATCTGAGGCAAGTCCTTCGTTCGTACCATCAAAAAGGCTGACATGTGTAGCGTGTACATCATGAGGAAAAGTATTAGTATCGACAACGAAACCATGATTTTGGCTCGTAATCTCGACTTTACCCGTAGTAAGGTCTTTAACCGGCTGGTTGCAACCACGGTGTCCTTGGTGCATTTTATAAGTCTCTGCTCCTAATGTGAGGGCAAGAAGCTGATGTCCAAGGCAAATACCAAAAAGTGGAATACCTGCCTCAAGAATAGTGTGAATGGTTGGAATAGCGTAATGACCTGTTGCAGCAGGGTCGCCCGGTCCGTTTGAAAGAAAAACACCTTCAGGACGAAGGGAGAGGATTTCTTCCGCCGTTGTCATTGCAGGAACAACGGTTACAGTACAACCAGCGCTAACAAGACAACGTAAAATATTGCGTTTAATACCGTAATCAATCGCAACGACCTTTCGGCGTTTCGGTGGCGCAGATCCGTACCCTTTGGGCCAGTGCCATAAGCCCTCATCCCACGTATAGGGCGCTGTACAGGTTACTTTTTTGGCAATATCCATACCCTTTATGCCTGGCCAGGCGCGTGTATTCTCTAAAGCAACTTTGAGATCTACAACACCATGATACGGAAAAACGAGCGCGGCGGTTTGCGCTCCCTTATCGCGGATAAGCATGGTGAGCCTGCGGGTATCTATGCCGAAAATGCCCGTTACCTCATGTTTTTTAAGCCATGTATCTAAACTTTCATGTGATCGCCAGTTCGCTGGTTCGGTCGGAGGTTCTTTAACAATAAGACCATGGGCAAAGACACGTGGGGACTCATTATCTTCATGGTTGGTGCCAACATTGCCGATATAGGGGAAAGTAAATGTAATAATTTGTTCGGCGTAAGAGGGATCCGTCAGGGTTTCCTGATAACCCGTCATACCCGTAGAAAAGCAGACTTCACCGATACTTTTCTCCGAGGAAAAAGCACCAAAACCTTTTCCCCAAAAGATGCTCCCATCTGAAAGAACAAGGGCGGCTGTGGCATCATCGGGCTGCTGACTTATATCAGGCATAAAAATATCCTGTCTTCATG
>JAFPVE010000004.1 GCA_017413025.1 Acetobacter sp. | reverse complement strand
GACTGCATTAGGTGTTGGGTATTTTCCGTAATCTCTAACACCGCCTGTGATGTTGTTTCATGTGTTCCATGTTCCCCATCCAGCACAGCCAGAAAGAGAAACGGCAAGGCTAACACTTAACAAAATTTTTAAGGGGGGGGGTAAAAGGCATTTTCTCATTCTCACAGCATATTTCCCTTCTACACAATAAGCTTTTTAGGCTTTTCGGTTTTGTTTTTGTAACGTCTACAAGTTCTTAACAGTATGTTCATTTTGTATGGTGTCTATATGATTTGCCTTAATTTTGTCAAGTCAATATCTTAAGAGTAGAGGTCTCTATCGAAAACACTAAAATTTCTTGAATTTTTGTGTGAGTTTTTATATAACAAATTAGCTTTTTTGGTCAATGACCTTTATTTGGTATCCCTTATTTTGGTGATCGTGTATTTAAGTTATGGCGAAAATAAATAGAGTGTCTGAAACGCAACAAGTACAAGTTATAGAACAAGAGGTAAAAGTTTCTTGTAAAAAGCAGCAGGATTCGCGTTCGGCTGCGTTACGAGCTAATTTGCACCGTCGTAAAGCACAAGCACGTCATCGAAAGGAACAAGGACTAAATTCTGCTGACGTTCCTATTTTGTTATCTCGTTTTGAAATACAGGGAGATAAATCATTATGTCTGTAATGCCTGATACATGGATTCGTCAAATGGCAAAAGAACACGGTATGATTGATCCCTTTGTGGAGACTCAACATCGTGAGGGTGTCATTTCTTACGGTCTTTCGTCGTATGGTTATGATGCCCGTGTTGCCGATGATTTTCGTATTTTTACAGATGTTAATAATGCTGTTGTCGATCCAAAAAATTTTAGTTCGGATAGTTTTGTATCGCGTCAAACGAGTGAATGTATTGTACCGCCGAATAGTTTTGTATTGGCACACACGATTGAATATTTTCGTATACCGCGTGATGTATTGGTTATTTGTCTTGGTAAGTCGACTTATGCGCGTTGTGGTATTGTCGTGAATGTCACGCCTCTTGAACCGGGTTGGGAGGGGCAAGTGACAATAGAAATTAGTAATACAACGCCTTTGCCTGCACGGATTTATGCGCGTGAGGGTATTTGCCAGTTTTTGTTTTTACAAGGTAGTGCTCCTTGCGAAACAAGTTATGCCGATAGAGCTGGAAAATATATGAGTCAATGTGGTGTGACGGTGCCGCAAATGTGAAGTTGTTTATGGGTGATCATTTTATTATTCGCGGAGGGTATCCTCTGCGTGGAGAAATTGTTATCGGGGGTGCAAAGAATTCTGCCTTGAAATTACTTGCGGCAGGGTTGTTAACGTCTGAACAACTTGTGCTTTCTAATGTTCCTCGGATTGATGACATTACGACGATGATCGCGCTTTTAAGATATCTTGGGTTTAATGTTGCCGATGTGTCTGGCGATGGATCGGTTTTGTCTGTTGGAGGAGAAATTACGAATACAGAAGCACCCTATGACATTGTGTCTAAAATGCGTGCTTCTGTTTTAGTGCTTGGTCCATTACTTGCGCGTTATCATAAGGCACGGGTTTCTTTGCCTGGTGGCTGTGCGATTGGCACACGCCCTATTACTCTTCATCTCAAGGGGTTGGAAGCACTAGGGGGGAATATCACTCTTGAAAACGGTTATATTTGTGCTTCTACAACGCGCAGATTGAAAGGAGGAAATGTTGTTTTTCCTCTCGTTTCTGTCGGCGCAACGGAAAATGTCATGATGGCAGCAACTTTAGCTGAGGGACGTACAACAATCGTTAATGCTGCTTGTGAACCGGAAATTGTTGATTTAGCGAATTGTCTTAATAAGATGGGCGCAAAAATTAGCGGCGCAGGGGAAAAAATAATTATCATTGACGGGGTAGAGGCTTTACACGGCACGCACCATCAGATTATGTCTGATCGTATTGAATGTGGTACGTATGCTTGTGCCGCTGCAATAACGAGGGGGGATCTACGCTTAATAAATGGCAATATAGATCATCTTGGTGCTGTTGTACGAACGCTGAGGGAATGTGGCATTGATGTGAGTCAAACGGATAATGTTATGCATGTACAATGTCAAAAAACACTTCGTAGCACAAAGATTGTGACAGAACCTTACCCGGGGTTTCCAACAGATATGCAGGCACAATTTATGGCGTTACTTTCTGTTGTTGAAGGAACGTCTGAAATTACGGAAACAGTCTTTGAGAATCGCTTTATGCATGTGCCTGAATTAATACGCTTGGGAGCCCATATCGATGTACAAGGCTCTCTTGCAACTGTCCATGGTGTTCGCCATTTAACAGGCGCACCAGTGCGAGCTACAGATCTACGAGCTTCATTTTCCCTTATTTTGGCAGGGTTGGTGGCACGAGGTGAAACAGTTTTAGACAATGTGTATCATCTTGATCGAGGGTACGAAGCCGTAGAGCGCAAACTTTCTGCTTGTGGGGCAAAAATTGAACGTGTTCAAAAAAATAAAATTTAATTCTGATGAGAAGTTTTTTGTCAGTTGTTATGTCGTTGATCGTGTACAACGTCTTGCCAACAACATAATAGGGTGCCTGAATGCGTAAACCCGTTTTTGAATTCAGAGGAGCATAAGGCTTTTAGTTCAGCATGATGTTCATAGGTTGGCATAAGTCGGTTAAGTAAGGTATTTTTTTGCGTGGCAGGGTGAAAATAGATTTCTGAAACGCCCTCGGGAAGATGAGCCGCTAAAGCGGCAACACGCTGCGTTGTCATATGACCACTCCAAGCCAAACCAAAGCACCAATCATTCGTTGCTATGCCCGCTTTGTGTGCTTGATATCGTAGCAAACGTGTCCATTGACGTAAAAGAGCATTACCTAAACTTCGTGAACGAACACCTGTTGCGTAGAAAAGAGGCGCAGGAGGCTCTCGCGGAATGCGGAGAGCATTAAGTCCATATTTTTTTCCGATTGTTATCATGAGTTGACCAACAGTCGGGTGTAAGTGCATATGTTTATGGGCATTAGCGTGGTCTAATCTTAACCCTGTGCGCGCAAAAGCCTCAAATTGAGCTTCGATTTCACGAGCAAGTTGTTGACGAATTCTCGTTCGAAAAAAATAATTAACTCCAAGAGCAAACTGTGACGAAGGAAACCACCCATCAGCTTGGGTAATGAGAGAAATCTGCTCGTGGGGTAATACTGCCGAGCCTTCAATGACGACGAGATGTAAACCAACTTGCAGGGAAGGCATACGTCGTGCACGAGTGATAGCATCTTGTGCGGCGTCTCCCGCGATCATGAGACTGGCTGTCGAAAGAAGACCATGACGATGAGCATATTCTACGGCTTCGTTAACCTCGAGAGATAGACCAAAGTCATCTGCAGAAATAATAGCACGTTTCATAATATATTATTTCGATTTCTGCATACGTGTATCTGCACACATATATCTAATATCCTACACATATCGAGTATATATAAATAAAAGGTGTTATGTATGACATGATGTGCAGTGAGGGTTTGTTTTACGATTTTTAAGGAATTGAAAAAATTCTACTCCTTCGCGAAGACGACGCATCATCATTTGTGGTGAAACGATCATTTCGCCTAAGATAGAAGCAATTTTAGGCGCACGGAAGTAAAACTTTTTGTAAAATTCTTCCATACTGTTAAAAATTTCCGTATGAGAAAGATGTGGATAGTGTAAAGGAGCTATTTGTACACCGTTATCATCGATAAGTTCTGCATTGGCTTCATCAAGCCAACCATTTTCAGTGGCTTGTTTATAAAGAAATGTTCCAGGATACGGCGCAGCGAGAGAAACCTGCAACGTATGTGGGTTGATTTCTTGTGCAAAACGAATTGTTTCCTGAATGGTTTCTCGTGTTTCTCCCGGTAAACCAAGAATAAAAGTTCCATGAATTTTTATGCCAAGTTCATGGCAGTTTTTTGTAAATTCTCGTGCGACCTCAACACGCATGCCTTTTTTAATATTATGTAAAATCTGTTGATTGCCACTCTCGTAACCGACTAAAAGGAGACGTAGTCCATTGTCACGCAGTACTTTTAAGGTATCACGAGGTACATTGGCTTTAGCGTTGCACGACCACGTAACCCCAAGTTTTCCTAACTCTCGTGCAATAGCTTCTGTTCGAGGCAGATTATCTGTAAAAGTATCATCATCAAAGAAGAATTCTTTAACTTGCGGAAAATATTGCATAGCAAGACGGATTTCTGCTGCAACATGCTGCGGGCTTCTCGTGCGATAACGATGCCCTCCTACGGTTTGTGGCCAAAGGCAAAACGTGCAACGAGACTTACAGCCTCGTCCCGTGTAAATAGAGATATAGGGATGTTTAAGGTAACCAATAAAATAGTCTTCTATACGTAAATCCCGTTTATATACTTCTGTGACAAATGGGAGGCTGTCCATATCTTCAATCATCGCACGATCACGATTATGAATAATTTCTCCGTTTTTATTCCGCCACGAAATACCATCGACATTTTTAAAATCTATACCATCGGCAATGTCTTTAATCGTGAAATCAAATTCATTTCGTGCAACAAAATCGACAGGGGATGCTTTGGAAAGACTTTCTTCGGGTTGTACAGCAACTTTAGCCCCTACCATACCAATTTTTAGACGGGGATTCGTATCTTTGAGCATCTGTGCCACTTGCACATCTTTACTGAAAGAAGGTGTTGAGGTATGTAAAATAACAAGGTCTCGGCTTTTAACATCTTCCAAGATGGGTTCCATCCCTATATGGGATGGTGGGGCATCGATTAAACGACTATTGTTGACCAAAGCCGCAGGTTGGGCAAGCCACGTTGGGTACCAGAAAGACTTAATTTCACGGCGTGCTTGATAGCGTGAACCAGCACCACCGTCAAAACCATCAAAAGTAGGGGGTTGCAGAAAAAGAGTTCTCATTGTCATTAGATTTTATCCTGTAAAGAAGTCAATTCTGATAATACATAATAGTATAGAGTTTAACGTTGAAAACGACAAGTAATACACGAGTTCGGTGTTAGTTCCTATAAATCAACGATTGGAAGAAAAGTGACCTGGTGAAGAGGTTTGTTTATTGATATGTAAAATATGTCCACGCCAGCTTACTTTTGTGCCGCTTATACTTCCGACCATGACAATGGCAGAGAGCCAATCACGCAAAGGAAGTAAAAAAAGAGTCCAAGGTTTATATAAGCCTATAGAGCAATCTATTTTAGATATAAGCCACGCACAAATACCCCATACCAAACAGAAAAAAATTATACCCATCAAAATCGTGTGGTAAAAAAACAGCATAGTTAGAGTAGCCCAAAAAAGAGGAAATTGAAGTGATGAAGCGATGTATCCTAGTGGGCTGATGGAGTAGATTGTTCTTCCCCAACGTAACTCATGTTGTAAAAGTTCTTGAAAATGTGATTCTGTAATCGTGGTCCATGTGAGACAAGGGGCAATGGTAATATCTAATTGTTGTTGTCGTACGAGTTTACCGAGAATGGCATCATCGGCAACATGATGGAGGAGTGCATCAAATCCACCAATAGCATTGAGAGTATGACGTTGTAAAGCCATAGTCGCACCAAAGCAGTCTTGTCTACCAAGACGACGTGATAAGAGAACACCAGGAAGGAAACTATGATTGAGTTGGCATGTTGCAAGAGCTTGGATAATACTATTGTTGGTTGGTAATCCGGCGTATGGCGTTGTAACGAGCCCTGTATTAGGTTGATGTAATGCAGTGACAACATGCCGTAGATAATCTGGTTTAACATGAATGTCTGAATCTGAAATGACTAAAAAATCATGTTGAATATAGGGGAGGAGGTTTATAATATTACTGACTTTACGGTTTAATCCGTGAATGGTAGGGTCAATGATGATTTGAAGATGACGATGTGGATAGCGATCACATAGACGTTGTACAATTGCTAAAGCGGGGTCATTTGTATCGTGTATACCAAAAAGAATCTGAAAATCCGGATAATCTTGCGTGCAAAAACTGTCTAAAGCTTCTTCTAAAAAAGGTTCAATCCCGCAAAGAGGTTTGAGTATAGTAACAGGGGGTAAAGAAGAAACAGCGGGGAGAGTCTTTTCTTTGTGTGGAAAATGAGTAACAAACCAAGTGCCAAAAGCCAACTGAATACATCCTGCTACCGCAAGAATACAGCTGATAATACCGAAAATCGTGAGAATACTTGTCATAATTACGTTAATATAATTCAGGAATAGAAAGCCTTATGTTACCGTAATTAGTGGTGACAATAATTACTAACTTTAATAGTAATACTACTCTTTAGAGTAGTTTTCAATTTTGCGCTGTAACACTGTAATAAGCTTTGGAATACCACCTGATGCCAGTGTCGATCTAAAATCAGAGTGTCGAGCAGCTGCTTGGCTAATATGAGAATCTCCTAATAAGACATCTGTCACTTTCCATGTACCATTTTTATTGGTCACGATGTAATCGACTTCAGTCCCTGGCATACTATCTGCAGAACCGATATAGGTTTGGACAATTTTACTTCCAGGAATGGGAGAGTCGGTGATCTTTTGTGAAATGGTAAAACGAGCGTCAGAACCAGGTTTAAAACTAGAAACGTAATTGGCTACTGTAAAATTACGAAATGTAAGAAGTAATTTTTGTTTTTCGTCAGCATTGAGAGCATTATAGCGTAATAAACCAATAGCGGCTTTGAGAAGTGTGTTTAAATCATAAGATTTGTCTATAGCAGCGGCTACAATTTTACTACGTTGTGCAAAATCAGCATGAGAATTTTGAACTTGCTTTAATGCAGTATATAAGCATTGAACGGGTGTAATGATCGCACTGACATTGGCTGTTTGTGCGACGGCTTGAGAGGTAGGATGAGTTATTAAAAGAGGGGGGAGAGAAAGACTTAAAATAAGCATAAAACGTGTGGAGAAAGCTTTCATATCAATATTCCTCAGTTTCAGTTGTAACCAAAGTTCTATAACGTTTTTATAACATATAACATTTATGTAAGGATATCAGATATCAGAGTAAGGTGGTTTGTGTATATATGTTGACACATTGTTTACAGTGTATTTAAAGTGAGAAAGTAAAAAAAGTGTTTCAGTGAGGCTAAACTAATTCAGCTATTATTTACAGGAATACCGAAGGAGTCAAGTTATTACACTTTGAAATTATAGCTAAAATATTGAAGGTGAATTGAATTAAAATAAAAGGCTAAAGCGTCTATAACAGACCCTAGTGGTTTAATCATGTTCCAGTCTACTACAATTAAAGTGTTAATAAGTGTTAATAAGAGTGAGGGGATAAGCTGGCGTTTTGGTTTTCCTCATTTGTAACTCTCAAGAGAAATAAGTTAGGGGTCTACTTGACAGGAGTTGTGTTATCGGAGCAGTAAAGAAAGTGGAAATCTCTGTAAAGTTTTTGTGTAATTAGTGATTTTTTTTGTTCTATTTATTTTTGTACTGTGTATAATGTCAAGACTCGTTTTTAGAGTTAATTTATTGAGAATATGGAAATTTTTGCTAAGTAGAGGTTGAAATTATGGCTATACCGGTAATGTTGGCTGTCAGGGTTGGGAAGTATGTTGTTCAACAGCATATGAGAGGGCGTAAGCGTTACCCACTTGTGTTGATGTTAGAACCACTTTTCCGGTGTAATTTAGCCTGTGCTGGTTGCGGAAAAATTGATTATCCTGCGGATATTCTTAATCGGCGTATGACAGTTCAAGAATGTCTTGATGCCGATGCAGAAGCTGGAGCACCTATTATTGCCGTTGCCGGTGGTGAACCATTGTTGCATAAAGAAATGCCACAAATTATTCGTGGGTTGATAGCTCGTAAGAAATATGTCTATTTATGTACTAATGCACTTCTTCTTGAGAAGAAAATGAATGATTATGAACCTTCACCATTCTTTTCGTGGGATATACATCTCGATGGCGATAGGGATATGCATGATATTTCTGTCTGCCAAGATGGGGTGTATGATCGGGCGATTAGGGCGATTAGGAAAGTTAAAGAGAAAGGTTTTCGCGTTTCTGTAAATTGCACTTTATTTGATGGTGCAGATCCGAAACGGGTTGCTACATTTTTTGATGAAATCATGGCAATGGGTGTTGATGGTATTATGACAGCACCGGGTTATGCCTATGAACGTGCACCAGATCAACAACATTTCTTAAACAGACAAAAAACTAAAAACCTTTTTCGTGAAATTTTTCGTTTAGGAAAAGGAAAAAAGTGGCGTTTTATGCAATCTCCGTTGTTTCTGAATTTTCTTGCCGGAAATGAGCGTTATCAGTGTACTCCTTGGGGAAAACCGTTACGCAATGTTTTTGGGTGGCAACGTCCATGTTATTTGTTAGGTGAAAGCTATGCTAAAACCTTTCGAGAACTGATGGAAGATACGAGATGGGAGGATTATGGAGTAGGGAATTATGAGAAATGCGCCGATTGTATGGTACACTCAGGGTTTGAGTCTACAGCCGTTATAGATGCGATACAACGACCGTGGCATTTTATTAAAGTAGCATTATCGGGACCAGAAACTGAAAAACCTATGGTGCCAGAGATTTCTTTAAAACACCAACGTCCGGCTCAATACGTTTTTTCGCAACAAGTTGAGGAGCAAATGACAACAGTTGAATGATATTTTGGTGACGTGATGTGGAAAGACTTTGAAATGGAAAAGTAATTTGGATGAATAAAGATGGGCGTAGACATTATGGTTAAGAAGTTATTTACGGTTAAAGTTTGGTAGTTACGTGATAAAATAGCGAAGTTGAAACACGAGGTGAGGCAAATAAAAAACGATATATGTTATTCTCAATATGGTGAAATCATTATGATAAATTATTAAAAATACTTATGCAAAATAGTATATACTATATGTTATCTTTTTAAGATAGATATCGTATTCATGTAATATAGGCTTGGCGATAATAAGAGTTAGTGGTGATCGTATAAGTAATTAAACTTTTTTGGTATTTTCTAAATTTAGGGTGTATAAAGTGGTATTTTTAGAATGATATCGATATTATTAATAATCTAAATAATAGATAATTTATGAAAATATTTCATGCCAAAAGATCGATTATGTTATGATACGTGAAATTTTTGTTATCGTTTTTTTGGTTTTTCTTAATGCTCTTTTTGCGATGGGTGAGTTGGCGTTAATCTCTGCTCGTAAATCGCGTTTGCTGAAACTGCAAGAGGAGCGAGGGATAAATGTAGAAAGTGCTATAAGTCTTTCTGGACATCCACATATCTTTTTACCAACGATTCAATTCGGTATGACCCTTGTGTCTATTCTGGAAGGGGCATATGGCGGTATGGAGATACAGAAACATCTTACGGCTTTCTTAATAAGAATCCATTTTTTAAAACCAATAGCACCTCAATTATCTATGGGGCTAGTATTGCTCGTTATTACAACGCTTATGCTGGTTTTTGGGGAACTCGTGCCTAAACAGCTTGCGTTGAGAAATCCTGAACTTATAGCGGCAAGATTGGCTTTTTTTCTTGAAATCCTCGCAAGAATAATGCGGCCTGTTGTGTGGCTTCTTTATCAGATTTCTAATGTTGTTTTATGGATAATGGGGGGAGACACTGTGATAAACAGAGATATGACAGAAGAGGAACTGAAAGCCTATATCGCAGAAGGGTCACATTTAGGCGTCATTAAAAGTGAAGAACGTACCATGATTGAACGTTTGTTACGTTTGGCTGATAAATCCGTGCGAGCCGTTATGACGCCACGTAATGAGTTGTATTGGATTGATCGTTATGCTAATCGTGATACACTCACACGGGTTTTACGTCAGAGTATCTATGAGCGTGTTGTCGTTTGTGCGGAAAAGGTAGATAACCCCGTAGGGGTTATTTTGGTTAAAGATATGCTTGATAGAGTTTTAGACGGTATGCCTGTTTCCGTTGAAGAGGAACTGCGCTCGGCGTTAATTGTACCAGATAGTCTTTCAGCGTTAGACATGTTATTACGTATTCGTAGTAGTCAATCAGGCATAGCTTTTGTTATTGATGAATATGGTGCATTTGAAGGTGTTGTAACGGTTTCCGATCTCTTTGACGCTATTGTTGGTGAGACAGTGTGTGAGACACAATGTCAAGCAAAAAAAGCCTCAAAATTATTACCTAATACTGTTTTGTCATTAAACGGTACAGAGTCTGTTGATGATCTGAAAGATCGACTTGGATTACGTGTTTTGCCTGATGAAGGATGTTACCATACTCTCGGGGGGTTATTGTTAACCTTGTTAAGGCGTGTTCCTTCTGTTGGTGATAAAGTAGTTTATGAGGGTTGGTTGCTTGAAGTAAAAGAAATGGATGGTCGTCGTGTTTCTTGCGTTCTGGCAAGTAGACAGACTTTTGCTGAATATTAAGTCGATCTTTGAACTACGTTGTTTGCCTTTTTCTTTAGAGTCTTTTTTGTAATTTGGGTTTTCGTTTACGGATAAACCTCAATAAAAGTAAAGTGATGAAACACGCTTGATAAACCAGTAAAAAAAGGCTTAAAAAAAAACAATAGTTCAATTATTAGAATGTTTTAACAGATGACTATAAATCATATCCTATGTCTATTTTGTTGGAAATAATTTTATGAAAAAAGCTTTTTTCTTGGCTTTAAGTTTTTGTTTATCTGTTCTTCTTGTCGGCTGTGTAAAGCAAATGCCAGAACCAACAAAAGAAACCTGTTCTAGTGATTATTTAAAAAAGCATCCAGATCTTAATCGGAGATTTTTGAGATATCAAGAAGGTTTGCGATCTGATTCGCCTAATGATGTTGTAAAATATCTTAATGGTTGTTCTAAATTTACATTCAATCTTCTTTCTTCAGAGACGCATATATCGCTAGATCATTGGCATTAGAAGCGAATAGAAAAGACAGAGTAAAAATTAAAATATTCCTTTGTTATAAAAACACCTGATATGGGGTATTTTTGGTTTTGTCTTTGTCACCGTTGTTGTTCTTTCGTTTATACCTGTTGAAAGCCATGCTACTGTTTTTGGAATTATTTTACTTTAAACAAAATAATGGATGGCATTTAACAATGCAGTTTAAGAATCTCAGTGTTACGGATTTGAAGGGGTGTTTTCTCTTAAACTGTGTAAGACTAGCATGAGAGAGTCCCAAATTTCTCGTCTGGCAGTAGCACTGGCGCGTAATTGAATAGGGTGCGTAATACTGATCGTAGGGAATGATTGAGAGTTGTTGGAAAAAGTTAAATTATGCCACTGTTTACGTGATAAAGCTGTATGACGACCAAAAAGCATAGTGAGAGGAATGTTGCCACATAAGAGTAGTCTTTGTGGGGCAAAGAGAGTTATTGTACGTTGAAGAAATGGAAGACAAATCTGCTGTTCTAGTTCGGATATTGGGCGTCCTCCTGGGGGACGCCATGGAATTGCTGTTGCAAGGGCAAGTTGATCACGAGAAAGAGGAAGATAGGTAAGTATTTCGTCAAGAGACGCGCCGCACTGACCTGTGAAAGGACGACCACTGCGGTCTTCATCAGCATCTGGGATGCCACCAATAATCATAAGAGGTGCATTGCGTGGACCTTGAGGCATAATGGTATGTATTGCTGTTTTTTGAAGAGAACATAAACTAAAATCTGCCATTACGGTATATAAATCTTCAAGACTACTAGCCTGTGCTGCGAGAGTTGTTGCTTGTGTGATAATATGTGTGAGGCTATCTGTAGAGAGAGGAATTGGTGTTTTTGTCTCGTTTCGTGGGGCTAGTGGATCTGTCAGATAAATTGGAGAATGGGAAGGATTTTGTTTTTTAGAAGATGAGTGTTGGTAATGAAAAGGGTAATCTGTGATAGTGGTATCAATTCCCCATTCTGTATAAAGGCGTAAAATGGCGTATGCTGTCTGTGTAGAAAGGGGTTCATCAGGACTAAGGAGAGGGTGCTTCATGATATTTGGTTGTAAAGTTCGGTTTTGAGGTTTTATTCTGAAATATTAGATAAGATGTGTCGTTAAAGTATGCTATAAAGTGATCGATGGGATCAATGATATATGTTTTATAGTGTAATTCGTGTTATAAGCCAGTTGATATTTTGCATGAGATCAGGGGAAAGACGAGTCATTCTTGTAACTTCTACTAAATATTACAAAGAATGATTGGTTGAGGTTTAATGCGGCTGCTTCGTTACGACAGGGTTATTAATGGGATTATATAATTTTCCTCTAATTGTTGCTACAATGCTTTCGGTGGCGATGGGTGTTTTACCTACAGCTGTCTTTGTCGAATCTGCTTTTGGAGAATCATCTTTAGGTTTGTTTTCGACAAAGCAAAGGGATCAGCAAAGGCAGACGCAATCACAACCTGTGAAAGCTGTCGTATCTCGTGATCGTTCTATTGATTCTGGAGCATTTTTATGTGGTATTGTTGCCGCAAGGTTAGGTGATGATACAGAGGCTACCAAGGCGTTCCTTAAAGCATTGCGTGCTGACCCAAACAATAACGTTTTACTCAAGCAGGCGTTTTTGCATAGTGTGATGGCTAATGATTCTCATGCTGATGCTCTAGCGTTACGTCTTGCTCGTTCTGGAGGAGGGCAAAGTGTTGTTTCTGCTTTTGTGTTGGGTAACGCAGCGGTGATGAGTGCAAAATGGAGTGACGCATTACATTACTATCAAATTGCTGGTGCGCACGACGCGTTGGCAAAAATAATAGTTCCTTTACTACAAGCGTGGTGTAAGGAGGGCAAAGGGGAAGTCACGCCAGCTATATCTGGACTTCTTAAGCATTCGTTTTCGGTATTTACACCTTTTTATGTTTTGCATGCAGGGCTTATAGCACATGTTGGAGGGTTAGATGGTCGGGCTGGTGATCTTTTTGCACGCGCTCAAAAAATCATGTCGGGATATGATTTGTTATTGACACGCTCCTATGCGGCATGGTTATGGAATCATGGACAGAAAGATAAAGCACGTGATGTTTTACGGGAGTTGATTGCAGAGAATTTTATGTTTGCGTTGGCTGGTCCAGATCTGCAATCGGTGATAGGTCGTTATCCTGTTGTGTCTGTTAGAGAAGGGATAGCACGTGTTTACGTACTGGCAGACCTTATTTTACGTCAGCAAAAATATGATCAGGTAGATTTAGAGCGTTTTGGTAAGGATAAAACTCTTGTTCTCCAACAATATAATGAAGTCGCGCGTTTAATGCTTGGGTTTGCCCTGAAAATGGAACCGGAACTCACAATCGCGCGTTTGATGTTGGCAAAAGTTCAGGAAGAGGAAGGGCATAACATAGCTGCGAGGGAAACATTGATCCATATTGATCATACGGATCCGCTTGCTCCTATTGCGACTTTGCGTTTGGCGATGCTCGATATAACTATGAATAAGACTGCTGAAGCAGTTTCCCTTTTGCAAGGGCTTAATCGCCAGTTTCCTCATCAAGCTATTGTATTACGGACGTTGGGGAGTGCTTACTCTCAAAAAAAAGACTGGAAAGCTGCTGTCGGTGCTTATACGCGTGCTATAGATTTGGTTACAAAACAGAATAAGCGAGATTGGACTTTGTTGTTTTTGCGTGGGATGTCCTATTACGAGGTAGGAAATTGGCCTCGCGCACGTGCGGATGCGCGTGTCGCGTTAAGGTATGCTCCAGACGAACCTCTATTATTAAATTTTCTAGGATATTCTATGGCTGAGCGACACGAGAATCTGAAGGAAGCGGAACGTTTGTTACGTAAGGCGCATACTCTTGCACCACAGGATGCTGCTATAACAGATAGTCTTGGTTGGGTTCTTGTAGAGCGTGGAGACATCAAAATGGGCATGTCTATGCTTGAAAAAGCTGCTGAGGAAGTGCCAGAGGACCCTGAAGTTAACTATCATTTAGGAGAGGCTTACTGGCAGGATGGGCGACATATTGAAGCAGTAAATCAATGGAATATGGCGTTAGATATGCATCCTTCTAAGGAGGATACAAAACTTATTTATGCCGCTTTGAGGCGTGCTGGGGATTTTGTGTCTAAAACAAATGAGAGCAAACATAAATGGAAACATGGAAGGTGATATGAAAGGTAAAGGTGTATTTGTCGGAGGTTTAGAGGAAAGTGCACCAGCGAAAATTAATCTGTATCTTCATGTAACAGGGCGTAGGGAAGATAGTTATCATTTTCTTGACAGTCTTGTTGTTTTTGTTGGTGCACGAGATATCGTGCGCTATGTTCAAGGGGCAGAGCCTTTACATCTAAAAGTAACAGGGTGCTTTGGGGATAGGTTGAACCAATTGACTGTTGGTGAGGATAATCTTGTTATTAAAGCAGCAAAGAGCATGCAGGCTTTTGGACAAGGAGATGTCAGAGGTGGTTGTCTTTTATTAGAAAAGAATTTACCTATAGCTTCTGGAATTGGAGGAGGTTCTTCTGATGCTGCTGCGACTTTACGTCTTTTGAATCGTGCTTGGGGTATAAACCTTGGACAATCTACTCTGTTGCAAGTATCGGAAACATTAGGGGCAGATGTACCTGTTTGTTTATTAAGGCAAAGCCTCCGTATGGAAGGTATTGGTAATCATTTCAGACCCGTGCCTGTTTTGCCACATTATGGTATTGTATTAGTTAATTGTGGGCATGCGATATCGACACATGAGGTTTTTCGTCGGTGGTGTGGAGAGTTTCGTTCTTGTGTTTCTATGCCTACAGTTTGGCGTGATGTGTATGCTTTGGTGGCTTTTCTTAAAGATCAGGTGAATGATCTGGAGCTTGCAGCTTGTGAATTATGTCCTGATATACGAGAGGTTTTAAAGGTTATATCTGTGCAAAATCAATGCTTGATGGCACGGATGAGTGGATCAGGGGCTACGTGTTTTGGTATTTTTCCTTCAGTTCAGCAGGCACAGCATGCGGCAGATTGTATTACTAATTCTTATCCAGAATGGTGGAGTTGGGGGGGAGGAAATTATAGCAAACTTTGAAAAGCTCTCTTGTATTGTTTTAAGATGTGCTTTTGTGACAATGTGTCAAGTAATAGAGATTAACTAAAATAAGGAAAGAAAGATATGGGGTATCGCGTTGCTGTTGTTGGTGCGACAGGTGCTGTCGGGCGTGAAATGCTTAAAATTCTCGCAGAGCAAGAGTTTCCGGTCAAGACTATTGCCGCGTTAGCGTCGTCTCGCTCGGTGGGGAGAGAGATTTCTTTTGGTGACGCTGTTGTAAAGGTTGCTAATCTTGAAACGTTTGATTTCTCTGGATGGGATATAGCCCTATTTTCTCCAGGAGCTTCGGTATCTGCGCGTTATGCTCCGATCGCTGCTAAAGCAGGGTGTGTTGTGATTGATAACACTTCTTATTTTCGTATGGATCCTGATGTTCCACTTGTTGTGCCAGAGGTCAATCCTGAATCTTTAAAGCAAATGAAGCGACGTATCATTGCTAATCCAAATTGCTCAACCATTCAAATGGTTGTAGCTCTTAAGCCGTTGCATGATTTATTTGTTTTAAAACGTGTAGTTGTCGCAACTTATCAGGCGGTTTCTGGGGCAGGTAAGCAGGGCATGGATGAATTATTTACTCAGACACGTGGAAGTTTTGTTCATGATCCACCTCAAGTGGAGTGTTTTCAAAAGCAAATTGCTTTTAACTGTATTCCACAAATTGACCGTTTTATGGAAGATGGTTCTACCAAAGAAGAATGGAAAATGCAGGTTGAAACGCGTAAAATCCTCGATCCTAATGTACAAGTATTTGCAACCTGTGTACGTGTCCCTGTGTTTATTGGACATTCTGAAGCAGTCGTCGCAGAGTTTGCAAAACCTGTTGATCTTAAAAAGGCGCGTGAGGCATTACGTCAGGCACCTGGGGTTATTTTGTTTGATCGAAACGAGGATGGAGGCTATATAACGCCGATTGATTGTGTTGGAGAAAATGCAAGTTATGTCTCTCGTCTTCGTATCGATCCAACAGTGCCACATGGATTAGCGTTTTGGTGTGTATCAGATAATCTGAGAAAAGGAGCCGCCCTTAATGCGGTACAAATTGCTGAAAAAATGAAAGATCTAGGTCTTTTATCTCAATAAGATTAGTTTTTTATTTTTCTGACACAAGTTCAGAGTTGACGAAATGTAAGAAAAGGTGTAAAAAGCTTGCAAAACAAAATAGGAATCCGTTTTTGCTGTCATCAGAGGCAAAAACATAGATGAGGTTATGAGGCTGACAATGCAGGATGTCCGTAAGGCTCTTTATGTAGGTAGTCGTAGTGATGGTACACTGGTGCAGCGACCGATGTCGCCGCATTTGCAGATTTATCGTCGGCGGCTTTCTATGATTCTTTCGATTTCGAATCGAATTACAGGTGTCATTGCAACAGGTGGCGCCGCGCTTGGTATTTTTTGGTTAAATGCTGCAGCGAAAGGTGAAAAGTCGTACACAACAGCAAGTAAGGTTGCACGCAATCCATTGAGTAGACTGGTGCTGTTTGGGTGGATTGTGTCTGTCGTGTATCATACAGTTGGCGGTATCCGTCATTTGATTTGGGATAGTGGTCATCGTTTTGACAAAGAAGAAGTCAATAAGGATGGTGAAGTTGCTGTTCGTGTAACAGTGGGGGTAAGTGTTGTGCTTACAGCGCTGTTATGTTTGGTCGGACGTCGTCGGGCTAAAAAGAGAGGATAATTTAGGATGAACGCTTATGAACCGCATGTTGATGTCATGCGTTCCCACCTTGGTCGGGTACGTGGATTAGGCGTAGGACATTCTGGTGCTGAACATTGGTGGGGTGAACGAGCATCTTCTGTCGTCCTATTGCCTTTGTCTACTTGGTTTGTTGTACAGATGTTTCGGTTGGGTGGTGCATCTCGCGCTGATGTAATAAAATGGGGTGGTAAACCTATTAATGCAACGTTGTTAATTGCCTTAATTATTACGACTTTTTATCATGCGCGGTTAGGGCTTCAAGTTATTGTAGACGATTATGTGCATGGTCATGCCTATTTACCGATGCGTCTTTTAATAAAATTGGGTACGTTTCTTTTAGGACTTTTGGGTGTAATTTCTGTCGTGAAGCTTGTCATTGCTCATGATTCTACGAAGTAAGTGGTTTCATATGGAGTGAGCTTAGTTGCCATGTGAATTTTCGCTGGGTTGTGTATTCTAAAATGGCTGACTGACTGAGAGTATATATAGAGCGGGGGTACCGTCGTAATGAGTGCTAATTCCTCTCCTTCTAGGGGGGCCTACAAGGTTATCGATCACGTCTATGATGTGGTGGTTGTAGGCGCAGGTGGTTCTGGTCTGCGCGCTACGCTAGGGATGGGGGCAGCAGGTTTAAAAACGGCCTGCGTGACCAAAGTTTTTCCAACACGAAGCCATACAGTGGCCGCACAAGGGGGGATTGGTGCCTCTCTTGGTAATATGGCAGAAGATCATTGGAAGTGGCATATGTATGATACCGTTAAGGGATCAGACTGGCTAGGTGATCAGGACGCTATTGAGTTTATGTGCCGTGAGGCTACTTCTGCTGTGTATGAGTTAGAGCATTTTGGTGTGCCTTTCTCACGTACAGAAGATGGTCGTATTTATCAACGTCCATTTGGTGGACATATGCGTGACTATGGTAAAGCACCTGTGCCACGGGCTTGTGCAGCCGCAGATCGCACAGGGCATGCTATTTTGCATACGTTATACCAGCAATGTATGAAGCATGATGTTGAGTTTTTTGTTGAGTATTTCGCTATTGATCTCATTATGGACGATGAGGGATCGTGTCGTGGCGTTGTGGCTTGGTGTCAGGATGACGGCACTATTCATCGTTTTAATACGAAGATGGTTGTCTTGGCAACAGGAGGATATGGACGCGCGTATCAATCGTGTACTTCGGCACATACCTGTACAGGTGATGGAAATGCGATGGTCATGTATGCTGGCTTACCAACGCAAGATATGGAGTTTGTACAGTTTCATCCAACAGGTATTTATCCGGCAGGCTGTTTGTTAACAGAAGGGTGCCGTGGCGAGGGGGCATATTTAACGAACTCTGAAGGTGAGCGGTTTATGGAGCGTTATGCACCAACGGCTAAAGACCTTGCCTCACGAGATGTTGTTTCTTGTGCCATGACAATCGAAATTAACGAAGGGCGTGGATGTGGTCCGAAAAAAGATCATATCATGATGCATCTTGAACACCTTGGTGCTGATTTGTTGCACCAGCGCTTACCAAGCATTATTGAAATAGCGCGCGTTTTTGCGGGTGTCGATGTAACAAAAGAACCTGTACCCGTTCGTCCAACTGTGCATTATTGTATGGGTGGAATTCCTACGAATATTCATGGCGAAGTTATTCGTCCTACTGCCGAGGATCCTGATGCTGTTGTGCCTGGTCTTATGGCTGTAGGTGAGGCTGCGTGTGTGTCTGTACATGGAGCAAATCGTTTGGGAACAAACTCTCTGCTTGATCTTATTGTGTTTGGTCGTTCTGCAGCACGACGTGCAGCGGAAATCATTAAGCCTTCTGAATTTGTGCGTCCTTTACCTGCCGGAGCTGGTGAAAAAGCACTAGATCGTTTGGATAAATTACGTTACGCCAAAGGTGGAACGAAGGTCTCGGCAATGCGTGATCGTCTTCAACATGATATGCAAACACATGCGGCTGTGTTCCGTACACAAGAGAGTCTCCAAGCCGGTGTGGATAAAATTCGTGATATTTGGGGATGTTTAGGAGATATTGATGTTTCTGATAGCTCATTGATCTGGAATAGTGATCTTATGGAGGCTTTAGAATTTGAGAATCTTCTTGCTAACGCGACAGTGACTTTAGAGAGTGGCTTAGCACGGCATGAAAGTCGTGGTGCACATCAGCGCAAGGATTATCCTGAACGTGATGATCATGAATGGCTTAAGCACTCTGTATCGTGGCTGGATGATAAAGGAGGTGTTAATCTGACTTATCGTCCTGTGCACATGAAGACTCTGACAAATGATGTCGAAGTCTTTCCACCTAAAAAACGTGTTTACTGATCTGCTGGCAAAGGAAGGCGAATATGGTCGAACTCAGACTGCCGCATAATAGCACCATCGGAGTTGGCAAGACTGTTCTTGCGCCGGAGGGGGCTAAGAATGTCAGGACGTTCCGAATTTATCGTTGGTCTCCTGATGACGATAGAAATCCAGTTATGGATTCTTATGAAGTGGATGTAGATGTCATTGGTCCAATGGTGCTTGACGCTATTATCCATATTAAGAATGAGATAGACTCGACATTAACATTTCGGCGATCTTGTCGAGAGGGGATTTGCGGGTCATGCGCTATGAATATTGATGGCGAAAATACCTTAGCATGTCTAAAACCGATAAAGAGCATTGAGGGTGATATAAAAATTTATCCTTTACCGCATATGCCTGTTGTTAAAGATTTGGTCACCAATTTAGATGGGGCTTATGCTCAGCTTCGCTCTATTCAGCCGTGGATGAAAGCAGATACTGCACCACCGCCAGATAAAGAGCGCCTCCAGAGTCAGAAAGAACGATCTAAGCTTGATGGTTTGTGGGAGTGTATTCTATGCTTCTGTTGTACGACGTCTTGTCCATCTTATTGGTGGAACGGAGATCGTTACCTTGGTCCATCTGTATTGTTAGCGGCTTATCGTTGGATTGCTGATAGTCGTGATGAACATACAGGCGAGAGGTTAGATGGGTTGGAAGATACTTTCAAATTGTATGCCTGCCGTACTATTATGAATTGTACTCAGACATGTCCAAAAGGTCTTAATCCTGCGAAAGCTATAGGGCATATTAAAGAACTTCAACTTGCACGTAAGCTCTAGAGTTTCTTTGTATTGAGGTTTTTGTAAGTAAGAACCTAGCACTGTTTGGTGCTAGGTTCTTTTATTTTTGATTGCAACTTTGTCTCCCTAGAAAAGAGGGCAAACAAACAAAAGTTAAATTATTCTATCAGAAAAACATGATTATCAACGTGTTTGGATTGTATTCCTAGACAGGGTAATACTAGGGTAAATGTTGCTATAAGCAAGTATAAACGTGGTAGAGGATAAGACTATTTAATAAAAAAGAAAGAAAAACCTCAAACAGTGCAACAACACGAAGAATACATGAGTAAGAGTGTGTTAGTAGGACACCGATGTTGTAGGGAGAGAACTGTTAATTTTATCGGCAAGCGTTATGACGGTTTTACGCATAAGTATTGCAATGTCAGCCGGTGTCGCAACAGAACCCGTATTACGGATTTGTATTTGGTTACGAATAACCGGTTTACTGGTATTGCTGGGGAGTATAAACCAATTTGCATCGAGCAAAACATGACCGTGAGATGTGACATCAAATCGGGATATATTAATTTGAATTTGTAAAGTCGGATTTCCAATAAAAGTTTGATCTGTTACGAGCTCTGAAGGGTGAAAGCTAGCAATTTCATTAGTAATAAGATTTGTAATGCCAATAGATAAACGAGATGCCCAACGTGAAGAAGGGTTACGATGAATTTCTGTACCGTGGCGGAGAAGAATATCTTGTGTGTCAAGATAATCCGGTATGATAACATGACTAATACTGATAATAGCAGCGTGAGGAGAGAGTGAAGGCTGTACGGCTTCATGATGGGCGGGTGTGTTTAAGGTATAAACGCGTAATGGTGGACCGGCACAGCCTGTAAGAAATAAAACGCCTCCTATGAAAAAATATCGTGTTACTTTAAGCACTCTACATAAATGTGACTGTTGGTGATGGTGAAAAAAGGAAGAAGTCATTGGCGGCGCCCCATGAGCAAGAGTTGAGGGTTATGCTCGATATCGTTAGAGAAGCCACGTAAAGCAGAAGCTGTCGCTGCGATATCGCGAAGAGCACTATCGAGATTAGCGCGATCAATTGATAAAGGAGAAACGATAGAGCGCAGAGAATTTAATGCTTTAGTTGCTGCTGCAAGAGTATTGTGTAAATCTTTACTACGGGCGTTAAGTTGGAAGTTGCCAGTGTCAATAAGGGTGTTCACTTTTCCTAGTGTAACTGTTAACTGAGATTGTAAGGATTGAATAGCTTTAGTTGCTGTTTGCATCGTGTTCGTAGAGTGATCAGCAAGGTTTTTAACACTGTTGATAAGCGGAGGAAGCTTTGTTTGTAGCATATTGCTGAGGTCTGTCACAGAAAGTAAAGCTGTATCAGCGTGCTGACTAATGGCTTTAATAGGAATTTGTGTCAGAGAGTTTGTGAGTTTTTGGAAAGGTGAGAGCTGTACAGGGATTTCTGTTAAATTTGTGATCTCAGGATGGAAAATTGGAGGAATAGATTTATCAAAATTAAGCTCAATATCAGACTGTCCGGTAACAAAGCTTACTGTTTTGAGTTCTGCCCGTAAACCGTTTGCTATTAGAGATTTAAGATCAACAGTGTCTTTTTCATGGGAGGTTTTAATAATACGAATTTTATCTGGAGTGAGTATAAGTGTGACTACAATATAGGCATCATGTGTAAGGGCATCGAAACACAGAGAAATGCTTTTAACCGTGCCAACTTTAACACCGCGAAAGTTAACAGGGGCACCAACAGAAAGCCCGTTGATAGAATCTTGAAAGACAACGACGGCTTTACGTGTGGGAGTTAAAAATTGTATATGACCAAAGATCATAATAATTAATAACCCTAATATCCCGCCTAGAATGATAAATACACCGAGGAGTGTTTTTTGATGAGATGTCTCTGACATGTGCTATTTGACTTTATTTGGTAGGAGAAACAGAAGATAACCTATTCATAAAAGCTTTGACTTCTGGAATAGGGCACGTATTACGTAAATCGGTAGGCGATCCGTGGGCAATGGCAGTGTGTTTTTGAGCGTCAAGAAAAACACCGTCATCGGCAATGGTAAATAAACTTTGAAGCTCATGACTTACAATAACAATCGTGACCCCTAACCCATCACGAAGAGCGAGAATGAGATCATCTAATCGGGAAGATGTTATAGGGTCAAGACCGGCAGAAGGTTCGTCAAAAAAGAGAATATCAGGATCAAGAGCTATCGCACGGGCTAACCCGGCACGTTTACACATACCGCCCGAAATTTCGGAAGGAAATAAATTGATAGCATGTTCCATTCCAACAAGCCCTAACTTCAGCCGAACAAGTTCGTGGATGATTTTTGGCGGAAGATCTGTGAACATTTCCAGAGGAAGAGCAACATTTTCTCCAATAGTCATAGAAGTCCACAAAGCACCTCCCTGAAAGAGTACACCAAAACGGTGATTAATCATACTGCGTCGACTTTCATCTTGCGCCCAGTAATCTTCTCCGTCTATAAACATTTGTCCTGATGAAGGGTGTAGGAGCCCAATCATATTTTTGAGCAGCGTACTTTTACCACAGCCGGATCCTCCCATAACGGCAAAGATAGAACCACGACGTACATCAAAAGAAATATTTTCTTGAATAATTTCTGACCCAAAAGAGAGTGTCATATTTCTAATAGAAATCAACGGTTGTACTGTTGGCGAAGAATGAGACGGAGCAGCGCACATCATTAAATTCTCAAAGCATTGGCTATAACGGCAAAAACAGCGTCCATGGCAATAATACCGACAATGCTAATGACCACAGCACGCGTAGCGGCGATACCTACATCGGCAGCACTCCGTCCGGCTTGAAGACCTACTCTACACGAGGCTGTTGCAATAAAGACCGCAAAAAAATAGGATTTGACAAAACCAAAAACAAATTCTCGTAACGCGACGCCGTCAAAAGTGGAGATCCAATAACCGATTGGGGATATATTCATCATGGTCATACTTACGACAAAGCCACCAAATATGCCAATCAATGTGCCATAAATATAAAGAAAAGGCATCATTAACGAAAGTGAAATAATAGACGGGAGTAAAATATAACTTGCAAGCGGAATGCCAAAAACTGTTAAAGCATCAATTTCTTCATTTCCTTGCATGGTGGAAATACGTGCGGCATAAGCACCGCCTGTACGACCCGCCATAATAATAGCTGTCATGATAGCAGAAATTTCACGCGCACAAGCAATGCCCACTAAACTCGTTACATATATTTCAGCTGAAAATTTGCGAAGTTCGATTAAGCCAACAAAAGCCAAAATAGATCCAAGAAGAAAATTGACGACACCAACAATAAGTAAAGCACTAGGACCTGCGTTCCAAATGTCGGTAAATAAGTCTTTTTTTCGCATAAAACTACGACCGCTGATAACGTGGAGTGCACCAACAGTCGCATCAAAAATCATTTGGGCAAAAATACCTGTTTCATTGAGGCATAAAAGGGTAAGTTCGCCAACTTTCTCAAAAAAATGAACGCGTTTAACAATATGGCGTGCATGTGGAGGGGGTGTTGCAGGCAGAAGAGCCATGAGGCGTACAGCGGGTGGAGGCAGATCGCCTATATCAAGCTGCAAACCAATTTTTGTGGCAGCTTGTTCGACATTCCATAAAAAAGCAATAAGAGCAGAGTCCCAAGTCTTGAGGTGAGAGGCGTCAATTTTGAGTGTCTGTCCATGAGGAATCGAAGATAATGTTGTCGGATCAAATGAGATTGTAGGGTTGTGCGCGAGTATCCAGTCACCTTGTAAACGTAAAAAGGAATGGTTTGAATCCGTGTCAATAGACCATTGGGGTGTGTTACTGATTGGAGGTTTGGCAGAGAGCAAAACAGGTACGTGATAAGACATAGCGCGTAGGTTTTACTAGGTGGTCTTATAGACAAAGAATAAGGGTTAAAAGTGTCGTGCTACCATAATCTATTTCTCGTAGCTTCTGGCAGAGAGGCGTTAGAGTCATGTCGTGATCAATACCGTCGGATACTATTGTACGATATATCGTGAAAATTGCAATGATTTGCAATCATTATCAATCACGCGCAACACACTTAGCAAGGTCAGGAGTTTTTGGCTAAAGTATCTCTCCTAGTAATAGAAAAGTGAACAGAAAAGCAACCTATAGAAAAATCCAATAAACAGCAAGAGTGAGTGCCCGTATTTTCAGACTGTATTTCATGAGTTGTGTTTTTCCCAATCTCTTTATGATTAGCGATAAGGTTTCAAGAAAGTTTAATGAACTTTATGAACCAAAAAAACAACGCTGCCGAAGAGGATTTTCTTAAAGCTTTGTTTTTTTGAGTGGTTTTTGGTGAGTTGGTATTGTTGCATGCTATTAACTCCCACGGCGTTTTTTGCGATTGTTAGCGCCCGTAATTTCATGAGCTGTGTGGCGATATTACCGGCGATACACTCGACTTTTAGTCACAATGGACTGTTGCTTTTTGGTGTGTTTTTTGTCCCCATTTAAAATAGTTGACGAAGTAGTTTCGCCACGTTTGAGGCTGCATTTGTTGAGCAATTGCTACGAAAGGTAACCAATTCCCATGTTGTGCGGCGATAATAGCCCTTTGGTAATTAAT
>JAFPVE010000036.1 GCA_017413025.1 Acetobacter sp. | reverse complement strand
ATCCGAACGCCAAAGCGTTCAAAAAGGGGCTTCCAAATAAGCGCAACTTGTTCGCCTTGCGTGATCGAGTTCGTTGACACAAACGCAGCGCGCATGTGTGTTCCCTGCATATAGTCTGCCGCCTTGAAATGCCAACACGCCACATAATCAATTTTACCGACAGCACGATACGCCTTACCCTTTTCGTCGCGCCATATGTTCTCTTTATCCTCGCGTTGGTCGTTTGTTTGATAGGTGTACCCCACAAAAGGCGGGTTGCCCATGAGATAGACGTCATCAGACGGCGGCAACACGTCGCGCCAGTCCATGCGCAGCGCGTTCCCCTCGTGAATATTGGCTTCTGTTTTCAGGGGTAAAAAATCCATTCGCCGGTGAATAATATCTTCTGTTTCTTTGAAACATTGGCTTTCTGCAATCCATATTGCCGTTTTCGCCACAGAAACGGCAAAATCGTTAATCTCAATGCCGTAAAATTGATTGATCGACACCTTAATCGGGTTCAATTCCTCAAAACCTAATAAGCCCCCTTTCTCTTTGGTGATTAACTCGCGCAAAATGTCATTTTCAAGGCGCCGAAGGCTTCGGTAACTCTCGGTAAGAAAATTGCCACTTCCTGCGGCGGGGTCAAAAAATTTTGCGCGGGCGAGTTCGTCTTGTAAGGCGAGAAGTTTCTTTTTACGTGCCTTACCCTGTTCCGCCATAGCCGCCTGAAACTGCGCGCGGTAGCCGTCAAGAAAAAGCGGGTCAATCACTTTGTGAATATTTTCGGGGCTAGTATAATGCATACCCCCTTCGCGGCGATGGGCGGGGTTTAATGTGCTTTCAAAAATGGCGCCGAAAATTGTCGGGCTAATTTGTGACCAATCAAAGCCGCCGCCGTCTTTGATAATCAAATTTACAGCGTCTTCCGAAAATTGAGGTACATCGATTTTTTCAGAGAACAATCCCCCATTCACATACGGAAACGCTTTGAGGTCATCTTCTTCATATTTGTCGCGTTCCTCTTCGGGAGTATTGAGGATACGAAACAAATCAACAAGCGCGCGGCGAAAATGGGCGGGCGAAAAATCTTTCATATAGTCGCAAAACTGGTTCTTTTTTGGAAAGAGCCCTGCATCTTCTGCGTAAAACAAAAACACAAGCCGCACGCACAATTTGTTCAAGCTCTGCAATGCCGCGATTTTTTTAGATGCGTCGTTTGTGTCGTAAGCGGGTAAAACGGCTTTGTAAATGCGTGCCACAAGCTCGCCCGCATCTTTTGAGAGCTGTAATTCACGTGCGATTCGCTCGTCTTTCTCGTTAACCATAAAGCCCAAGCGATAATAGTCGGTAGGCAGGTCGGCAAGTTTTATCACCTGCGGCGCGTCGTTCGGTCGTTCCATGTTGAAAACTTGAAACTCCGCAAAATTGCACGTCACAATCCAGCGCGGGCGTTCGGAGTATGGGAGGCTTCCCGCATACCGTTTCGCTTGCTCGAAAGGTGTCAATTTTGAGCCGTCGCTTTGTAAAACCGGCGCGTTTAAGTCTTTCCCAAGGCTTTTTTGTTCGATCATCGTGTGTGTGGTAGGGATCATGACGTCAATATAGCTTTGGTTGGTGAGTTTGACGCGCGTTTCAAATTTGAGAAAGTTTGTCGCGTCTTCTACGCCACATACTTTTGATAATAGCTCAATCCAAAAGCGCGAAGTATCTTGCTTCTCGTCGCCTTTGCCTTGCCAGCTTTCTGCAAATTCTTTTGCGGCTTTAGCTTGTTCTCGTTGGTTCATCGTGCTTCCTTCAAAATGGTTTTTTATTGATGTTTTTGTCTCTTCGTTCTTGTACGGGCAAGGTTATGCAAAGTTTCTAAGAGAATATCTATATCTTGTTCTGTTGTCCGATGGTTGACAATGGCAACCCTTATGACAACATGCCCCCTAATTTTTGTTGTTGAAGGCGCTGCCATACCGCTTTCGTGCAAATCTTTGACTAATTCAGCGTTAAAATGATCAAGATCTTTAACTTGTGGTACCACGACCCTAAAACAAACGATATTTAACACCACAGGCGCCATAAGCTCAAGCCATGGCAATGTTTGCACTTGTGCCTCTAAATAGTGTGCCACCTGACAGGAACGCGCAATAACAGCCCCTAATGCCTCTGTACCAAACCCCGCTAACGCAAACCAAACTTTAAGCGCCCGAAACCCTCGAGAAAGTTCGGGACCTAAATCGCAAAACCATGGGGCTTCTCCAGCAAGGGCTGCAAGCCCCCTATCTTCTCGTGATAAATAATCTAACGATTGGGCAAAAGTTTTGGCTTGTATTTCGGGGTGTCGAATGAGAACACAGCCCGCATCGTAAGGCACTTGTAGCCATTTATGAAAATCAAAAGCGAGGCTATCGGCGCGTTCTATGCCTTGTAACAAAGGGGCGTGTTGCGCCGATAATATTGCCATAGCCCCAAAAGCCCCGTCGATATGAAACCAAAGTTTTTCTTCTGCGGCGATATCTGCCAACGCCTCTAATGGGTCAATAGCGCCGACATTGACCGTTCCTGCCGTGCCAATCAGTATAAAAGGTTCTAAACCTTGGGCACGGTCGGCTGTAATCATTTGTTTTAAGCCTGCGATATCCATTCTAAAATGGTTATCTGTCTTCACACGGCGTAAGGCTTGTATGCCTAACCCCGCCATATCAAAGGAACGGGCTATACAGCCATGCGCACTCTCACACGCATAGCCGACAAGATGCCGACCAGAAAGACCAGATTGTCTTACCTCTGCCCCGGCGATTGCGCGGCAAGCTGTTAAGATCGCAATAAAATTTGCCATAGAAGAGCCTGAAACTAATAGCCCTGTTGTCGTTGAAGGAAAATGAAAGATTTGGGTTACCCAACGTATCACCATATGCTCAATGTCAACAGGGATATGATTACGCCCGCCGACATTGGCATTCAGCCCCGCCGCTAACATATCGGCTAACATGCCCTGCGCCGTGCCACCACCATGCACCCACCCCATAAAACGAGGATGGCGGTTCCCCACCGCATATGGCACAACATGCTCGATAAATTGCTGATATAACGCTTCTAAATCAGCCCCTGTTTGAGGTAAAGAAGCTGTTTGAAAAAGAGTTCTGACCGATGCCGGTGGTGGCTGCCAGACAGGTTTTTGTGCTACCGTACGAATATTATTGAGCATGTCATCAAGCATGCGATGCCCAAGGGCTCTGATATGTTCCCAATTTTCTGGATCTAAATTAGACATTAAAATATCCGTTGAATAGCTTTACTTATCTGAACTTATCTAAATAGTCTCTTATTCGTCTCTTAAAGGTGCATTTTAAGGGTTTACATTTTACAGGGGTTTATGTCTTACAGGGGTTTATGTCTTACAGGGGGGGGGGGGCGTTTTACAGGTTTGTTCTCTCATCGCGATAATGTGATCCATTTTCTTTTTAAAATATTGTGCCAATATGGCACATGTAAATAATTGTATTTGGTGATAAATCATTAACGGAATCACCGTAATCCCTACTGTTGCAGGGGGAAATAAAATTTCTGCCATCGGGATACCAGAGGCTAATGTTTTTTTAGACCCACAAAAAACGATTGGAATTTCATCTTCATACGGTACACGCAAAACATGACTTATACATGTTGTTATTATAATGACTGTGAATAACAAGACAATATCAGCCAAAACAATTACACCGAGTTGCTCAAGGGGCAATTTATGCCATAGCCCCTCAACAACAGCACTACTAAACGCCACATAAACCACCACCAAAACAGACCCACGATCGGTAAAAGAGAGAAGCATTTTGTTACGATGTGCCCACGCACCCAAAAGCGGTTGACAGATTTGCCCTAAAATAAACGGTACAAGCAACTGATAGACAATATCCATCGGGTTTCCCATTGCCGATCCATCATGGTGCAAAATAACACTGACGAGGGCAGGCGTTATAAAAATACCTAATATATTAGACGCTGTCGCAGCACAAACCGCAGCAGGAATATTCCCCCCAGCAATAGAGGTAAACGCAATAGAAGATTGCACTGTCGAGGGCAAGCAACATAAAAATAAAACACCGCTCCATATTTGGGGCATAAACAAATGCGGGAAAAGCGCATATGCTAAAAGACCGAGAGCAGGGAATAATACAAAAGTACACAGCAATATAACACTATGAAGTCGCCAAGCAACAAGACCCTGAAACACGGCTTGGCGTGATAGACGCGCCCCTTGCAAAAAAAACATAAGCCCTATCAGGCTTATGGCAAGATAGTGGAAAATAGGCACAGCTATCCCCTGACATGGGAACAACGTTGCCAATAAAACAGCGATCAGTAACCCCGCTAAAAAGGGATCAAATTTAAAAAGCTTCATAATATTTTATACCTATATATTTTTTATTATATTTTTTATATTTTTACCTATCGTAAAAAAAACAGAGTATAATAAGATGCTTTGAAATGATTGCAAATGCGTAAAAAACGCTTTGTAAAATTTAGAATAAAATTGGATAAAATTAGTTATGTAAAATAATACGTTGTATAGTATTTACTATGCTGTTTCCTGATACTCTTCTCTGATTTCGTTTACTCATTTTCTTTACCCAATTTTGTTCACTATTCTGTCCACCTATTCCCCTACGGCAGTTGTACACAGATTTTAAGCCTATGCGCATCTTACTCCCTATTTTGTTTTTTCTTACGCTCCACACAACAGCGCACGCTGCCTCCCTCTCTCAAACAACAGCGCCAACAACAGCACAAAAAGAACAATCCTCTTTGCCACAAACATGTGCCCGTATTCGTTATACCAAGCTCAGCACAACAGAAAAAGGTGTTTCTTATCGCAACCTTACCTTAACGATCCCTTCTCTAAATGCCTCGCAACAACACACGCCTTATAGGCTTCATGCCGTTCAAATGCAGCTGACGGCACAACCTTTTTCCTCTCTCTCTCATCCGAAAGAAGTTTTCCGTAATATGGCAGAAGCTGCTTCGGTTGCCCTTGTTTTATCGCTGACTGGGCACCATAACGCCGCTTGTGCTCATTGGCTTGAAAAACAAGGGCAACAGGCTTGGCGCCTTCTCATCGAAGGTAAAAACATGGCTTTTTCTTGGAATGCTGCCACTATTAGCCTTGGAAAAGCTGCGTTAGGTTTAAAATCAGCCCAGCTTATCTTACAGGGAAGTACGCACGACAAACGTTCTGAAGCTTCGTTAGCTTTCAACGGACTAGAGTACCATAATATCGCCTATGAAGAATTTTTTCCAGCACAAGCCCATGTCACTTTTTCTATACCAGCTTCTGAACTCCCCACATTTTTAAGCACCCTTGGCACCACAACGGCCAAAGCCGATCAGGCTATTCATATTCATATCACAGATCTTAACGCCAGCAGGGAAGATATTGCTCTCCACGGATACGGACAGGCTACTTTTACGGGCGACATGCGCAGCAGCACAGCCTCGGGTCATCTTGAAATAAGCCATTTAGAAGCCCTGATTGCCCTGACGCGCGCTGAAAGACAAATGAACCTTATGGCTGCCCTTGTCCTTGCACGCCTTGTCAGCCATTATACTAACACCGCCAACACATGGAACACCGCATGGAAAAACGATGTGCTTACCGTCAACGGTTTTCCTTTGCCTAGTCTTATAAAATAAGTTTTATAAAACGGTTTTATAAAGAGGTAAATCATCTTTAACAGCCTCTTCAATGTTGTTAGAAGTTTCGGTATATCTTCTTATTCTTTCTTCGGCATAGGTAGCATAGTCTTTTGAAAGTTCAATACCGATATAAGTTCGCCCGTTTTTCTTGGCTGCAAGTGCCGTTGTGCCTGACCCGATAAAAGGGTCTAAAATAATTTCTGCCACTGTTGATTGAATAATTCTTTCTATGAGAGCCAAAGGAAAAGGGGCTGGGTGCGGGTTATTCATTTCTTGAGGGAATTCCCACACATCACCAACAGCGTTAGCTTTGGGCGCTAATTTGAAATCTTTTTTTGCTATAAGGTAAATTACTTCGTAGGTTGGGAGAAAATACCCCGGGTTAAAATTAATTCCCCCAGCACGTCGCCAAATGATGATTTGGCGCACAGGAAAACCCGCCACAATATCGTGCCGATCTTGCAGTAGCCCACCCTGTACCCGCCATTTATGATTATAAAACAAAGCCCCTTCATCGTGGATTACCCGCATCATTTGATCAAGACATTGCCTTTGCCATGCCACATACTCAGCATGGGGCATACAATCATCATAATCGATATAGCCTTTAATTAAAGACGCATTAGACCACTTGCCACCTTTGCCATTTTTCATCCCGTTTCCGGTAGAGTTCTTAAGATTATAGGGTGGCGACGTAATGACAAGATCAACCGATTCATCAGGAATTAAGGGCATATTTTCGAGGACATCCCCGACAAGAATTTTATTCTTAAAAGACTCGGGAAGTGTTGCACGCTTTTGTTCTTTCATAACAAATTCATAACAAAAGCCACCCTAACGGGTATAACTATAGTTATATTCTTGTGCGAGTTTCTGCAAATCTGGCGCACCGTGTAAATTTAGAGGAATAGGTACACCTAGTTTTTTCTTCGTGACAAACCGCGCCAACAAAAAACCACCGCCTGTTACACGTTGGCAGGTGTTTGCAGCTATTGGAAAACTTAAATGCACAGGACCTGCCATTTGCTTGCGCAAACAACTTACATCTGTATCCCACATAGTACGCCCTGTTGCTGCTGAACACCCCCCCATACTCAAAGAGACAACAAAAAGAGTCGCAAAAGCCACACACGTTGAAACAGGCTTACGCATACCTAACATCTTTTTGCTCTCTTTTGTCATACAACTAATAACACAAACTCTTTTTAATCCACTTAATCCACAACCTCGTATCCTGCTTCGCGAATCGTATGACGAATTTTTGAAGCCTCAATATGGGCAGAATCAAATGTCACACAAACCTTTTTTTGATCGAGATGAACAACAACATCTTTCACGCCATCAAGCTTTGTTAAAGCCCGTTTTACAGCAGAAGCACAGCCTTCACATGTCATTCCATGCACTTGGATTTCTATTTTTTGAGACATAACTTTCTACTCCTCATACTCAAAGTTAGTTTATAACGAGTTGGTATAATGACTTAATACCTTGCTTCATGCAAAAAATAAAAGAAACTTCTTGTTAAAAACTTTCTAAAAACCTTTTATACTCAAACTCTCCCTATAATAGTTTACTGTATAAAAATGAACTCTCAAACACAATCTCCTCCCTTTCCGCCCCCTCCATTTCCACTATGGAAAGATACCCCTCTCCACCGCCTTGTGCTTGCAACCCTTATTAACGAATTTTCAAATAGGATTCTCACCCATCACAGCTCTACCGCAACCATAGAAAACTGGTTGCGAGAAAACCACATGGCACATGCTCTCCCGCTTCATATAAAACATATAGCCCCAGAAACGTTCCCACCAAAAACCCACAACGAAGCAACCGAAGCCCGTCCCGCAGCGTGTCCGCCTGTTTTATGCACAGCTCTCAACGTTACGCCCTCCCTCTCTGATTCATCTCTTGCCTATAGAAAAATCCACCTTTTCGCTGAAGGGCGGGTTTTTTGTATCGCCGATAACTGGTACAGACCCGATGTTCTGACCCCCTCTATGCGTACCCAACTTGAAACGACTGATATCCCCTTTGGGCGTGTTGTGCGTCCTTTAGGGTTTTTTCGCCGAATTTTAGAACACCGCGTTTTATGGTCTCCCCTCCCGCAAGGCTGGCAAAGAGTTCTTTTTCAACACTATAACGCACAACAGGAAAAAGAGGCGCCCTTTTTGCCTGTACCCCATAATCTTTTTGAATATACGGCTATTTTACACACCCATAACGGTGTACCCTTTAGTGCCCTTGTTGAAACTTATACTTCTGAAATTCTCAACATTCCGTTTACATTGCCATGATCGTAAGATACGGCGATAAAATATCCAAACCTTTCACATTTTTGTATAATACTGAAATAGACAATGTTATTCGGAAAAATTAAAAATT
>JAFPVE010000035.1 GCA_017413025.1 Acetobacter sp. | reverse complement strand
GTGGGTCTCTTTTTAAGTTGTATAATTATATTAAGGAGACTTATCCATCATGCGCTTACGCTTACGTTCTTTTCTTCTAACTTCCGCTTTAACTTTTGTTCCCGCTGTTGCCTCCGCCACAACCATTTCAGGGCTTTATGTCGATGGCGGTGCTGGCTATAACCTCGTACAAGACCAACACGTCCACGCCAACTCCCCTCCGATGAGTGTTAGCGGTATTCCTCTCCCAGGCTATGCCTTACCTAAATTCTCCGTCAATCATGGCACAGGCTTCACAGGCTTCGGTGCCGTCGGCTATGGCTTCGGAAACGGACTGCGCGTCGAAGCCGAAGGGCTCTACAATTTCTCGCACGATAATTACACAGATTACGCAAATGTAAACAACACTCCATATCTCAACCCCAATGATAAAGCATTAATAGAAAAGTATTTTCCCAGCGTAACCGTAGTGCCAGAGAATTGTCATACATTGCTAAAAGAGAGTGAAAAAGAGTTTTTCAATGGATCTTTTGCAGGTGGCTCTGCTCTTCTGATTCCAACCTTTCAAAATGTTATGAGCGGAAACTACGTACCGCCGGATAGATGTTACGGCGTTAAAGGTGATAATATACAAGATGTTAGTAAAGATTTCGCGAAAGCCTACGATGAACTAACATTTGATAACGGTAAATATTCGATAATCGCACCTGGAGTTTATGAGAATATTGGCAAGATATCAGCTTCTTTTTCAGGTAAATACTATAATGCATTGGCGGCAAATATACGCCCTCCTTTCCAGCAGGTCAATCACCATGGCACGGATGAGTCGTATGGTGGGTTTTTCAATGTGATTTATGACTTTGACCTTGAGCGACTTTTTGGGCTTAAATCCATTGCCACACCTTTCATCGGAGGCGGTGCCGGGTATTTATGGCAACGCTATAACAGACCGAACACCATGATCGGCGCCATTACGGGCACACATGGCGGATTTTCGTGGCAGGGCATTATCGGCGTGGCGTTTGATACAGGAATCTCGGGCTTACAAATTACCGCGCAATATCGCATGATCGGGCAACCGGGCTCGTTCTATAACGGAGGCTTTGCCTATAACGTCAGGCAGGGTGTTTTAGGAAATGCGAATTTTGACCAACGCTTTAATCACCAATTTATCGTGGGCTTCCGGTATGCGTTCCATAATCGACCTGTACATATTGCCCCGCCCTCTGTGTCAAGAGCTTTCGCCGCAGCGGCTGCGGCAGCGCCTGCGCCTGTGCCGGCACGGTCTTACCTTGTGTTCTTTGATTGGAACCAATATGCCCTGACGTCCCGCGCGCGGCAAATTGTGGTGGAAGCAGCACATGCAACCTCTTATGTGCATACCACCCGTATTAACGTGAACGGCTATACCGATAGTTCTGCCGCCCCCGGTCCTGCGGGGCAAAAATACAACTATGCGCTTTCTGTGAAACGGGCGCGAAGTGTTGAGGCGGAACTGATACGTAACGGCGTGCCAGCTTCAGAGATTGTTATTCGGGGCTATGGTGATACGAACCCCCTCGTCCCCACAGCCCCCAACACACGCGAGCCTCAAAATAGACGCGTGGAAATTATCCTCCACGCATAAAGGGCACGCTTAAGGGCACGCCTCAAGGGAGTAAACGCGATCCCATGGAAGAGCTTATACAAACGCGGGGGCATACACCCGCGTTCAGAGTACCTCTCTCAAGCCATGAGGTTAGTGCCTACAAACAAAATCTAAACCATAGGCTTGGCCACTTCTCAATAGAATCCGAACCATGGGTCATGACCCATGGTTCGGAAAGTAAGCTCAAAATCAAAGCGCGAGACGAGACGCACTCTAACAAAGTTATTAAAAAGTTATCAAGTTGCACTGTCAAAAAGAAGCCCCCTAAAAAAAACGGGCTTCTTTTTGTTTGTCTTTTTTTATTTGTTCTTTCTTTTATATCGGCTATATTGGCGCCACTCGACCATAACGTAGAGGTTTTGGGGTTGATCCTGCTGAAAAACCCAAATCGCGAAAGGTCTTTTTCATGTGAGCGGGTAATTCTGCATACACACATAAGCGCCCCCCTGCAGGATGTGGAATATCTATCATCCGCGCATGAAGGTGTAATTGATCTATCATACCTTCCGGATGCGCAGAAGCACCCCCATATTTAGGATCGCCTAAAATAGGTGTTCCTAAAGATTCACAATGCACCCGTAATTGGTGTGTACGCCCTGTTAGGGGTGATAACGCCAGCCATGAAAATTTACGTGCTACCGAATCCAACACTTCGTAAATAGAGCGTGCAGATTGGGCATCGGAATCACGCCGATCAGCGGGGACAATAATCGCTTCAGGTCCTTTGCCTAACCGAACCAATGGTTGATCAATTTCACCAGAGGGCGGTATTGGTTTACCAGCCACAACTGCCCAATAAATTTTTTTAATCTCTCTCCCTCTAAAAGAAGCGGCTAATTGTGCGGCTACTCCGGGCGTTTTAGCTAAAAGAAGAATGCCAGAGGTATCCCGATCCACCCGATGCACAAGTCTGGGACGAGGTGCACCGTCTTCTCGTAAACCATCTAACATCATATCAATATGTTTTATAACCCCACTTCCTCCCTGAACAGCGATCCCTGCCGGCTTGTTAAGAACAATAAGATGTTGATCTTGATAAAGAATCATTTTGCGAATTTCTCGCACCAAATGTGCCTCTAATACACGTTCTTTTTCACGATGAGGCACATGAATGGGCTGAAGCATTAGTTTTGGAGGAATACGAATATTATGCCCACACTCTAATCGAAACGAAGATGTTACACGCCGCCCTTCTACACGGATTTGCCCCGTACGACATAGTTTTTGTAAAGCACTATGGGCTAAATGCGGATAATGACGACGAAAATAACGATCAAGGCGAATGCCTGCTTCGTCTTCTGTAACACTCAGAGTAACAACAGTCATGCGATTTTCTTTACGGTTGTTGCTTATGCTCTCGTAAACGTGTATAGGCTTCTATTCTTTGCTTAACCTCACGTTCATAGCCTCGGTTTGTTGGTTGGTAAAAAACCTGTCGTGGTATTTTATCAGGAAAATAGTTTTGCCCTGAAAAGCCTTCTTCTGTATCATGGTCATAGGCATAGCCTTTGCCATATCCCACTTCTCGCATCAATGGCGTAGGCGCCTGTAAAATATGGGCGGGCGGCATGAGACTTCCTGTTTTATCGGCAAAGTGACACACCGCTTGATAGGCTTTATAAACCGCGTTGGATTTAGGCGCTGTTGAAAGATAGACCACCGCTTGGGCTAACGCTAATTCTCCTTCTGGTGATCCTAAACGTTCATAAGCTTTCCATGCAGAAAGAGTTAACGGTAAGGCATGTGGATCGGCTATACCAATATCTTCGGTAGCAAAACGCACTAAACGGCGGGCGATAAAGCGTGGGTCTTCTCCTCCTTTCAACATACGCGCTAGCCAGTATAACGCGGCATCTTGATCAGATCCACGCATAGATTTATGCAAAGCAGAAATAAGGTTATAATGCTCATCTCTATTTTGATCATACAAAACAGAGCGACGGGCTAAATAATGGGCTAACAGCGTAGAGTCTAAAACGGTTTGCGTTTTTATCGTTAAAATTTGTTCTACCATATTCAGCAAATAGCGTCCGTCTCCATCAGCCATAGCCCGCAAAGTCACCCGTGCCTCTTCTGTTAGGGGAAGTGTATGACCGATCAGATGTTCAGCCCGTGTTAAGAGTGCTTCTAATGCCGTGTCATCTAAACGATGAAGAACCATGACTTGACAACGTGATAACAACGCAGCATTTAGGCTAAAAGAGGGGTTTTCTGTGGTTGCCCCAACAAGAACAACCGTGCCGTCTTCAACAACTGGTAAAAAACCATCTTGTTGTGCCCGGTTAAAACGATGAATTTCATCAACAAAGAGCAATGTTTGACCGCCCGTTCGTGCCAAATTTCGTGCTGTTTCAAAAACTTTTTTAAGATCTGCCACGCCTGAAAAAATAGCCGATAACTGCACAAAAACAAGCCCACTTGCTTGGGCAAGAAGGCGTGCTATTGTTGTTTTTCCAACCCCCGGATTTCCCCATAGGATTAAACTGCTCAAACTTTTTTGCTCAAGCATACGCGTTAAACGACCCTCAGGTCCGAGCAAAGTTGGCTGCCCAACCACATCTTCTAATCGTTCAGGTCGTAAACGATCCGCCAAAGGTTGAAAACGATTATGCGAAGGGGAAGACGAAAGTTTTTGCGCGCAGTTTTGTTGTGAGATAACACCCCCAAAAAGATCACCTTCTGTCATTGTATGCCCTAGCCGTGCCGCGTACTATAACTATAATAACTATAATATTATTCCTCATAATTTTACTTTTTTACGATTTTACTTTTTTAGGGTGATTTTGTTCTTTCCCCTCTCGATGTATTTTCTTTTGCGTTTGCGCTTTCAGCTGGATCTGCCGGATCTGTTGGATCTGTTGGCTCTGTAGGCAGGGTAAATAAACTCGCTGCCATCGTGGGCACATCATGCACATTCTCTAAAAGAACTTGTGTTTCACGCCCTTGGGCGTCGATGACTTGCCATGCCCGTAAAACAACGGGTTTTTCGGAAAAAATAAGTGTTAAACTGCCCTCTGTAGGGTGATCTGTTCTGACAAGTGTTACCTCCATAATGCCACGTCTATAATGAAAGCCTGTTATTGTTATACTATCTGTTAAACGAATACAACTTTGCAATAAAAGACCTAAAGGTGTCTGATGGATAGGGATAAATGTTGTTTGATCAAGCTGACTATCACGAAAAACAACTTTCCCGTCATTAGCAACAAGAAGCCATGGTGAGGGTGGATCATAAACGAGCCGTAGCTGACCTGGTCTTTTAATCCACACATGCCCTGTCACTTGTTTTCCGTTAGAATCTGTTTGCAGAATGCGCGCCTCAAACATCGTGTGTTGATTGAGGGCTTGTTCAATTTGTTCTAGCCTATGTTTATCTGCTATCGACAAAAAAACGCCCGCAGAAACGTGAAATCCCTCATTATGACGTTTTTCACACCGCGCATAAACATCATGACTGACAAATAACAAGGCTAGACATAGCCATACACCAAAACAACGCAAAGGCAAAGACATGAAAAACACCTTACATTAAAACACATTAAAACCGTTACCTATCCATTTCTCACACTCTACTCTACATCATACAGAAGTAAGTAAAAAATCTGATCTTATCCATGACTCTCTCAAACTATAAAAGCTATAAAGCGACTAATCCCGCAAGAAATGCCAAAGCTACGGTTAACCCAATTTCTCTATTCGCCTGAAATTGCTGTAAACACAAAATAGGGCTATGAGGGTTTATATGGAATACCTGCCGCGTAAGAAGAAAAGTAGGCCACAATAACACGAGCCAAAACAAGCATGAGGTTTTTGATAAAAGAGCTGATATTCCCAATAATACAAGCATTATGCCATAACAACAGCCGATAAATAAACGAGCGTGCCCCCTCATTAGGCGAGAGGTTGATTTTACGCCGATACGGGCATCGTCTTCCATATCTTGAAACCCGTAAATTGTATCAAAACCTAATTGCCAAACAATCGTTGCTCCGTATAAGGCAGCTTGTGCCCATGCAAGATGTCCTGCTGCTGCTGCGTATCCTAAAGGCGCACCAAACCCAAAAGTAAACCCCATGACAAGTTGAGGCCACCACGTAAACCTTTTGGCTAAAGGATAAAAAGCTACTAAAAATAGAGATGAAACACCAAGAACCCACGAAAGAGGATTCAGTTGTATTAAAACGATCAATCCGGCAAAGAGTAACACCATAAGAAAAAAAGCCGCTTGACGCATACGTAATGCGCCACTGGCTAAAGGTCGGTTCGCTGTGCGAGCAACTTGTCGATCTATATCGCGATCCCACATATCGTTAACAACACAACCTGCGGAACGCATAATAATACTACCTATGAGGAATAAGACAATCAGCCGGAAACGTTCAAGTGCTGGAACACCCTGTGGTAACAAAATACCCCATACACCGGGCAACCATAAAAGCCACGTACCAATAGGTCTGTCAAGACGCGCTAATAGCGCATAAGCTTGCACAGTTGGTGGCAAACGGGCAACCCACCCGGTCCGTTTAATATCGGTATGCTGGGTATGCGTCGACATCAATGATATTTCTTAATAATATTTCAAGATGTATTTTAATATTAGACATATTTTAGACATACTTTATTATGGAGGTTTTTCTATACTTTTTTCTATACTATGTGTCAGCAACGATATAAACAAAAAAACATCATAGTCTCTTTTTACTTTTTATACTTTATCCCCGTTAAAACTTTTTATTTTTAGATGAAAAATAATTATTTTATACAATGCCTCATCTCCATATAAATACAACGAATACAGCACGATTACCCCGTTTATATGTTTCTACAGACACCCTTTTTTTACCTTCTCTGAAACAGGGGGATTCTTGCCCTCTCACAGCAGCACAAGCGCATTATTTAGGAACTGTACTTCGCCGGCAATCTGGCGATTATGTTCGCGTTTTTAACGCTTCTGTAGGCGAGTGGCTTGCCTGTATAATCGAACTTCGTAAAGAAAAAGGATGTCTTACATTAGAGCGTTGCTTACGAGCGCCAAATGTCACGCCCTCCTTAACACTTGCCTTTGCTTTACTCAAACGTGATGCCACAGATCTTGCCTTGCGTATGGGCACGGAACTTGGTGTAACAGAATTTATCCCCACAATAACCGATCGTACTAACACCCATAGCCTTAACCTTAAACGACTAACCACGATTACTATTGAAGCCGCCGAGCAATGCGAACGCCTCGATATTCCTACAATCGTCGCGCCGATCTCTCTCACAAGCCTCCTTAACACGTGGCCTATGCAACAAACTCTTTTTGCGGCGATAGAACGCCTTGGAACTCCCTATTCCTCACAAAACTTTGCACTAAACAACAAAGTCAAAAAAGGTGATGGTTTATTGATCGGACCCGAAGGCGGATTAACTCTTCGCGAGTGTCATCTCTTACAACAGTATCATTTTGTTATACCTCTCTCTCTGGGATCTTATATACTCAGAGCTGATACAGCCATTGCTGCTGGATTAACCCTTATCGCCCATTACTTGCGTTTAAGAGATATTTCGGCAGAATAAGAATAAAATAAGCAAAATAATTTAAGAGTCTCTTTTCCACGTTTCGTTCATGCTATTTTTAAGGAAGCCTTCATGTCCAACACATCAACAGCAAAAGATAATTCAGCAAAAGACATTTTAATCGAGTCCCGTCACCAACTTATTGACCTTCTTGCACAAGGATGTAAACCAAATACCGATTGGCGTATTGGCACTGAACATGAAAAATTCGGCTTTATCAGACCAGAAGCCTCTCAAACACTTGCTGCCTACACACCGCCTCCTTATTTTGGTCCTCATGGTATTGAAGCTCTTTTAAGTGCGTTATACAAAGCACAGCCCCACTGTTGGACTCCTATTTTCGATGAGGGCAATATTATTGGCTTAAACGGACAAGGTGATCAGGCTGGGGCTTCCATTTCGCTCGAACCTGCTGGTCAGTTTGAGCTCTCTGGTGCGCCTTTACGCACGCTTCATGCAACAGAGCAAGAACTTCATGAACATTTTAATACCCTACGCCCTATAGCCCGCACACTAGGAATCGGGTTTGCTCCTCTGGGTTTTCACCCTACAGCAACACGGGCAGCTATGCCTTGGATCCCAAAATCACGCTATGCTCTTATGCGTGCCTATATGCCTCAAGTAGGATCTTTAGGAATCGATATGATGCAGCGTACTTGCACTGTGCAAGTTAATTTAGATTTTAGTTCGGAACAAGATATGGTACGCAAAATGCAGGTATCAACGGCTTTACAACCTGTTGCTATGGCACTCTTTGCGAACTCTCCATTTTTTGAAGGGAAACCCAATGGATTTCTCTCTAATCGGATAAGAGTTTGGGGCGATACAGACTCGGCACGTTCTGGCATTCATCCCTATGTTTTTTTACCTGATCTCAGTTTTGAGCGCTATGTTGATTGGGTTTTAGATGTTCCTATGTATTTCATTATACGTAACGGACATATGCGCAATGTTGCCGGGCGTTCTTTTCGCGCTTGGCTTAACGGAGAACATCAAGAAGGATTAGAAGACACACGCCCCACGCTTGAGGATTTCAATAACCACCTGACAACGGTTTTCCCTGACGTACGCCTCAAGCAATTTTTAGAAATACGTGGGGCAGATGTTGGATCACCTGAAATGATCCTTGCCTTATCTGCACTATGGGCAGGGCTTTTATATGATACAACAGCTTTAGATAGTGCATGGGATCTCGTCCGTTCCTACCCATGGGAGGATTATCTTCTCACCTACAAACAAGTACCTACACAAGGACTGAACGCCCCCTTTGGCAAAGGTACTTTACGCGCTTTAGCCGATCAAGTGGTTCATCTCGCACTTAACGGGTTACAAAACCGCGCGATTATCGATCAAAAAAGCCAAATGTCAGAGGAGATATATCTCGCCCCTCTCCTCGCTTTAGTCGAGGGGGCACCCACACAAGCAGAACATTGGCTCAACCGTTATCACGGTGCTTGGATGGGCGATACTGACAGAATCTTTCTTGAAAGTGAGGTCTAAAATAAGACCCTTTATGCGAAAAAAATTTAACGCCTCTTTTATCTTTTACTTTGCTATCTTTCTTTGCCAAAAATATCCCTATACAGAAGAAGAGGCATAGGGGTTTTTTGTTGCACGCAGTTGTAAACGAATAGGAACACCTTGTAAGTTAAAGACCTCACGCAGACCGTTCGTTAAATAACGTTTGTAATCCTCTGGTATTTGTTCTACACGGGTGCCAAAAATAACAAAAGTAGGAGGGCGCGCTTTGACTTGTGTCATATAGCGTAATTTCAAACGTTTTCCCTCGACAAGGGGTAACGGGTGTCGTTTTATCATTTCATGAAACCAACGATTAAGTTCTCCCGTAGGAATGCGTTTATTCCAAATATCCCAAGTCTCTTGTACTGTGGGCAATAATTTATGCACGGCATCACCCGTAAAAGCTGATAATGCCACAACAGGCACACCGCGTATTTGCGCTAATGAGAGACTCAACCGATCAATCATGGCTTTACGTGTCTCTGAACGGTTTTTGACCAAATCCCATTTATTCAAAACAATGACACATGCCCGTCCCTCGCGTTCAATCAGACGAGCAATTTGAAGATCTTGATCATGGACACCCAAAGTGGCATCTAACACCAATACCACCACTTCTGCCATTTTTATCGCCTCAATAGACGCTGATGTCGACATTTTTTCTAAAGAATCATCAATACGTGCTTTACGGCGTAAACCTGCTGTATCAACAATTTCAAAGGTTCTATGATTGTATTGTAAGGGAACCGTAATAGAATCACGTGTCAACCCGGGTTCTGGTCCTGTAATCATACGTTCTTCACCAAGTAACGTATTCAGAAGGGTTGACTTTCCTGCATTAGGTCGCCCAACAAGTGCCACACGTAACGGCGTTATTTGAGCGTCTTCTTCAACACCTGTTTCAAGAATTGCTTTGTCTTTGTCTGTCTGATATTTTGGCGGCTCTTTTGGCAAAGAATCGGCAATTTCCCACATTAAATCGGTTATACCTTCGCCATGTTCAGCAGAAACAGCCAACGGTTTTCCCAAACCTAAGGCATAGGCTTCCATGGCAAAAGCAGAGCCGCGCGCGCCTTCTGCTTTATTAGCAACCAGTAAAACAGGGCAATTCTGCTTGCGTATCCATTGGGCAAAATGGGCATCGGCAGGTGTTATACCCGCCCGTGCATCAATACAAAACAAAATAAGATCGGCTTTACGCAAAGCACTTTCAGAAGAGGCACGCATTCGCCCGGAAAGAGGTTCAACAGCAGATTCTTCTAGCCCTGCTGTATCAATCAGGCGTATATTTCTTCCCCGAATAAGGGCTATGCTTTCTTTCCGATCACGTGTCACCCCGGGTATATCTGCGACAAGAGCTTGCTTGCGCCCCACAAGACGGTTAAAAAGTGTCGATTTTCCAACATTCGGACAACCGGCAATGACAACGATAGGTAAATCAGACGTTGATAACAACGCTACAGCGCGCAAATTTTTAACCATAAGACCTTAAATACCCATCATTTGTAATAATCAACATCTGTTTATCCACAACGATAGGGGGAAAATAAGAAACAGCCTCCATGGCGTCAATAGAAATAATATTCCCTGTTATTGGGTCAAGGCGTGCCATACCATTTTCAGGCAATGTACTCAGACAAACAAGCTGCCCTTCGGCTAAAATAGGTCCAAACCATGAAACAATCCCTTTCTCGAACTCGAGATTATGAAAACGACGAAGCTGTGTAATCCATCGTACATGCCCCGATAATCGATCGATACACGCAACTTGTTGATCCAAAGAAATAATATAGAGCCAATCCCCGACACATAAAATACTATTTTGACTCGCTACAGCCCGTTCCCACACGTGGCGACCTGTACGAATATCGACGGCTGTAAGAATTTGCGCCATACTGACGGCATAAACAATATTATCAACAACAACAGGCAGACCACTGACACTACTTAAATTAAGAGCGCGCGCCTCGTTATTTACACTTCCGAGCATATTACTCCAGACAACTTCACCACTTTCCGCCCGAAACGCAACGAGATCTCCTCCGCCAAAACCTGCTACGACGATCCCATTTGCCACAGCAGGCGCGGGCTGTTCGAATATCGTCGTCTCTGTTGCAGTTGCCGCATAGCGCCAAAGTTGTCGCCCTGTTTTGGCATCTAACGCAAAAAAATGTTCATCTAGTGTACCAAAATATATAGCGCCATTCGCGATCGTCGGTGCAGAACGCCCGGGTGTATTGATATTCACTTGCCATTTTATTTTTCCTGTTGCCACATGAACCGCTAACGCTTTAGAAACACCATCGATAATATAAAGTGTGTCACCATCAACCCCTATGCCTCCGCCAAGATTATTTGCTTGTGATTTTTTACTTCGTGGGTTTAACTTCCAAAGTTTGCGCATACCGGGCCACGAAAACGCCCTTACCACCCCTTGCGCATCCATGACAAATAGCCGCCCATTCTGCACAACAGGAGTAACAGGAATAATGCCTCGCCCCCAAGAGCCTAACGCCACCCAGGCGAGAAGGTCAGGCTCTGAAATACCTGCCCCTATATCGTGGTGCCAACGCCGATGTAAACCGCCCCACGCATAATTTTCCCCTCTGTGAGAAGGGACACGCCCGGCTATGGGCCATTCAGAAACAAGTTTTGGTTGGGGTATGGTAATAGGCGTTTTATCCTCGTTATCCACCATTAACCCCGCCCCTGAAGAGAGAATATCAATCCGATGTCCGGGCAGAATAGGCTTGACATACCCCCCCTGACATGCAGCTAAAGCTGGGGCAACGGCACCGCTTACGAGTAAATTTCTACGCGTTATTTTAGCACGCGTTGTTTTACCAGATTGACCAAAACGAAGATTATTTTTACAACCCATCATCATATCCCCCATCATCACATCCTATGAGGTTTTATCCTGCCCGAGGTATTTAAGCCGGTGCGTTTAAGGCTTGTATCAGCATTTGCGCACGATGTCGCACACCATCTGGAATATTCTCTAAAGTGAGCAAAGAGGCTAATTTTTGGCGTGCAGCGTCACGATGACCTTCTCTTATATCTAACAAAGCGAGCTCTTCTGTAACAAGCCCTTTCCATGCTTTTCCTTTATTTAGTAAGACAAAAAGCCTTGAACGTAAAACCGCCGGATCTCCTGTATCAATTTGTTGTTGGCACCATAAAAAACTCGCGACATCGCGCAAGGCTGGCGCTACGGCACTATTCGCCTGTATGGCGTTCCATAGGGCAAGCGCCTTAGTTTTTTCCCCGCTCTCTGCCGCTAGGGCGGCTTGTTGCATTTTGGCAAGTGTAGAAACCCCTCCAACGCCCGAAGCGACAACCCGATTCAAAAGTGCTGCCACCCCATTATTATTGTTAAAGGCTGTCGATTTTGTGCTTGCCCCTGTATGTTCATTCGGGGTATGCCCGTTCGTGTTTCCTAAACGATCTATTTGCTGCAATGCCATAAGGTACGAGCCTGTTGCTTCTCGTGCTAACTTCGTATGGCGCGACGCATTCCAAGAAAGCACGCCAATACTACAAACCAGCATCACCAGCAAGGCTGCAACGGCACTCATATAACGCCCTGCCAATGACTGCACACGTTTTCTCATAAATCCTCACAGTTTTTACAAAGTTTTCATCAATTATCAAATTTTAATAAATTTAATAAAAATGACTCACATATAAAATACGCCCCAGAAAGAAATCATCATAACATTTTATTTGAGGGAATGTCCCTCTATAATAGAGATTTCTTCCGGGGTTAAATTGTAGAGTTTATAGATTTCTTGATCGATTTCACGATCGAGGGTGTCGATTTCAGATTTAATTTTGTTTAATTGCTCGGATTTAGTTTTATACCAGCTGATCAACTCTTCTTTTTGTGAAAGCGTGAGTTTTGAAGCACGCGTTGTGTCCCGTGATTGAGATTTTGATTGAGATTTTTCTGTGGGTTTTGCCCCTGAAGTTTTGCCTGCAGGTTCTGCACTCGGGGTCATGACCCCGAGTTTGTCGAGCTCTTCTATAAACGGATTAACGCCTAAAGTGTAAAATACTTCTAATTTTTGAGAAATCTTTTTCGGCTTATATTCAAGTTTGATAAGTTCTAACGCTTTTTGCGTTTCTTCGTGTAAACGATTATGTAATTCAATCACCTTTTGAGAAGTCTTTATAAAATAGTCCTGCCTCTCTTTTAAAGCATTACAAATTGGGATTCTTGCTGTTACTGGATTATCAAAACGCATTGTTCTTATTGATTTTCCATATATAAAGCGATAGGCAAACCAATTGATAAGCGTTGAATTGAGTAAACACCATATAGAATAATTTGAGTATTCAGAATTTATGATTATTTGATTTAAATTATCAACTATAATATAATCACTAGTATTAGGTATTACTGCTGTTATTTTTATATGGTCGATAGGGTTTTCAATATGTGCAACAACCCCTTGAACTAATATGGAATTGTTTTTTATATAGGCTTTATCATCTCTTACTTGAGAACCACTTATTTTCCCTCTTATGCCTCTTATTTTATATTTGTCAATTTCGTTACAACCTATTACAAGTAAATCACCATCATCAAATCCATTGAGTATAATCCCCCTTTGATTTACGGCAATCTTATTTAAAGAAAACGAATGAGATAAAATTTTCTTTGCAAGCTCAATTTCTCTACGGCTTATCCCGTTCAAAAATAAATTAAATTTTGAACAATCCTCTTTATTTATTGCCCCTAACGGAATGAAATTATTATTATCCAATTTTAGTGAATCGTATTTATTTGAATTTGACCCCTTTTTGATAACGATGATCACTTGTTCAAGTTTGACTTCTTTCCATACTTTTGAACAATCTACTATTGTTTCAATATCCTTAAATATATATTCTCTGATAGTCTTATAGTTTGACGAAAAACAAAAGGATTTAGGAACAATAAAGCCCAATTTGCCATTTGGTTTTAATAAATCATAGGCTAATTTGATAAATAACAACGCACTTTCGCTAGATTTTAATTTATATCTCTCTAAACAAAAATTTTTATCTTTTTCGCCTAATTCTGCCCCATACGGCGGATTACCGATAATACAATCAAAACCACCTTTCTCGTGTGGTACAAACGCTTTATTGATCTCCCAACACAGGGTCATGACCCTGTGTTGTACATCTTGTTGTAATGCTGGTAAGTTATGTTTTTGCCGGTTATGGTATATATAATTGATAACATTTAACAATTCTTCTTCTGTTGAAATTTCAGAAACGTCATATTTTGACGCCCATAGTCTATTTTGCGTTTTTTCTTTTTCTTTTTGTTTTTCTTGGGATAAAGTCTTTTCTTTATTGGGAATTGTTATCCCTTTATGTATGTTTAATTGTCTTGATGTCATCGATTTTATTTTTTGTACATACTCCTCTATTTCATCATAGGCACACACAACCGCCATATGGACATGGTTTTTACATATATTAAGTGCCAATACTCTTAACTCTGACTCTTCTATGATGTCGAGCAGGGCATTAAGTATAAATTCTTCATCTTCTAATGACAGATTTGGCTTTTCATACTTATTTTTAGAAGAATTTTTTACATCATCACCTTCATAAGAACCATAGGTTCTAAAAGTGATATGATATGCTTTTAATTCTTTTTCTTTAAATAGTGAAGGAAACTCTTCTTCCCATTTAAACGCCTTATCACCTGCGATTGTTTCATCGTCGATGAGCGAATTTCCGCATTTGATGTTCTCATCAAGATTATTGAGCTTACATTGGGCATGTGCCGTTTTTAACCAAAGGGCAAGTTTGGTAATTTCTACGCTTTCTTTGTTTAAATCCACGCCATAAAGGTTGTTTAAGAGGATAGAACGGTCTATATCAGCGGGGTTGATGTGTTCAAAGAAATTTAATTGACTTTTCCCTAGTTGTGCAATTTTTTCGTCTCTTTGAATTTTTCTTTGTTGCACTAAAAAACTATGGGCTTGGTTAAGAAAGGCGCCACTTCCGCAAGCTGGATCTAAAATTTTTATCTCTTCAAGTTTTTCGGGGTTTTCCTCTAAATATTTGCCGATCGTTTCTTTGACAATATAGTGCGTGATATATTCGGGAGTGTAAAAAATACCGTCTTTTTTACGTTTGGCATTTTTCTTTTCCTCTTGTATTCCGTCAAGCTCGTTTTTAATTTGTTCTAAATCTGATAGGGATTGTTCAAAAATATGCCCTAAAATATTAACGTTGAGATCACTTTCAAAGTCATAACGGGCTAAATTCTTAATGTCTTCAAATATTTCATCTCTGATAATGAGTTGTTTATCTAAAATTTCATCATCGGCAAATAAACCACCATTATAGGCATTGATCGGTGGTTTAACTCTCGTATTTCCCTTATCTATGGCAACAAACAACCCTCTAAACTGTTCCCATATCTTACATTCAGAAGATGAAAAAGAGGCTTGACCAAGTTCGTAAGTGTTTTCTACGGTGTTATGCGGCAAAAGCCCGGCTGTATCTTCACAAAAGAAAATAAAGACAAACCGGTCTAAAATTTTTTGCGTTTTTTCAAGTAAGAGTTTTTTATCAAAATCAGGGTTATTCTCGACGATATGGTCAAATAATTTTTTTCTCACATTTTTAAATTCTAAATAAAACTCTTTTGTAATATCAATATAGGCTTCGCCTGATCGTTTGACAAGTTCGTCCATAGGCGAACGCGCTTGTTCGTTTAATAGGTTTTCCTGACACAAACAATAATAAAATCTTTTAAACTCTTTTTCTTCGTGCAAAGTTAAAATATCAAATTCTTCATAAGCCGTCTGTCCTTTGGATTTATGGTAAAGTCTGGTATATCTAAAATTGGATACAATCACCCAATCGCAATCCGCAAATTTATAAAGGTATTGAAAAGCCTGTTCTACAGGTGTCTGTTTGCTCTCTCTTGTGAGCTGTTTCTTGTCGAGAGGCTTTTGCGCGTCTTTTAATTCAATAACACATCGTGTTTTTTCAGATGTTTTGGAATAAAACCCTAAAGAGCCGTCCGCCTCTTTGCCGTCGACTTCGGTTTTGGCTTCCTGTTTTAATGTCCAAACTTCGTTGCTGTCATCTTGCGTTGTATAGCCTAAAATTTCACAAAAGAATTTGGCAAAAAATTTGCCTTGTAATGAAGTTTCTTTCGCCTTACTTAAATCACTATCTTTAAAAGATTTTTGCCACGCAGAAATTATTTTTTCACTCTTCTGCCGTTTTTCATTTTCAGGAAAATGAAACTTTTCTATACAGCTTTTAAGCAATTTTTGATTTAAAAGTGTTGCCATGAAGGTTTTTATCCTGTTTTTTGGGATTTCCTGACAAGCTAATTAAGAGGCGATCTGCTTTAACCTTTATAAAAAACGATATCAACCCGCTCTTAAAAATAAAAACAAACCACAGAAAAGAGAAACAACGCCCCCCTTGAAAAAACCTTAAAAACCCTTAAAAACACCTCTCAATTAGGCTCACTTAGACGTGTCTCAAACCATTGGCTTTTAGAAGATAAAAAGTTATTGGGCGGTTTTTCTAAGCTTAGCGCCCCCCACTTTAAGGGCTGTTGTGAGTTTTACGAAATTATCCGAAATACGTTTTTGTACAGCAGCACTCCCTGCGTGCACATAAGCAATTTTATTGCGTGCTTCATTACTAATCTTAGTCTCTTCTTTCATAGCGGCTTTTGAGACACATACATTATAAACCCGCGCTGCCTTTTCATAAGCACTCACCTTATCAACACTAATGTTATAATGCTGAACAGTTGATACATCAATTTTAGGGACTTTTGGCTCTTCCCCACAGCCAACGGCAGCCCACCCATGGGATACGGCTGTTTTTTGCACTTGCTTAGTTGTTGCTAAAGCAGCTGTTGTACAGGTTACACTTCCTACAAATAGAACCATTAACATACGCGCAAATAAAACAAAATCTTTTTTCATCGTGTCCTCAATCTCTTTCGTGTTTTCTGGATACCCGCCTTTTAACAGATTATTTACAGGTTTGATTTCTTTTACACAAATTTACACAAAACCTCTCATCAAATTCGTATATATTGCGTGTTACTTTAACTTCTGTCTCTAAAAAACTCAAGGCTTGGTAGAGATTAACTCTACCAAGCCACCAAACTGCTTTATTTAATTTAATTAAAATAGGCTATTACAATCGCGAAATATTCAATAATGTTTTTCTACCATAAAAAGAAAAAAAGAGTCAAGATTCTTTTTATTTTTTTACACAAATAACTGATGAAGCCCTATAATGCACGTTGTGTATAGGGTATTTATAAGGTTTTTCCTTAATTTATCGCTTACATTTATGATTTAATGATTTAGGTTTTGATGACGCGTATTCTTTTCATCACAGCAACGCGAGTAGGTGATGCCGTTCTCTCGACAGGGGTGTTAGCAGAACTCCTCAAACAATATCCAAAAGCACGTGTCACCGTTGCATGTGGAGAAAGTGCCTCAGGGCTTTTTTGCCATATTCCTCATCTTGAACGTATTATCTCCCTGACAAAACGCCGTTATAATCTCCATTGGTTCACACTTTGGAAAACCTGCCTCCCTTATTCGTGGGATATCACCGTAGATCTGAGAGGATCTCCTATCACGTGGTTCATGTGGTCTAAAAAACGCTATATCAAACACGGCGGGCGTAGCCGTGGGCACCGTCTCCACCATTTAGCAAAAGTATTTTCTTTTTCTCCGGCACCGCTGCCCACCGTTTGGTTAAGCGAAGACGATAAAAAACGCGCGGCAACCATAATCCCTACAGGGCAACAAATTATTGCTTTTGGACCAACCGCTAACTGGCAAGGAAAAATTTGGCCTACGAATCGTTATGCTCTCTTATGGCAACACCTCACGACAGCCTACCCTAACGCCATTCCAGCTCTATTTTACGGACCCGGCACACAAGAAGCCCTTTTAGTGCGCCCTGTTTTAGCCGATCTTCCCCAAGCTATTGACGCGGGGGGGCGTTTTACTCTCACCCAAACAGCGGCAATGTTAGCACGCTGTTGCCTCTATATTGGCAATGACTCGGGGCTGATGCACCTTGCCGCCGCCACAGGTATTCCTACTCTTGGGCTTTTTGGTCCTTCTTGCCCGTCGCAATATGCCCCGACCGGTGCACTTTCACGCTGGGTGAGCCCTTCCTCCCAGAAAACAGATCAAGAAAAAACACCTATAGAAGAAGGCAAAGCCTCTATGACTGATATTAGCGTTAATTGTGTCGCCAAAGCAGCGCTCGCTTTACTCGACCAAGCCAAACATGATCATTCTCATCAAACAGTTAAGACAGTTATGTTATAATCATCTTTTAGCCCTCTCTCCACTTAAAAAAGTTTTCCGATAAAGTTTTGAAGTCAGAAAGTGTTTAAGTTTTTATATGCTCAAAACAGCGATCCCTTCTAGTCGAGAGTTTTTTACGCCTCCTCTCAAACCGTTAAAAATAGCCCATGTTATCGCTGGGGCAGCAACAGGTGGTGCAGAATTATTTTATGAACGTTTATGCCTTGCACAAGCAAGTAATGGTCTTTCTGTGCTTCCTATTTTACGCCGTCATACCGAACGGACACAACGTTTACGCGCTGGCGGACTTACCCCCCTTGAACTGACTTTTGGCGGGTTCGCTGATTTTTCGACACGCAGGCATATACGGCAGGCGTTACGTGCTTTTGCCCCACGTATTGCCATAGCTTGGATGAATCGAGCGGCGCATTTTATGCCTCGTCCCCAACAAGGAGACACCTGGATTACAGCCGGACGGCTCGGCGGCTTTTATGATCTTTCTTATTATCAGCACTGTTCTCATCTTATTGGCAATACACGCGGCATTACGCAATGGATTTGTCAACAAGGCTGGGCAACAGAACGCGTACATTATCTCCCCAATTTTGTAGCTGATTTCACCCAAATACCGCCAACCCCACCGCCTTACTTGCCAAAAGGTGCCCCTTTTTTACTCGCTTTAGGTCGATTACACCATAATAAAGGGTTTGATATCCTTATTCGCGCTATGCGCTCTATTCCTGCTCTATTCCTTGTTATTGTTGGTGAGGGACAAGAGCGTTCTGCCCTTGAAAACCTTATTCGGCGAGAAAATTTAACAGATCGGGTTTATTTACCCGGATGGATAACAAACCCAGAGGGGCTTATCCGGGCGTGTTCTGTACTGGTATGCCCCTCGCGTCATGAACCTTTGGGTAATGTTATTCTTGAAGGGTTTTCAGCAGAACGCCCTGTTGTTGCTACAGCAGCGCAAGGTCCGACAGAATTGATTTCTCCTTTTCAAAATGGTCTTATCAGCCCTTTAGAAGATGACCAACACCTTGCCCATACCCTTACCGAAGTATTAGAAAACCCTGCTCTTGCCCAACAAATTGCCCAAGGCGGACGCCGTACTTATGAAAAATTTTATACGCTCAAACATGTGCTCAATGCGTGGTATCAGTTCGCCACAACCCTAGAGGCTTAAACTATGTGCGGTATTGGCGGCATTTTTCTTACCCAACAGAACTCTCTCTCTCACCTATGCCCGCCAACAGCAAATCGCCAGCAGCAAGAAAATTCTTTTTTACCTTTATCTATTCAAAACATGTGCCGAGCTCTTCAGCATAGAGGACCAAACGGCACACGACATCTTATATTACCTGAAGCTGTATTTTTTCATACACGCCTATCGCTGGTGGATTTACAAGCCGGCGATCAACCCCTTTCTTGGGGCACAGCAACCCTTGTTGCCAATGGTGAAATTTATAATGATCTTTCTTTACGGCAACAGTTTAAGACAAGCTCTTTCAAAACAAACAGCGATTGTGAATCTATTCTTGCCGCATGGCAACATTACGGTATCCATTTTTTACACCATTTACGCGGTATGTATGCTTTTGCCCTCTATGAGTCGCAACATCAAACGGCTTTTCTCGCCTGTGATCCTTTTGGCATTAAACCTCTCTATTATACATCGTTAACAAATGGCATTGCCTTTGCCTCAGAACCCTCTGCACTTTTAGCGGCTGATTTTGCTCCACGCGCTTTAGATACAACACGATTGTCAGAACTTCTCCAACTCCAATTTACAACAGGTGCCCGGAGTATTTTTCCTCATATTTATCGCGTATTGCCGGGAGAGATGATCACCATTACACAAGGCAGTATCACAGCCCGTTCTACTCTACCTGCTCTTCCGATAATTCAAAAAACCGATTTTTTTACTTCTGAAACAGAAGCCCTCGCTGCCTTTGACACTGCTTTTACGGAAAGTGTAGCTCTTCACCAACGTGCAGAAGTACCCGCGGGCGTGTTTCTTTCTGGCGGCATTGATAGTGCCTGTTTATTAACAGCTCTCACCCGCAAAACTGTACCATACGCTACGCCTATACGGTGTTATACGGCTGTTTTTGATAGTCCTTATACAAAATCTGAAGCCGAACCTGCACAGGCTTTAGCCCGCGCAGCAAGGATTGATCATGAAATCCTATCGATTACCCGCGCTATGGTTTGGCAACATTTACCTGCCATTGTTGCCTGTATGGATGACCCTGTCGCCGATTATGCCATTATTCCCACGTGGTTTTTAGCGCGCCAAGCCTCGCGCGAAGTGGGTATTATTTTTAGTGGCGAAGGCGGTGATGAACTTTTTTGCGGCTATGGTCGTTATCGTGCCGCAATGCGCCCGTGGTGGTTAGGGCGTAAACGCCCATGGCGGCGCGGCATTTTTGATGGATTAGGACTATTACGCACACCCACCCCTTTTTGGCGTGCGGGTATAGAACATGCCGAAAATAGGCAAAAGAACTTACATACCCCCCTTTCTCGCCTCCAAGCCGTTGATTGCGCCGAATGGTTGCCGCATGACTTACTCCTTAAACTTGATCGATGTCTCATGGCACATGGCGTTGAAGGGCGCCCTCCTTTTTTAGACCCAGCTGTCGCCCGTGTTGCCTGCCGCCTTCCTGATAGAATGCGCCTACGTCATGGAAAAGGAAAATGGCTTTTACGCCAATGGCTTGCCCAGCATAACCCTGCAGCGCGCCCTTTTGCGCCAAAACAAGGGTTTACCGTGCCTATTGGGCAATGGATTATGGAAGAAAGCCGTTTTCTTGCCGACCTTTTACCCGCACAAGCCTGTATTGCCGAAATTGCTGACCCCAACGCGGTGCGGAGCTTTTTACGATCTATGCGCCACCCTCGAGAAACGGCAGCAGCTTGGAATCTTCTTTTTTACGCGCTTTGGCATCGCGCCCATATCCGCGCACTTCCCCCTGTAGAACCCCTGTTTGAAGCACTTCTTTAATATTTTTGTAGCACATATAGTAAGCCTCCCCCCCCCAGAAAAAAGAAAACCAGAAAAAAGAGAACGAGAAAAGAGGATTTTTCAAAAGGATTTTTTCTATAATATCCTTATATATGGCTCCAGCCGGTTGTCGTAAATACCATAGGCGTGCCTTGCGTATCATATACCGTCACAGCAGGGGCACCCTCTACAAAAACACCAATACGCGTTACGGGTACCGTTCCATAAGGGGTTTGTAGAAAACCTGATTTCTCTAAAACTTTTTCCTTTTGAGGCGGAACAACCATTAAAATCTCGTAATCGTCACCGCCTGTCAGGCATGTTTTAAACCATTGCGCCCCCGCTTGCTTTGCAGGGAGTGAAAGAGGAATCCTATCTGCCTCTAATACGGCATGTAAGCCATTTTCATGGGCTAAATGCCCACAATCCTGCACCAAACCATCGGAGATATCAAGCGCAGCAGAAGCCAACCCAAAAAGAGGAAGCCCAACCCGTGGGCAAGGCATACGATACCGATCAATAAGCCAGCCCGATGTTTCTTCTAACTCACCACGCAGCACTTTTAACCCAAGCGCCGCATCACCAATGGTTCCAGTCACCCAAATGCCGTCGCCCGCTCGTGCTCCTTTCCGTTGGATAGCCTGACCACGCGGAACAGACCCTATTAAGGTAAGCGATAAAACCAATGGTCCTGATGTTGAAAGCGTATCGCCCCCCATAAGGCTTATCTGAAATTTTTCTTGATCACGCGCTATTCCTTCCGTAAATCGCTGTACCCATGCCTCTGTAATATGAGGCGGGCGTGCAAAAGTAAGTAACCACCCCTCGGGTTTACTCCCCATAGCCGCTAAATCCGAAAGATTACATCGTAAAAGTTTACGCCCTATTGTTTCTGGCGGATCATCAGAAAAAAAATGAACATTTTCAACCATACCATCTACGGTAACTACCAGTTCTTGCCCTTCTGGTGGTGTAAAAATAGCGGCATCATCGCGAAGCCCAAGCGCTGCCTCTCCCGCCAAAGAAGAAAAATAATGCTGTATAAATGAAAATTCTTTTGAACAATGTGTTACATGATGAGACACGTTTTTATCCCGTTTATCCCGCTTCTGTTTTTGTTTGAGGAAAAACTTTCTCCTCCAAAGCAATAGTTTGAGGAACGCAAGATTCCAGAACAGTCGCTTCAGAATGCCTCTGTGAACGCCGCGCATGAAAGAGAGCATCGAGCACACCATTCACCAATTGCGGTTCACTGCCAACAAAAAAACTGTGTGCTATATCGACATATTCGTTAATAAGAACCGCGACATCAATAGAACTACTCTTCGCCTCGCTAGAGGCTGCAAGAAAAATTGCCCTTAAAACAGGATCAAGGCGTTCAAGTGACCATGTTTTTGGCAGAACTCGTCTTATTTCTTTCAATAAACCCTCTTTATTTTGCATAGCATGACGCGCAATGTGTTGAAACAAATTTTTATCAGCCCCCAGAATATACCCCTCTTCATAAAGAGTATTTGTTGACTTTGCGCCCTGCATACGATGTTTAAGAAATTGTTGAATCACAATCTCTATGTCGTCATTATTTTGTTCACTTTGAAAAAGTGCTTGTACTGCCGCAACCCGAGCTATTGTACGATAACGCCTGTGTGGGTACTGCTGTGAAGTAGGTTGTGTCTGTTTTTCTTGCTGTGAGGAATTGTGTTGTTTTGTCATCTCTCTTTTCTTTTTTATCTGCCGTTTTATTGAACCCCTTTGCCTGTTCATAACTTTTTAAATGGCTTTTTGACGGCTTTTTTCAAAAACCACAACACAAAAAGCAAGAACAGTTTTTTGTATTTCTCAAATAGTTTCTACTCAAAGTTAGATATTTTTTACTCAAGTTAGGCGGTTTTTTTATGCGGTTTCTTATGCCGAAATGCTCTAAAAATTTCTTGTTAAAAGATTTCTAATTTTCATCGCACCTCGCCAATAGTCGCTCCCCATGTGCCGTCCGCAAAGGTTAGAGCGACTTTCTGCCCTTCATGTAAAAGAGCTGCAGCGGTTATAGGCTTTCCGTCAACACTCACTAAAGCGTATCCTCGTGCCAATACAGATTGTGGAGACACTGCCTCGAGCCTTCCGACAAGTGTCGCAAGTGCCCCGCGTTTTTCACGTAATAACGCCGAAAGAAAAGCAGAAGAAAGACGACACCGCTCTTGCCGAATCCTCCATTCCTGCTTATTTTTTTGCAAAGCAGATAATAAACGCCCCTGCAAGGCAATAATCTGTCTTTGCCAGCTCGTGAACAATACCTCTTTTGCGGGAAAACGGCGTTCTAATCTTAACAAACGCTCACGCTGGTTTTGCATAAACACGCCTGAAACTGTTATAAGTTTTTGGCTTCTTGTATCAAGCTTCAACCGTTCTGTTTGCAATAGACTTGGTAAATCAGGCAATAAAGCGACAATAGCGTTAAAACGTAAGCGTACACGTTGCACATGGCGTGCCACAGCGCTCATAGCTCTTGCAATATGTTGTGTAATCTGTGCACATAAATCTGTTCGGGCAGGAATAACCATTTCAGCAGCAGCTGTCGGCGTTGGCGCACGTTGGTCAGCAACATAGTCAATAAGGGTAATGTCCGTTTCATGCCCGACGGCAGAAATAAGCGGAATACGACATACCGAAACAGCTCTTACAACAGACTCAGCATTAAAAGCCATTAAGTCTTCTAAAGAACCACCGCCTCGCGCCACAATGAGCACATCTGGGCGCGGTATAGCCTCTGTGCCTTCTAATTTATCAAAACCTTGAATCGCTTCGGCTATTTTTTCTGCTGATCCCTCGCCTTGTACCGGCACAGACCACACCAAAATAAAGCGCGGAAAGCGACGTTGTAATGTTGTTTGAATATCGTGTAACACCGCCCCTTGCAAAGACGTTATAACCCCAATCACAGAGGGTAAACGAGGTAGAGGTTTTTTTCGCTCTTTGGCAAATAAACCTTCGGATTCTAGGCGTTGTTTCAGGCGTTGGATTTGCGCAAGAATAGCCCCTTCCCCTGCGTATTCCATACGCTCTACTACGAGTTGATAGCTCGAACGTTCCCCATAAGAAGAAATCCGCCCTGTTGCGACAACTTCAAGACCGTTTTCTGGGGAAATACCAAGACGTGGCACCACATACTTCCATACCACGCCAGACAATTTTCCTTGAGAATCTTTGAGTGAAAAATAAAGATGCCCTGAACTATAACGCTTAAACTCTGTTATTTCACCGCGCACGCGGACACGGCTAAAAGCCCCTTCAAGCGTAAGACGCACAGCACCAGAAATTTCCGATACAGTATATTCAGGGATATTGTTTTCCCCACTGTACCCTCCCCCACTGTACCCTCTATGAGACACTGTATTTATAGACTCTTCGTACATTTTTGTTGGTTTCGTCTTTGTTGATTTCGTCGTTATCGGTTGTGTGTATTGTTATCTCTTAAGAAGAATATTTTACGGCCATAAACTCAAAGCAATAAAAGCAAGTTTACTCCAATTTTTGAGGAGACTCAAGTGAGGTTAAATCAGGTTATTCAAGTTATCAAAAAAGAGTATCTCATACGTGGTGCGATTAATTACTTAATAAGGTTACATTTTACCCCCCATTTATCTACTCAATAAAGGGTACCCCCAAAAAAAAGAGTGATGATATATGAAAATCGGTGTTATAATTTTTTTAGTTGGAGCAGATTTTAGATGGAACAAAAAAAGAAAAATGCTGAAAACCCTGTTAGGAATAAATAACAACAATCATGTAACGAGGGCTACTGCTTACTTAAATAAAATTAATTCTTCTTTTGCAGGGGTAGAGCTAGCCCTACATACAATGGAAACTCAATACATAGAATGGGGCGTAGAATACCCTAAACTCCCTGCTTGGATACTTAAACCAAAAGACCCTCATTTGTATCCAGAAAGTTATAAATTTAATTGTCATTATCAATTGATTTCTTCATGGGTCGCAGATCCTATCTCGATTTTATCTACTCCCATACATGAAATTGAAGCAGTTCTCCAATACGCAATTTTTGTAAAATATCGAAAAAAATATACTCAACGAATTTAAGTTAGCTACTCTTCCCCGATATGACGCACATATCTAACCGGTTAAAACTTGCGGTTTAACGATTGCGTCTTTATCTGACAAGCCTGCTTATCTCTCCGTTAACGCAAGATAACCCTTTTAATTTTCTCATAGAAAACAAACAAGGAGAAAAACAGGGCTGTAAAGTTTGTTAAATTCGTTTATAAGTATTCAAAAAGGAGGTTTTTATGCGTGTACTTCTTATCGGATCAGGTGGGCGTGAACATGCCCTTGCTCAAATATTGGCACGTTCCCCTCTCTTATCAGCGCTTTTTATCGCCCCGGGGAATCCGGGCACGGCTCTATTCGGCACCAATATTGCTATTGATGCCCATAATGTTTCTGCCCTTGTGGCTTTTGCACAAAGACAACATATAGACCTTGTAATTCCGGGACCAGAAGCCCCTCTTGTTGCTGGTATTGCCGATGCCTGTGCTGCCGTGGGGTTGCTGTGCGCCGGACCAACACAAGCCGCAGCCCGCCTTGAAGGAAGTAAAAGTTTTGCTAAAGACATTTGCAAAACTGCAGGAATTCCCACCGCTTCAGGGCAACATTTTACAGATGTTGACTCTGCTTTACACTTTATACGCCATAAAGAAGCACCTACCCCTCAAACACCACTTGTGATTAAAGCCGATGGACTCGCCGCAGGCAAAGGCGTTGTCATAACCCCTACTCGCACCGAAGCTGAATCGGTTATTCGTGACATGATGACCGCAGGTACCCTTGGTCAAGCAGGACGTAGCCTTGTGATTGAGGACTATTTAGAAGGTGAAGAAGTCTCACTCTTTGCTTTCTGTGCTGGGGAAACTGCTCTACTGATCGGCGCTGCCCAAGACCATAAACGCCTCAACGACGGTGATACAGGTCCGAATACAGGGGGAATGGGGGCTGTTTCTCCTCCCAAAGGCTTTGATAGAGCGGCGCAAGAAGCTGCCCTTGATATAACCGTACGCCCTATGTTGCGTGAAATGGTACGGCGAGGCACGCCTTTTTGTGGAGTTATTTTTGCGGGGCTTATGCTCACCCAAAACGGTCCTTTTCTCATTGAGTATAATGTCCGCTTTGGAGACCCGGAAGCCGAAGCCCTTTTACCACGACTAACATCTGACTTATTGCCTGCCCTGTACGCTTTGGCGCAAAATAAACTCGATACAATCCCTCTTACTTTTTCTCATCAAGCCTCGGTATGTGTGGTTATGGCGGCACAAGGCTACCCAGCGTCTCCCCAAAAAGGCAGCCTTATTCATGGTCTTGAAACGGCAGCCTCTCTACCCGATGTGTATATTTTCCAAGCTGGCACTGCGCGAAACACTGCAGGCGAGTTAGTTACCGCTGGTGGACGAGTGCTTGCCGTTTGTGCGTTGGGTGATAATGTCACTGAAGCCCAAAAACGCGCTTATACTGCTGTTAAAAAAATCCATTGGCACGGGGCTCATTGGCGTACGGACATCGGCATCCGTGCTTTATAAAGGCTTATGTTTTGGAGAAAGAGTCCTTACTTCTTCACTCTTTGAAAGCACTCTTTGAAAGTATTTTTTCACAGATATACGCATCGGATCCATCGGAGTAATAGCGTTTTCGTACACCACACCGAACAAAGCCCGCCTGTTCGTATAACGCTAAAGCCCCTGTGTTATGAACAGAAACCTCTAAAAATAGACGTTCAGCCCCCGCTTGCAACGCTGTTACTTGCGCCCACGCCACAAGGGCACGCGCAATACCGTGCCTCCGCTGATGCGGGTGAACGCATAACGTTAAAATTTCGGCTTCTCCGGCAATACAACGCCCTATTAACATCCCTACAGGCTTTTCCTGCCGCTTTTCCTGCCACATTTCTTGACATGTGGCAAGCCCTGCCCATACATAAGAAGAGGTTAACATTTCCGCTATTGATTGGGTAGACCATTGATCCTCTGCTGGGAAACTCTGCCGGTGTAAGGCTGCTAGATCCGCGCTTTGTGACGCAGAAACTCTGATGATAGAGTCAATATTTGCTGGTTTTTGTTCCGCTTCTTTTTGTTTCATCAAACAAAATTAAAAAAACACATTTATCTCAAACAGGGTATCTCAAACAGGAGCGGGGCGAAGCCCTTTTTCGGGTAAGCGTGCCTCAGGAGGGTCTATATAGACAGGCAAAGCAGATCGGGGCGGTAATTCTCCCCGTAAACGACGCAAAGCAGCAGCGGCAATTTGTTCGGGCGTAGGCTGAAAGATCGGTAATAAAACAGCATTGACACACTGCCGAATTTGCCAATCACGTGCCGCATTACCGGCAAGCAACCAACAAGTTTTTCCTTGATCGTTATCGTTTGCCTTTTCTGCTAGAGTTTTTTGATGATTTTCCTGTTCTGTATTCAGCACCTGATCTATGTTTTTAGCTTGTATACTCCCCGCCTCTTCAATAAAAACGCGCCCTTTTCTTGCAGTTGTAATGATTTGCCATCCGCACACCTGCTTTCCTTGCGCTCTTTGGGCTGTAACGGCTTCTTCTAACGCGGGCGCCATTGCCTCACCCCGTGTTACGCCTAGTAAAACCGCCTGCGCCCCTAAAGCATAACCAGCGGCAGCGGCACATGAAGCCCTTAACCCTGTAAACGAGCCCGGTCCTACAACAACCGCCACACAATCTGGTGATGTTCCTCCCACCCATCCTGCTTGTGCCAATGCCTGCGCAAGAAGAACCCCTATCCCCTCTGCCGCTTGTTTACCGGTTTGCTGACATATTGCCTGCACCGAAAAAGTATCGGTTATTTCTTCTCCTGCTGTCCCTTTTTTGAAAGGCTGACTTTGAGGCTGACTTTGCCATGTCAGACAAGCAACAAGCCCATAAGCCGACTCACCAGTCGGACTGCCGTCGATCACTAAAATACGCTGTAGTGTCATAGCTGTTCTGTCATGATAGCACACGACAGGCTTGAGCAAACGATAACCGTGGGGCACGAGGTGGTAAGCCCTGATGATGTCCATAGCCAAGACAAAGTAAAAAATTAACCCGCCAGCCTTCAGCTGCTAAAAAACTCTCTTCCACTGTAGCCTGATCAAAGCCCGAAATAGGCAAAACATCTAACCCTAATGCACGCGCTGCCATAATCATATACCCCCCTTGTAATGTACCGTTTCGGAAGGCTGTTTCTTCTGAAAGACCCACATCTGCGGCAAACCATGGGCGTAAATTTTCAGTAGGGCATAAAAAAGGCATTTGTTCAAAAAACAAAGGGTCATAAGCCACAATCACAATTAACGGTGCCGCCATAACACGGCTCATATTCCCGGCTGATAATGCCGGGCGGATCCGTTCACGATCTTTTTGAGTTGTGATAAAAACAAAGCGCGCTGGGCTACAATTAGCTGAAGTCGGTCCCAAACACACCACATCATACAATGTTTGTAAAACAGCCTCATCAAGAGGGCGATCTGTCCAACGTAAAGGCGTACGCGCTTGCCTAAAAAGGCAATCTAACATCTCTTTTTGCAGAGTATTTGGCGGTATATCGGATGTATTTTCGTGTATATTTTGAGATGTATTTTCAGGTATATTTTCGTCCGGCGCCATCAACGACGATCCTCAATCGACCTGCTCAACGGCAACCACTTCTGGGATATAATGACGTAATAAATTTTCAACACCATGTCGCAACGTCGCCCGTGAAGAAGGACACCCCGAACATGCCCCTTGCATTGTGAGTCGTACAACACCGTTATGATATCCACGATAGACAATATCTCCGCCATCCGTTGCCACAGCGGGGCGTATACGCGTATCTAACAACTCTTTAATTTGGGTGATAATAGCTGCCTCAACAGGGTCGGAAGCTTCAGAGTCAGCCAGATCTGTCGTAGATCCTTCCACAACATCTGCCCCTTTTAACACAATGGGTTGCCCTGTCGTAAAATAATCCATTAACACCCTGAGCACTTGCCCGCGTATCTCTTCCCATTCTCTATGGCTAGCTTTTGTAACAGAAATAAAATCTTCCCCTAAAAAAACACGAATAACCCCCGGAATCGCAAAGAGTGCTTCCGCAAGCGGAGAACGACCAACGGCAGAAGAAGCCTGCGCAAAATCCATCGTGCTGGCATTTCTTCCCATAACCTCTCGTCCGATAGGCAAAAATTTGAGCGTTGCGGGGTTAGGTGTTTCTTCTGTTTCAATAAACATAAACAAAATCCTATTCGTAAAAGATCAATCCTAAAAAATAACCACTAGAAAATAAATTTTAGAAAAACAAAGCAGGCAATTTTTCTCACCATACCAAACTCATAGCAAACCATTTTGACAAATAGTTACAAAAAACAAAAATCTGAAATTTCTTTTTGAATAAAAAAAGAAAATTTTCAATTAAAATTTTTACTGTTTTCTATTTTTACACCATTTTTCTCTTTTAAGAAAATTTTAAAAACTCTTTTCGCTTTTTCTTTAACACAAATCTCTACCTTGTTCTCTACGCGATTGTTTTTCGGTATCAATTAAGTAAAGAGGCATGGTGCCACACCTCTTTTTTGACAGTGCAACTTGACATTTTGTCAGAGTGCGTTTCGTCTCGCGCTTTGATTTTGACCTTTGCTTCCGAACCACGGGTCATGACCCGTGGTTTGATGAGGTACTGGTTTCGTGGTTTTGGTTTTTTTGTTGTCGTTTTGAATACATTTTCATAACTTATGAG
>JAFPVE010000034.1 GCA_017413025.1 Acetobacter sp. | reverse complement strand
TCTTTGATTGGAACCAATATGCCCTGACGTCCCGCGCGCGGCAAATTGTGGTGGAAGCCGCGCATGCCTCTACCTATGTGCATACCACGCGTATTAACGTGAACGGCTATACCGATAGCTCTGCCGCCCCTGGTCCTGCAGGACAAAAATACAACTATGCGCTTTCGGTGAAACGGGCGAGAAGTGTTGAGGCAGAACTCATTCGTAACGGCGTGCCGGCTTCAGAAATTGTTATTCGGGGCTATGGGGACACGAACCCCCTTGTGCCCACAGGTCCGAATACCAGAGAACCCCAAAATAGACGTGTGGAAATTATTCTTCACGCTTAATCAGGGTGTCCATTCACAACGCTGCGAGCATGGGGAAAACGCACAAACGCGGGGGTATATCCCCCGCGTTCAGAATACCTCTCTCAAAGCATGGGCATGGCACTTTGCAATAGAATCAAACCACGGGTCATGACCCGTGGTTCTGGAGTAAGAAAGGCACGAGATAAACTTCCCCCATAAGTTATGAAAGTGTGTTCGAAACGATAACAAAAAAACAAAACCACGAAATCAGTACCTCATCAAACCACGGGTCATGACCTGTGGTTCGGAAAGTAAGATCAAACCCAAAGCGCGAGACGAGACACATTCATTCCAAAATGATCAAGTTGCACTCTCAAAAAAAGAAGCCCGTTTTGTGCGGGCTTCTTTTTGTTTGTCTTTTTTATTTTCTAGTATAACCTTAAAAAGGTTGAAGAAGGCGGTTAAAGTAGTCTAATTCTTGCTGTGGACGCGTACGATCTGAGGCTCGTCGGCGGATCTCTTGCTCAATTTTACGGGATTTCTGTTGGGCAATTGGGTTTGGGAGAGGTGTTCCGTCATCATCGATGATGCGCCCCCCTTCACTGAATGGACGCCCTAAAGGGTCATGGTAGAGTGTGTTGTTTTTGTCTTGCACGCTATGTTCGTGTAGGCTTATCTGAGAAGATCCCTTTAAGGCATTTTCAAAGGAAAAAATAAAACGATGTTGAGGATCTGTGGTTTCCCGACGCACAATAGCGTGCATTTCTTGACGAGCTTTATTGAGTGCCTCTAGCGCGTTGGTTTCTGCTTGTGCAGCAAGATGATCATCGTTTGAAGATAAGGCGCGGCGCGCGTTGGTCATATCATGACGCGCCGTGGCGAGGGATTCTGGCTTTTGACCTGTAAGAGTATAGAATTTTGTGCCTAGTTTTTCAGTAGACTCTTCCAGAATTTGTTGCATGGTTTGTTCTAAACGTCTATCAGTCGCTTGTTGTTTTTCTTTGAGAGGATTCTTTTTTATGGCGTTGATTGAGGGCTGTTCTGCTTGAGAGAGAGGATCATTATCAGAATTATCTGTGTCGGATGTTTCTGGGGGGAAAACATGAAAAGGGGTATCCATTCCTTCTTGCCTGAATAATTTTTCTATAAAGGCTCTGGCACTGTTATAGCTACGCATGGCGTTTTGTTGTTCTAGGGATTCTTCTGTTGCTAAAGTTTCGTGCGGCGGTATATTGCTAAAAAGTTTATGACGTATGTTTTGATTATCGTTTTGCCGGGCTTGTACACGGTTTAATAAAGACATTTGTTGTGTTATTAAGTTTTGAAGAGTAGCCATTTGTTTTTGCGCTTGTTGGTTCATCATCCTCTGATGGATGAGGTCTGCTAAATTTTTGGAAGTAATACTCTGCATTTGCTCGGTAATATTTTCTATTTCTTCTAATCGTTTGAGGGCTTCTTCTGGGTGCCCATTGAGAGCTTCTGAGTGAATTTGTTTGAGAAGGGTGGAAAAAGTTTTGTTTCCTGCTGAAAAAAGATCTGATAAATCGGTTTTTTCTAAAGGCATCGTTTTGGGGAAATTGATTTGATCTGCCATGGTTTGCATTTTATGAGTAATCGCTTTTTGTAGGGCTTGCAAATGTGTTTCAAGTTCGGCTTGAAGCAACTTGCGTTGCGGATCATGGGGGTCTAAAGTAGAGATTTGCGCGAGTTCTTGCGCAATATCGGCTTGCGCAGCCCGAATATCAAGAGAGGCTTGGGCACTGGAATCTGTGTTGTTCATGTGTTCCTCAATATCTTGGGCGAGGTCCCATAACAGATTGGTGGTAGTGAGTCGGGCTGTTTGTAAGTTAATCGTTGTGTCATGGAGCGTTGTTATAATGTTGACAAGGTTAAGTAACATACCTGTGTGCCGATAAAGAAGGCTTGTTGGTTGTTGGGCAAGTGTTTCTAGGCTCTTAATTGTATCGGCGCGGCTGGCTTGCCCCAAAGCAAAACGGTTACGAATCTCTAAAATATGGCGTGCGAGCGATGAGTGAAAAACCCGTGCCCCTAGGCGGAAGGTTATTATAGGGCTTTTGCCTTCTTTGCCACTTACAGAACGCGCAATAATTTCAGCATTGACTTCTTGCCCTGCCCATGGGTCTGTTGATAAATCAGGTGTGAGTATACCGCTTATAGAACGAGGATGTCCCGTAAATGGAACAGGAAGAGTGAGGATACGCGTTTTTGTGCTCTTTGTAGTATAGGGAGAATGAGGATCATGGAGTATAAAAGTCACAGAGGATAAGCCATAGGCATGGCGTGCACGATAGGGAATAAAGGTTCGCCATTCTCCTTGGCGTGCTCCCGGGTTTTTTCCCCATTGAACAAAGGGGGCAGAATCGGGAAGGATATCAATAGGCCATAGTCCAAGAACGCGCCCTCGCGCTTGAAGATGTATTGTACCACTTTGCATTAGGTTTGCGGTGAGTTTCCAACTATGTGCATCAAGTTGCTGAAGTGTTTGAGAGAGAGTGCCAAAAGAGGCGTATAAATGAGGGGCAGAGCAGAGATCAGACACAATAACATGAAGTTGTGCGCCTTGGTTAACATGCGTAATAGGCGAGGGAATAGGGGAATTCTTTGAAAGAAATAAAGGTACAGTTACGGTTGAGGGGGTTGATAGATAAGGCGGAGGCGTAATCCAGACTTCTACATGTGGAAGCGGTACATCGGGGTCATCTCGACCGGGGATAAAAGCTGCTACAATACGCCCTGGTGCTGTAGGACCAACAGCAATGATTGTTAAAATAAGAAGGGTTGGGAGTGTTGTTAAACAAATTTGACCTCTTTTCGTACGCGGCAAAAGAGAGGGCCAACCAGAACGCAACGAACTGAGAGAAGTTATAACACGGTGTTGATGCAGTTCCCAAAAAGCTTGTGTTAAGGGTGTGGCAATGTGTACGGGAGTATCTTCTAGAGTGGCAAGCGGTCTATGATCAAGGTGAGAGGCGTGTTCAATTCTACGGTCAATATTCGAGGTAGTTGGTGGGGGTATACGCCGTATTCGACACCATGTCCAATAACAGCATATCCCGATAAACAGAATCAAAAGAATAAGGTGAATAGAGTCGGGAAGGCTTTGCGGAATCCGAAGTAACCCCGCAAAAATATAAAGGCAAAAAAGTATCGCGGCAGGCGCAAAGGCTGGGAATAATCGCTCTATCCAAAGAACATAAACCGTACGACGGCGTATTTCTGCAAGCCGTTGCGTGAAAAGAGAGTTCTTTGTCATCATAGTAAAATAAATTGGTTAGTGTAGCGGAGATAATTCACCACGCCAAAGGTCTTCTATCGTTTGTCTTTCTCGAATAATCTTCCAACAACTGTTTTCAATAAGAACATGTGCCGCTAAAGGACGGCTGTTATAAGTTGAACTCATCACAGAACCATAAGCGCCTGTGTCTAAAATAGCGAGGTAATCTTGCCGTTGAAGTCTGGGTAAAAGGCGGTTTTGAGCAAAACAATCACTGCTTTCACATACAGGACCAACAACATGTGTTTTTTCTAAAGGCTGTTGGAAAGCTTTTGCCGAAAGGGGAAGAATGCCATGCCAAGCCTCGTAGAGACTAGGGCGTAACAGGTCATTCATCGCACTGTCAATAATGAGAAAGGGTACTGCCATGCCTTGCTCTTTTCGTAAAATAACACGACTTAATAAAACGCCTGCAGGTCCTACGACCCAACGACCGGGCTCAAGAGCAATTTGCACATCAAGAGTGCCTAACGTCGTGTGGATAACTTTCGCTAAATCTTCTGGTTGTGCTTCAGGGAGGGTATTGTAGGCAATGCCAAGCCCACCTCCACAATCCACAACACGAACAGAAAGCCCCTGCTCACGTGCAGCTCGTACTAACGAAGCCATACGGACATAGGCAGCGCGGTAGGGATCCATCGTTAAAATTTGGCTACCAATATGAGTTGCAAACCCTAAAAGATTGATTCCGGGTAAACGCGCAGCGTGGGCATAGAGGGCAATCGCATCAACAAAAGGGATACCAAATTTATTATGAGAAAGCCCCGTGGTGATTTTGCTATGGGTTTGGGCATCAATATCGGGGTTAATACGCAAAGCAATGGGGGCTATTTTCCCCATACGGGTTGCAATTGCCGAAATAATGGCGAGTTCTTCAGCACTTTCAACATTGATTTGACCAATACCTAACCCGAGAGCTTGTTCTATATCGACAGTGGTTTTGCCAATACCAGAAAAAACAACCTTTTGAGCAGGGATTCCCGCTTTTTGTGTGCGGGAGAGTTCGCCAAAACTAACAATATCCGCACCATATCCTTCATTTTTGATCAGAGAGAGAATAGCGTAATGGTCATTGGCTTTTACAGCATAATGAAAATGTACATTTAACCCCACTGTATACATTGCTGCCTTCAAACGGTGGAGTCTTTCTTTAATAACACCCCCTCCTATAACCCAACAAGGTGTTCCGACATTATCGGCAACTCTCTTAAGAGAAACATTTTCAAGCATCAATCCAGATGAACCAAGCGTCATATAAGGGTGTGTCGTAAGGAGATCTGCCGGCGTCGGGTCTATGAGGGTTTGGTTTATATGCGTTTGATGAGGGTCAGAAATAATTTTAGCCATGAAAGCCACGAAAAATGAGATGACTTAAAAATAAGATGACTTTATTAAGAAAATACTTATTATTAAGAGAATATTTAAGCGTAATAAAACATTAACATTATAGCCTATTATTAGTCATCAGGTGGGTATATGCGCGGATAAGTTACTTTATCGGGAGGACCCGGCGGGTGAGGCGGTCCTTTTTTCCCACAAGCAGATAAAGGGAGAAAAAGCAAGCTCACCATAATAAGCTTATAACAAAGACTTAAAAAGCGTGATGTCATATGGGGGCACCTGTTTGTGTATTGATGTGTGTATCCGTTTGTGTCTCACCGGCGAGTAAGGTAAGCCAACGTTGAGCTTGTGTGCGCACGTTTTGAGGGGCTGTACCTCCCATACTGGTACGGGAGGCGATCGAGGAGTCAACACTTAAAACAGAGTAAATATCCTCTGTAATACCGGACTCTTCGGCTTGCATGTCGTCAAGAGTGAGGTCAGCAAGGTTTATATTTTTTTCTTCTGCTTTGGCAACAAGCCTGCCTGTTACGTGGTGGGCTGTTCGAAAGGGAAGTTTGAGAACGCGTACGAGCCAATCAGCGAGATCTGTTGCTGTCGAATAGCCTGTACTTGCTAGGGCGCGCATGTTTTGTGTGTTGGCGTGCATATCGTGGATCATGCCTTCCATAGCGGCAAGGCATAGGTGAGCGGCTTCTGTGGCTGTAAAAACAGGTTGTTTATCTTCTTGCATATCTTTGGCATAGGCGAGAGGAAGCCCTTTCATAACGGTAAAAAGCCCCATAAGGCTTCCCATTATACAACCTGTTTTCGCACGCACGAGCTCCGCCGCGTCGGGGTTGCGCTTTTGTGGCATAATAGAAGAGCCGGTTGTAAAGGCATCAGACAGACGAATAAAAGAAAAAGGAGCGGAACACCAAAGAATAATTTCTTCTGCGAGGCGCGATAAATGCACCGATAGAATAGAGAGGGCAGAAAGGTATTCGAGCACAAAATCACGATCCGATACGGCATCGAGGGAATTTGCTGTAGGTCTATCAAAATCAAGGGCAGCCGATGTCATTTGTCGATCAATTGGGAAAGAGGTTCCGGCTAACGCAGCAGAACCGAGCGGGCATTCATTCAAACGGCGACGCGTATCAGCAAGCCGCCCCCGATCACGCGAAAGCATTTCTACATAGGCGAGAAGGTGATGACCGAACGTAACGGGTTGCGCTGTTTGGAGGTGCGTAAACCCGGGCATAGGGTCTGCCGCGTGGTGTTTGGCTTTAGAGGCTAAAGCCTGCATGAGCGAGGCAATGCGCCTATTGAGAGAATCAATAGCATCGCGCACCCACAGACGAAAATCCGTTGCGACCTGATCATTACGAGAGCGCGCGGTATGTAAACGTTTTCCCGCTTCTCCAATACGTTCCGACAGGCGTGCCTCAATATTCATGTGAATATCTTCTAACGCGTCAGAAAATATGAAAGAACCTGACTCAATCTCTTGATAAATGTCATCAAGCCCTTGATGAATGGCGGCAAGATCATCGGCTGAAAGAATGCCCACATGCGCTAACATATCAGCATGAGCGCGTGATCCGCGAATATCTTGCTGCCAGAGAGCTTTATCAAACCCAATAGAGGTGTTAATAGCCTGCATAACTTCCGAAGGACTGCCACAAAAACGCCCGCCCCACTGCTTATTAGGGGTATCGGATGAGGAAGACGGAGGAGTGTTTGAAAAAGGCGCGGTAAGATGTTTTTTCATAGAGTTTTGCTTTACGTGTTTTATAAGCCGTGAAGAAAAAAAAAGATAGATAAAAAGAACCTTTGAGACTTCTGCTCCTTGTAAAAGGGTACTCGTGAAAGTTTAGCGGAAAGTCAGAAAGAAAAATTCAAAAAACATTAAAGGATACATAACACTAAAGGATTAAAGGATAAATATAAGGCGTTAAAATCAATAGAAATACAACGACAGAATAGCAAATTTTGACCATTTTCGTCAACGCATGTGGTCGAAGACATAAAATTATGAAAACATTCGCCTATGAGTGAAAAATATGCTATATAAATTCTGTTTAAGAGGAAAGTCATTAAGGGGATATCAGCGCAGTAAAAGCGCACGTTTTGTGATTGAGCAGGTTAAACCTTATTGCCTTTTTCGTTGAGGTTGGGGTTTTTAAGAACTTCCGTACTATAAAGCCCGTACTATAAAATTGACTGAATGAAATAGATTAAATAGATTAAACAGATCGAGATAAAACTTTGACAGAGCGTGAAGATTCCCCCCTAACACACGATAAAACACAGACTTTTTCAGGCACTCTTGTTCCTGTCACTATTGAAGAGGAAATGCGATCCTCTTATTTAGCCTATGCTATGTCGGTCATTGTAAGCCGTGCTTTGCCCGATGTGCGTGATGGTCTTAAGCCTGTACATCGCCGTATTCTCTACGCTATGCATGAGAGCGGTATTAGTTATGATAAACCTCATCGTAAATCAGCACGCGTGGTGGGGGAGGTTATGGGGAAATACCACCCGCACGGAGATTCTGCCATTTACGATGCTATGGTACGGATGGCGCAACCGTGGTCAATGCGTGTCAAGCTTATTGACGGGCAGGGGAATTTTGGATCGCTTGATGGCGATAGCCCCGCAGCGATGCGTTATACAGAGGCACGTTTAGACAAGGCAGCCACTTTTTTACTTGATGATATCGATCGCAATACGGTTGATTTTCAACCGAATTATGATGAAAGCGAAAGTGAACCGGTTGTTCTTCCTACAACATTTCCTAATTTGCTCGTTAATGGGGCACAGGGCATTGCGGTGGGTATGGCGACCAATATCCCCACGCATAACCCTCTTGAGGTCATTGAAGCCACATTAGCCCTTATTCGCCAACCGGACATGACGTTAGAAGACATTATGACGTATATTCCGGGACCAGATTTTCCAACAGGGGGCTTTATTCTTGGACGTTCGGGGATACGTAGTGCCTATACAACAGGGCGCGGCACGGTTATTATGCGCGCACGTGTTGAGATTGAGGATATTCGTAAAGACCGTAAAGCTCTTGTTATAACAGAAATTCCCTATCAGGTGAATAAAGCTACGTTGCAAGAACGTATAGCTGATTTAGTACGTGCTAAACAGATTGAGGGCATTACCGATATTCGCGATGAATCGGATCGTTCTGGTGTACGCGTGGTTATCGAAATTAAACGCGACGCGACACCTGAAATTGTTCTCAACCATCTCTATCGTTTTACACAGCTTCAGACCTCGTTTGGTATCAATATGCTCGCTCTCGATAATGGGCAGCCACGTCTTATGGGCTTGCGAGATGTGCTGGAAGCCTTCATTACCTTTCGGGAAGAAGTTATTACACGGCGTGCGCGTTTTGATTTAGGCAAAGCACGAGATCGCGGGCATCTTCTTGTCGGGTTGGTGATAGCAGTTCTTCATATCGATAGGGTGATCGCTATTATTCGTGCTGCGCCAGATACAACCACCGCGCGTGAAAACCTTATAAAAGAGACATGGGAAGCCATAGAAATCGAACCTCTTCTCCACCTTATTCATGATGAGGGAAATGTGGTGGTTGATGGGCGCGTTACTCTCACCGATAAACAAGCACGCGGTATATTAGATTTGCGCTTACAACGCTTAACAGGGCTTGAACGTAGTAAAATTCAGCAAGAACTTTCAGACGTAGCCAAACAAATTACTGAACTTCTTGAAATTCTCAGCAGTCATCAACGGAGAATGGAAATCCTCACGCAGGAGCTTATACAGGCGCGTCAGGTCATTTCTACTCCACGCGTTACCCAAATTCTTGATGATCAAAGTGATCAAGACGATGAAAGCCTTATTGAGCCCGGACAAATGGTTATTACCATTACGCGTGATGGCTTTATTAAGCGTACTCCCATAGAGGTTTTCCGCGCACAAAATCGTGGCGGACGCGGGCGATCTGGGGCGAGTACACGCGGCGATGATTGCGTGATACGCTCTTTTAACGCCCACACCCATCAATGGGTGATGTTTTTCTCATCACGCGGAAAAGTTTACCGCGAAAAAGTGTGGCGTTTACCCGAAGGAGCTGCGGCTTCAAGGGGGCGGGCTCTTGTTAATTTCCTGCCAGATTTGGGCACCGATAGTATTACGGCAATATTACCTTTGCCACAAGATGAAGCGACGTGGGAACAGTTAAACCTTGTTTTTGCAACGGCAAGTGGCTATGTACGCCGCAATAAATTGAGTGATTTTCGCCATATTCGCCTCTCAGGTCTTATCGCGATGAAATTGGAAGAGGAAGATCACCTCATAGGTGTCGCGACCTGTTGTGAGGGGCAAGATGTCTTTTTAGCAACACGTAAAGCACAATGTATTCGTTTCCGTATTACCGATGAAACGGTACGCGTATTTGCCGGGCGTGCTTCTCTTGGCGTTCGGGGAATTCGCCTTGCCGAAGGTGATCAGGTGATCAGTTTAGCCGTGCTCAACCATGTTGAGGCAAGCATGGAAGAACGTGCGGCTTATTTACGCCTAGCTGCCACACATCGCGGAGAAGAAATAACCCTAGAAGAAACACCCCCAGAAGAAGGCACTCCCGAGAGTTTAGATGCCGTGCGTTTGGATGCCGGGAGTTTAGATGCAAGGCGTTTTGCCGAACTTGCCGCCGCAGAGGAATTTTTGTTAGTGGTAAGTGAAGATGGGTTGGGGCGTCGTTCCTCGACATATGATTATCGCGTAACCGGGCGTGGGGGAAAAGGGATTACAAATATGGTCTTTCCCAAAGCGCGCGAACATATGGGGGTTGCCGCAACCCTACCTGTGCAGGTAGATGCCGATATCATGCTGGTGACAGATGCCGGTCGCCTTATTCGGGTACCTGTAGAACAAGTGCGGATTATGTCACGGCGAACGATTGGCGTTAAGATTTTACGGCTCGCTCAGAACGAGCGCGTAACAAGTGTTTTCCCCGTTATGAAAGATGAGGCAGAGTCAGCGGAAACGCCCAAAGGATCAGACGGATCAGAGGAATCTGCCGATTCTGCTAAAACAGCTTAAGACATAAACAAACATATAAAAACAGCGGAGAATATTAGGCATGCAGAGTGTCCCTCTTACCTTGCATCGTGTGGGTTTTTATGCCGGCACGTTTGATCCTGTTACAATAGGGCATTTAGATATTATGGAGCGCGCGTCGCGACTGGTGGATAAACTTGTGGTAGGGGTGGCGCGGAATCCAAGTAAGAACCCTCTGATGTCGTTAGAGGATCGCCTTGCCTGTGTTCAAGAGGTTTTACCCATACTTCACGCCCGTACAGAAACAAAATTTGTTGTTATTCCGTTTGACTCGTTACTTGTTGACGCTGTACGAAAACACGGCGCAACCTTAATTTTCCGTGGCTTGCGTGTTATGTCTGATTTTGATTATGAGATCCAGATGTCTGGAGTGAATAAGCGCCTTGATGACGGAATAGAAAGCGTTTTTCTTATGGCTTCTGAAAGGACACAATTTATTTCCTCAAGCCTTGTGCGTGAAATTGCCCGCTATGGCGGAGATATTTCTGAATTTGTGACACCAGAAACACAAGTAAGACTTTTGGCATGTTTACAACGCCAAAAGCAACAAAGTGCTACCGAAAAGGTGTAAAATATTTCTTTATCATCACAATGAAATAAAACTTGTGAGATTGAAAAACCTAGAGTGAAAAAACCTTAAAGAAAAGGAGAGAGCAAATGTCTTCAAAAGCTTTAGAAAAAGTCTCTGATTATATTGTTATGGAAATTCCGTCAGGGCAGGTTGTTATTCGTTTACGCCCCGACCTTGCGCCAAAAGCAGCCGAAAGAATCCAAACGCTTGCTCTACAAGGGTTTTACGATAACCTTGCTTTTCACCGTGTGATTGAGGGATTTATGGCACAAGGGGGCGACCCGACAGGAACAGGTATGCACGGATCTGATTTACCCGATCTTCCCGCCGAATTTACGCAAAAGGAGCATTTTAAGCGCGGTACCATTGGCATGGCGCGTACCTCTGATCCTCATACTGCCAATAGTCAATTTTTTATTATGTTTGAACCTGCCCCCCATCTTGATGGTCAATATACCATTGTAGGTGAGGTAATTCGGGGTATGGAACACGTGGATAAAATCAAACGCGGTAAAGGCGGGTCGGGCATGGTAACAGACCCCGATCGTATTATCAAAATGCGCCCCGCAACTGAAAAAGAAGAGGAAGAAATTAAAGGCGTTATAAATTAGAGGCGTTATAAATCAAAAATAAATCAAAAATAAAAAGGGCAAAAGAAAAAGGGGGGCTGTTCACCTTAAAGAGGTTTATCAGCCCAACTTTTGACGTGTGGATCCTTTAGCATGAGGAAAGCGTCTAATAACTTTTTTATCTTTTTAATTTTGTTGTTTTTTCACTCTTCTATGATTTGATCGCCTCTTCTTCATGAGATAAGTGATCGCCAGAAAAGTGCGGTGATGTGCCGATACCGGAATACTTTTCAAAGAAAGTTTTTATTTTGGCGATGACATTTTCTTTTTTTCTGTGCGGTTACTGCTACCAAAACGGCTCATGGGGGGAAGGATTTTGTCAAGCGACTCACCGACGGTTTTAACTTCGCCATCTCTGAAAATCATATCAAAATATTGGCGTGCTTCTTCTGGCTTGAGCTGCTCT
>JAFPVE010000033.1 GCA_017413025.1 Acetobacter sp. | reverse complement strand
TCGCTATCATGAATTTCCTCATGGATATCGAAGATACACTCGACGTCTCCGTACCGCTCGACCAACTCGCAGATATCCACACAATCAACGACCTCGCACTCTGCACCCTCAAACTTAAAAAATCAACCAAATAACGAAAGTTAGACAATGCCCTCCCTGTTCTCTAAATACAATCATATGGCACGTGCCCTTAACGCTATCGTTACTTCAGGTGGACGAAACCCTTTTGCTGTCACGATCGAAAAAATGCTCTCTTCAACTACGGGGATTATTGAAGGAAAAGAAACGCTCCTCTTCGGCACAAATAATTATCTTGGATTAAGCCAATCAAAAAACGCTATTAAAGATGCACAAAATGCTGTTTTAACCTATGGCATTGGAACAACAGGATCACGCATTGCTAATGGTACGTTTTCTTTACATCGACAACTCGAACGCCATATTGCTGATTTTTTTGGCAAACGTGAGGCGATTGTTTTTTCGACTGGATATCAAGCTAATTTGGGTATGATTTCCGCCCTTGCGGGTAAAGATGATTATCTCTTTCTTGATGCGGATAGCCACGCAAGTATTTATGACGGGAGCCGCCTGAGTGCGGCACAAGTCATTCGATTCCGGCATAATGATCCTGATGATTTATACAAACGTATTCGTAGACTCAATGCCCCAGAGCAAGCAAAACTCATTGTTGTTGAGGGTATTTACTCGATGACAGGCAATATTGCCCCTATTCGTGAGTTTGTGGCGGTTAAAAAAGAAACGGACTCGGCGCTTCTTGTCGATGAAGCCCATTCATTTGGGGTATTAGGCGAACACGGTCGTGGCGTTGCCGAAGCAGATGGCGTTGAACACGAAGTTGATTTTATTGTCGGCACTTTTTCTAAAAGCCTTGGCACCGTTGGAGGCTATTGTGTTTCAGATCACCAAGAGTTAGATTTACTCAGGCTTAATTGTCGCCCTTACATGTTTACGGCTTCTTTGCCGCCAGAAATTATTGCAGCAACAACCGCGACACTTCATGAAATGCAAGCGCATCCAGAACTGCGTACGTATTTAATGAACAATGCGGCTCACTTACGATCTGGGTTTGTTGATCTTGGTCTTCATACAAGTCAACAAGTTAGCCCTGTTATTGCTGTGACTCTCGAAACAGAAGAACAGGCTATTCTTATGTGGAATGAGTTGCTTAACCTTGGCGTTTATGTCAACCTCAGCCTCCCGCCTGCAACACCCGATTCACGCCCTCTCTTACGCTGTTCTGTCATGGCAACACATACCGCTGATCAGATTGACCAAGCGATTAGTGTTTTCCGGCAAGCTGCAATAAAAGCTGGTGTTATTTCTTAATTTTATTTCTCTTAAATAGACCACGCCGCCAGAGTCTCCAAAGGAGAGGTAGCCCAGCAAGAAGAGGATGTTTTTCCATAAAAGGTGTGACAACAATTTTAAAATCACTATGCCGCTGTATTTTCCACGCGACATAACGCGCGCCTCCCTTAAAAGTGTAAGCTGCTTTAAGAAGCCGCATGACATTTAAGGGGCGCCCTATCCCCTGACATAAACGCCAATGTCTTATCGCCTTTTTCCGCTGAAATGGGGTTAAAATTGGTCTGACAAAGCCATTTTGTTGCGTTTTATACGTTATTCTCATCATCTGCCAGCAAGGAAGTAATAATTTTTCATAACGATGTTTATCTCTCTCAACAATGTGACGCGATCGATGATGTTGTTCAACCCTTAATTCTACGTTATAGGTTTGTTGGTATAGGACTTCCCAAAAACGATAAGCTGACCCACTTTTTGGACCGAGAACTGCCCCCCAGAATGCCGCAGTTACGCAAGCACGAACAATACACGCCCCTATTTGCTGAAAAGCTTTATTATCTTTAACCCAAACTAATCGACAGGGTTGTGAAAATCGCGCCCAAACTGTGGTATTGTATGTTTGACGCCCTGTTAATAATTGAAGTTGAGCCAAAGAAAGAATCGCTATTTTAGCGCGTATTATCTGCCCGTTTTGTTGATGTTCGTGGTATTCCACATTAGGGGGAAGAAGAGCATTCGAAAGTGCAGAAGCCCATGGACGAGACCAATCGCACTGATGACGAACAATAATATAAAAATCTAACAGGCTATTCGCTTCAATCCCTTCCCGTAAAGCAGATCCGTAAAAGATCACACCTAAAGGACGGGCTTTCCCCAAAACCTTTTGCACAAAAGAAACAATAATCGGTGAAACAGGTGTTGTTAATTCTTCAAAAATATCATTCGCGACTTCTGTGCAAGCGTAGCGAGACAATGCACGATCCTCAAAATCATCAGAATAAAAGCAAACCTCTCTCATACGCGCAAAAACGAGACTTCAGGTCCTGTACCGATTGTTAAGCACATATCTTCAGCTTCAGATAAAGAAATAACTTCTCCATCAAGTACAAACGCCTGATTGGTATGAATCGTAACCTTTTCAGCACTTCCACTTTTATAAGTTGATGAACAACGCAACCATTCAGGCACACGACCCCGCAATAAATTCCAACAGGCTTTAAGGACTTTTTCTGGTCTTGCCCCTACATCGAGATAGTTTAACTCTTTAACAGCACCTTTATTTTCACACCAAAATGGCCAAACACCATGGGGCAATTTACGCAAAGTTGTAAACAAGAATAAAAAATGTTCTTGCTCAAAACTCACCCTTCCGTCAATGGTAATACGTGCCTGAATCCCATCGAGCCAAGTCTGGCGCTGTTTCGGACTTATAATTTGGCTTATAGCGACTAAAAGCGTTACAAAAATAGCCGTATCATGTGGGCAATGGTTCAAAACAGCAGGCTTATGGGCAATATCCACACTCCGCGTAAAGGCGCCTAGCCCTCCAAAAAAACCTAAAAGATCACGCTTTTTATGCTGTTGATACGAAACAAGCAAGGGGCGACGCACACTCACTTTTGCCCTTCCTGCCTCCCATGCTGTTAAACGTTCTTGCAAAAGGTGAATCGCTTTAACGCCTCGAGTCTTAAACCCAACATCAGCCGCAATCAAATTTGTATTCCCAGAAGGAAGAACAACGATAAGAGGCCAATTCTCTGGAGACCAAGCCGATGCATACAGAACACTCAACACGCGACACACTGTACCATCGCCGCCATCAATAACAAGACACGGCACAGGGTTTTGCGCTAAATTATTTATAACTTGTTGCAGTTCTGTATTCGTATAGGAAACATGTAAAACATTGCCCGGCATAGCCATGAGCATATTCATGTAGTGTGCATCAGCTTTTAGATTGCAAAGACTACGCGGGTTATAAACAACAGCAAAACGACCTGACACAAAACAACCTTAATGATAAAAGCTGATAATTAAAATAAACAAACTTCATAGAACTTGTCATCATCCTTAATGTATAACAAAAACTTATATACCAGAAATTCGAGTAATCTCCTATACTTCAACTCTCTATATACGCATTTAAACATATTTTTAACCAACTATAAGGAATAAAGTGTACCTTGTCTTCTGTGTCTTCTGTCCGTATTGCTCATTTTTCAGATCTTCATCTTCCTTTCTCTCAATTTCCTCGTTTGCGAGAAATTCGTTTTAAGCGTGTCCTCAGTTTGTTGTCATGGAAACTCAACAGACGTTATATTTATCAATGGGAACCACTTGCCGCCATTATACAGGATATTCACCAAGCGCGCCCAGACTTTACAGCTATCACAGGAGATATGATAAATTTTGGCTTGTTCTCTGAATTTTTCCAAGCACGCCATTGGCTACAACAACAGCATCTCCCACCGACTTTGCTTGTTTTAGGCAATCATGAAACTCTTATCCATGAAAATCATCACGCTAAAAAAGCACTTTTGAATCCATGGCTACGAGAAGACTTAGAAAATACTCGTCTTCCTACTCTTATCGACAAAGGTATTGCCCTTATCGGGATTAATACAGCTGTACCCTCTCTGCCATTTCTCGCTATAGGACGAATAGAAAAAAAACAACTCGCCCTTTTAGAGACCTGTCTTCAAGAGACACGTTCTGCTGGTCTTTGCCGTATTGTAATCCTTCATCATCCTCCCGTACGTCACCTTGTTCGTCATAGAAAAGCCCTCATCGATCTTGAAGCTTTACAAGAAATTTTTTATAAAAATGGTACAGAACTTATCCTTCATGGGCATTCTCATCGTGCAACCATAACGACTATTCCAAGGACAGAAATTCCTGTTATCGGTACAACATCAGCTTCGCATATTCCTAGTTCTCCTCAAAAAGCTGCGGGTTGGAATTGCATTGATATTCAGAGTTTTCCTGATTCTTGGCATATTACGGTGCAAAGACGTGCCCTAACGACCCCTCATAATTTACAGAATGATGCACAACCTCACACTTTTATTAGACCACGTCCCTCTATACAGACCAGCTTTTCTGTAAACACCCATCATGTCTAAAACACCTCCTCTTCGCTCTTCTCTAATAAAATACCTTATTAACGTTACAAAGCTTACAACACTTGATCGCTATTTATTAGCACAACTTGTTTTTCCTTTTTTTGTTTCTCTTTCTGTTGTTATCGTTGCCCTTCTTCTTGAACGTCTTCTCCGCCTTTTTAATATGCTCGTCGCGGGTGGCAATCATCTCACAACTTTTCTTAGTTTACTCGCAAGCCTTCTTCCGCATTACCTTGGATTAGCATTGCCCGCTTCTGTATGTATCGCTGTTTTTGTTGTTATCAATCGTATGAGTCTTAATGAAGAAATTGATACCATTTATAGTAGTGGTCTTTCACTTTTACGTATTACCCGCCCTTATATTGGCTTAGGTCTTGCATTAGCTTTAGCGACATTCTTGCTTTCTGGCTTTATACAACCTTATGCCCGTTATGATTTCCGTGCATTGCTTTATTTTGCACAGCACACAAGCTGGGCGCCTAAATTACAATCACATATGTTTATTAGTACGCCATCAGGACAAAGTATTTTAGCTGATAAAGTGACAGAAAACGGATCTGAACTCTACCATGTTTTCATCCACAACACCCATAACCATCACAATGAAACGATTACCGCCCAACGTGGACACATTCGCATAACAGCCGACCATGATACCATTAAACTTGATTTAGAAAACGGTATCATTCTTTCTATTCCAAAAAATGGCACACCCTCATTAACAACGTTTAACCATTTTACGGATTTTTTAACACATGCGGCGCGTATAACACCTTTTCGTAACCGCGGTCAAGACGAACGCGAATTGACTTTTTTCGAACTCCTCACACATTTTCAAACTGGCACACCCTTTGTTCCCCGCGCCCATATCCGTTCGCAACTCCTTTTCATAATTGCGCGTAGTTTCATGATGCCTTTTATTCCCATACTCACAACAGCCCTCGCCCTGACACGTAAACGCCAACGTAATCTTTTTGCTCTTCCCCTTGCTTTTATTATCATGCTTGCTTCTGACCATCTCCTCCAACTGGGGCATAGTATCATTGCCACAGGACACACGTCTTCTATTATCATATGGATACCCACTTTTTTATTTGCTCTTATTTCACTCGCTTTCTTTCTGCAACGTGCCGACATTCTACTCTTGTTCCGTGCATGGAAACAACAAAGACAACAACAAAAGCAATAACGTAATTCTCCTTTACATCGTATAATTTCACATTAAGGACTAGTCTTTTTATAAATCTTTTCTTTCTTCCCCTATATTATGTCATGTCACATTACGTTTTGTTACGATACCTTTCTATCGCTCTTATTACTCGTGTTTTATTATGCTCTGCAGCCATTGCAGGCTTATTAGAACTCCTCTCTTTACTCGAGCAAACAACGCCTATTTTACAGCGGCATTTAGGATTACGGGGTGTTTTTTATTATGCCATACTAAGATTCCCCTTTCTTATCTCTAATGCCTTACCGCCGGGTATGTTAATCGGTACTCTGTTTATGCTCACACAAATGACCTTTAGCAGTGAAATTCCCACTCTACGCGCCGCAGGTATGTCCTCCTTCACTCTTTACAAATATCTTATTCCGGCAACATTACTCATTGGATTTTTTGGATTTTTCCTCACAGATCAAATTATTCCGCATTCAGAACTTACCTATTACACATGGTGGAATAAGACAGACCCTCATCCCGATCAAAACGGACGTGCTTTTTGGATACAAAACGGAACACGAATTATTCACGTTGGCTATCTCTCTGATGGAGGAAAAACGCTCTCTGACATTGACATTTATATGCGAGACCCTTCTACAGGCATACTTTCTCAAACGATTCATGCCCAAAACGCCCACTATCTCAACACATATCATTGGCAACTTCAAAAGACTTACCGTATTCAAATCAAAAACTCTCTCTTTGCCTATAACCCCTCTCAAGACAAAATATACTGGTCAACGCACCTTACACCTGATGATTTTATACGCCTTTCTATACAAAACCCGTCCTTTTCAACATGGACAATCCTCAAGACGTTATATGGTCGTTTTCCCTCTGCTTTTCCTCCTGCTCTGTTAGAAACAAGTATTTTAGAACGATTCTTTCTTCCTCTCTTCCTCTGTGCCCTTGTTTTACTTACAATGCCTGTTATTTATATCCCACCCCGTACCGGTTTTCAGAGCTGGATTCCTATACGCTGCCTTTCCATAGGGTTACTCCTTATTGTCACGCAAGGTTTATTACGTGCTTTAGGTAATGCAGAGATTCTTCCACCAATAGTTGCAACTCTCTCAGGATTAGTTATTTTTATATTATGGGCACTGAATACACTTTTAAGGAATGAAATATGATACGTCGTACACTCCAAAACCATTCATTAAAAACAGGTCGCAGTTTTGACCTCGGGAAAATGAACCTTTCACACCTTTGGGTAGCATATCTTACTCATTCTACTATCTTGCTTTATTTTGCCCTTATTATCGTGTGTTTTACTGGTAGTTTTTTCTATTTTTCAGGCTGGCTGACGACACTCCTTGCAATTGTCGCTGTTATATTGGTTTATCCGTTCGCTTGGTATATTCTCCATCGTTATGTGCTCCATGGTCATTTACTGTATAAAAACCGATGGACAGCTGCTTTATGGAAACGTATTCATTTTGATCATCATCAAGACCCTCATCTTCTTAATGTGCTTTTTGGATCACCCATAACAACAATTCCAACCATTATTGTCATCACAGCGCCTATTGGTTATCTTATCGGTGGCATTGGTGCGGCTTGTGCCAGCGTTGGTACAGGTATTATTATTACTTGTATTTATGAATTTTTTCATTGTATTCAACACCTCAACTATAAACCGCGTTCTCGTTGGATCCAGCGGATGAAAGCTCTCCATCTTTTACACCATTTTCACAACGAAGACGTTAATCACGGTATTACCAGCTTTGTGATTGATCGTTTATTTGGGACCTATTGTGTTGATGCGAAATCCTGTCCACGGAGTCCAACTGTTTTTAATCTTGGCTACGATCTCCAAGCCGCAGAACGCTACCCATGGGTTATGAAAATCACAGGTGCTCCGCCACGCGATCGCCCTGATGGTGCCCGTTCAGAGATACGACAATCACCATGAACACATCAATAGATTCATTACAAAAGCAGCCCTTGCTGAAGAACATAGTGTTAAAAAATTCAAAAGAAAAGCTTACAGCTTTTATTTTGGCAGGTGAACGCCCTCATGTTGTTGACCCTGTCGCTGCTGCAGGTGGTGTTATGCTTAAAGCCCTTCTCCCGATTGCAGGCGTGCCTATGTTATTACGTGTTATTACAAGCCTTCGCGCTGTGCCCGCTATTGGTCAGATTGTTGTTTGTGCTTCGCACCCAGAACTTCTTAAAAAAATTATTTCTGACGATATCCTCCTTATTCCTGCGCAAGATGAAGGCCCTAGTGCGAGCGTATTAGACGGGTTAAAACGTTTTGGAACTCCTTTGCTTGTCACAACAGCCGATAATGCCTTACTTCAACCCCAATGGATTATAGAGTTTCTAAACGCCATTACACCCCATAACGACATTGCTGCTGCTGTAGCTTTGAAAGCATGTATTCAGCGAGATGTCCCTCCTACAAAACGAACATATATTCATCTCACAGACATGGTTTTTTCGGGTTGCAATCTTTTTTTATTTCAAACACCGATTTCTGCACAAGTCGCTACACTATGGCGTATTGTAGAAAAAAACCGTAAGAATCCGCTTCGTATTGCGTGGACGCTAGGACCTATAACATTTTTACGCGCTGCATTGGGCTTGTTAAGTTCTCATGCGTTGTATAAACATATTTTTATACGGACAGGCGCACGCGCAAAACTCATTCCTCTTTCTGATGGCAGAGCCGCTGTTGATGTCGATAAACCTGCTGATATCGTATTAGCAGAAAAAATTGCGCTAACTGACTTTCAGCAATTCAGCGAATAAATGAATATCCATGCGCATTGCTTATGTTATTAACTCGACAGGCTTTGGTGGTGCTGAATGTCCCGTTCCTGCTATTTGTCGCGTTTTTCAAGAGTCAGGGCATGAAGTGACCATTTTTGCTCTCTATAGAAGAGATGCTCTTGCACTGCCCGCATGGAAAAAAGCTAAACTTAATGTTGTTGTACGATCAGGAAATAGTGAAGACCATTTCTCAGCATTGATCTGGTTATATAAAAACATTCAAACATATAAACCAGACCTTATTTGGACTTCTCTTATACGAAGCACTTTGCTCGGACAAATCGTTGGACAAACACTACGCATTCCTGTTGTAAGCTGGCAACATAGCGAACATTTAAGTTTTTGTAATCGTATACTTTTATATTTACGCCGCCAAGCATCGTGCTTGTGGATAGCTGATTCACAGTCTGTTGCCGATATGACAACACGTGTTTTACATATCCCTCACGAAAAGCTTATGTGTTGGCCTATTTTTCGAGCAGGTCCTTCTCATATCGCTCAACCTTGGCAACCCGGCACCCCCCTTCGTTTAGGATCCCTAGGTAGGCTTCATCCTGTAAAAGGCTATGATATCCTCCTCAAAGCACTCTCCCTGTTAGATAGCGAAACCCTTTCTATCCCTTTCCATGTCACAATCGCTGGCGAAGGTCCAGAGTATCAAAAACTTCAATATCTTATCTCTCACTACAATCTCCAAAACCACGTTACCCTCACTGGATTCCTCCAAAACCCTCAACCCTTCCTTGCCTCCCTCCATCTCTACTTACAACCCTCTCTCTGGGAGGGATTCTGCATTGCTGCACATGAGGCTATGCAAGTGGGTCTCCCCGTTATCGCCTCGTACGTTGGTGAGCTCAAATATTCCGTCCAAAATGACGAAACAGGATGGTCTGTTCCACCTAATAATCCCATTATTCTCAGCAACGCTATTAAAAATGCTCTCCATAATCCTCACCTTCTCGCGCCTACTGGGTCACGTGCCAAAGCCTATATCGATCAAAAATTTTCCCCTGAAATCTTTACGAAAAACGGAAATTTAATCCTCCAAAAAATACACACACTCACAGGCTTAAAATAAGATATAATGGTTTGCACTTTTTATCTTTTTTAACCTTTTCACCGCCTATTTGCGGGTCTTTTTAGAGTAAAACTATTGAAACATTTTTCTCGCCCTACAACAGGCATCATTTTAGCCGCCGGGTTAGGCACACGTATGCAATCTTCCCGCCCTAAAGCCATGCATCCCATTGCTGGAAAACCCATGCTTGCTTATCTCATCGAGCATGCGACCGAAGTTTTTGATCAGTTAGTTATTGTGATCGGTCCCGATATGGAAGATGTTGCCCGATTAGCGGAACCTTTTCCAACCGTTATTCAAACAGAACGACTTGGCACCGCCCATGCTGCTCTTCAAGCAGAAGCATTTTTTGGGGATGGCGATGTCGCCATTCTTTACGCCGATAATCCGTTAATCTCTTCTCAAACTTTAACGCGCCTTCTCTATGAACGACGCCAACCTCGTGTTTCTTTGGCTCTTCTCGCTATGCGAGCAACTCATCCTAACCGTTATGGGCGTATTATTGAATGCAATGGTTCCGTGAGTCGTATTGTTGAATGGTCTGATGCAACAGAGGAAGAACGTGCCATAAACCTATGTAATGCTGGCGTGTTTTGTGCCGATTCCACAGACTTACGTCGTTGGCTCTACGCTGTTGAGAACAATAATACAAAAGCAGAGTTTTATCTCACCGATGTTGTTGGGCTGGCTATTGCTGAACATGCCCTTGTAAGAGCCGTAGAAGCTCCAGAAAGTGAACTCATGGGTATTAACTCCCGCGCAGAACTTGCTGCAGCTGAAGCCGTTGTACAACAACACCTTCGCACCAAGGCTTTAGACGCCGGGGTTACCCTTATTGCCCCTGATACCGTTTTTTTTAGCGCTGACACTCAATTTTCTCATGATGTCCTTATTGAACCCCATGTTGTTTTTGGACCTGGCGTCACTCTTTGTAAAGATGTTGTCGTTCGCGCCTTTAGCCATTTAGAAGGATGTCTTATTCAATCAGGGGCTATCGTTGGACCTTATGCCCGCATACGCCCAGAAAGCGTTATTGGACATCGCAGTAGAGTTGGTAATTTTGTTGAGATCAAAAATACTCACCTCAGAGATCACACAAAGGTTAATCATTTATCTTATGTCGGTGATGCTGATATCGGTATACAAAGTAATGTGGGGGCTGGTACTATTTTTTGTAACTATGATGGCACATTCAAGCACCATACAACCCTTGGTAAGGATGTTTTCATCGGTTCAAATTCTGTTTTAGTGGCTCCCCTTCATATCGGTGATAACGCTTTTGTTGCCGCTGGTAGTACTGTCACCGATGATGTACCTGCAGAAGCCATGGCTTTTGGAAGATCACGCCAACAAAACCGCGCTGGTTATGGTAAATATTTCAAAGATTCTTGCAAAGCAAAAAAAAGGAAGTAATTTATGTGCGGAATTTGTGGTGCAGTAGGTAGACAACAAGCAGCCCCTATTGTTTTTGAGGGATTACGAAGGCTTGAATATCGTGGTTATGATTCTGCAGGTATTGCCACCCTTGTTGATGGACAAATAGAACGGAGGCGTGCCGCAGGTAAACTTGATAACCTCTCCGCAGTTCTTAAAACTTCTCCACTTGATGGCACAACAGGTATTGGACATACACGCTGGGCGACACATGGCGCACCAACCACTTGTAACGCTCATCCTCATAGCACTCGCCGTGTTGCTATTGTACACAATGGTATTATTGAAAATTTTGAAGCCATTCGTCAAAAACTTGAAAATATTGGACAAGTTTTTGAAACGGACACAGATAGTGAAACTATAGCCCTTTTAGTCGACTATTATTTACAGCAAGGTGCCTCTCCCAAAGAAGCAGCTCTTCAAGCACTTTCTCGTTTAGAAGGTGCCTATGCTGTTGCTATGATCTTTGCAGAACATGATGGTTTAATCATAGGTGCTTGCTATAACGCCCCTTTGACTATAGGATTTGGTGAGCAAGAAATGTTTTTAGCTTCAGATTCTCTTGCTCTTGCTCCTTTTACACAAAGTATTACTTATATGAACAGTGGAGATTGCGTTGTTCTTACAGCACATTCTCCTCCAGAATTCATGACATTTGATGGCAAACCTGTTCAACGTGCTATTCAGCATACAAAATTAGCTGATTCCACGACTCATAAAGATGGTTATCGCCATTACATGGAAAAAGAACTCCACGAGCATCCGCTTGTCATTGGGCAAACTCTTCAGCGCCTTATCAACCCTTCAACACGACAAGTTGTTCTTCCACCTCTTCCATTTCTCCTTGAACAAATCCCTAGAGCTGTTATGACAGCCTGCGGATCTGCTTATTATGCTGCTCTGGTTGGGCGTTATTGGTTAGAAGAAATTGCACGTCTGCCTGTCGATATTGATATTGCAAGCGAATTACGCTATCGCAATCCCCCTCTTACACCCCATTCTCTTGGCATCCTTGTTTCACAATCTGGTGAAACTGCTGATACACTAGCTGCTTTACACACTTTACGAGACAATGCAGCTCATATTATTTCTATTCTTAACGTTGCCCATAGTAGTATGGCACGCAAAAGTGATGTGGTTCTAGAAACCATCGCAGGACCTGAAATTTCTGTTGCTTCAACGAAAGCTTTTACTGCTCAACTGACTGTTTTAGCCTGTCTCACTATTGCAATAGCACGTAGCCGAGAAACACTTGATCCGTTACGTGAAGAAGAACTCGTTTCTGCCCTTCTCAATTTACCTGGTTGTGCAGCTGAAGTTTTCAAACAAGCTGATGCTATTCGGGCAATAGCACGACATATAGTAGAAAAACATAATGTCCTTTACCTCGGTAGAAACAGTCTTTTTCCCATTGCTATGGAAGGTGCTCTTAAACTTAAAGAAATTTCTTATATACATGCCGAAGCCTATGCCGCAGGCGAAATGAAACATGGTCCAATTTCTTTAATTGATAGCTCTCTTCCTATTATCGCGACACTTCCCTATGGTCCTCTCTTTGATAAAACACTTTCAAACTTACAAGAAGCCAAAGCACGAGGAGGGAAATTATTTGTTTTTACCGATACAGAAGGCAATAAACACATTTCAAAAATTGTTGAGCAAAGTATTGTGCTGCCACATGTGCATCATTTTGTAACCCCTATTCTTTATGCCATCCCTTTGCAAATATTAGCTTACGAAGTCGCTGTCCTCAAAGGAACAGATGTTGACCAACCTCGCAATCTTGCAAAATGCGTTACGGTAGAATAATTCTTTGAGTGACTTATTGCTTTTTGTTTATCACATTTGTCAATGTTTATGATGATATTTTCTTAACACAAGAACAATACGCCCCATTTTTGGATGCTGTAGCTCTAATCTCGACACAACAACACCCATAGTCGGTATATTTTGAAACCAGATATATCCTGGTTGTAACTGATGTAATTTACTCGGTTTTCCAGGTTCACTCGGCATAAACCCGCGTATTTGATGAAGCACAAAATCACAACGGAGTGTTTCCTTACCCGGCACATTAAGCACATCAACAGAAAGAGGCATATTCTGCTGCGGCGCATGTACTTGAAGTGTGCTTAAACGTCTCCCATCAAAAAGAAGACCATTGATTTCGGCACAACGATGCGTTATTTTTACTTGTTCTAATACTTCTATAAGAGCAGCAAGCATATCAACAGCCCCTGTCCGTTCCTGTGACGTAATAACTTCACGTCCTATATCGTGTGGGTTTTCTTTAACAACAACAGGTACATCTTTTTTATAAACCATTTGAAGCTGTTGTTCTCGATGATGAAAATCGTCAGAAAAAGTAAATGTTTCTGGTTTAACAAATCCACGATCTGTTATATTCCCTTCAGCATGCATAGACAAATTTCCGGAAAGAAACAAACCAATTAAACCAACTGTTTTTCCTTGAACTGCCGCAATATAACGCAGATGAGAATCAGAGTAAGTAACATCTAAATACATAGCCCGTAAACCATGCATATAGACCGTGTAACGCGCAACAGTCTGGGATAAGACATCATCTGCCTTTACTTTTCCAAAGGCACTTACCAACACGACCAACGCGATGGTAAAACTCCGGTAGAAAAATATTCTACTTAACATCTGACATGTTACTTGAGGATCATTTTACTTGCGTCTTATGCTATCTCTAATACCGCCTCTATACCCCAATCGATAAGAAAGATCATGAGCAAACTCAACAACTTTATTAGCCACGATAGACATGTCGTAATGACTTAATACTGTTTTGGGCAAACTCAAACCAACCCCTGCAACAATCTGACCAGAATAATTTTTAACAACGGATCCGAAACAATATAAACCATCATAAATACACCCATCATCAATCGCATAACCACGTTTTCTGGTCTCGTCCAAATGATTCACCAACATAGCCATAGAGAAACTCTCATTCTTTGTTGGTGATTTTGGCCACGAAGATATAGGATAAAGTTTTAACCATTTATCCAACTCAACATCTGTCATCTCCGATAAAATAGCCTTACCCACTGCTGTGAAAATTGCAGGAAAATGTAAACCTATTCTAAAATGTGCCCCCAAAATAGCTGTACTGTTGCGACAAGCTAAATAGACAACTTCCATACCTTCAAGTGTTGCAAGCGTCATGGTAAATGCCTCATGATCGGCACGGTTATCACATACATAATAGAATTCTGTTACTAAATCACGCTTGTCTGTAACATCTTTGACCCAGTCCAATAAACGTACACCTAATTTATAACTTTGGACAGACGTTTTTTCTAACAAACCAAGTTCTACCATAACAGCCAAAAGCCCGTGCACCGTACTTCGTGGTAAATCGAGTTGTCGCGCAATATCTACAGCAAGAAGAGGCGTATCTGACATTTTAACACAATCAAGAATACGTACTGCCTTACGCAACGCGGGTACTGTTTCTTGTGATATAGACATTATTTTACTATTTTCCCTATTGACAAAAGAAACATTCCTCTTTACAGTTCAAAATGTAAGACAGAGTTCGATATAATGAATAATAATAACCTATAACACTCTCTTACTACGCAACGAGGGAGGAGGGGAATAAAGTCTGGGAAAAGAATCCGTAAAGGACAACAGACTTTATTCCGGTATTCATCTTTATCACCTCCTCGCCTTGTGCTCATATTTTATTAACTATGTCAAGCATCCTTCTTCATTGGCATGCTTTGTATATTATCCTGCTTTTTATGTATATATAAAAACTAAAATTTTTTAAGTTCCCTCCCTTCTATCGGGCAACCAACAACCCCTCACAGAGGGTGAGTATACGATCAGTCCGAGAGAGAAGTTCTTCGTTATGTGTTGCTATCAAAGCAGCCATACCTGTTTGACGAACAGCCTCAAGTAACTCAGAAAATACACTATTTGCCGTATGTATATCTAAATTACCCGTTGGCTCATCTGCAAGCAAAACAGCCGGCGCATTTGCTAACGCACGCGCTATGGCAACACGTTGCTGTTCTCCTCCAGAAAGCCTCCCTGGTAAGTGATTCATACGATGTTTAAGTCCAAACATCGTTAAAAGACGCTCTGCTTCTCTTTGCGCCTGTTTTTTAGAGATCCCTCTTATAAGCTGTGGTAAAAGAACATTTTCTCTTGCTGTAAACTCGCCTAACAAATGATGAAATTGATAAACAAAACCAATCTTATCACGCCGTAACGTTGTACGAATCGTATCAGACAATCCTTGCGTTGGTTGAGAGCAAACAACAACCTCTCCTTCATCAGGCGTATCAAGCAAACCTGCTAAATGTAAAAGGGTTGACTTTCCTGTTCCAGAAGGCGCAACTAAAGCAACCACTTCACCGCTACGCAGACATAACTCTACCCCTCGTAAAACATGAAGTCTCTCTACATCACCGCTACGATAGGTTTTTTTAACGTTACGTAATTCCAGTACAATAGAGTTATGATCCTCATTCATGACGTAATACCTCTACAGGGTCTGTTCGTGCGGCTCGCCACGCAGGGTATAAAGTTGCCAAAAATGATAATAAAAGAGCCATTATAATAATTTCGAAAACTTGCCCCCAAACTAATTTCGCAGGTAGATGTTCAAGATAATACACTTCAGGATTAAATAGATTCGTCCCGGTTAGTTTTTGCAAAAATTGACGTATACGCTCAATATTTAGACAAAAAACAATACCTAAGAGAGTACCTGCAAGAGTACCCGTCACCCCTACAGTAGCCCCACACATCAAAAAAATACGTAAAATAGCCCCACGACTTGCACCAAGAGTGCGCAAAACAGCGATGTCACCCCTTTTATCTTTCACCATCATAATCAAAGATGAAATAATGTTAAACGCTGCAACAAGAATAATAAGCGTTAAAATCAGGAACATAACATTTTGTTCGACCTGTACAGCACCAAACAAAGCATTATTCGCTTTTGTCCAATCCATAACGCGCAGTCCTGGCATATCAAGTGTCTGTATAACAGCTTGTGTAACCGCTTGCACATTTTCGGCACTTGTCGTCATAATAGAGAGCTGTGTCACCTGTTTGGGCATTTGAAAATAAATCTGTGCCTCATGCATAGGTATAAAAACAACGCTCGAATTATAGTCATTCACGCCTGCATCAAAAATAGCAACAATACGATACGCGCGTACACGCGGCACTGTACCAAAGGCTGTAGCAGCCCCATCCGGTGAAATCAACGTAACCCGTGAACCTACAGACAATCCAGCGTGTTCCGCAAGAGTAACACCAACAACAATAGAGTTATCCCTACCAAAAGAATCAAGAGACCCATCAACAATAGAAGAACTTACCGCCGTTAAACCACGCAATCCTTGAGGCGTTAAGCCATGAACAATGCCGCCCGTATTATATCCATTTGCACTGACAAGTACTTGTCCCTCGATCATAGGCGTAACACTCACAACACCAGGGACAACACGCACTTTTTTAGCAATAGCTTCATAATCAGAAATTGTACGACCGGCACCATAAATCATCATATCCCCATTTAAGCCAAGAATACGACTTAACAAATCCGATCGAAACCCATTCATCACAGCCATAACGATAATAAGCGTTGCCACCCCTAACGCAATGCCTATGAGAGAAAAAATAGCAATAATCGAAACAAACCGTTCCCCACGTTGTGCGTAAAGATAACGACTTGCCACTGCCCGTTCAAAAGACCCGAACATGAAATTTAAGACGCCATAATAAAGGTTAATACATTATCTATACTGACTTCACGTCGCTCTCCTGTTGCACGATGTTTTAACTCAACAATACCAGCACTTGCTCCTCGAGCCCCTACAATAATTTGCCATGGATGCCCCATCAAATCAGCATCAGCGAATTTTACACCTGCCCGCTCCATACGATCATCATAGAGAAGTTGTTGTGGCGCTGCCATATAAAGGCGTTCACAAACGTTATCACAAACATTATCGCCAGATTTAAGATTCAAGATGACAGCACGAAATGGTGCGACAGACTCAGGCCAAATAATACCGTTTTCATCGTGTTGTGCTTCAATAATAGCCCCGACTAAACGAGAAACACCAATACCATACGAACCCATTTCTGGATAAAACGGTAATCCATCATGCCCACTCACCGTTATGCCCATAGATTTCGTATACTTAGTACCAAAATAAAAAATATGTCCGACTTCTATTCCACGCCCTTCACGCCTCCGTTCAGTCGGAACAGCCTCCCACGCCTCAATATTATGCACTTCATCCGTTGCCGCATAAGGAACTGTAAGACGACGAAAAAACGCTTCTAAAGCTTCAGGGCTATTATAATCAACGACTTCAGCTAACCAATCTTGCTCCTCAAGAACAGCATCGTAAAAAACACTGCTTTCTCCTGTTGGTGCAAGAATAAGAAATTCATAACTTAAATCCCCTCCAATAGGTCCTGTATCGGCACGCATAGGCACAGCACGCACACCTAACCGTTGAAAAATACGTAAATAAGAGAGTACCATACGGTAATAATTTGTTAACGCAGAAGCATAATCTATATCAAAGCTATAGGCATCTTTCATAAGAAACTCCCGCCCGCGCATAACACCAAAACGCGGGCGTAATTCATCACGAAACTTCCACTGAATTTGATATAAGACTTGTGGTAAATCTTTATAGGATTTTATGGATTGTCCAAAAAGATCTGTTATCATCTCTTCGTTGGTCGGTCCATATAACAATTCTCTTTTATGACGATCTTGTATACGCAACATTTCTGGACCATAGGCATCATAACGCCCAGATCGACGCCACAACTCAGCCGATTGTACCGTAGGCATTAATATTTCCTGTGCGTTAATACGGTCCTGCTCCTCACGAATAATATTGCTAATACGACGCAATACTCTCAACCCCATAGGAAGCCATGTATAAATGCCAGAGCTTGTTTGCCTGACCAAACCCGCTCGCAACATAAGCCTATGTGAGATAATTTGAGCCTCTTTCGGTATTTCTTTAAGAGTAGGAATAAAGCTCTGCGAAAGACGCATAATACATTAACCTTACTAAAAGATAATCATTCAAAAATACGTGTATGTTTTATCTGTCTTATTATACACGAAGTAAATGCACATCCACTAAAGGACGTTTCTGAAATTTTCGACTAAGTACACGCCGTAAAGCCGTTTTAGCTGCAGATCGGAAAGAGTGATCATCATTGCGCAGTTCATCAGGAATAATATCAAGTGCATTTGCAAACTCCTCATGCACATGAACAGTCTCAAGATCATCAGGATCTAGTAACCCGGGGGCACTTATTTTAGGCTCCCCAATCACATATCCTTCATCATCAACAGCAAAACTACCAATAACCATACCATTAAAAAGCATCTTACGCCGCGCTGTGAGAACACTTCCATGCATAGGTAACAAACGATTACCATCGAGCACAAGACAACCCGTAGGAGCTGTATCCACAACTTCAACAGGACCATGAGCTAAACGTAGAATATCCCCATCCTCCATAAGAACAGGCGTTATCCCTTTTTTTCGTGCAATAGCCGCCTGTGCTGTTAAATGACGCCATTCGCCATGCACCGGAATAACATATTGAGGATTAAGTAAATCATACATTTGTTGTATATCCCCTTCTGTTGCATGCCCAGAGACATGTACAAAACATTCACTTTCTGTGAGAACAGTTACGCCACGTTTTGCTAAATTATCTTGCATCGTCATAATCGCATGTTCATTCCCGGGAATCATACGACTAGAATAAACGACTGTATCTCCTTCCCCTAATGAAATGTGAGAATGTATTCCTAATGCAATACGCGATAGAGCAGAACGAGGCTCCCCTTGGCTTCCTGTAATAATCATTAAAAGTTGATCGTTAGGAATATCATTTACCTCTTGCTCATGTAAAAAAGGATGAATGCCCTCAAGATAACCGCAATCACGTGCTACTCTATCGATATTACGAAGTGATCTCCCAACCAAAACGACCTTCCGCCCTACAGTCTGTGCTGCTAGCGCAATTGTTTCTAATCGTGCAACATTAGAGGCAAAACATGTGACAGCAATACGCCCTTTTAAGCTCTTAATTAATTCGAACATACTCTGTCGCACTTGCGCCTCAGACTGAGATAAGCCTTGCTTTATAACATTGGTACTATCACACACTAAAGCTAAAACGCCTTCACGCCCGATAGTAGCAAGCCTTTCCAAATCTGTTACATGACCAATTTGTGGTGTTGGATCAAATTTCCAATCACCTGTATGAATTACAGTGCCCATCGGCGTTCTTAAAACAAGAACCTGTGCCTCGGGAACGGAATGTGTAACAGGTAATGTCTCGATATCAAACGGTCCTATATTAAAGCGACTTCCCGGTCTCACCACATAAAGAGGAACATTTGTCAGATGTAATTCTACAAATTTCTGCTGCAAAACAGCAGCTGCAAACGGTGTTACATAAATTGGACAACCCAACATAGGCCAAATGTGTACTATTGCACCAAGATGATCTTCATGGGCATGGGTAACAACCAACCCAACAAGACGATTCTTACGCTCAACGATAAATGACGGGTCAGGAATAAAAATTTCTGCTTCTGGCGTATCGTTGCCACTAAACCCTATACCACAATCAATAGCTAACCACGTATCACCTAGCCGATATAAATTGAAATTCATACCGATTTTTCCCGTTCCACCTAATGGGAGAAAGGCAAGATCATGGGTTTGTTTTATCGTCTTCTCTATCACCACTATTTTATCCTTCTGTCAGAAAGCCTTGTTCCACATTTAGCGACGGTAAAGGATTACGCTCTGCTAATAGACGCAACCCATTAAGAGTGAGCATTAAATCCACATGATCAAATACCTTAGTACCTTCAGAAAAAAGAGTAGACAGACCACCCGTCGCAACAACTTTCATTATTCCAACCTCTTGTCTAATCCTCTCAACAAGTCCCTCGATCAATCCAATATAGCCCCAAAACACCCCCGAACGCATAGCTGACACAGTATCTCGCCCAATAACAGATTCCCTACGCGGACGCCCCACACCAATGCGTGGCAAACGTGCAGCAGCCTGATGTAATGCCTCAACAGATAAGTTTATTCCAGGTGCAATGACACCACCACAATAATTCCCTTCACTATCAACAACATCAAATGTCGTTGCTGTCCCAAAATCTATTACCGCTAATGGACCACCATAAATTTGATAACCTGCAAGAGCATTAAGAAGCCTATCAACACCTACTTCATCAGGATTGTCGACTTTAATAGAAAAACCCCAATCTTGCTTAACAGATGCAAGAATAGGTTCTACAGCAAACCATTGACGACATAGCATCCGAAGATGGTACAAGGCTGCAGGAACTACTGTACCAATAACAGCACGATCAATATCGCCACCAACAATACCCTGTGTCTTAAGAAGAGAAACCAACCAAACACCATATTCATCTGAAGTACGTGACACATGCATCATCAAACGCCAAACACCGCGCCACCTTTCACCATCATAGACAGCAAAAACGATATTCGTATTTCCCGCGTCAATAGCAAGTAACACATTTACCTCCTATCAGGCAGTAAAACACTTCCTGTCACGATAGTTTCCATGCCCATTACTGTCTCAAGCAACAAACAACCTTCTGGTGTAATACCAGAAAAATACCCCTCTTTATGAATATTTTCATTTTTTACCATTAAAAACGTCCCCAACACGTGTGCACGCATAAGCCAAGCATGACGTATTTCTTCAAAACCTTTTATCAACCAAACATCACGATAAAATGCTAAACTCTCTAAAATAGCCTTAGCAACGTCAATAACATCTGGAATAACACCACACATTCCAAGGTTAGAGGCTTTATAACCTATATCTCTCTCATAAGGAACATTGATTAAATTTGCCCCGAAACCAACCACCACAAAAGATGCTTCCTTTTCAATTAAAATACCGCCAAGTTTACAACCATCAAGTAGGATATCATTAGGCCACTTAATCAACAAACGACCAGCTGCACAGGGAGCAATTTTCAGCAATCCTTCGTAAAAAGCCAGCGATGCAACGAATGGCCAACCGCCTAAAACACCCTCTTGATCAAATTTATCAGATTTCAAAATAACAGATAACGCTAAAGCCTGCCCTGCATCAACCCATCGCCTACCGCGGCTTCCTCGCCCACATGTCTGTTTTCTTGCAAGAACAGCATGTTCTACTGTTCCACCCTGTCTAATATAATTCAGGCAATAATCAGAAGTTGATGGTAACTCCTCATAACATTCCAATGGCCACACAAGATTAACCTGCTAAAGCTACAGCAGCCTGTTGCGCGACCGTCATTAAAGGTCCAAGGAATGCAACAAACAAAACAGTTACAATACTCATACTACCAAAAACAAGTACCAAACTCGGCGCAGGATGATCAAATGCTTGTACAGGCGTATCAAAATACATCACTTTAACAACACGTAAGTAATAATAAGCCCCAATAACACTTGAGATCACAGCCACAAAAACCAATCCATAAAAACCTGATTGCCAAGCAGCAGCAAAAACAACAAATTTACCAAAAAAACCTGCTAAAGGGGGTACACCCGCCATACTAAACATAAAAATCGCCAATGCTGCTGCCATACCTGGGTCAGTTTTAGATAGTCCTGCAAGATCAGCAATATCAAAAACTTCATATCCTTTTTTACGCATCGCACTAATACACGCAAAAGCACCAGAGTTCATAAAAAGATAAGCCACTAAATAAATGAGTGTTGCCTGCACACCCCAGACGGAATCAGCAACCAACCCCATCATGGCATATCCCATATGCCCAATAGAAGAATACGCCATAAGACGTTTAATATTGCTTTGTGGAATAGCAGCAAGAGCACCATAAACCATAGATAGCATAGAAACAGCTTCTAACAACAACGCCCACCGAGGCGCCATAGTACCAAACGATTCCAACATAACACGTAACAATAAAGCAAACGCTGCAAATTTAGGTGCTACCGACATATAAGCCGTTACGGGTGTCAACGATCCTTGGTAAACATCAGGAGTCCACATGTGAAATGGTACAATGGAAAGCTTAAAACACAGCCCGACTAAAATAAATACAATCCCCACAACCAACCCCATAGGTACTGTATCAACTGTCCGTATAGCACTGATCAAACCCGAATACTCCATTGTCCCTGTATAACCATATACAAGAGAAACACCGTATAACAGTAACCCTGACGCAAACGAACCCAAAATAAAGTATTTTAATCCGGCTTCAGACGATAAAAGATTCTCACGCCCTGCCGCACATAAAATATAAATTGAAAGCGAGGAAAGCTCTAATCCAACAAACAAAGCCATAAGATTGATAGAAGACACCATCAACATCGCACCAAGTGTTGAAAAAAGCATCAGCACAGGAATTTCAAAAGGGAGTGGTGTATTTTTATCAACGCGATAACTAACACTTAAAATAATTGCACATCCGGCACCAACAATAACGAGGAGATTCATAAATCTAGCAAAAGTATCATTAACAAATGTCCCTGAATACCCTACGCCACTCGGTGCTAAAAGTACTAAAAATGCTGTGAAGATAAGAGCAGCAACACTCAACAAAACGACAGAAGAAAACCTTTTTCCCCTCTGCAAAAAAACACCCAAAACAAGAATAACGCTCCCCATACAAGCGAGTGCAATCTCAGGAAGAGCAACAGCCCAGTTTAATAAAGAAGGTACAGCCATTAGGTAGCACTCCGTAAAAAGAAGGAAAGAATATTACACATCACATACCCTCTATCTACATAGAGCTACGGTCAAAAAGAACAACAAACCTGCCAATATAGTAAAAGCATATGTTGCTATAGAGCCCGTCTGCAATCTAATAGCCCCCAATGCACTTAAAAATGTTGCACGAGCAGCTTCTACAGACAAACCTTTTACGACAGTATCATCACCTCGTTTCCATAGAAGGCGAGCTAAAACGGCATATGGACGAACAAAAATGAAGTCATAAAGCTCATCGAAATACCATTTTTTAAGCAGGAAAGTATACAAAGGACCAGTTGCTTTTGCCAAAGCTTTTGGTATTTCAGGGCTAATAATATAAAACCAAGCAGCTAAAGCAATACCAGACAGACCCGCTACAGAAGGTAAGAGCGAAATGAGTGTCGAAGTATGATCGAATTGTTCCATAATCTTGTCAGTCACAGCATTAAAAATAGATCCGTTCCAAAAAGCCAACTGATATTTCCCGATATAAAACGGTGCAAGCAAAAAGCCTACCACAGCAGCACCAAGCGAAAGGATCAGTAAGGGAACTGTCATAATTGCAGGACTTTCATGAGCTTGACTAAAAGCATGCTCATCAGCCGCACGACCATGAAATACCAGAAAAATCAAACGCCAACTATAAAATGCCGTTAAAAACGCTGTACTAGTACCTAATATCCAACCGTAATGACTCCACGTTGTCCCTGACTCCCATAAAGCACCAAGTATCGCATCTTTTGACCAATACCCAGAAAAGGGAAACACACCAGCAAGAGCTAGACTCCCAGCCCACATGGAGATATAAGTTAGTGGCATTTTTTTCCATAACCCCCCCATACGAAACATATTCTGCTCATCATGCATAGCATGGATAACAGAACCTGCTGAGAGAAACAACAACGCCTTAAAAAAAGCATGTGTCGTTAAATGGAACATTGCAATTTGGTAAGCACCAACCCCCACTGCAGCAAACATGTAGCCAAGCTGAGAACAGGTCGAATAAGCTATTGTTCGTTTAATATCAGGTTGCACCATACCTACAGAAGCGGCAAAGAAACATGTCGACGCACCAATAATAAGGACAATGATACGTGTGTTAGGTGCATATTCTAACAGTGGAGACATCCTTGCCATAAGAAAAACACCTGCAGTAACCATGGTCGCAGCGTGAATCAACGCAGAAACAGGTGTAGGACCCTCCATTGCATCCGGCAACCATGTATGCAAAAACAGCTGTGCTGACTTACCCATTGCTCCAACAAAAAGCAAGAAACAGACAACTTCAAGCATACGAAAAGATATACCACACATTGTATAAGACGTCGTCAATACATGAGGCACTGCGGCGAAAATGGTATCATATTGTACCGAATGAAATAAAACATACACCAATCCGATACCAACGATAAAAAACAAATCTGCCACACGATTAACAACAAAAGCCTTCACAGCCGCAGCCAAAGCAGAAGGACGATCATACCAATAACCTACAAGTAAATAACTGAGAAGACCAACACCCTCCCATCCAAAAAAGAGCTGAATAAGGTTATTAGAAGAGGCCAACATGAGCATGGCAAATGTAAACAAAGAAAGATATGAAAAGAATCGATAGGTTGGCATCGTCTCATGGCTCATGTACCCAACGCTGTAAAAATGCACAAGCAAAGACACACACAAAACCATGGACGCCATACTCACAGAAAGGGTATCAAAGCGCAAGGTCCATGCCGCATTGAAGCCACCTGCATGTAGCCATTCTGCCAGATGTACCGTAAGATGAGGAAAGCCAGCCTTCCAAGCATCGTACAATGCAATAAAACCACACAAACTCGCGACAGTCATGCACAATAACGTCACAACCTGTGATAAGATATCCCCAATTAAACGACCAAAAAGACCAGCGATAACAGAACCTACCAATGGCATAAGAACCGCTGTTGTGAACAATATAGAATCGGTCTGCATGGCACGTTCAGCCTTTCATCATCGTAATATCTTCAACTTGAATAGAACCACGGTTTCGGAAATAAACGGTGACAATGGCAAGACCAATAGCAGCTTCTGCCGCTGCAATAGTCAAAACGAAAAGAACCATAACCTGACCAGACAAATCCCCTAAAGCAGAAGAAAACGCTATAAGGTTAAGATTTGCGGACAATAAAATCAACTCTAATGCCATTAGCAAAATAATTACGTTCTTCCTGTTCAAAAAAATACCTAACACGCCTAACACCAACAGAACAGCGCTAACAAACAAATACGGACCAAGTCCAATAGCTGCAAGAGTTGGGTTCATTCCCCTTTCTCCTCTTTATTTTGTAGGTATTCAGATTCTTTAATATCAAGACCATAAGAACCTGGTGCAGCAATCTCATTATATGAACCTTTAGGCCGCAAAACGCCACCATGCTCTATAACGCTTTCACCAAGTTGCACTGTTGTAAGCTCCAATGTATCTGCCGCTTTGCGAACATGCTGACGTGCGACATTCTGACGACGACTTGTCGAATGATCACGCAGTGTTAATGTAATCGCCCCCATCATCGCAACCAACAACACAATACCACATGCTTGAAATAACAGAACATAATGCGTATACACAAGTGTCCCAAGTGCTTCTGTATTTGTCAAATGCTGAACATTTGTTGTTAATGACGCATTAGAATCTGTGGGTAGCACCTTCCAATGACTCAACGCCATCCACAACTCGAGTAAAAGCACCAACCCCAAACAAAGCCCTAAAGCCGCATGTTTTTGAGCCCCTTCACGCAAACTGCTAAAATCAATATCTAACATCATAACGACGAATAAAAACAATACCGCTATTGCACCAACATAAACAATAATAAGAAGCATTGCTAAAAACTCGGCACCCGCAATCAGAAAAAGACCTGCAGCATTAAAAAAGCCTAAAATAAGAAACAAAATAGAATGCACAGGATTACGTACCGTAATAACCATAGCAGCGGAAAACAGTAATATCCCAACAAAAATATAAAAAAACAACTGTGCTATCATAGAGAAGCAACCTTTTGCCTTAACATCACTTTTATCCAATCAACGATATTGTACATCAAGTTTAAGCCTTCGCGCCAACAAAGCCTCCCATCGATCTCCATTAGCTAAAAGCTTCTCCTTATCATACATAAGTTCTTCACGTGTTTCTGTTGCAAACTCGTAATTTGGACCCTCAACAATCGCATCTACAGGACAAGCTTCTTCGCACAAACCACAATAGATACATCTCGTCATATCAATATCATACCGAACTGTACGGCGAGAGCCGTCATCACGTTCTTGTGCTTCAATTGTAATAGCTTCAGCAGGACATGTAGCCTCACATAATTTACAAGCAATACAACGCTCTTCTCCATTAGGATAACGACGCAAAGCATGCTCACCACGAAATCGATGTGACAACGGTCCTTTTTCGTAAGGATAATTCAACGTTGCTTTAGGACGAAACATCATTCTAAAAGTTGAAGCCATACCTGCCAATAATTCTTTTAGCAGAAAAGATCGTAGAGTCGTACCTAAGGCAGCCATTAGATCACACCCCCTGCATGCGGTAACCAACCCATTGCCATCAGAAAACCTGCTGTTCCTACCATCCAAAGTAAAGAAAAAGGTAAAAAAACCTTCCATCCCAAACGCATCAACTGGTCATAACGATAACGCGGAAAAGTCACACGCACCCAAATAAATACAAACAAACAAAATATAATCTTAAAAACCAGCCATAGTGGTCCAGGTATCCACGTTAAAGGTGCCATCTCTAGTGGGGGTAACCACCCCCCTAAAAACAATATACTCACCATAGCAGACATCAAAATCATGTTGGCATACTCACCAAGAAAAAACAAACCAAACGCAAGAGATGAATATTCAACAAAGAAACCTGCTACAAGCTCACTCTCACCTTCAGGAAGATCAAACGGTGCCCGATTTGTCTCCGCCAATGCTGAAATAAAGAAAACCACAAACATTGGAAACATAGGGAGACAAAACCACACATGCCGCTGAGCTAAAACTATATCATTAAGATTTAAACTACCAACAGCTAACAACACAGAAATAATAACAACGCCTATAGACACTTCATAAGAAATCATCTGCGCCGCTGAACGCAAGCCGCCTAAAAGAGCATATTTTGAGTTAGATGCCCACCCTGCAAATAAAATACCATAAACCCCTAAAGAAGAAATCGCTAAAAGATAAAGAATACCTACATTAATATTGGCAACTGCTAAACCATTCCCTGTTGGAATTACTGCCCAAGCTGCCATAGCAAGCGAAAAAGTCAAAAACGGCGCGAATAAAAACAAAGCTCTATTGGACCCAGCAGGAATTACTGTTTCTTTCATAATGAGTTTAATCGCGTCAGCAAAAGCTTGCAACAAACCAAAGGGACCATTAACATTAGGACCCCGTCGCCATTGCATAGCAGCCATTACCTTACGCTCCATATAAGTCAAATAAGCTACAGCAATTAACAACGGCACTAATACTGCCAATGTCTCTAGCAACATTAAACAAATCTGCCCTATAAGCGTATGATAGAAAAACTGTTCCATATTTTTACTCCATCGCACGCAATCTATATACTGCTGAACACTCAGCCATGATCTGACTAGCACGACTTATGGAATTTGTTAGATAATAATCTTGTATAATGGGTTGAAAGGGTTCATCTAGCAATGTCATGGACTCATCTATAACAGAAGTCACTGAATGTTGAGAAAGATTAGAAGATCCTTTCTTTCCATCAATAGCAAAAACCGGGTTTACTTCAGCCATACGATCACGGATCTGTTCAAGTGTATCATAGGGTAATGTATAGCCGATCACCTCTGAAAAAGCACGAATAATACGCCAATCTTCACGCGCTTCACCAGGAGCAAACACAGCACGAAACGCTCGTTGAACGTGCCCCGCCATATTAACATAAGTGCCCGACTTTTCCGTATAAGCGGCAGCAGGAAGAATAATATTTGCACGATGAGCTGCACGATCTCCGTGATGCCCTTGATACACGACAAATGTCTCTTCCGGTATAACATCTATCGGCAAATCATCAGCACCAAGAAGCCAAAGTATATCGACACCGCCACGTAACATCGCCTTTGTTGAGAGACCCCGCTCTCCCGGCAAAAAGCCTATATCCAATCCACCAACACGTGAGGCCGCAGTATGTAACACATTCAAAGCACGCCATTCAGGTGTTAACGCTCCACATGATTCTGCAAGTTGTTTACATAAACTATAAATTCTCGGTGCATCAGAGCGAACTAATGCAGAATGTCCTACAATAATCATAGGATTATGTGCTTTTTTTAAAACTTCAGCAAAAGGATGTTTACCTTCAAGCAAACGCTCTAAAACATCAGGACCCGTTCCAATAACATCCGCCGCATATGTTAAATCTGCTGCTAGATCCCCTATAACACCTACTGGGAATTTTCCACGCCCCAACTCAAGAAAACGTCTACGTATTCTTGCATTAAGAACAGGCGCTTCATGCCGAGGCATACTTCCTACAAGAAGAAGAGCATCTGCTTGGTCTATACCTGTTATACCACTATTAAAGAGATAACCCGAACGACTCCTTGTGTCATACCATGCACCGTCTTGCCGACAATCAAAATTGGAAGAACCAAATGCCGTAAAAAGATCTTTCAACGCACAAAGGCACTCTACATCACACAAATCACCTGCAATAGCTCCAACTTTATCAGCCGAGGTGTCTTTTAAACGACACGCAAGAGCAATAAAAGCATCTTTCCATGGTACAGGAATTAACGAATCGTGAACACGTACCCAAGGATGATCAAGACGTTTCTTCTTCAACCCATCAAAAGAAAAACGTCCTTTATCTGATAGCCATTCTTCATTAACAGAATCATTCACACGAGGAACAATGCGCATCACTTCCCCAGCACGCGCATGAATTTGGATATTGGTCCCCAAAGCGTCCATAACATCAATACTATCAGTCTTTTTATATTCCCAAGCGCGCGCGCGAAACGCTATAGGTTTGGCTGTCAAGGCACCAACAGGACACACATCTATCAAATTACCAGAGAGTTCCGATGTAAGAGTTTTTTCTACATAAGTGGTAATTTCAGCATTTTCACCTCGTGATACTAGACCCAAATCAGGAGTACCCGCCACTTCTGTACAAAAACGAACACACCGTGTACACTGAATACAACGTGTCATAACAGTTTTAATAAGAGGACCTAAATTTTTATCAGTTACAGCACGTTTTTCCTCCCGATAGCGAGAAATTCCGGCACCATATCCATAAGCTTGATCTTGTAAATCACACTCGCCACCTTGATCACAAATTGGGCAATCAAGTGGATGATTAATAAGTAAAAACTCCATGACAGAACGGCGAGCACGACGAACCACCTCTGTATCAGTAAATACCTCCATTCCTTCTGATACAGGAAAACCACATGAGGCAACAAGTTTAGGCGCACGTGCTATCTGAACAAGACACATACGACAATTCCCAGCAACAGACAAACGCTCATGATAACAGAAACGAGGAATTTCCTTTCCAGCTGCTTCACAGGCTTGAAGCACACTAGAACCAGAAGGAACCTCTATAGTCGTGCCATCAACAATTACCCTTACCATTTTTACCTCGTACACCGAAACAACATCACCCTAACATATGTGTTGAATTTGTCTCTTTTTGCCTAGCTTTATACTGTTGAATACGTGCTTCCATTTCCGGACGAAAATGCCGGATTAATCCTTGAATAGGCCATGCCGCAGCATCACCCAACGCACAAATAGTATGCCCTTCGATTTGATGTGTAATCTGCTCAAGCATATCAATCTCTTCAACCTCTGCTCTACCTTCAACGATACGATCCATAATACGCATCATCCATCCTGTCCCCTCACGACAAGGCGTACACTGACCACAGCTTTCGTGCTTAAAAAATTTAGAGAAACGTGCAATAGCTTTGACAATATCTGTCGATTTATCCATGACAATCATACACGCCGTCCCTAGTGCAGAATGTTCGTCCCGTAAACTGTCATAATCCATTAAAACCGTTTCACAAATAGATTTTGGCAACAACGGTACAGAACATCCACCCGGAATAACGGCTAATAAATTATCCCATCCTCCACGAACACCACCACCATGTTTTTCGATAACATCCTTAAGCGGAACCCCCAATTCTTCTTCAAACACACAAGGCGTATTCACATGTCCTGAGATTGCCATAAGTTTTGTACCCGTGTTATTCGGACGACCAAGACCTGCAAACCACGAGGCACCACGGCGTAAAATCGTAGAAGTAACAGCAATACTTTCAACATTATTAACCGTTGTCGGACATCCATATAACCCCATTCCTGCTGGAAAAGGCGGTTTCATACGAGGCTGTCCTTTTTTACCCTCTAAACTCTCTAATAATGCTGTTTCTTCACCACAAATATAAGCCCCAGCACCACGATGAATAAAAAAATCAAAATCCCACCCGGTACCAGCTGCATTTTTTCCTAATAAACCTGCCTCATAGGCTTCATCAATCGCTATTTGAAGATGCTCCGCCTCACGATAAAACTCACCCCTAATGTAAATATAAGAAGTATGTGCCCCTATAGCAAATGAGGCAATTAATGCACTTTCAATAAGTTTATGCGGATCATGTCGTAATATTTCACGATCTTTACAAGTACCCGGCTCTGACTCGTCTCCGTTAATCACCAGATAGTGAGGTCTAGCATCAAATTTTTTAGGCATAAATGACCACTTCATACCTGTAGAAAAGCCTGCACCTCCGCGGCCACGCAAGCCAGAAGCCTTTACTTCCGCAATGATAGCCTCACGCCCTTTAGCAAGAATAGCAGCTGTATTATCCCAATCCCCTCTTTTACGTGCACCTGCAAGACGCCAATCATCCTGCCCATACAAATTGGTAAAGATCCGATCTTTATCTTGCAACATATGCACCCTCTCTTACTTATCCGACGGAGTAGCAACAGTCAAAAGCGTTTTACGTCCCCCTTCTGGGGCAGAATTCAAACGATCCACCCTAGGACCAGGAGTAGGCTTTTTCCCGGATCGTAACTCTGCAATCAACTTCTGCACACTATCAGCATCCATATCTTCATAAAAATCATCATCAACTTGAAGAATAGGTGCATTAGCACACGCTCCTAAACATTCAACTTCAGTCAATGTAAACAAACCATCTGCACTTGTTTCACCAAAATGGTTAATACCCGTCTCATGTTTACATGTAGAGACTACTTCATCAGATCCACGCAACCAACAAGGTGTCGTTGTGCAAACTTGTAGATGATAACGACCAATCGGACGTTTATTAAACATCGTATAAAAAGACGCTACCTCGTAAACACGAATAGGTGCCATTTCTAAGCGTTTAGCAATTTCATTCATAGCCTGTAAAGGAATCCAAGCACTCCCTGTACGTCTGCCCATTTGCTTTTGAGCAATATAAAGCAAAGGCATAACAGCACTCGCTTTACGTTCAGTCGGATATTTTTTCAACACAACGGCTATTTCAGATTCAGACTCTACATCAAAAACAAAGTCATTAGGTTGTGGCGGGGGTACCCAAGCAGAATTCATCGATCTACTTCTCCAAACACAAGATCAAGCGAGCCTATAATAGCCACCATATCAGCCAGCATCCCTCGTCGAGAAAGCTCATCTATTGCTTGAAGATGAGCAAAACCTGTCGGACGAATTTTACATCGATAAGGTCTATTCGTGCCATCAGAAACAAGATAAACAGCAAGCTCACCTTTCGGGCTTTCTACGGCTGTATAAGTCGCTCCATGAGGAACGTGATAACCTTCACTAAATAATTTAAAGTGATGGATTAAAGCCTCCATTGATTGTTTCATATCAGCCCGACGTGGGGGACTAAATTTCGGATCCTGCACTTTAACAGCGCCTGGTTGCATCTGATCTAAACATTGCTCAATAATTTTCACACTCTCTCGCATTTCTGCAATGCGGATTAGATAACGATCATAACAATCACCATGCCGTGCAACAGGCACTTCAAACTCAACCTTATGATAATTATCATAAGGCTGATTACGCCTAAGATCCCAAGGAACACCAGATGCTCTTAAACAAGGACCACTAAAACCCCATGCAAGCGCCTGCTCTGCTGTAAAGACACCTATTCCAACCGTACGCTGCTTCCAAATACGATTTTCCGTTAAAAGTCCCTCAAGCGCATCAATCCACTTTGGAAAATCACGCGTCCAGAGAGAAATTTTCTCCTCAAGATCTGATGGAATATCACGTGCCACACCTCCTGGACGAAAATAATTAGCATGAAGCCGTGCACCTGAAGCTGCCTCATAAAACTCCATCAATTTTTCACGCTCTTCATACCCCCATAACGCAGGTGTAGCCGCCCCACAATCCAATGCCATAGCTGTCAAGTTTAGAATATGGTTCAGGATACGCGTAATCTCAGAAAATAAAACACGCAACCACTTTGCACGCTCTGGAATCTCTACACCTAGTAGTTTTTCAGTTGCCAAAGCAAAAACATGTTCCTGACACATCGGAGAAACATAATCAAGCCTATCAAAATAAGGCAAAGCTTTCTGATAGGTTTTATGTTCGATCAACTTTTCCGTACCACGATGTAATAAACCAATATGGGGAACAGCACGCGCAACAATTTCCCCTTCCAACTCAAGAACTAATCGCAGCACTCCGTGCGCCGAAGGATGCTGGGGACCAAAATTAAGAGCGTGAGAATCAATTTCAACAACACAATTTGTCTGTTCATGAAGCTTTTTTTCAGGGAGAAGACTCTCAGGGATATCTTCTCGCAACACCATTTTGGCGAACGAAAGCATCTCTTTATCCTGTGACTCAATCATCATCAGAGCGACCTCTTCACATTTCACAGAACTTCACGGGCTTTTTCATCCCCCGGCAAAGTTAAAACACTTTCCCATGGAGAAACAAAGTCAAAATCACGAAAATCTTGTGTAAGAGAAACGGGTTCTTTCACAACACGCCTATGCCCCATATCATAACGTACTTCTTCATAACCTGTTAAAGGAAAATCCTTACGTAAAGGATGCCCTTCAAAGCCATTATCCGTTAAAATACGTCGCAAATCAGGTTGCCCGGAAAATAAAACACCAAATAAATCATAACATTCCCGTTCCCACCAAGTCGCACAAGGCCATAATTTGTGAACAGAAGGAACAGGTATTACCTCATCTGTTGTTACGATAACACGAATACGTCGATTGTAAGACACAGAAAGCAAGTTATAGACGACATCAAAACGATCGGCACGCTGCGGATAATCTACCCCACATATATCCATTAATTGCTCAAAACGATATTTGGGATCGTTTTTTAATATTTCCAGAAAAGGCAATAAGTACTGAGACATAGTACGTACAACCAATTCTCCTTTTTCCAACGCACCATACGAAACATAAGGCTGTTCTGTTAGAAAAGTAAATGCCAAAGAAGCAAGATACCCTTCCGATTCAGCCCGTCTAGAATTTAAACAAAGATCAGCCACGAAGAATTGTTCCCGTCCGACGGATTTTTTTCTGAAGTAACATTATACCATAAAGTAGCGCCTCGGCCGTTGGTGGACAACCTGGTACATAAACATCAACGGGTATAATACGATCACATCCACGCACAACAGAATAAGAGTAATGATAATAGCCTCCACCATTCGCACATGATCCCATGGAAATAACCCAACGCGGTTCTGCCATTTGTTCATACAGACGACGCAGCGCAGGAGCCATTTTATTCGTCAGGGTACCAGCCACAATCATCACATCAGATTGTCTTGGTGATCCACGCGGAAAAATCCCAAAACGATCCAAATCATAGCGTGGCATATAAGCATGAATCATTTCCACAGCGCAACAAGCAAGACCAAATGTCATTGGCCATAAACTACCATTACGCCCCCAATTAACGAGTTTATCAAGATTCGATATAATAAAGCCTTTTTCTGCCAAAACACCTGTAATACCCCGTACCACAGCATCTTGTTCTGACCCATGTGATAAAGACTCTCGATTCCATATAACAGCGTTCTCGTTATGATCAACGCTCACCACATATCTCCCCTTAATCCCAATCTAGAGCACCCATACGCCACTCATAAAGGAACCCAACACCGAGTATTATCAAAAATAGAAGCATAGACAAAAAGCCAAATACCCCTATTCGACCCAAACTAATCGCCCACGGAAATAAAAACGCTATTTCTAAATCAAAGACAATAAAAAGGATAGCAACTAAATAAAAACGAATATCAAATCTACGATGCGCATCACCAAATGCAGTAAAACCACATTCATACGCCGTTAATTTTTCCGGATTAGGTTTTTGATGTCCACAAACTAACGCCATTCCTAGCATAGCAGCCGCAATGACAGCCGACACACACCCAAAAATAAGAACTGGAGCATAACTTGCAAAAACCGATTGCATTAAAGACTTCTCCTTACCCACCCTAAACTTACACTTAAACTTTCAACCATTTACAGTTTAACGATTCACCAAAACACTATAGCATAAACCCCTAATACCAAACACACTCTTCTTCAACATTTTCTCAACATTGCGATTGCACAATCGACAGAATTACCCGGTCGTATGGTGGGCGATGACGGGATCGAACCGCCGACCTTCTCGGTGTAAACGAGACGCTCTACCTCTAAGCTAATCGCCCCAGAACAGCACACTACAATCTAATAATACAACCAAAGCTTAATGCACCACGTATCACATATCTTATCAACAATCGCATGCGCCTGCCATACAACTCAGGTGCTACTATTTAGATTTTTTAGACTTAGAATGTACAGGTGCTGCAACATGTTCCTTACTTTTCTCATGATGAGAATTTAAAGCATCTTTTAGAGCTTTTCCTGGTTTGAAGCGCACAGACGTCGAAGCCGGAATCTCTATCTCTTCTTTTGTGCGTGGGTTACGTCCTTTCGTCGCTTTACGTTCCGTTATCACAAAGCTCCCAAAACCAACAAAACGCACTTCTCGTTTTTTGCGTAGTGCACCCTCAACAGCAGACAACACCGCTTCTACAACTTCAGCGGCTTTCACCTTCGATAGATCTGATCTCTCTACAACAGACTCAATAAGATCCTGCTTCGTAAATGATTTTTCCATAAGATACTACCTTTCTTCAACTGTAAGTTCCATTTCTACTATTTTACGAAACATATCGTATAATGACGAAACTGTCTCCTAGTTATAGGCTAATAACACTCAAAACCTTATTTAACAATACATTTTTTCACTTAATGTGGCAAAGGTTGTGTTGTGACAGCAATATTACGCCCTAAGGAAAGATCATCCTCCCACTCAATAGGTTGTGGTTGGCGTACCAACGCTCGTTCTAAAATCTGATCTACATGCCTGACTGGTAAGATTTCTAATCCTTCTTTAACGTTTTCTGGTATCTCAACAAGATCTTTACTATTTTCTTCCGGAATAAATACTGTACGAATACCAGAACGCAATGCAGCAAGGAGTTTTTCCTTAAGCCCTCCTATAGCAAGAACACGACCACGCAAAGTAATTTCCCCTGTCATCGCAATATCTTTACGAACAGGAATCCCTGTCAAAACACTAACAAGAGAGGTCACCATTCCGACACCTGCTGAAGGACCATCTTTCGGTGTGGCACCTTCTGGCACATGAACATGAAAGCCTTTCTTATCAAACAGCAGTGGCGTAATACCAAAGCTTGGTGCACGACTCCTCACAAAAGAAAATGCGGCAGAAATACTCTCTTTCATCACATCGCCTAACTTACCTGTTTCGACAATCCCCCCTTTCCCAGGGACCATCACACTTTCAATCGTCAAAATCTCCCCTCCTACTTCAGTCCAAGCAAGACCAGCAACAATACCAACCATATCCTCCGACTCTATTTCACCATAATTGAAACGTCGTACACCAGCATAATCACCAAGATTATCAGCTGTAACAGTTACAGAAGTAGCATTCCCTTTTACAATTTCTTTCACAGCTTTACGCGCGAGTTTTGCTAATTCACGTTCTAGGTTCCGTACACCAGCCTCCCGCGTATAATAACGAATAAGATCTTGTAACGCGTGATCTGTTACAGACCACTCACCCGCCTTAAGATTATGGAACTCCATCTGCTTTTTGATAAGATGTCTCTTCACAATCTGGATTTTTTCTTCCTCAGTATATCCAGATAAACGAATAACTTCCATTCTGTCGAGCAATGGACGCGGTATATCTAACGTATTCGCTGTTGTTATAAACATAACATCTGACAAATCATAATCCACTTCTAGATAGTGATCTGCAAAAGCATTGTTCTGTTCTGGATCTAACACCTCTAACAGTGCAGATGCAGGATCGCCACGCCAATCTGATCCAAGTTTGTCAATTTCATCTAGAAGAAATAATGGATTCGAAACCCCTGCTTTTTTCATTCCCTGAATGATTTTACCCGGCATAGACCCGATATATGTCCGCCGATGACCACGAATTTCTGCCTCGTCACGCACTCCTCCAAGAGACATCCGGACATAATGCCTTCCTGTTGCCTCCGCAATTGAACGTGCCAACGATGTTTTCCCCACACCAGGCGGACCTACAAGGCACAAAATCGGTCCTTTTAACTTATGTGAACGACTCTGAACAGCCAAATATTCAAGAATCCGCTCTTTAACCTTTTCTAAACCATAATGATCAATATCTAAAATTTTCTCTGCTTCAGACAAATCTCGCCGAATTTTTGTACGTTTTTTCCAAGGCACACCTAATAACCAATCAAGATAGTTTCGCGCTACTGTCGACTCCGCCGACATAACATTCATACTACGCAGTTTCTTGAGCTCTCCTAATGCCTTTTCACGTACTTCTTTTGAGAGTTTTGTTTTCGCAATTTTTTCCTCTATTTCAGATAACTCATCTTTACCACCATCCATTTCTACCAATTCTTTTTGAACGGCTTTAAGTTGTTCATTCAAATAATATTCTCGTTGAGATCGTTCCATTTGCTGCTTGATACGACTACGAATTTTTTTCTCAACTTGAAGTTTTTCAATTTCATTCTCGATATGATTAAAAATTTTCTCAAGCTGATCTAAAATAGTATCCGCTTCTAAAATCTCCTGTTTGTCAGAAAGCTTAATATTAAGATGACTCGCAATCGTATCAACAAGTTTTGATAAATCATTCATTTGTTCAAGAGCAGTAAGAACATCAGAAGCAACTTTCTTATTAAATTTCATATATTGTTCAAAACGAGACACCACTAAACGAGCAAGCACTTGTGCCTCTGTGCTATACTCCTCATCAGGCATTGTCTCAATATCAGCTTCAAAATACCCATTCGTGTCATATAAAGTAACAAGTCTAACACGTCGGACACCTTCAACTAACATCTTAACTGTTCCATCGGGTAGCTTCAGCATTTGTAAAATCGTTGACAGTGTACCAACGCGGTAAATATCGTCTATCGAAGGTTCGTCTAATGTTGCTTCTTTTTGTGCCACTAATAGAATATATTTACCGTCTTGTGTTGCTGTTTCCAAAGCACGAACAGACTTCTCTCGCCCGACGAATAACGGGGAAATCATATGTGGAAACGCAACAATATCACGCAATGGCAATAATGGCACTCGCTTAGGAATAGACTCTGCTACTTCGCTCTGTTCAGTTTCTTTTACCTCTTCCTGAACATTTGTATCGTTTTCTATCTGTTCAGGAGAATGTTCACCTTCTTTCATGACGACATTTATCCTTTCAAAAGGTATTAGCTCATATTTTCTTAAGAGGATAAATACTCTTAAGACCTAATATATTTATTTAATTTAACGGTATCTCTTGCCTATTGGTGTTATCTACTCATAAATAGCTAACTCGATTGTTCTACTAACAATCCCTTATCTTCCCTATAAACATAAACAGGGTCTTTTTGACCATCAACGACTTCCTTATCCACAACAACCTCCTCAACATTTGACAAACCAGGAAGTTCAAACATTGTTGACATCAAAATGTTTTCTACTATCGAACGTAGCCCGCGTGCTCCAGTTTTACGATCAATTGCTTTTTCAGCGATTGCCTGAATCGCTTCATCTGTGAAAGTAAGTTCCACATCCTCCATCTGGAAAAGAGACTGATATTGTTTCAGAAGCGCATTTTTGGGCTTTGTTAAAATCGCACTCAAGGCAGACTCATCAAGATCATCTAACGTTGCGACGACAGGAAGACGACCAATAAATTCAGGAATAAGCCCAAACTTCATTAAATCTTCCGACTCAACATTACGTAAAACCTCTCCTATAGGAGCCTCATCACGCAAACGTACATCTGCACCAAAACCCATTCCTCCACCTTCACTACGAGCCGACACAATTTTTTCTAAACCCGCAAAAGCACCACCGCAAATAAACAACATATTTGTTGTATCAACCTGTAAAAATTCTTGCTGAGGATGCTTTCTTCCTCCTTGTGGCGGAACAGAGGCAATTGTCCCTTCCATAAGTTTCAGCAATGCTTGCTGTACGCCTTCACCACTGACATCACGCGTAATCGACAGGTTATCAGATTTTTTAGAAATCTTATCAATTTCGTCAATATAAATAATCCCTTGTTGGGCACGCCCAATATTGTAATCAGAGGCTTGCAATAATTTAAGAATGATATTCTCAACGTCTTCACCAACGTATCCTGATTCTGTCAAAGTGGTTGCATCCGCTATTGTAAAAGGCACATCGAGAATACGCGCCAGAGTTTGTGCAAGTAAAGTCTTCCCTGACCCTGTAGGACCAATAAGAAGAATGTTTGATTTTGCAATCTCAACATCGCCCAATTTAGCCACATTTACCAAACGCTTATAATGGTTGTGTACAGCAACAGACAAAATCTTTTTTGCTTGTGATTGACCAATAACGTAATCGTCTAAAACCTTGCAAATTTCACGTGGCGTAAGTACTCCTCGCGTTGATTTAAGAAGAACTGCTCCTTTTTCTTCACGAATAATATCTGTACAAAGTTCTACACATTCATCACAAATAAATACTGTGGGACCTGCAATAAGTTTACGCACGTCACGCTGCGATTTTCCACAAAACGAACAATATAATGTATTTTTGGAATCACCCGATCCTGCATTCATTAGTCACCCCTCAATCAGTCTCGATCTTACTTAACGTAATCCCGCAAGCAGATGAAAATTTCCATTAAACCCAGCACGTTAGAGAAAATAAAGTCACTTTGTTTCTGTAGATTTATGTCGACAGACGACATCATCGACCACACCAAAAGATCGCGCCTCATCCGCAGACATATAAGCATCTCGCTCTAATTTCTGCTCGATTTCCTCAATCGTCCGCCCCGTATGTTCACAATAAATTTCGTTAAGACGTCGCCGAATAACCAAAATTTCCCGTGCCTGAATTTCTATATCACTTGCTTGTCCCTGGGCACCACCAGACGGTTGGTGAAGCATAATACGTGCATTTGGAAGAGCAAATCTCCGCCCTTTTTCTCCACCTGCCAACAACAACGAACCCATAGAAGCTGCTTGTCCAATACAAACAGTACTGACAGGACAACGAATATACTGCATCGTATCATAAATCGCTAACCCTGCTGTAACAACACCACCCGGGCTATTGATATAAAACGAAATCTCTTTTTTCGGATTCACACTTTCCAAATATAAAAGTTGTGCGGACACTAACGATGCAACTTGATCATAGACAGGTCCCGTCAAAAAAATAATTCGCTCTTGTAATAAGCGGGAATAAATATCAAAAGCACGCTCACCTCTGGAGGTTTGTTCAACCACCATAGGCACCAATGTATCCAAAGCTTCAACGGGATCACGATCCCTCATCTCTCACTTATTCCTCTCCAAATAACGGGGATTTATGTAATAACACTTCGGTTATCTCCCCTTATATTTCTTTCTATTTTAGCAAACCTGCATAAAACTAACGCACAACGTCTAGATCTTTATATTTTAGAAAAAGCCTTTTAACGAACAATTTCTAATAGCTCTTCAGAAGAAACTTCACGTTCTGTTACTTGAGCAAGCTCCACTAAGTAATCCACAACTTTATTCTCAAAAATAGGACCACGAAGAGCATCTACAGCCTGATGATTTTTTTGAAAAAATTCTAAAACCTTACGTTCTTGCCCAGGATAGCGCGCCGCTTCCGCACGCATAGCATATGCTAATTCCTCCCTTGTCACAGAAATACCATTTTTGCGACCCACTTCAGCTAAAAGAAGACCCAACCCAACACGACGTTTTGCAATTCCCTGATAATCAGCCTTAAGTGTTTCACTATCTTTATTTTTATCTTCCTCGTCAAGTCGATTAGCCTGACGATCTGCTTCAATACGACTCCAAATCTGCTTGAACTCGTTTTCAACTAAACTAGAGGGAATGTCAAAATCAATCTTTTCTGCAAGAATATCCATTAAATTACGTTTCAGATGCAACCGCGAAAGCTCTTCATAGTCTTTCTCAATTTGTTTACGAATAGACTCTTTCAGTTGATCGAGATTTTCACAACCAACTTTTTTTGCCAAATTGTCATCAATAGCCGGTTCAAGCACTTTTTTCAACTGTTTGGCTTTAATATCAAAGGTTGCCTCTTTTCCTGCTAATGTTGGCACATTGTAATCTTCTGGAAATGTAACGGTAATTGTTTTTTCTTCATTGGGAGACATACCCTCTATTTGTTCTGCAAAACCGGGGATAAATTCTTTCCCCTCTATCTCTACGGGTACGTCTTGCGCTGTTCCCCCTTCAAAAGGTACACCCTCTATTTTACCAACGAAATCAACAACAAGAACATCTCCCTTTCCTGCCCCTTTTCCAGTCAGATCACTTTCTTCAACAGCTTCGAAGGTACGATGACGATGAGCAATGTCTTTGAGTATTTTTTCAACAGCTTCATCCCCAACTGGTGTTTTTAAGCGAACAAGTTCTAATGTAGAAAAATCAGGAAGAGTAATATCGGGTAAAATTTCACTCTTCACTGTAAACTCTAGCCCTTGACCATCGTCTTGCTGTCCAGAAATAAAATCAACTTGTGGCTCTTCTGCAAAGCGTAAACCGCGTTCTTCAAAAATTTTGCGTATAGAATCAGAAACTTCTTGCTTTATTACCTCATCCCACACGGCAGATCCATAACGTTGACGCACCAAAGACACCGGCACTTTTCCCGGGCGAAACCCCGACCAATTCAACCCCGACGCAACCTCTTTCAAACGTGCATCACGTTTAGAGCCAAGCTCATCGGCAGAAACTTTAACCGTAAAACCACGTTTCAATCCTTCTGAAAGAATCTCACTCACTTCCATTGATTAGACCTTTCTTTATCTTTAGTCTTTAGTAAAAATTTGGACATACTACCTAATTTCATAACTCTTACAATATTTTATACCCTGCAAAATTAGGACAAAATAGGAAAATTGAAACCCGAGCTGGTGCGGGTGAAGGGATTTGAACCCCCACGACTCACGTCACCAGAACCTAAATCTGGCGTGTCTACCAATTCCACCACACCCGCTTTATCAATTACCCATTGTTATTAGCTACTAACGATACAATCATATACTTCTACACCTAAAGTGCTTTTACGGCAAGTATTACCATAAAAATAGCATTTTTAAAGACAACACTCAGACCAAACTCACCCTACCTTAAAAATTGCTTTCACACATTTCCAAAAGTCAATTTTTATAAAAAACACATGCTTTTTGGCGTGCCTCTCCCAAATAGTGCTCTATCTTTTCAGCAATGCTCCACATGCCAGCTTGTATTCCCGCTTCACCGTGAATCCACACCCCCGCACAGGCGGCTTCCCACGCGAGCATTCCTGCAGCAAGAAAAGCAGCGATAACACCCGATAACGTATCACCAGAACCTGCTGTGCTTAACACCGGTGTCGCATGGGTGTTTATAGCCAAACGCCTATCGGGTGCGGCAATAAGAGTTGAAGCACCTTTTAATACCACAACAGCCCCTAGATGAGAAGCCGCTGCCCGTATTTGTGCCGGTAAATCAACCTCAATCGCGCCAAATAAACGGGTAAACTCCCCTACATGTGGCGTTATGACCGCCACGCCGCGCAAGCGTTCACATTGTCCTGCAGTGGCTGATAAAGCCCCCGCATCTGCTAATACGCAGCATTTAGCTTCAAGCAAATGGGGCAAAGTCTCTTCGACTTCACGTGCACTCAAGCCAGGACCACAAACCCAAACAAAGCGACGTTTATCCGCTAATAATTCTAAAATTGGTTCCGAATCTACAATAACGCCAGCTTCTCCTAATCTATAAACGGCTGCGTTTTCCCCTGCTGCAATACGCACTAAACCTGCCCCTGTTGCCCGCGCTGCCGAAGCACAAAGACGTGCTGCCCCCGGCATTTTTTCGCCCCCGCAAATACTCACAACGCCCCTTGTGTATTTGTTACTTTGTGCTCCCAGCACAGGCAATGACCACAAACGAGGATTATTCTGCCATGCTGTTGCAGGTACTGCCTGAAAAGCCTTTTCAGGAATGCCAATTTGCATCAGCACTAATTTGCCGCAAAGCTCCCTGCCCGGATACAACAAATGTCCATATTTAAGCCGATCAAAGGTTACTGTCATTTCGGCTTGTGATGCATAACCACGTACATGCCCCGTTGCGCCATCAACCCCAGAGGGAATATCAATAGCAACAATGCGCGAAGCAGCACCCAACACATGCGCAACTTCCTCTGTTATATCACGCGTAAGCCCTGCGCCAAAAACAGCATCTACTACCAAATCGGCACGTTTTACTTCTTCGCACGAAAAAGGGACTCGTATCCCCGTAAAACACGCTGAGGCTTCAGCCGCAGCGGTTTTATTTGCCGGTAAGGACAAAGCCGCAACCCGCACAGGCCAGCCCGCCTCACGCAAATAACGTGCCGCCACATAGCCATCCCCTCCGTTATTGCCGGGACCACATAAAACTAAAACACGCATCGGCTTAAAATGCGCCCGAATAACCCGTGCAACAGCACGCCCT
>JAFPVE010000003.1 GCA_017413025.1 Acetobacter sp. | reverse complement strand
CCCAATATATTCGGCAAGGAATGCAATGGCTCCTTCAACAAGAGCAATTTATTGTTCAAAACCGCAATACTCTTGCTCTTGCCGCTGAGATTTGGACACTCGCGAATAATATTATTAATCAGGTGCACAATTTAGATAACGCCATTCAATATCTCTCTCGTGTTATATGTGAGTGGATGCAAAAGGGTCGGGTATATAGCCAATATTCTTTAAGTAAAGTCCATCAGGTGGTGCGGTAGGGCCTGCGGCGCTACGGTCACAGGCGGCAAGGGCTGTCGTAACGCGTTCGGGTTCCCATTGCCCTGTGCCGACAAGTTTAAGCGTGCCGACCATATTTCGCACTTGATGATGTAAAAAAGAACGCGCTTGAGCCGTAATGATAATTTCATCGTTGTGTTGTGTTACGGTGAGCTGGTCTAACGTGCGCAGTGGATTGCGTGCTTGGCAGGCAGCTGCTCTAAAAGAAGTAAAATCATGCCGTCCGAGTAAATAAGTAGCAGCTTGTTGCATGTGTGCGACGTTTAAGAGGGGTTTCACATGCCAAACGCGCCCTTTTGTAAGGGTGGGACGGGCACGGCGGTTCAGAATACGGTAGCAATAAGCGCGCCATGTGGCAGAAAAGCGTGCGCTCCATGTTGGGCTAACGGGAGCCGCTGCTAAAATAGACACAGGGTAAGAAGTCAGATAAAAGCCAAGCCCTTCGCAGAGGGTATGCGGTGTTAAACGGGCGTTGAGGGGAAAATCTAAATGCGCTACTTGTCCGAGGGCATGAACGCCAGCATCTGTACGCCCTGCCGTTACGCTGTTGATAGGGTGTCCCCCGACAAGTCGGCTTGCCGCTTCTTCTAACACCTGTTGTACAGACAAACCATGAGCTTGGCGTTGCCACCCTACAAATCCAGACCCGTCATATTCTATTTTAAGCGCCCAACGTTGGTAAGTAGGGGGATCAGTCATGATACGTACTCATTGTGGCGTGTGTCATGGGGAGGGAGGAGAAGCCTCAAGAGAAGTCCCGAGAATAGTGCCGATAGGCAAAGGTAAGCCGCGTAAAAATGTAGGCGCGTCCATCATTTCTTTTCCCGGGCGTTGGATACGGAGCAATTTAAGGGCTGTTTGATGACCACAGGCGACAAGAGGCACGTTATTGGCATTATCAATAATCGTACCCGGCATTATATTCGTTTGATTGACGGGGAGAGGCGCTGGTTCAGCTTCCCCTATTTTCAAAAATAAAGTACGAGGGGGGTGTGTTGACGTTGTTAATGTTGTAAACGTGCTGGGCCACGGTGTAAGAGCACGAATACGGCGGTCTATGGCTTCAGCATCATCAGACCATGGAATACATCCTTCTTCACGGGTTAGACGATGCGCATATGTCACACCTGTTTCAGGTTGCGGGCAGGCAGGGGGCAAAGCATGCGTAATGTTTTGTAACAAGCGAACCATCATCTCTGCACCGAGCGTGCTTAAACGATCGTGTAACTGATTGGCTGTGGTTTTTGGCGTAATTGGCACAGATTCTTGTAATAGTGTAGGACCTGTATCAAGCCCTGCGTCCATACGCATAAGGGTAATCCCACTTTGAGTATCGCCAGCAAGAATAGCGCTTTGAATAGGGGAGGCACCGCGCCAACGAGGGAGGAGACTAGCATGGACATTCACACAACCAAGACGCGGAGTGTTGAGAATGACTTCAGGTAAGAGCAATCCGTAGGCAACAACAATCGCAATATCAGCGTTAAGTGCTGCAAATTTTTCCCATTCTTCAGGGGCTTTACGGAGTGAAACAGGATGAAAAACAGGAAGACCTAAACGTTCGGCTGCCTGTTGTACAGGGGAAGCGTGTATATTTTTACCGCGTCCAGATCGGCGTGGGGGTTGAGAGTAAACCGCGACAATATCATGCCCTGCTATATGTAACGCGTGGAGGGTAGGAACAGAGAAATCAGGCGTGCCCATAAAAATAATACGCATAGATTATCCTCTTTAATTTGTTTTTTTGTTTTTCGTGTCTCTTTATTAGAGGGGCGTATCCTTTAGCTCTGTTTTAATTTTTTGCTCAGCCGGCGTAAAATCATATTCCGTCGTAGGGCAGAGAGGTGGTCGACAAATAAAACACCATTAAGATGGTCAATTTCGTGTTGAATACATCTTGCAAAAAGACCATCGGCTTCATATTCACGGGTTTCACCGGTAATTGTTGTCCACTTTACACGAATAGACTCTGGGCGTACAACAGCGGCATATTGGCTCGGTAAAGAGAGACAACCCTCTTCACGCTCTGCCATTTCCTCTGATTCCTGAATGATTTCAGGGTTAATCATAATAATAGGGGGGATAGAAGAATCTTCTTTTTGACCGAGATCTATAATGAGGAATCTTTGACTAATGCCAACCTGTGGAGCTGCTAATCCAATACCTGGGGCTTTATACATTGCGGCAAATAGGCTCGGTAAAACTGCCTGAATATTGGGTATATCTTCTGGTTGTACTAACCGTGCTTTTTGGCGTAATGTTGGATGAGGAGGGGTTAAAATAGGGAGGGGAGAGACGGCATCGGCTAAAGCAATATAAGTCGTTTCGTCAGAAGAAATTGTATGTGTCATAATGTATAATGTACCTTTCTTTTATTGATATAAAGGGAAACAATAGGAAAAACAACAAAACTATAGAGTGGTTTAATTAAAGAGTGCTAAAAATCAAGAGAATGTTAAGAGGATATCATGATAAAAAATTTACGTAAGGAAAATAGAGTATTATTTGATCTGTCGAAGTGTGAAAATTTTTCAGATATTCGCCAGTTAACAGATAAGCAATTTCGTTTATTAGGGTTAAAGAGTGTCGCCTATATACGACCGATTCTTACAGATGAAGGAGAGTCAGGCTATGCTATTTGTGCGGCTGACGGGTCTTTACTCGCTGTCGTAGAAGAGGTACAAGAGGCTTTAGCCGCGATTTTACAAAACGATATGATTCCTGTATCTGTGCAGTAAGTGATGATCAATTTCTTAACGAAATTTTACGACAGTCTGTTTTTGTTGTTATGCAGATATAGGTTATTTTATTTTTCTGATTTGCGTGTTCCTATTGCCACTCCTAAAACAAACAAAAAAGCGTTGAGAATTGCAGAAAAGACTTTATCAAAGAAAGCGCAGTTTTTAAAGAATAAGATCATACAAGCAATAAGTACAAATAAGAAGAAGGAAAAAAAACATGCCGCAATATAGGCTTTATCATCTGTGCCGAATTTAAATATGATTTTGGGAAACCACTTCTTTTGAGTAAGTTCAAAATTAAAAAATAGAACACGCCCTTCAGCTGGTTCGTCGCTGGTCTGATCAGACCATTTTTTTGTAGCTATATCTGCTTTTTCATCTAGCTTACTAGATAGTGGTCTTTCAATTTGATTAAGTTTGTCATCAGAAAGAGCATTAATTTCAGTTTCTTGGGGTTGATCATTCATGGTTTATTTTCTTGATAAAGACATCCCTAATGAGGCTGTTAGGTATTGAGGGTTTTTGATGATCCAAATCGTAACACTGCGAAACAATAAACCAAGGTTCTCCGTCTGCATGGGTAGAGTTGGACAGCTGAATACCTGTATATTTTTTGTGAGTATTCCAAATTTTTTCAATAAACCCTTTAAGTTCATCTTTTACGCCATGAGGTGTAACAAAATCACTTGTAACTAGCGAATCGTCATTTTTGCTCACGAGTTGGCGAAGTTTTGTACTGATCGGGTCACGTCCGTAGTGTTGGGTCTGAATATAGATATTCCGAACAACAGGTCCCCATGGCCATGCTTCAATATCTTCTTCAAAAAGTGGGCGTTGTGTAAGAGCTAAATGCCACGCATGTGCATAGTAGACGAGCTTTTGAAGTTTCATTTGATCAATAGGAATACCTTCTTTTAAACCTAACGTAATGAACTCATTAGCCACTTCAATAGCCGTAGAAGGAGCAAGAGAATTTTGATCACTCATCGTTTGCCTTATCAATCTCTTAAATTAGAGAAACAAAAACATTCTATTACAAAGATATAGATATAGTAAAAAACTTTTATCAAGAGGAACGTTAATTAAAATATAGTTTTTAATGTTCTCCTTTTTAAGGCTTGAAACGTTTTTTTATAGAGAAAAACTCTCGCCAAGGTAAATTCTGCGTACATCTTCATGTTCGATAATTTCTTCAGGAAGACCCTGCATTAAAACTTGGCCACTGTGCATAACATAAGCACGGTCAATAACCCCAAGTGTTTCACGTACGTTATGGTCTGTAATAAGCACGCCAATGCCGCGATCTTTGAGATGAGAAACCAGATCACGGATCTCACCCACAGCGATAGGGTCAACGCCGGCAAAAGGCTCATCGAGGAGAATATAATTTGGACGGCTCGCTAAAGCCCGCGCAATTTCTAACCGTCGCCTTTCTCCGCCAGAAAGGGCAATAGAGGGAGAGCGGCGTAAATGGGAAATGCCAAATTCATTGAGCAAACTCTCTAACATCATCTGTCGTTGTTCGGGATTTTTTTCCACAATTTCTAAAATGGCTAAAATATTTTGTTCAACATTAAGCCCTCTAAAAATACTCGCTTCTTGAGGGAGGTAACCAACGCCCAGTCGTGCCCGACGGTAAATAGGTAAAAGAGTAACGTCAATGCCATCGAGCATAATAGAACCCATATCAGGTTGAATAAGCCCAACAATCATGTAAAAGCTGGTTGTTTTCCCTGCACCATTAGGTCCTAACAACCCTACCGATTCACCACGACGCACTGTAAGAGAAACATCACGTACAACGACACGTTTTTTATAGGATTTACCAATATTATTGGCGATTAATCCTTGATGTTCGGGGGGGATTGTGTTGGGTGAGGTTTCTTTTAATGGTTCAGTGGGTGTGGGGGGCGTTAAAGCTACGAATGTCATGGTATATGCTGCATATAAAAGCTATTGCTGTTGATTGTTATTATTGGGAACAACAAGACCACTCACACGTTTACCGGTGATCGTTGCCGTTCCCGTCTTTAAGTTGACAAGGGCAGATCCACCCTCAATTTGATTAGGTCCTCGTGTAATATGAACATTGCCCACCACACGCACAAGACTTGTGTCAGGTATATAAATTCCTCGATCGCCTGTGACGATTTCAGTAGGTGTTCGTAACCAGATATGCCCAAAAGCCGTAACTTTGTCGAGTTTATTAGGCACATTGTTCTGGTTTTTGGAAGTGTTGGACGTATTGGGTGCATTAGGTGTGTTTGACGTATTGTTATTGTTCAGGCTACCGTAACTTACCAAAACGTCAGCCCGAATTTGGCGGTGGTTTATCGTGGTAATAGTTGCGTTGCCTCGTCCAATAGCGATGTGTTTTTGGGTGTAATATTCTAACGAATCTCGAGCGGTGAGAACGTCTTGAGGGGTTGTTAAACGTAAATGATCACCCGTTAAAACTAATACAGCATTCGGGATATCATAAACGGCTTTATCCCCCCAAGCTTGGTCTGTTGTTGTAAAAATATGGACATGTCCTTCGGCTTCTAAACGGTAAATTTCATGTGCTCCAGAATTAGGATTATTATTAGGAGGGGTATTTTTGGGGGGATTGGTTTTGGAAAGTTCAGAGGGTGGATTTCTTCCTGTTGTAGGGGTGAGAGGAGAGGGGGATAAAATTTGTTTAGAACTCTGTTCTTGTTTTTGGGTATTTTGGGAAGGTTCTTTGAGTTCTTTTTCAGAATGTTGGGGAGAAGTTTTGTTGGGTGTCGTTGTTTCTGAATTTTTTTTTGATTGTTGTGATGTGGCAGGAGATTTTTTACGGTAATAAGCCGTGAGTTGATCGGCTGTAATAGTGACATTGCCTCGTACAGCTTTCGCATTGCCATAGGCAATAACGTCTTGTTGGTTTTGGTTCCAATTAAATCCGCCTGTTGCCGTGATAGTTACTGGTTGGTTCTGAGAAGAATCACCAGTGCCTTGTGCATAAATGGAAGAGGATAACAGGCAGCCACTCAGCGTGAGAAATATCGGTATATATCGCCGAAAATATCGAAACGTGGGAAGGTTCATCTTAAAAATCTTTTCTTAAATATGTTTAAGTTTATTGTATCTTATTGCCACCGTAGAAAATGAGCTTACCCGGTCCACGGAATTGTGCAAGACCATCGTGTTGTGAAAGAAAATAACCCTGAGCATCGAGCGTTCCAAAAGGTCCCTCCGCATGTACCCACGTATGAGAGGCAATAATACCACTATTAAGGTTAACATCGGCAAAGGGGCTATAGAGCATAAGCCCGTCGTTACGATAGAGGGTAACACCATGTGTCAGGTCAAGAATTTGGTTTTTCTGGGCATAGGTACCTTGTTTGGCATGGACAAGTATCCACGTACCATTGGTTGTAAGAATATCGGCTTGAGGGGTGGTGAGGGTTAAAATATTACGGCGTTTGTTTTGGTAGAGAGTATCTGCGGTGAGTGTATAGGGGCAATGATATGCATTAATACCACGATATGTTACGTCAATAAGATGACCATCACCTATTGGGACTTTACTAAGATTTTTGAGCGTTGTTTTATTCGCGTTGACAAAGGCGGTTATTTCTGGATAAATAATAATACTCATGAAAAAAAATAAAGCTAAAAAAGGAAGTGCCCATTTAATGCGTCGTAATGTTTTACTTCTGTTGGCTAAATAGGCAGCATTATAGCGTGGGTGGTGGTGCGTTGTTGATTGGGTAAAAAAATGATGACGCTGTGGGTTCTTTTTTTGAGAAAAATCATTACGTTGAGGTCGGTTATTTGAAGGAATGTTCATGAGACCCCAGCACGGATTAAATCATGGATATGGATAATACCGATAGGGTGGGCGTGATTGTCTAACACAAAGAGAGAGGTAATAGGCTTCTCCCGTTCATTCATAACTTGTAAAGCTTCTGAAGCAAAAAGCGTTGGACCAATAGTTTGGGGAGATGTGTTCATAACATCTTTGGCACAGGTTGTTGCAAGATCATGATTGAGCGCTTGGCGTAGATCACCATCGGTAATGAGTCCGATAAGAACTCCGCTACCGTTAATAATACCAACACACCCGAGGGCTTTTTTGGTCATCTCTACAATAATGTCGCGCATAGACGTAGTAGGAGAAGCCAAAGGCATAGCCTCTCCTGTACGCATGAACTGTTGTACTGTACGCAAACGTGCGCCAAGGCGTCCGCCCGGGTGAAAATTCCCAAAGTCAGCGGTTGTAAATCCGCGTAAGCGGAGCAATGTCACAGCAAGTGCGTCGCCAAAAGCAAGCTGCATGGTTGTACTTGTTGTAGGGGCTAACCCCATAGGACAGGCTTCAGGCATAAGAGGTAAAGTTAGAGAGACCGTTGCCATGCTGGCTAATGTAGACTGGGCGTGGCTTGTGACAGCTAAAATGGGCAAAGTATTCCGACACGCATGCGCGATAATATCGCCGAGTTCTGTTGTTTCGCCTGAATTAGAAAAAGCTAAAAGCGCATCTTCTTTTTGGATCATACCTAAATCCCCGTGCGAAGCTTCCGCCGGGTGTATAAAAAGGCTAGGCGTTCCTGTTGAGGCTAAAGTTGCCTGTATTTTTCTGGCAATATGTCCTGATTTACCAATACCTGTTACAATAACGCGCCCCGACAAGGCTAAAAGAATTTCTAATGCCTGACAGAAAGCTCCTCCTAATCCATTTTTATCATTAAAAGAGTGAGCAAGTGCCTCTAATCCTGCTTGTTCAGCACGAATAACGTGGCTTGCCGCAATACAATCAGACCAAAACTTGTATGCCAATGTAAACACGCCTCCTTCATTGTTTTTATAACGCTCCTTAAATGAATTAAGAGTTCTTATGATGATCTATGAGAGAAAATATCGGGTTCTTCATAGCCGAGCAGATCTAGCCGTGCGCGGGTTGGAAGAAAATTAAAACACGCTTGCGCAATGTCTCTGCGGTTTTCACGATCGAGTAAGGCTTCCATTTTTTTCCAAAGAGCGTGGAGGTAAAGTACATCAGAAGCTGCATAGAGGCGTTGTTCGGGCGTGAGAACGCTTGCACCCCAATCTGATGTTTGTTGTTGTTTGTTAAGCTCTACCCCTAATAAATCACGGCAAAGACTTGCTAAACCGTGACGGTCAGTAAAAGTACGTACAAGGCGTGCAGCTATTTTTGTGCAAATAACAGGTTGAACAGTAATGTTCAAACTATGTTGTAAAATAGCCACATCAAAGCGAGCAAAATGCATAATTTTTGTTATATGAGAATCGGATAAAATCCGTTTAAGATTGGGGCAATCATATCCTTTTCCTCCAAGGCTTTCAGGGCGGAGGTGTACTAAATGTGCAGTACCATCGCCGGCAGAAAGTTGTACAACACATAACCGATCCCGATGCGGATTAAGCCCCATAGTTTCAGTGTCAACGGCAACAGAACTCCCAAAACTTAAATCATTTGGTAAATCGTCATAGTGAAGTGTGATACCGCGTTCAGAAGAAGTCATGACTTATCCTAATTTATAAAATGAAACAATAAAGAGATAACAAACAAATTCTATCGTCTGTTATATATCATGCCATATATCGTACAGAGGAAAAATAAGATGATGAAAGATGACGAAAAAAAGGAAATGATAAAATATAGAAAATAGAAAAAAGACGAGGAAGGAGCGTCATAGAGAAAATCGTTATGAAAGAGAGAACAAATATATCACATGATAGGGCAGAGAGTTTCCTTCTTCAATAAGGTTCGAATAAGGGGAGAGATATTTATTAAAATAATATCTAAAAATAATCAAAAAAATAGATGTAAAAAAATAACGAAAGCTTATTCTGATAAATTTTCTGATAAATTCTGACAAAAAACAGAGAAAACATGAGAGGAGAATGCTTCTTTGGTGGAAAGTTCTAAAAAAAAATCCCTGCATAAAAAAGATCCTTCTTTTTTACGTGAGTGCAAAGAAGAAAACCGTAAGGAACGTAATAAGGAACACAATAATAGGCAAATGTGGCGTTCGGAAAATCAAAATATTTCTTTAAAAAGAACTCAAAATTCCTATTGGCTTTTTGGTATCCATGCTGTGACAGCAGCTTTAATAAATCCAAGGCGACGTTATACGCGTCTTTTGGTAACAGACGAACAAAATCCTGTTTTAAGAGAAGTAAAAAAACAAGGCATTATATTGCGCGTTACACCAGAGATTGTGCCTAAAAACAGGTTAGAGGGTTATCTTTCACCTGAAGCGGTACATCAAGGGGTTGCTTTAAGAGTACATTCTTTAGACTTATTGACAATAGAAGAGGCTTTAGCATGTCCGGGACCGATTGTGGTATTAGATCATGTCACAGATCCGCGTAATATAGGAGCTATTTTACGTTCAACGGCTGCTTTGGGAGGGTCGTTTTTAATTGTGCAAGAACGTCATGCCCCAGAAGAAACCGCAGTGCTTGCTAAGGCAGCTTCTGGCGCGTTAGAGAGTGTGCCTATTGTGCGGGTGGTGAATATCTCGCGCGCATTAGAAACACTTCAAAAACATGGTTGTTGGACAATAGGGCTTGAAGCTCAAGCGCCTCTTTTGAATGGGGCTGATTTTCGTCAGAAGCGCGTTGCTTTGGTGTTAGGCGCAGAAGGGCATGGGCTACGTCGTCTTGTTCGAGAACATTGCGATGAAATAGCGGGGCTTTATATGCCTCAACGTAATCCAAAAGAAAAAACGGCGACAATGGAAAGCTTAAATGTTTCGATTGCTGCCGCTATTGGGCTTTATGAAGTGGTACGTTATGGATCGTTATAGATTATAAGTTAAGTATTTTTAATTTTCTTATACTCTGTTAATATCTTCTGATATTTTTATCAGTTTTGAGAAAGTCAATGAATCTTTTAACAGGAAAAGCGACATATAAGCCCTTTCGTTATCCGTGGGCTTATGAAGCATGGAAAGCCCAACAAAGTATGCACTGGTTGCCGGAAGAAGTTCCTATGGCAGATGATGTGCGTGATTGGTCTATTAAACTCACAGAAGCGGAAAAACATCTTATTACACAAATTTTCCGGTTTTTTACCCAAGCCGATGTAGAAGTTAATAACTGCTATATGCGGCATTATACGCGTGTGTTTAAGCCGACTGAAGTGTGTATGATGCTGGCGGCTTTTTCAAATATCGAAACGATACACATTGCAGCGTACAGCTATCTGTTAGATACGCTTGGCATGCCTGAAACAGAATATGCTGCTTTTCTCGACTATAAAGCTATGAAAGATAAATACGATTATATGAATAGCTTTAGTGTTGAGAATAAGTATGAAATTGCAAAAACTCTTGCAGCATTTGGAGCTTTTACGGAAGGGCTACAGCTTTTTGCCTCTTTCGCTATTCTTTTAAATTTTCCGCGTTTCAATAAACTTAAAGGAATGGGACAAATTATCACGTGGTCTGTGCGTGATGAAACCCTTCATTGTCAAAATATCATTAAGCTTTTTCATACGTTTTTACATGAGAATCCAGAAATTAATACAAAAGAGCTGAGGCATGACATTGAAGAGATTTGTAGGGAAATCGTTAAACATGAAGATGCTTTTATTGATCTTGCCTTTGAGTGTGGGGAGGTGGAGGGTCTTACTCCGAGTGAAGTCAAAAACTATATTCGTTATATAGCGAATAGACGGTTGGAACAGTTAGGGTTAAATTATATTTATAAGCAACACAACGAAAATCCACTACCATGGTTGGACGAGATGTTAAACGCCGTCGAGCATGCCAATTTTTTTGAAGCCCGCTCAACAGAATACGCGCGTGCTGTAACACAAGGCACATGGGAAGACGCTTATTCATAAATTCTTTAAAAATAGGGAGCACCGATTTGTCATTAACCATGTAAGCCGGGGAGGGGAGTCGCATTATCGAGTACGCTACGCGCTGCTTTTGTTAAAGAACCGTCGGCTTCATGCAGAACCATGCCCGCCATAATTCGTGATGGGCTACGCAGACCAAGGCGTGCTTGTATGAGTGTAATACGTGCTTTTTTCCCTGTTTGAGGCCAAAAGGGATAAAGTGTAATGTCTCCAAACTGTGCTGCGTGGAGGGTCGTTATCGCTTGATCCACTAAAGTAGCGGGGAGAGAAAGAGTTAAACTTCCTTTATGGCGTAAAATGGAGGCACAGCCATGTATCCATGAACCTAATGTATCTGTGCCTAAACGTCGGGCTAAATCACGTCGTGGTGTTGGAGAGGAAGAACTATTTCTAGGGTGCCAAGGTGGGTTTGCCATACAGTGATCAAACTTTTTAAGAACGGTGCATATTTGGGGGAATGAGGCTGTCAGTATGGGGGTATTGTGCCAACCGTTTTCTTTCAGGTTATGACGGGCAAGCTCTGCTGTGGCGGCGTCTTGCTCGATACCGGTGCCGTGTATCTCTGTAACACGTTTTAACAAACAAAGGAGCCCTGCTCCAGCACCACAGCCGATTTCTAAAACACTCTGACCATTTTTAGCAGGAACAGCTGCAGCCATAAGAATAGGTTCTAGGCTTGTACGATAACCATGTATAAACTGGGCATAATGAATTTGTCCGCGGAGAAGAGTACCACGCGTTGTCTCTAAAAGAGAATCTGTTGTATGTGCTGTTGATCGCAGCTTAAAAGGGAGTGATGTTTGTGTTGCCATAAAGAACCTTATAAAGAACCTTATAAAGAACCTATGTAGGAGATATTTGGTTCGGATAATTCGAGATAATATTGGCTTTCTGCTTGACTGTTTTTCTTGTTCGATGTACACGAAATCAGTAAGCATATTTATTTTATTCTGTTGTTGTGATGAGATACAGAGAGAATATAGAGTTAAGCAGAATTACAGAGAATATAGATCTGGAGTTTTAGTGAGTAAACTAGGGGAAACAGGTCTTTGGGAGCTGGCAGATTATCTTGCATCTGATATGCAAGTCTGTAATCGTGTCATCGTTGAGCGTATGCGCAGCTCTGTGCCATTGATTTCGCAACTTGTCAAGCACCTTGTGGCGGCGGGTGGAAAAAGGATCAGACCTATGCTGACGTTGGCGTCGGCGCGTTTGTGTGGGCATGATGTCTCTGAAGGGCAACTCCGTCGCGCTGAAATTGCAGCGTGTGTGGAATTTATTCATACCGCGACGTTGCTACACGACGATGTTGTTGATGAGAGTCGGGTAAGGCGTGGGCTAGCAAGTGCTAACGCTGTTTTTGGGAGTAAAGCTTCCATTTTAGTGGGAGATTTCTTATTTGCACGTTTATTTCAAATTTTGACGATAGATGGCTCAATCGATGTGATGATGATTCTTTCTCATGCCTCTGCGGCTTTGGCAGAAGGTGAAGTCATGCAAATGACGGCGCAGAATGATTTATCAACGTCAATGGCGCAGTATTTACAGGTTGTTCAGGGAAAAACAGCGGTTCTATTTGCTGCGGCTTGTGAAGTGGGTGCCGTTATAGGCGGGGCGAATCCAGAGCAACGGGAAGCATTGCGTATTTACGGGGATAACTTGGGTATGGCGTTTCAGCTCGTTGACGATGCCCTAGATTATGTTGCCGATCAAGAGGTACTTGGCAAAGAAGTGGGTGACGATTTTCGTGAGGGGAAAATTACTTTACCTGTGTTAGTTGCCTATGAGCGCGGTAATGAGGAAGATCGTCTTTTTTGGCATAGGGTTATTGAAGAATCGCACCAAGAGGAAGGGGATTTTGATCATGCCTTTCAGCGTATAATGGCAACGGATGCGATAGGGGTTACTTTAGCCCATGCAGAAGATTACGCAGAAAAAGCGCGTAAGGCGTTACAGGTATTTCCCGATAGTGTATTAAAGGGCTTACTACACAAGGCGGTTGATTATTCTATTAAACGCAAAAACTAGCTTTGTTAGATATTGACACAGTATTTTTGAGTGTTGAGGGTGTCTCCCAAAGGGAAAGAGTACTCAACCCATAAGGAATGAGTTTTATTCGAAGAGCGGGTATATGATCTGGCATGGCTGTAAACCATGCTTGAGGTGTGTTTTTTGGAGGTGTATGGGGTGGGGGCTGTCTTGATAAAACAGCCCATGTTTGCCGTGCCACGGCGTTTGCGGGGTCAAGCCAACAAATATGAGAAGGAAAAAGGGCACGTAAACGATCGAGGACAAAAGTATAATGTGTACACCCAATGCCTATAGTGTCTATTTGAGAAATTTGAGGGTGTTTGAGTAACCCCTCAAGTTCGTTTTGAAAATCCGTATCTGGAACCGGGCGATCACAAAAAACATATTCTGCGAGTTTGGCTAATCCGGGTGTTGCGTGTGTAATAAGTGTACATTCTGGTGCGTAAAGTGTTTGTAAAGTATTAAGATAGGGGCGCCGTGAGGTTGCTTTGGTTGTCAGTAAACCAATAACGCGCGTATTTGTTAAACGTGCCGCCCAACGTATGGGAGGAACACACCCTATAAAAGGCATTGTCGGGCAAGTTGCGCGAAGTGCTTCTAATGCGAGTGTGCTCGCTGTATTGCAAGCAATAATTACAGCCTGTGGGTGTAGGCGATTAATAGCGTCTGAAAGGAGTGTAATAATACGTTGTGTAAGGCGTGTGTCGTCTTGCTCACCATAGGGGAAAACAGCCGTATCTGCTAAATAATCGATGTGGATATGAGGCACCATAAGGCGTAACGCCCCGACAACACCTAAACCCCCGATTCCAGAATCAAAAGCAAGCACATGATAAGGGGGGTGAGGGTTATAACCCCACAAAGTTATGGTTCCTTGTTTTTCTTAAAAGTAGAGGCTTCCTCGGAACAGGCTACACCACCATGACGGGCAGACCATTCATGCGGGTGCTCGAGGAATTGGCGTATTTCGTCTAAAGTTTCTTTTGAAAAACAAGAATGTGTTGAGCAAACTTCTAACACATCGTGCCACGTACACAGCGCGTGAAGGGTAATATTTGTTTCCGCGAGTGTTTGGTGCGTCTCTTGAAAAATATCGTAATAAAAAAGAACAAAGGCGTGTTCTACAATAGCTTCCGCTCGGCGTAAAGCGTTGACAAACTGTACTTTAGAACCGCCATCGGTGGCGAGATCTTCTACAAGCAAAGTACGCCGATGACAAGGCGATTCTCCTTCGATTTGAGCATTATGACCAAAGCCTTTCGGCTTCTTACGAACATAGACCATAGGAAGGGATAGACGGTCGGCTATCCATGCCGCGAAGGGAATACCTGCTGTTTCTCCACCGGCAATAACATCTATACTTTCGTATCCTATGTGAAACCCAATTTTTTGGGTAGCAAGTTCCATAAGGCGAGATCTTGCACGAGGAAAAGAAATAATACGACGGCAATCAATATAAACAGGAGATTTTCTGCCTGATGTGAGGGTGTAAGGTGCTTCTGGACGGAAATTAATCGTTTTGATTTCTATAAGTATACGGGCTGTTTCTAAAGCCACATGGTGATCCCATTCAGTTTTTTTTAATGACATCACAAAATAACCCTAAGAAATATTGAGATAAAAAAGAAATTATAAATAGCAGAAAACTCATAAGAGCACTTCATAAAAGACGAAGTGCTCTTTGTTATAGAGTTTTTCACCGAGAGAAAGTTATCGTTTTTCAATCGGCACAAATTGGCGTTCTGCGTAGCCGGTGTATAGCTGACGCGGGCGAGAAATACGTTGACCAGGTTCCTCAATCATTTCTTTCCATTGACTGACCCAACCTGTTGTACGGGCGAGCGCAAAAAGAGGTGTAAACATGCTTGTAGGAATACCCATGGCTTTCAGGATAATACCAGAATAGAAATCAACATTCGGGTATAATTTGCGTTGGACAAAGTATTCATCGCTGAGGGCGACATTTTCGAGTTCCATAGCGAGATCGAGGAGCGGATCATCTTTAATACCAAGTTCTGCCAGAACTTCATGACATGTCTTTTGCATAATCTTCGCACGCGGATCGAAGTTCTTATAAACGCGATGCCCAAAGCCCATGAGTTTAACGCCGCTGTTTTTATCCTTAACTTGTGCAAGAAAACTCGGAATATTTTCTTTTTTGCCGATATGTGTCAGCATTTTCAAAACAGCTTCATTAGCGCCACCATGGGCAGGTCCCCATAAAGCAGCGATACCCGCAGCAACGCACGCAAAGGGGTTGGCACCTGTAGACCCTGCTAGGCGTACCGTAGAGGTCGAAGCGTTTTGTTCATGGTCAGCATGGAGGATAAGAATGCGGTTAATAGCACGCGAGAGAATAGGATTAATCCGATACTCTTCAGACCTTAAACCAAACATCATGGATAAAAAATTTTCCGCGTAGTTGAGGTCATTACGCGGATAAATAAAGGCTTCACCTTGGGTGTATTTATAAGCCCAAGCCGTAATTGTAGGAATTTTGGCGATAAGGCGAATAGCGGCTAATTCACGATGAGCGGGCACAGTAATATCGCTTGCATCGGGATAAAAGGCAGATAGAGCGCCTACGGTGCCGCATAAAATAGCCATAGGATGGGCATCGCGACGGAAACCATTGAAAAAGTTACGAATTTGTTCGTGAAGAAGAGTATGTGTTATAAGCGTATGCTTGAAAGACTTATATTCTTTCTCTGTGGGGAGTTCGCCATGGAGAAGGAGGTAAATAACCTCTTCAAAAGAGGCATGTTCAGCAAGTTGACCAATCGGGTAACCGCGGTGTAATAAAATACCTTTTTCTCCATTGATAAACGTGATCTTACTGTTGCACGAGGCGGTTTCTCCGTAACCTGGGTCAAAGGAAAAGACATTTAACTCTGCCGGAAGTTTCCGGATATCAATGACATCTTGCCCTAATGTCCCAGAAATGACAGGCATTTCTACAGTTTTTTCACCAATGCTAATAGTAGCGACTTTCTGCATGTTTCCCTCATGATGTGATATAAACCAAAGACGAAAGATATAACGCGATAATCTCGCAATATCATCAGAACGATTGCCTTTTTAATAGGCTCTATTAAGAAACTTATACCACATTTTTTTGCTTTGTAGGAAATAGAGAAATAGATAATGTGTTAATCTTAGTCAAAATTGGGTCAAAGCTGGGTAAAATATCTGTTACACACAAGCAAACACACCGAGTGCTTATCGAGGTGCTTATTAAAAACGCGTCTTGGTAGACACATAAGGAAGTAGCCTACAAAGCAAATTGGGTGGGCATTTTGCTGTTCCTCTTCACATGGCTATTCTTTTGGGCTGGGCGCCAGATCCTTAAACGTAAGGAGTTTGTTTCTGTAGTAATGGTATTGTTTCCTACGGGCTTCTATTTCGGCTGGTATACCTTCAGTAAGGCTCGTGGTAAGCGTATGAAATTGATCTAATATCTCTACTATCTTACGCTGTACCTCTAAAGGAGGAAGAGGGATTATAATACTTTCTAAATGAGATATATTTAATGCAGGAATAGCACCTCCTTGCTTTCGCTTTAATATATCGTCTGTTTGATTACATAAGCAGTAATAAATATATTTCGTCATCAACAAGTCTGGGGCTTTTGTTGTAATGCCATAGCACAGAGGACCAAGCCAAAACGGTTTTTCTTGATAACCAACAAACCCGATACTACTACCTCGTGAAGGGGTTGTTATAATGTCACCATCACGATTGAATTGTGGTGTGTAACCAAAAGGGGTCGTTCCTGCGTTAATACAAGTATAAAGCCCTTCCGTATACTCTTTCGATATTTCTTGGGGTTTCGTTCCCGTTTTACAATTTGCAACCTCCCCCAAAGTTTTATATTCTATGCCGTTAGGGCAGAGGCGTTTTGTCATTTCTTTAATAACAGACGGGCTCTTCTCATCAAACGACAGCAAAACTTCTCTATAATACGCATATTGCTTCTTCCTTAATTCTAATTCCGCCGTTAATTCCGCCGTTAATTCCGCCGTTAATTCCGCCGTTAATTCCGCCGTTAATCCCGTAAACAAATCCAAAATACCCACAACCTCACGCTGCACCTCTAACGGCGGAAGAGGGAAAGGTTGTTTTTTTAGTTTTTTCATATCAACGGAGGGGAAAGAACTAACGCGTGTGTTCTTTTTACACCATTCATCAATCATGAAAAAATAATAAAAGGCAAATTTCGGTAAAAGACGCTCTTTCAGAGATTTACAAATTGCGAAATTCGTAAATCGCTGGTTCGCAAGCGCGTCAGCCATAAGTAAGGCATGCTCGCCAATCGTTGCCGTTGTAGCGAGAATAATTGAATCTTTTTCAAAAAGCTTTCCTTTTACCCCTGCAGGCGTAATGTGTTGTATTGAATCTTCTAATATTCTGCCATTAGTACGAATGTCGTCCATGCGAAACCATGGAATAGTGCCACCTTCCCAATAGTCAGGGTTGGCTTTAGAAGGCGTATACCCATTCCTTATCGTAAATACTTCATCAAGCGTTTTCCACTCAACACCCTCAGGACAAAGACGCTCTATCAATGCCTCAAGCTTGCTCATCGTGTCCCGTCATGAAGCGTCAAAATTGGGCGATTCTAACCCTGATTGGCTGATGTGGTGTACAAGGGCTTTTTTCAAACGCTCTAACCCTGCAGAATCTTTTGCCTCGGCGCGCGCGACAAGAACGGCTTGCGTATTTGAGGCGCGAAGTAACCACCAGCCGTCGGGTGTGTTCACCCGAACCCCGTCAATGGTCGAAACATCTGCCCCTTCCGCCTCTAACCGCGTGGCGATTTCTTGAATAACTTGAAATTTACGGCGATCATCGCAAGGAAAGCGAATTTCTGGCGTCGACACCGTCAAGGGTAATGAGTCACGAAAAACAGAAAGCGGTTCGTCCATACGGGCGACAATATCTAACACCCGTACAGCCGCATAAAGAGCATCATCAAACCCATACCATTGATCGCGAAAAAAGATATGCCCTGACATTTCTCCCGCCAAAACAGCACGTGTTTCTGCCATTTTGGATTTAATCAGAGAATGCCCCGTTTTCCACATCAGCGGTTTTCCGCCTGCCCGCGCGACTTCATCAAACAAAACTTGACTAGCTTTGACATCGGCGATAATGGTCGCCTCCTTATGCACTTTGAGAATATCACGTGCGAGCAAAATAAGAATTTGATCCCCCCAAAGAATTTGCCCTTTATCATCAACAACACCGATCCGATCGGCGTCACCGTCAAAAGCGATTCCTAGATCGGCTTTGTTATCGCGCACAACGCTGATTAATTGCGCCAAGTTTTTGGCGACCGTTGGATCAGGATGATGTGCGGGAAAAGTGCCATCAATGGCAGCGTTAAGAACAATATGTTCATGTTCGCCGGGGAGGGCGACGACCAAGTCTTCCAATACTTGTCCTGCCGAACTATTTCCGTTATCCCACACAATTTTCAGCTGACGATCTCCACCCCGATAATCTTGAATCAAACGACAAACATATTCTTCACGTATAGAATAGTCGCACAAAGTGCCTTTTTCTAAAGGTACAACATCGCCAGAGGCGGATTGTTGCCCCATGGCGCGAATTTGTTCGCCAAAAAATGGTTTACCCGCCAATATCATTTTGAAACCGTTATAATCGGGGGGATTGTGGCTTCCCGTAACCATAATAGCTCCGTCAGCTTGCAGAGCAACAGAGGCATAATAGAGCATGGGCGTTGGTCCGCACCCTATGCGCATAATTTTCAGCCCACATTCTACCGCCCCTTGAACAAGGGCTTCTTCTAACATAGGCGAAGAGAGGCGCCCATCATAGCCAACCACCATTATTTTGCCACCGTTACGGCGAACAATGCTGCCAAACGTGCGCCCTATGGCAAAAGCGTCTTCAGACGTCAGCGTTTTACCGACAATACCACGAATGTCGTATTCCCGCAAAGTGGTTGGTTCAAATTGATGTGAAAATGACATTGCCCCCCCTATCAATTTCAATTAAATATACTGTTTCAAAAACTGACGCACCCCATCGGCAAGATCGGCGCGATCGAGGGCGAAGGCAATTTGTGCCTCAAGAAAACCGACTTTATCGCCGCAATCATAACGCCTCCCTTTATAACGAACACCATGAAAAGGCACTTTGCCGATCAGTTTTGCCATAGCATCTGTAAGCTGTACTTCTCCCCCTGTGCCGCGTTCTAACTTCGCTAAATGGGACATAATATCTGCCGTTAATATATAACGCCCAATAATTGACAAACAAGAAGGCGCCTCTTTTGGATCGGGTTTTTCGACCAAGCCTTTCACCTCGACTAAATGACCATCATCTGCCCCTATGTCTAAAATCCCATAACGATTGGTGTGTTCACGAGGAATTTCGGAAACAGCGAGCACATTGCCCCCCGTTTGGTTATAGACAGCAACCAACTGCTGTAAACAACCCACAGAAGATTGAACAATATCATCAGGAAGTAAAACGGCAAAGGGATCGTTACCGACAAAATCACGCGCGCACCAAATGGCGTGCCCAAGCCCCAAAGGCACTTGCTGGCGAACGGCAACAAGTGATCCCGGTTCAACAACACTGGGCTTTAAAATATCGAGACACTCCGCCTTATCACGTTTTTTGAGGGTATCTTCAAGCTCATACGCCGTGTCAAAATAATCAATGAGGGAATCTTTGCCGCGCCCCGTGACTAAACAAAATTCTTCGATACCGGCTGCCCGTGCCTCGTCAATGGCGTATTGAATCAAAGGCTTATCTACAACAGGTAACATTTCTTTAGGCATGACTTTTGTTGCCGGTAAAAAACGTGTCCCTAACCCAGCAACAGGAAAAACAGCTTTACGTAAAGGAACGTGTTGAGACATAAGAAAACTCCTTATTTTCACCTTCATATTTTATAAGTTTTTACGAATATAAACAAATTGAAGCGAAGAAAAAACGTATTGACACGGCTTAAAATAGCTTAAAATACCCCTTAAGACTTTCGTAAAAAGACTTAACCTCCTTACTCAAATAAAGCTTTATACCAAAATTTTCGCTTTTAGGCGTTGCTTTGGCGTTGGCGTTAAGGAAAATTTAAGGAAAAACAAAAAATTAAAAAATGGTGCGGTCGAGAAGACTCGAACTTCCACGAGGTTTCCCCCACAAGCACCTCAAGCTTGCGTGTCTACCATTCCACCACGACCGCATAAAATAAACATATTACGAAACTATATCACAAAAGCGATATCACATGGTAAGAAGATGTATACACCAACAATAGACAAACGGCAATGATAAAAAAACAGATTTTATGGGAAATAAGTAAAAAAGAAGTTCCTTACCCCCAAGCGCTGACCCACATGGAACACCTTGTGCATGAGATTCATGCCCAACAAACACCTGAACGCGTATGGCTTTTAGAACACCCGCCCCTTTATACGGCAGGAACTTCTGCCCAACAAGAAGACCTTTTTAACCCTGCAGGGTATCCGACCTACCTAGCTGGACGTGGCGGACAATGGACGTACCACGGACCCGGGCAGCGTATTGCCTATGTCATGCTTGATTTAAGTCACTCACACGGAATCGTTCCGCCCAAAGATGTGCGCGCTTATGTTCACGCATTAGAACAATGGATTATTAAAACCCTTGCTGTTTTCGATATACACGGCGAAATACGTGATGGACGTGTTGGCGTTTGGGTTGTTGACCCCCACACAGGGCGAGAAGAAAAAATAGCCGCAATTGGTGTACGTGTTTCGCGTTGGGTCAGCTGGCACGGCGTTGCCATTAATGTCCACCCGCGTTTGTCCGATTTTGAAGGAATCGTTCCTTGCGGTCTGCGCGAGTATGGTGTCACAAGTTTACACAAACTTGGTTTATCTCTTAACATGGCAGAATTAGATAAAGCTCTTATGGCGGTATGGTCAACTATTTTTGGCAGCACACCTCACCTTTGTGATTTTCATCTTCCTTCATCATAAAAAACTTTATTAAAGCCTTAAGGACTTCATAAGCACTAAAAAAATAAGCGTTAAAATATTAATTGAAAGTATTGCATATGATGATCTGTCAAGAAGGTGATTCGAGATCGATAATGGTCGTTTTATGTGCCGCGTCGATAATACGAATTTCGTAAAGAACCATTTTTTTACCGAATTGCTTAAAACGTAAGACAACTACCCCCTGAGAAGGATTACTTGCCTGTGCCATTGAAATTTGTATACTGCCATTTTTCCCCGACCAACGCTGTTGAACATCGGTAATCACAACAGAACCGGATAAACGAATAGGATTTTTCAAGAGAACCCCCAGAGGGTTATGCGCCATACCCATACTCGTTCTTGAGTCTGTTAGGTTATCGATAAACAAAGCCCGGTGTTCGTTGGCTTTTAGAGTCATGACATGAGGTTGCGCGTATTGCATGAGCAAAAACCCGGGATGATAGGTAATAACCCCTGCGCCTTGTGTTCCGTCAGACCATGTTTGTACAAAAGGCGCGTTTTTTAAATTGAGTGTGTTCAAATAGGCTTCTGCTGCAAGAATCTCCTTTTTATCAGAAGCAGTTTGTTCTTTATGAGAGACGGCGCAGGCTGTTATACCAAAAAGCACAAAAACACTGGCGCAAAGCCCGCGCAGCCCTCTTTTTCTCTTTGAAAAACTCTTAAAAAAAAGTGCACGAAAAATTTTGAGGTATATTTTTAGAGTGTTTAGAGTGAGGTAAAAAAATAGCTTTCTCATCATAGCCCCCTATTCTCTTTTTAATTTTCTTGATTTTCTTGAGCATACTCTTCTTGATCATACTCTTCTGGGGTTTGAAGTTTTAATTTTAAAGCATGCAGACCATTGGCAAATTCATCTGCCAATACCTCATGAACAAGGCGCGAACGTGCCACACGCCCAATGCCTTCAAAAGAGGCACTGACAAGATGTAGGTGTAAATGGGTTTCAGACGCCCCCTGTTGAGGACCGCGTGTTGTTGCTTGATGATGGGCGTGACGACCGCTTTCATCTTCAAGAGAGATGTGTTGCGGGTTAAATTGTGCCGTTAGAAGGGTACGTATTCTCTGAACACGTGCTCCTTCTTGTTTTTTATGTGGTTCATGAAATGAAAGCGTTGTCATTTTTCTCCTCCTCACCTTGCCTTTGCGTAGAAATCGTTTATCTTTTAGTTTGTTGTGATATGGGGTTACTGTTATATATATGGGGTTTGTTGCTACCATGACACCAACACATAAAACAAACACATAAAAGCACATAAAACAGGTGCAGGATAGCTATTGACTCTATAAAATACTTTTACACACTCATTAAACAACCAAAATCCTTCATCTTTCTCTATAAACTTTCTCTATAAACATATCTCGTAAGGTTTGCCTGCCATAAGATTAGTCGTAAATTTATAAAATAGATTTCTCAATTTTCTTAAAGGGAATTTTGACACTATTTTCGCACCGTCAGTATATCAGTATAACTGTCAACATACATCAAGATAACGAAAACGCCATGCCTCATACCTCAATACCCGCTGATACCCTTCCCCCGATTTCTGTGCATGCTGTGCCGGATCGCTCTGTTCTCGCGCGTGATGTCTTCGGCATTGCCAGTGATATGGTTGTTCCTGCTTTTTCGGTGCAAACAGACCACGTGCCCGATATTGACCCTACTTATTTGTTTGACTATGAAACCACGTTAGCCATTCTTGCCGGGTTTATCCATAACCGACGCGTTATGGTGCAAGGCTTGCACGGTACGGGTAAATCCTCTCATATTGAGCAAATTGCGGCACGCCTTAACTGGCCCTGTGTACGGATTAACCTTGATAGCCATATCTCACGCATTGACCTTATTGGCAAAGATGCCATTGTGTTACAAGACGGGCGACAAATTACAGAATTTCAAGAAGGGTTATTACCGTGGTGTTTACAACGCCCCTGTGCTTTGGTGTTTGATGAATATGATGCCGGTCGCCCTGATGTGATGTTCGTTATTCAACGTATTCTTGAAGTTGAAGGTCGATTAACGCTACTTGATCAAAACCGTATTGTCACCCCTCACCCATGGTTTCGGCTTTTTGCCACCGCCAACACTATCGGGCTTGGCGATACAACAGGGCTTTATCATGGCACACAACAAATTAACCAAGGACAATTGGATCGTTGGAATATTGTTACATCTCTGAACTATCTGCCTGCCCAGCAAGAAATGCGTATTGTTTGCTCACGTTTAGGTATTCCCCAAGAAGATACCCAGAGTCAAGAAAAAATCCGCGATATGGTGGCTTTAGCCAATTTAACCCGTTCTGGTTTTATGGCAGGAGATATTTCAACCGTGATGTCTCCCAGATCGGTGATTTCTTGGGCAGAAAACGATAAAATTTTTAACGATGTCGCTTTTGCTTTCCGCGTTACTTTTCTCAATAAATGTGATGACTCCGAACGCCCTCTTATTGCCGAATACTATCAACGTTGTTTTAATGCGAACCCTTTTCCCGAACAGGCTTCCACAACAACGCTTTAGACCATCTCCTTAAGGAGACTCCTATGGCAAAACGTACATACCTCCCCGCATCTCCGCCTTTTTTACCCGAAAATCAAACAGAGGGTGACCAAAAAATTGCTAAAAAACAAGTAGAACTTTTTTGCCAAGCCACAGCGGCAACCCTTCGTGCGCTTGCGGGTTGTTTTTCAACGCATGGTTGTCAGAGGGGTGGCAATCAGAGAGGCGATCAGAAACGTGTAGAGATTTCTTTTCATACATCTTCCCATATCCATACATCTTCCCATATCCATACATCTTATCAGGGGGTATCTTATCAGAGAGAAGGGGGGCATATGCCCATTTCTCCCGTTAGCTTTGAGACTAAAATTCGTTTGCAAGCCCCAACTCCTCCTTTAAGTGACGCCGAACGCCGACGCCTACGCGGTCATGCCGACGCTCATGCCCTTCGCCTCAAATACCACGATAACGCCTTACATACCGCCTACCAACCCTCCGACTCTCTTGCTCGTGAAATTTATGACTCTCTCGAACAAGCTCGCGTTGAAGCTGTGGGGGCAGAACATTTCAAAGGTGTTGCCGCAAACCTCGCCTATTGTTTAGAACAAGACATCAAAAGCTATGGTTTAGAACACCTCGCGGATATGGCTTTTCTCTCTCCGGCTATTGCTCTCACGTTATTGGTGCGCGAGAAATTAACCGGCACCCCTCCCCCTGCCTGCGTGCGCGATATTCTCACCCGGTGGAAAGCTACACTTCCCCCCCAAGCTCTTGAGGCTTTAAGTTTTCAGTCTTTAAATTTCCTAGCAGAACAAAAAAATAACCAAATGGCTTATGCGCGGGCTGTTCATCAACTCCTTATCAGCTGTGGCTTTTTACAAGACTCCCCTTTTTTTGACGCACCTCTCCCCGCTTTGGACTCGCCTCCTTCCGCTGACGCAGATAATCCGCCCCCCTCTCTTTCTGAAGACCTTCCGCCCGAAGAAGAAAAAGAGACTCTCCTTTCTGAAGCCGAATCACCGCCGTTTGAAGACGAACCTGAATTACTCGCACCGCCCACGATCATGGGTGACCTTTTTCCCTCTGACCCTTTAGAGTCGAACCCTGATTCCCTCCCTTTTGAAGATAATTTAGAAAATCCTGAGACATCTGCTGAAACATCACCCTGTGACGAGACAGACTCTCCTTATTTTTCTTCAAAATACAAGCCTTATACAACACAATTTGATGAGGAAATAGCGGCTGAAAAATTATGCCCGCCTCAAGAGCTTGTTTGTCTTCGCCAACAGCTTGATCAACAACTTATCCCCCTCCAAAATGTTATTGCACGCCTAGCGAATAGGCTTCAGCGGCGCGTTATGGCACGGCAAACACGCTCATGGGTCTTTGACCAAGAGGAGGGGCTTTTAGATGTGGGAAAACTCTCGCGCATTATTGCAAACCCTGCGTTTTCTCTTTCTTATAAACAAGAACGTGATACAGATTTTAGAGATACTGTTGTGACACTTCTTATAGATAATTCCGGGTCTATGCGGGGGCGCCCTATTGCTATGGCAGCGATGTGTGGCGATATTTTAGCTCGAACGCTTGAGCGTTGTGGTGTGAAAGTCGAAATTTTAGGGTTTACCACTTGCGCGTGGAAAGGAGGGAAAAGCCGAGAACTTTGGCTTAAAGAGGGCAAACCTGACTCCCCCGGGCGCCTGAATGACTTACGCCATATTATTTACAAAGCTGCCGATACTCCTTGGCGTCGTGCCCGCGTTAATCTTGGGCTTATGCTGCGCGAGGGACTCCTCAAAGAAAATATTGACGGTGAAGCCCTTTTATGGGCTTGGGCGCGCCTTAAAAAGCGCCATGAATCCCGTCGGATTCTTATGGTGATTTCTGACGGCGCGCCTGTTGATGATGCCACGTTATCGACCCATTCACCCTCTTACCTTGAAGATCATTTACGCGAAGTTATTCATCACATCGAAAAACAAAAAGGAATAGAACTTGCTGCCATTGGTATCGGGCACGATGTGACACGCTATTATCAACGCGCTGTAACCATTAGCAACGCCGATGATTTAGGAGAAACAATGCTCCATTCTCTTTCTGTTTTGTTTGAGGATTCTCCCCGTTATAAAAAGCCCGGTGTAAAAAAACCCGTTAAATAATGCCCTAACGGTTCTTATTTTTTCCGTCTATAGCTGGGCGATGCGTTTAGGTTTCAAAAACGCGTCGCCTGATTTGTTTTCTTGAGCTATTTCTGAAACAATTTCTTAAAGAAAATTTGTAGAGATTGCAGGGAACACGAACACGTATCGGTAGAGACGTGATAGTCGTTGTTACAGGAATTACAGTAACGCTTCTCGGTGTCTTGAATAGGTCTGACTGAACAACTACAGAAAGTCTTGACTTGTCTTTATCAATCCTGACAGTAACAAGTTCACCACGTTTTAATCTCTGCTTAACATTACGCTGTCCAACCATCAATGCTTTCTACAGCGTCATTAAGCATTTTTTTTAATTCGGTATCTTTACTATCAGCCTCTGCTGCCAGCATATATTGCCGTTCGCGCTCTTTATCGGCTTCTTCCTTACTCATAGAGCGAGTTATAGGTTTGCCACCTCTCATAAATGAAACAGAATTTTTGACATATTGAGAAAGAGATAGTGTTGCCATGATTGCACGCCTCATAGTGCTTCTTACTTAAACACAGAACATACGCATCTTCTAGTTTAGAGCACTTTTCAAAAAAACTTAAGCCTTTTCAATCTTATCCACTCACAAAGGCGGTTTTTATTTTTTCGCGGTTAATATTTCGTAGCGTGCCATGAGCAGGGCGACGGCTTCGGCTTCGCTCGTTTTTGTAGGCATTTTATAGGCTTTCATCACGGCGCGATCGTTAGCGCGGTGGGCTTCTCGGAGTTCTTTCGGCATCGTGTTCACATCATACAAATCAGCGAGGCTGCTTTCGGGGTAAAGAGCGCGGGCGTCGAGAATGGCTTGCGCTGTTTGCTCAATAGCGGCGTGTTCCTTTTCATTCTTTTCGGTGAGCTCTGGCCACGGGAAATTATTATAAACAATGTCTTTTGAATAGCGGTAACCATTCCCAAGCCTGCCGCATGTTATCCGCATCCACGCCATATGAACGTTACTCGTCAAAATTCCAAAGAGATATACAGAAGCGTTTGGAATAATAAAAAGCAAGTCTGTTGCAATCGTTTCTCCATTAGCGTAACCAATTGGAATATAACGACGACTAGAAGTAGAAACTTTTGGAACAATAATAAAGCTGTCTGGATTATTTGTTTCGCGGAAAATGGTTGGCGTTTCAGCAAGTTTTTTACGGTCGTCCGCTCCTTTCAATCGATCGGCACGACACGCTTCAACACGATTCAACACGAAAGGCATGGAACGCAACTCATTCGGCGGACAATCCACAAGCCAAAGGCAATATCTTTCTTTGTTGTTGAGAAATTCTTCTGACCCAACAAGTTTTTTTATCCATCGTCCCGCTTTTGGTTCTCGTTTGATAAACTCCTCATACTCGCCTCCTTCGATGATCAGATTGCCCCCATCGGCAGGGCGGTTGCCTGTCATCATAAGCGGCACATCACAAAGCGGTTTTGTTCTGCTCTCAATGAACACGGTCGGCGCGGCGACAAGATAGGGATTTATCTGTGCCACTTCCTCGCCTTGTCCGTCGGTGTAAAGTGTGCAAGGCGTTTGTTTGCCTTGTCCAAAGCCAACAATGACACAATGCACCGCCGCTTTGTTTTTACTCTCGTTGTTCCATTGGAACGTGCGATGCGCGAAGTTGATCCGAACGCCAAAGCGTTCAAAAAGGGGCTTCCAAATAAGCGCAACTTGTTCGCCTTGCGTGATCGAGTTCGTTGACACAAACGCAGCGCGCATGTGTGTTCCCTGCATATAGTCTGCCGCCTTGAAATGCCAACACGCC
>JAFPVE010000032.1 GCA_017413025.1 Acetobacter sp. | reverse complement strand
CACGTAAAGCCAACTGTTTTGATTTTCCATATCGGTGGATAACCTCATCATACGCTGCTAAAGCCTCCTCCTTATCGGAAAGAACATTCCCCTTCCCCATCAAGGCTTTTGCAACTTGCTCACGTAAAGCCAACTGTTTTGCCACGCCCTCCATATGAATCACTTCGTCATAGACAGCAATAGCCTTTTCCCTATAATGCAATCTTCTTAAATTCCATTCCTTATTCACAAGTTTGACAAGACAATCTCCCTCGCCAACAAGCGCCTTCATCGTGCTTTCTTGCAGAGATAATTTCTTGACTTTTCCAAATTTACGAATAACTTGATCATAAGCGACAATAGCCTCTTCTAAACGATCTAAGTTACGAAGACAGTTTCCTTTCGCAAGGAAAACTTTAGAAATACTTTCCTCTGAAAAAAAGCCTTCTTTTTCTGCTTTCAGTTTGCAAATCACATCATCACAAACTTCTAGCGCTTTTTCCCACTTGCCTTTTTTATACAAAAAACTTTCTTTGAGAAGGAGATTACGAATTTGATGTTTTTTACGTAACGTGGGTATTTTCAGAATCATGACACTCACCCACCAAGCAACGAGGGAAGGAATAACACCGTCAAACATGAACCATACGATCATCCACCTGAGCACTTTTTTGCTCACAAACAATGTTGTTATTCCTGAAAACCACCCTATCATCTACAACACCATAAACCTGCAAAGACTACATCTCGTTTTTTTTACGGTACGCAGACTTTGCCAAATTCATAACCCCCCTTCACATTAAAACAAATTACCACGTAGGCGTTGGTCCTCTTACAACACTGGCAAGGTCATAAGGACGTATCCACTTCTTAAAAGCTTTTTGCACGTTGTCACTTGTGGCATGGTAGTAAGCTTGTGCGGCACGATCGGCATTATCCAGAGGCAAGCCAAGCATGGTAAGAAAAAGATATTGATCTGCAATAGCCCCTAAACTTGCCCGCTGCAAAGAAATGCCCCGCAAAAGTGTGGCTTTTGCCAAAGCCAATTCATCAGCCGTCGGCGGAGAAAACTGCATCGCCTTTATATCACGGATAATAACACCACGTGCTTTACCCACCATTTTGGGATCGGCACCAAAATTGACGGTATATGTTCCTCGTGTACGCCCCCACTCAAATCCACTGCCCACCGTATAAACATACCCCGTCTTAACACGAAGATCTCGGTATAAACGAGAAGAAAATAATCCACCACCGAGAATCTCATTTCCTAATTGCAGCATAAAATGATCGGGATGTTTCGGCGTTAGTCCCAACGTTTCCGCCATAATAACAGCATCTTGTGTACGCCCTTTATCAGGGACAACAGAACGCGAAGCTTTACTTAATGGCACAGCTGGCAAAGTAATATCCGGCGTTGCTCCTTTGGCTTTCCACCCTCCAAATGCTTTTTCAATAACAGATTTTGCTTTTTGTGGCGTTATATCTCCCGTAACCACAATTGTTGTTAAATCAGGACGCCATGCTTGTTGATAATATTTCCAAACATCCGGATAAGAAACGCTCATAATTGTTTGCGGTGTTGCCTCACGAAGAAGAGGATCTTTTGCAGGTAAGATCGCTTTTTTAACGGCACGTCCAAATAAATAGCCGGGCGAGAGAATTACACCGGCTTGTGTCTGAGCACATTGCTGACGCACAATAAGGAAATCTTTTTTTGGAAATGCTGGATGAAGTTCATTTTCTGCTAAAAGAGCAACGCCTTTTTCAAAATCAGGTGTGAGAACACGAAGTGAAAAACTGCTCCCTGCCTCTTCCCATGCGGGAATATCATCGAGGGCTTTTTGGAAAGCGAGCCTATCGTGTGTTGTTGTCCCATAAGAAAATAATTCTTCTGTAATATCACTCACCCCCTCTTGTCCTTTTGGCTCTTGGAGAGAAGGTGTTTGCCGCACCTGTCCAGTAATTTGAATCGTATGGCTCACATGAGATGGCCACACAATCAGCGTTATACCATTAGCAAGTTTACTTGTGATAGGCGCTGGGGTAGGTTTTGGTTCTGCAAGTTGTGTTAAGGCTTTATTCGCCCAATCTGGTAAAATGACAGCTGTTTCAGGTACTGCCGCAAAGCTTTCAGCCCCACCAAACCCTTTACCCGTAATAGGTTTTCCTGATGTTTCAGGCGTTAGAATAGCTGAAACAGCGTGTACAGGATCTAATATTTTATAGGCAAGACGATTAACCTCTTCTGGTGTTACAGCTTGATAAGCAGCAATCATATCATTGGGAGATTTTAGACTTTGAAAAGCTAAAGCTTCTGACCATAAAGATGCAAGACCACTCACAGAATTTGCTGCAAATTGTAACCGAGCTATTTCTCGCCTTTTTGCTGCCTGAACTAAATCAGCTGGCACACCTTTTCGTAATGTTTCAAGAACATGCCGAACTTCGTTCATCATCAGTGCAGCATTACCTCCTTTAGGAAAAGCAGCTAATGCCACACCAAAACCCGCTTCTTTTTTAGGTACATAATCAAACTCTGTCGAAAGAGCTTTTCCTTGTGGTACAAGGTCATACAACGCTCCCCGCTGGCTTGAAAGAACATCTGATAAAATATCAGCCACGGCAAAATTTTTAGCCGAATACCCGGGCATAGGGAATGCTATCGTCACAAAACCAACAGGATAATCCGTCGTCAGTTTAAGGGTTTTTGCTGGTGGTAACGACGGAGTAATAGGTTGGCGTGCGGGTAAAGAACGCGCAGCGATCCCACCAAATGTTTTTTGCACAAGGCGCAGTGCTTTTGCAGGATCAACATCCCCTGCAATGACCAAAATAGCATTGTTAGGCGCGTACCACTTTTCATAAAATTTACGTAATTCTGCCGCGGTTGTTTTATCAAAAGAAGCCCGCGTCCCCAATGGATCATGTGCATAGGGCGTTCCGGCAAATAAAATCGCCTGTAATTGCGTTAAATAGCGATATGCCGGGCTTGACATGTCACGCGAAACCTCTTGCTCTATTGCTCCTCGCTCTTTTTTCCACTCGGCTTCCGAAAGCGTTAAGCCGTTCATTCTAAGGGCTTCAATTTTTAATAAAATAGGCAGGTCTTTAGCTTGTGCTGTATAAAAATATTGTGTGACATCTTCTGTTGTATCAGCGTTATAACTTCCTCCTAAACGGGATCCAATCACAGCGAGCTGATCTTTATTAAGCCCTTTACTGCCACGAAACATCATATGTTCTAAAGCATGAGCTGTGCCCGGAAAACCTTTAGGAGTTTCAGCAGATCCAACAAGATAATTAATTTCAGTTGTCACAACAGGAGCTAATTGATCTGGAACAATAACAACTTGTAAACCATTGGCTAATTTTGCCCGCGTTACATGGACATCACCCAATCCAATATGAGTGACAGAATTTAACAGGGTTAAATCTGATGATGTCGATAATTTTCTCGGTGTTTCCTGTGTTTTGATTCCCTGTGTTTTTTGTAATAAGCTTTCCGCCTGTGCTTTTACGAAAAAAGGCGAAAAAGCCGTTGTTCCTAACAAAATTGTTATTGCTGAACAAATCACTTTCTGACGAAATTTAGAAATAATAACGTTTTTCACAACCACTTCCTTTTTCTGTTCTATCAAATGTTACACCAAAACCGTTATGACAAACCAATCCCGTAAGAAAGCATGACTTTTTTACTGATCGCTGACAAACGATGACGGACCAACTCTATTTTTGCAATGTAATCTTGTGTCATATAATTCAACTGAATAGTATAACGCTGACCAACAAAACGTTTATGCCCATGCCATGCTGTTGGTCCATTCTTAAAAACCAATAACGTCCCATCAACAGGCTGAACTTCACGCACATAATTTTCGATATCATGAGCGTTACGTAGCAAACGTAAACAACCCTTATGATGCTGCCATTCTTCTCCAGAAGGGTTAAGATATAAAAGCACTGTTACACGTTTTGCCACGGAATCTGTATGAATACGTCCGTCTTTTTCACGCGTTTTCCCCCGTATTGTTAACATTGTGGGGGCAGCAGATAAATCCATATTCAATTTACGCGCAATGATATTACGTAATGTTATCCCTTCCATCTCTTTTAATAACTGCGCCAATAATGGCGATATTTCTAAAGAGCTTGGAGGAAACGATCCCCCTGCAGGAATATCAGGCAAATTGGCAAACAAACGTTGTAGTTCTTCTTGCGGTATAAAATACGGCACAACCATATGTACAAAAGGATCTGCCGTTACCGTTGCCGATTCTAAAGCCGCATAATTAGGTAAAATAACAGATTTCTGCATCGCTACCCCCAGTGCATATCCATATTTTAACACATTTACTCTTTAACACTTCCCT
>JAFPVE010000002.1 GCA_017413025.1 Acetobacter sp. | reverse complement strand
GAAATGCTCCATGGTAAAGAGGGTGGCTATTCTAAACACTATCCAGATGGCAAAGAAGACACTATCTACGATGTCGCTATGGCGTATCAGAAAGAGGGTGTGCCATTGGTTGTCATCGGTGGTAAAGAATATGGCACAGGGTCTTCGCGTGACTGGGCAGCAAAAGGCACACTCTTGCTTGGTGTGAAAGCGGTTGTTGCTGAAAGCTTTGAGCGTATTCACCGTTCTAACCTCGTCGGTGTTGGTGTTCTCCCCTTAATGTTTAAGGAAGGTACTACACGCCAGACACTTGGGCTGAAAGGTGATGAAGTCATCAGCATTAAAGGGCTTGAACACCTCAAACCGCGTATGGATGTCACCATGGTCATTAAAAGGCATGATGGTTCTACCCAAGAGGTACCCTTGCTCTGCCGTATCGACACTTTCGATGAAGTGGAATACTACAGACATGGTGGTGTTCTCCAATACGTCTTACGGGGTATGGTGAAAAACGCCTAAAAACACTTTATAATAAGGTGTTATGGAAGAGACCGGTTCAGAATTTCTGAACCGGTTTTATTACTCTTTTGTAAGAAAAAATATCGGAGATGGACATTGAAGTTATGATACATTTTCGATGTTTTACGTTGTTTGTATAAAGGGAATGGATTCTTTATGAAAAAAAAGTTATAATTATTTCTAGTATTATCGGTATTATTGGCGTGGTACTACTGATCATGTTTACTGGGTCAGGGGGGGGTGCAACAGTAAACGAAGCTAATAACACAGAAATTGTTCGGCAAGTTTTTGACGCTAACGCCTGTAAAAATCAAAAGCCTTTTGAGACGGCTTTTGCTGCTTTGAAGGATATTAGAGATAGCGTTCTACCTCCTACGGCTTGTACATTATTTGTCATTACGCCGATTCATACCTCTCCAAATCCAAATGATTTAACCGGAAAGACATCAGTATCGCAATCGTCTATAAATCTCCGGGATCTTGTAATGGCTTCAAAACTAGAAAAGGTTTCGGTGATAGCTCTAGAGTTTGTTTCACCACCTTCTACGACATCAAATTTTACAGTCAATATGCCGTCGTCTATCAATCCCTCTTTTTTATATCGAGATCTCCCACTTGTAAACATCTGTGATTCTAGTCATTTTTGGTGCGATTCTTTATTGAATCAATCTGTTGGAGGTTCAACCCAACCATCAATAATTAGTTCTTCTAACGGTCAAAAAGACATAGAGTTTATCTATACTCAAGATGGCGGTCAAAGTTGGTTCTTTTTCAGAGATAATAGTGCGGAAGATTTGGAACCCTCAGCTTGAACTTTATCTGGTAAATATAAAACTAATTTTATAAAAATAGGGTGTCCCATTTTTAGGCTGATGCCCTATTCTTTTAGGTAAACAACGAATGGTATATGATCAGGAGAGTGCTCTATCGTTAAGTAAATTGTGGCGAGTTGTTTTTTTGTTATTTCGTCTTTTTGAGGACTCTCAATGATTTATAACCTCCGCCGCCATATATCCCACAGCAGCACCTACAATGCAGAGTATAACAGTTAAGCCGATGTGAAGCAGCGCATGAATGGGGTGACCATCTTTTAATTGGTTGATCGTTTGCAGGCTAAACGATGAAAACGTGGTATAACCGCCAAAAAAACCGACCATAATAATTGTTCGCATTGTTTCTGAGAGGGGAAATTTACTTTCTAAAGCTGTTAAGTCGCCAAAAAAAACAATGAGGAACGATCCGGTAATATTGATCATCATCGTTGCCCATGGGAGAACACCGTTCCAATGCGCTGTTGCCAATCCGATCCAATAGCGGAGTAATGTGCCAAAGGCACCGGCAAGACCGATAAGCAAAGAGGGCATAAGCTGTGCGAACATGGTGAGAAGAAAGATAACGTAATAGAGTTAAGGAAAGTTAAGGCTTTTGTGTGTTTTGTTTTAATTGTGATAAGAGATCTTTAAGCTCTTCTAAAGAAACAGCACCAGGAATAATGGTTTGATCGCCGATGATAAAAGTTGGCGTTCCATCAAGCCCAATAGCGCGAGCAAGAGCCATATTATTCGCGAGTTTTGAGACAACAGCAGGGCTTTTCATATCGCGGACGAGACGATCAGGGTTAAGTCCTGTTTCTACGGCGACCCTACGAATACGCTCTATCCCTGGAGCAGTGGTATCAAACATAAGGGCTTTTTGAAATTTGAGGTAAGCATGTTGAAGCCCCGCAGCTAAAACGGCTTCTGCATCAATGACGCTATTGGCACCAAGAGCAGGGATAACTTTTTCAACAAGCCGGAGCTGTGGCTCATCGGCAACGAGTCTTTTCAGATCAGGGAGAATCTTACGGCAATAGGTGCAACGTGGATCGTAGAACTCTACAAGGCTAAGCGTTCCATGGGGGTTGCCGAGAACAATGTCGGTTGTACTTTGACGAAATTGGTCGGGGTTGTTACGGATAAATTCAAGAGCAGAATCTGTTTGTTTATCCGAGACCTTGTTTTGTAAAGCTGTGATAGCATCAGATAAAATCGAGGGATCGTTTTTTAAGGCTTCACGCATGATAGAAATAATTTCAGCGCGTTGGGCGGGGGTAAAACTGGTACTATGTGCACGTGCTGGAGTTATTTTTATGGCAAAAAAAAATGTCATTGATGCTATAAAAAAACGTATAAGAATAAATTTAGCCATGTTGAGTATCCGTAAATATGGTATTGCACGGGTATTAAATAAAACAGAGGATATAGTATGGCTTGTTTTGTAAATTTTGTCATGTGTCATATGTATAGAATTAAAACGTATAGAATTAAAATAGGATGGCGTTTTGCGGAAGATATTGGACTATGGAGAATCTAGTCCATGTTAGGTAGATTTCAAAAAAGTCTTTCTTTATTTGTGGATTGGTTTTTGGTTTTTGTGCCACGTCTATTGCGTGTTGCTGTGCTCGGCTTCGGTGCTTGTGCTTTGGTTGCTTGCGAAGGGGAAGGTGGTGCTGTTACACAACCCGTTGAGCATGGTTTTGTAGGAAGTGTTGCGGCGGATGAACCGCATGCAGCCCAAGTTGCGTATGATGTTATGGCTCGGGGAGGAAATGCTGCCGATGCAGCGACAGCACTTGGTCTAGCGTTGGCAGTAACGTTGCCTTCACGGGCTTCTTTAGGAAGTGGTGGGGCGTGTTTAGCTTGGAAGCCAGGTGATTCTGTAGGTCGTGCTTTTGAATTTTTACCACGCGTGGGAAGTGATACAGAAGGAAAGGGTGATCGACCAGCAGCAGTGCCGATGTTAGCACGTGGTTTGTTTGTGCTCCAGCTACGTTATGGTAGTGTGCAATTGGCTGATTTGTTTACTCCCGCACAAAATTTGGCATCCCAAGGCGTTCCTGTAAGTCGCTTATTAGCTTCAGACCTTGCTGTTGTGCAGAGTGCATTATTTGCGGATAATAATGCACGAGCTATTTTTGCACGAAGTGACGGTACTGCTCTTAAAGAGAATGACATTTTGGTGCAGACACGCCTTTCTGGTTCTCTTGAACGTTTGCGTACGGCAGGTGTTGGCGATCTTTATGGGGGTGTACTCGGGCAAACTTTTGTGGCAGATGCGGATGCTGCAGGTGGGGCTTTAACAATTCAGGATTTGCGTCGATCTCTTGTAAGGGTAGAGAAACCTCTGGTAGCACGTCAAAATGGTGTTGATCTTAGTTTTTTACCGCCACCAGCGGATGGTGGGTTGGGTATGGCAGCACGTTATCTTTCTAACGGAAAAGTGATATATGCTAATCAGGTTGTGGCAGGATGGCGCCATTTGAATAAAGGTCAGGGTGTGCGTCTTTCTGCTGTTCAGCATATGTTAGATACAAGGCGTTTTCCTCAAGGAACGTCTTTAGCGCCTTTACCGGCATCAACGAGTTATGTTGTTACAGATCGTTTTGGTGAAACCGTTGCTTGTGTTTTAAGTATGAATAATCTTTTTGGGACAGGACGCGTCGCCGGATCCACAGGGATTGTGCTGGCGGCATCTCCTTCGCGAGCGCCAAAACCTCTTTTGCCGGCGGGTATAGCTCATATAGGAAAACAGAAGTTTCGCGCTGTAGCGGCAGCTTCTGGTCAAAATATGGCAGCAGATGCAGCCGCTATTGCTTTGCGTGCCGCGGTCGCGGGAGAACGTCCTAAGTTTCTTAAAGGAAGCGGAAGAGCCAATAGTGTGTCTTGTCCTGAAGGTTTACCGGGTGATGCTGCGCGTTGTTTTGCTTGGACAGATCCCAGAGGAAAAGGTTTAGCCTTACCTATGATTCGTAGGCATTAGGTGTTTTCTTTGGGAATGTTTATGAGTTGGTATATATGATCAGTAGTTCTGATAGAGGCTCTTATTTGCGATATGAGAATAAGGAAAAGAATGATACCTTAAATAAGTCATGTATAGTTTTCTTTAAACTCTGTTGTATATAGAGACATAATGAGATGAATAGAAAAAAGAGGGATATGTAATGGATAAAGCAAAAGCTCTTGAAGGTGCATTAAATCAGATTGAACGTGCCTTTGGTAAAGGGTCTGTTATGCGTCTTGGACAACGTCCTAAAGAGCAATGTGACGTCATTTCCACAGGATCTTTAGGGTTAGATATAGCGCTAGGTATTGGCGGTTTACCACGGGGTCGTGTGGTGGAAATTTACGGACCAGAAAGTTCTGGTAAAACGACACTTGCTTTACATGTGATTGCTGAAGCTCAAAAAAATGGTGGAACTTGCGCTTTTATCGATGCAGAACATGCGTTAGATCCGGGCTATGCCAAAAAGCTGGGAGTAGATGTTGATAACTTGTTAATTAGTCAGCCTGATGCGGGTGAACAAGCGCTTGAAATTGCAGATACACTTGTTCGTTCTGGTGCGATAGATGTTTTGGTGGTGGATAGTGTAGCCGCTCTTGTTCCTCGGGCTGAGCTTGAGGGTGATATGGGGGATAGTCATGTTGGTTTACATGCACGATTGATGAGTCAAGCACTCCGTAAATTAACGGGTACAGTAGCACGATCAAACACACTCATGATTTTTCTGAATCAGATTCGCCTTAAAATTGGGGTTATGTTTGGTAACCCGGAAACAACAACGGGTGGTAATGCACTTAAATTTTATTCTTCTATTCGCATGGATATTCGTCGTGTTGGTTCTATAAAAGATAAAGATGAGATTTTAGGGAATCAGACACGTGTTAAGGTTGTAAAAAATAAAATGGCACCACCATTTCGACAAGTCGAGTTTGATATCATGTATGGTGAGGGGATTAGCAAAGTAGGTGAGTTGATAGATTTAGGTGTAAAGGCTGGAGTGGTTGAAAAATCCGGTGCGTGGTTTTCCTGTGATAGTCAGCGTATTGGTCAAGGACGTGAAAATGCTAAGCAGTTTTTACGAGATCATCCAGAAATGGCTGTATCGATTGAACAGAAAGTCCGAGAACATGCGGGTGTTGTAGCTGAAGCTATGATGGGTGTTAATGATCACGATATTTTAGAGGATGATTTCTAATAAAATAAATACGTGAAAATAATTCGCTATGATATGTGAAATGTTGGTAAAGTTTGCTTCGTGTCAGGAGATAAGGTGTGTTAGGAAAGGTGAATCGGCGTGATGTTATTCGGGTAGGGGTTGGAGCTGCACTGTTTTCTATGACGGATGGATTGGTACATGCTGCACGAGCTGAAAATATTGAGGATGCAATAGGTGACTTTGATGATAGTACTGTTATCCAAATTGCTCGTAAATTATCTACTTCACCTTATCACGAGCCAGAACAGCATTTACCTAAAGCAATTAGAAATTTAACATTCGACCAATATCGTAGTATTACGTATAAACGTGAATGTGCTTTGTGGGCTAAAGATAATTTAGCTTTCGATGTGGAGTTTTTTCCGCGTGGCTTTCTTTATCGACCGCGTGTAGCGATCTATGAGGTGGTTAATGGTCGATCACGTGTAGTGCCTTATTCGTCTGATTTATTTACTTATGCTGACCCGGCATTAAAAGTTGATGGTGATTTAGGATTTGCAGGTTTTCGCTTGTGTTCAGCAATCAATACGCCTGACCTTAAAGAGGAGTTTTGTGTTTTTTTAGGGGCTTCTTATTTTCGAGCTGTTGCCAAAGGACAGATTTATGGTCTTTATGCACGTGGCTTTGCTAATGGCACCGGCGATCCGAAAGGTGAGGAGTTTGCTATTTTTCGTGCGTTTTGGTTAGAGAAACCACGCCCAGGTGTTCAAGCAATGGTGCTTTATGCTTTGCTAGACAGTCCGTCGTTAACTGGTGCTTTTCGCTTTACGATTCGCCAAGGTGATCCTACGGTATTTGACGTGCAAACATCGTTATTTCCTCGTACAGTTGTTAAACAGTCGGGTATTGCTCCGTTAACAAGCATGTATTACTTTGGTGTCAACGATCATAGCCATGTTGATGATTGGCGTCCTGCAGCGCACGATAGTGAAGCCTTGCAAATGTGGACTGGTTCAGGGCAACAACTTTTTCGTCCACTTTGTAACCCATTAGATCTTCAAATTTCGACTTTTTCTGACATATCGCCGCGAGGCTTTGGGTTAATGCAACGGATGCGTGCTTTTCATGATTTTGAAGATTTAACTCTTCATTATGAAAAGCGTCCTTCTTTATGGATCGAACCTATTGGAGATTGGGGTTCTGGTTGGGTGGAATTGGTAGAAATTCCTACACCTAATGAAGTTAATGATAATATTGTATCGTTTTGGCGACCAAAGGAACCTTTGCGTGCCGGGCAAGAATATACATATACTTATCGTATGTATTGGGGGTGGGACGTTCCTTTTCCGACAACCTTGGCTAGAATTGGGGCAACGCGTGTAGGAGCCGTAGCGGATAATGGAGATGCGCGTTTCTTTTGTATAGATTTTACAGGGGATCTTTTTAGTCATTTACCAAAAGACACGCGTTTTCATATTACACCTAAAGCTTCTGCTGGTACAATACATAATGTCGTGGTTAAGCCGAACCCGGAGATTAACGGGTGGCGTGCTACATTTGAGTTCGTGCCCGGTGATGCTAAGGTATCTGATCTTAACGCTACTCTGGAGACAGAGAATGGTCCGGTATCTGAGCAATGGTTGTACCGGTGGACACCATAATTAAGCAAAAATTTTCTGACAGCATGTTTTTCCCTGCACTTCCTCCAGAGGCACCGTTGGATATGCCGGTGCAGGATTTGCGTACTCCTCCAGATATGAAAGGGCGAGAGGGTAAACCTGTTACTTCGCCGCATAGTATTGTGTTACGTCGTGTGGCGGTCATTGGTTCTGCGTTATTGATGACGATATATGGCGCATGGTGTACGCATAAGGTGATGGATGAGTCAGGTGTTTCGACGCTTGGTATCATTATATTGCTGTTGTTTAGTGTATTGTTTATGTGGATTGCTTTGGCTTTTACATCAGCAGTGGCTGGATTTTGTTCGTTTATTACGCATGGTGGTCGTGGGCTTGGGATTCAGTGTTTTGGTGCTTTGCCACATTTGAGGAATAAAACAGCCCTTTTGTTACCAACTTATAATGAAGTGCCGTATCGTGTTATGGCAGGGGTACAGACAATTTATACCAGTCTGGAACAAACTGGCCAACTTGAGTCTTTTGATCTGTTTATTTTGTCGGACACTACAGATCCTGATATCTGGGTGCAAGAAGAAGCGGCATTCCTAGAATTACGGGAAAAAACAGGTGGGCATAATCGTATTTTTTATCGCCGTAGATACAAAAATATCGAACGAAAGGCAGGGAATATTGGTGAATGGATTCGTCGTTTTGGGGCTGCTTATGAGTGTATGGTCATATTAGATGCAGATTCTATAATGTCTGGTTCGACACTTGTTCGGCTAGCCGACGCGATGGCGCGTAATCCTGGTGTAGGTCTGATCCAGACTTTACCAATGATTGTTGGAGGAACTACGCTGTTTGCGCGGCTTCAACAATTTGCTGGTCGGATATATGGGCCTATAATTGCTTTTGGTATTGCATGGTGGCATGGTTCAGAGGGGAATTATTGGGGGCATAATGCGATTATTCGCACACGTGCTTTTGCAGAACAAGCAGGGTTACCCCATATATCGGGGCAGCCTCCATTTGGGGGGCATATTTTGAGTCATGATTTTGTTGAAGCTGCGCTAATGCGCCGTGGTGGTTGGGCTATTCATATGATTCCAGCGCTTGATGGATCATATGAGGAAAGCCCTCCAACCTTAACAGATATTGCTATTCGTGATAGGCGGTGGTGTCAGGGTAATCTTCAACATATGAGAGTATTACCAACGCGTAAGCTTCATTGGGTAAGTCGTTTGCATATGATTGTCGGTATAGGGGCATATGTTACCTCACCTTTGTGGTTAATATTTTGTCTTGTGGGTGTTTGTATTTCTATACAGGCGTATTTTTATCATCCTGAATATTTTGGAACGACTAAACTACTTTATCCGAATTGGCCGCATGTTGATCCCGTACAAGCAAGAAATGTGTTTATTGGAACAATGGTTGTGTTACTAGCACCTAAGCTTTTGGCTTATATTGCTATGTTATGTGATCACAAGGTAAGAAATGAATGTGGAGGTACATGGCGGCTTGGGGTTTCTGTTTTTTTAGAAACATTGATAGGAGGGTTAATAGCACCCATTTCAATGTTGATCCAAACTCTAGATATTCTGTCTATCCTTAGGGGACATGATTCGGGTTGGAACGTGCAGCGACGAGATGATGGACGTACGCCGTTAAGGGATGTTATTAGGAATTATTGGTTTTTTACAGTGTTTGGAACGGTATTAGGAATAGGCGCATGGATAGTTTCGCCTGCGTTGTTTTTTTGGATGACACCTATTCTGTTAGGCTTAATGTTTTCTATTCCTCTGGTTGCGTTGACGAGTAGTCGCATAATAGGGCAACAGTTTTGTCGATCAGGTTTGTTGCTTATTCCAGAAGAAACAAAGCCTCCTGTTGTCTTAGATATACTCAAGCGTATACAACATGATCAAAATATGCATGAGATTGCCAACAAGGAACCTTACGAAGCCATGCGTGCTTTACGTGCTGATATCGCATTACAGCAAGCACATTTGGCTATGATTCCGCCTGAGCGTAAGATAGGTGATCCTATAGATGTTGAACAACTTGTTGGACTTCTTAAGTTATCAGAATCCCCTACTCTAGAGGCAGCAGAACGTAATTTGACAGCGAAAGAAAAAGCCGCGGTTTTAGCAACACGTAAAGGTGTAAAGATGATTCTTGATCTCCCAGCAATCTGATATAAAAATACACAAACAAGACGACAAACATAAAAATCTTAAAAGATTTTGTAGGAAAACAGATACAACGAAGACATGGAAACGAAGACGTGGAAAAGTGTAAAAATTATTCGTTTTCATCAGGAAGATTGTCTATTTTTTCGCAGGCTTTAAGAATATCTTTTGAAGATTTGTGGTTTTGACATATATCCCGTACATCAACTGCACAACGTTCAGAGGCTGTTTCAAAATCAGATTCTAAAACATCTTCAACAACAGCAATATCAGGGTTCTGATCGTCTCCTTCGTGTTCTTTTAATAGGTTTTGTGTTGTATGTAGTTTTTTGAGAGCCTTGACACAAGGATCACTAATTGTTTTCGAGGTTAGACGTAAAACAGCGAGCTCTTTTCGAAGAAGAATATTAACGGAATTGTCGCGTTGTGTAGGTTGATCGTCATCATCTGCCCATGAGGCAATAGGAGTGGTACAAATTAGAGTAAAGGCAATGAGTAGACTAGCAGAATAACGAAAAACTGACATAAAATTACTCCATTAAAATTTATAGCTTACTTAACAAGTATCGATTATGTAAATTTTAACCTTGAAATAAAAGAAATTAATAGCTAGAGAAAGCCACGCTTATTTGGTATCTTGACACAAGAGCTAGTTTAGCACAAAATAAAAACTTGGAAAGTTGGTAGTAGACGAATGTCCTTTTAAACAGGTCAGGTCCGGAAGGAAGCAGCCATAGAAGGTCTCGTTCGGGTTATTATCAGCTTTCCAGTAATTTTCGTTCACTCTATAATGGGGTGTTTTAGGGGTATGTGTGAGATTTTTCTCTGGTATTTTCTATTTTCGGGTGAGATATGAAACAACGCCAGGGAGAAGATTTACAAATTGATAGTTTGTCAACACTCAAACCAAACGAATCTGGTTTATTTGATGAAGATGACTCGTCTTCTCAAGTTTCTCTAAAAGATCATGCTAATTATCGTGTTTTAGCGCGTAAATATCGTCCGCTTACGTTTTCTGATCTTATTGGTCAGGAGTCAATGGTGCGTACATTACGTAATGCTTTTGCCTTGGGAAGGGTTGCGCATGCGTTTATGCTGACAGGGGTACGAGGGGTTGGTAAAACAACAACGGCACGTATTATTGCACGTGCCTTAAACTGTATTGGACCTGATGGTAAAGGTGGACCTACGCCAGATCCTTGTGGTGTGTGTTTTAATTGTCGTGCTATTTTAAATGATCGACACCCTGATGTTTTAGAAATGGATGCAGCATCGCATACAGGTGTGGATGATGTACGTGAAATTATTGAAACGACTCGTTTTTGCCCAGTGCAAGGACGGATGAAAGTCTTCATTATTGATGAAGTTCATATGCTGTCACGTAGTGCGTTTAATGCATTATTAAAAACCTTGGAAGAACCTCCTGAACAGGCAACGTTTATTTTTGCTACGACTGAATTACGTAAGGTTCCGGTGACAGTATTGTCGCGTTGTCAACGCTTTGACTTGCGACGTATTTCTCAGACAGAACTTATAGATTTGTTTCGTTGTATTACAGAAAAGGAACGTGTTCACTTTTCTGATGAGGCTTTGGCTTTAGTGGCGCGTGTTGCGGATGGTTCTGTTCGCGATGGATTGTCGTTACTTGATCAGGCTATTGCACATGCTTTGGATTATGTTGAAGCTCATGGTATTATTGGTCAGCAAGTAATAAATGATATGCTTGGACTTGCAGATCGTGACGTTGTGTTGGATATGCTAGAATTGACGTTGACTGGTGAAACGGCTCAGGTTCTTAATCTTATGGATACGGCGTATAATCGTGGAATAGATCCAGGGCTCATATTAGCTGATATGTTAGAATTGGTTCACACGATTTCGCGTTTGCGTATAGATTTTGGACTCGTAAATACAGCAGAGATGTCTGAGGCTACGCGCGTGAGGGGTGAGAAAATAGCTTCTATGATGACTGTGCCTGTACTGATGCGTACATGGCAGATCTTATTAAAAGGGGTACAGGAGCTAGAATATGCATCTGATCGTCGGGCTGCTGCAGATATGGTGTTGATACGTTTGTGTTACGTAGCAGATTTGCCTTCTCCTGAAGAAGTTATCCGTCGTATTGTGGACGAAAAAGATCGTAGTCATTCTGACGTGTACAATTTTAGTGATACGTCTGTTGATGGAAATCAGAAACAAACGAATCATTTACAGTTGCAGCTTGTGTCAGATAAAGATTCAGATAAAGATCAAGAAAATGTGAGTGTTCTTTTAAGAGACCATTGTGCAACTGACTCTGTTAAACTTTCTGCAGCAAGGGAATTAACGTCTTCTTGTGATAAAATAGCTCCTAGAACTTGGCGAGAAGCTGTTGCCCTTGTGCAAAATCGTGCGCCAGTATTGCATGGACATTTACGATGTGCAGCACATGAGGTAAATTTTCAACCCGGAGAGATTATTATGCGGGTTGAATCTGGTGTACCAAAAAATGTAGATCGACAATTTCGTCGCATCCTTGAAGAAGTAACTGGTCGACAATGGCGTGTTATTTTATCTAACGATCCAGGCCAGCCTACGCTAGATATACAAGGGACAAAAGTGATTGAGTTTCGTCGTAAGGAATTAGAGAGGCATCCTTTTGTGCAGGCAGCCTTGAGTGCGTTTCCTGATGCGGAGGTATGTAAAGTCTATGACAACGAGCTTGATAATTATGGTTTACCGCAAGAAGAGTTATCAGATATAGATTTTCTTTCACAGGATGAGGTTTGTGATCAAGAGGGTATTTTAGAGGTATTAACGTAAGCGTATAGAATGTTCTTACTTATTTAGTGTGATTCTTAACAATTGGGAGGTTACAGCATGAAAAATCTTGCATCTTTGATGAAACAGGCTTCGCAAATGCAAGCTAAAATGGAAACGATGCAGAACGCGTTGGAGAGTATGACTATTGAAGGGGAATCTGGCGCTGGTAAAGTGACAGTGGTGTTAAGTGGTAAGGGGGATATGCGTTCTATTCGTATAGATCCAGCTTTAGCAGATCCTAATGAAATGGAAATGTTACAAGATTTGATTGTTGCAGCGTGTGCCGATGCACGTCGTAAGCTAGATGAAAAAGCCGCAGAGGAAATGCAAAAAGTAACGGGAGGGCTTAATTTACCGCCTGGTTTTAAGTTGCCTTTTTAAGACATTGAATTATACTTTTTAAAGTATGAATAGCCAAGAGATAGAGTGTCTCGTTCGTTTGTTTTCCCGTTTGCCTGGTTTTGGTCCACGGTCTGCTCGAAGGGTTGTATTATACCTTTTGCGTGATCCGCAAGCTCGTTTATTTCCTTTATTACAGGCTTTAGAACAAGCAGGATCGTCTGTGAGCATATGTTCCGTTTGCGGAACATTAGATACGGTAGATCCATGCCATATCTGTACGGATAGAGAGCGAGATCAAGGTCTTATTTGTGTGGTTGAAACAGTCGGAGATCTTTGGGCACTAGAACGTGCTGGTGTACATCGGGGTGTGTATCAGGTATTAGGTGGAACATTGTCGCCTTTAGCGGGGAGGGGGCCAGAAGATCTGAATGTGACTTCGTTATTACATAGGGTTGAAACGGGTAATGTGAGAGAAATTATTCTCGCATTGGGTACGACTGTAGAAGGAACGGCGACGATGCATTGGCTAACCGAGACTTTAGCATGTTATACGGGGGTTATTGTGAGTCGGGTTGCACGTGGCATGCCCATAGGGGGAGCACTTGATATGCTTGATGATGGCACATTAGCCGCAGCTTTAAGTGCACGTCACCCAATTTAATTGTAATACACAGAAGGACTTTTTCTATTGACATGGACCTCTGCGCTGCCGATTGATCCTGCGATAGTCCGTCGTGCCCTTGTCACGGGGGGAGGAGCTCGTTTAGGGCGTGCTTTGGTACTCATGTTGGCAGAAGCTGGCTTTGACGTGGCTATTCATTATAAAGAAAGCGTTGATGCTGCGACTCAGACTTTGGAAAGTGTTAAAAGTCGTGGGCGGCATGGGTGTATTATACGCGCTGATTTGGGCAATGAAAAAGAGACGCAAGCGCTTATTGTTGAAGCGCAGCGTCTTTTGGGTGGACATTTAGGTGTCTTGGTGAATAATGCCTCGGTTTTTGAACGGGATGAATGGAACGATGTTTCGTACGAAAGTTGGATGAACCATATGCTTCCTAATGTGAGAGCGCCTTTTGCTCTCATACAAGCCTTTGCAAAAGCCATGCCCGCGGAGGGGCGGGGTATGGTGTTAAATATGTTAGACGAACGTGTGTGGTCTCTTACACCGCATTTTGTGAGTTATACGGTTTCTAAAAGCGCTTTGTGGACATTAACGCAAACGATGGCATTGGCATTGGCACCGCATGGGATTCGTGTGAATGCTATTGGTCCCGGTCATGCCTTGCCGAGCGTGAGACAAACGGTGGAACAATTTGCACAGCAATGTGCGTCAGTGCCTTTAGGGTATGGAACATCACCGGAAGAAGTGGCACGGGCTGCCTTGTTTTTATTGGCTTTACCTGCTGTAACAGGTCAAATGATCGCACTTGATGGAGGGCAGCATTTGCAATGGTCTCCAGCACTGCCAGGTAGTATTGCTTTGGAAGAGTAGCTTATGTCTATTTTTGCACCTTGGGCAGAGGATCCCCCGTTACGTTGTTTATTTTTACGGAATATGGTGCTTGATGCCCATATTGGCGTTTTTCCCCATGAACACGGCGTAACGCAACGTATTCGTGTCTCTGTCTGTTTTGGGGTCGAGGAGGCAAAATGTTCCGAAGCGTATGTTGATGATCTGAGTAGCACTGTGTCCTATGAACCTGTTGTGCAACTTGTGCGCCGTATTGTGCGTGAGAAGCATGTGCGACTCGTGGAAACATTAGCGAATCAAATTGCGACAGGAATTTTAAGTCTAGATCAACGTGTACGGGTGGTGCGCGTAAGAGTTGAAAAACTTGATGCTTTCGAAGAAGTAGAAGGCGTTGGCGTAGAAATAGAGCGGCGTTCTTAGAAAAATAAATTTAGCAAATATATCAACGATTTTTATGTCAAACTAGTGTCGTGATGATCGTTTATCGGAAGGAAAGTGGAACCACATGCACCCTATTCTTCTTTTGTTGTTGCGAATGAGTTTATTCGTCTAGCTCAGAAAGGTGGTGGGATTACTCACATGCAACTTCAAAAACTCGTTTATTTTGCACATGCTCAAGATTTTGTTGATTACGTAGTAGTCAATACTCTTTGAAAGATACTTTAAAAATGTAGTTGATATGAGAGGTAGACATAAACGAGTATGGATAAATCTAAAAAATCTCTTACCAAACTCACAAATATAATACTTGTTGGCAAGAGATTTTTGATGAATCTAGATCAGAAAGATGTTTAGTGTTGTTCTCTGCTTATCCTGTTGATTCTTGACTGGTGAAGAATCAGACCAAATATCAACGACATAAACGGAGCCCAGATATCGGGTTCTATATTACGTCTTTTTTCAATTGTACTTAGATACGTTGAGATCTTATAATTCCACCAGAACAAGTAAAGACCAAAGGTGATAAACAAATAGAGCAAATTAAGCGGAGCACTGTCGATGGATTCATATTTTAGTTCTTGAATAGTGTCTTCTGCTACTTGGAACCACCATATGTACCCATAAATACCCAGCGTAACTACTGAAAGAAAGATAGACAGTGGGATAGAACGTTGTTTCATAAAAACTCTCCAGAATGATTCTAGTAAATTTTTTTAGTGACGACTAGAAGCTAAAGTAATTTTTAAATAATGTCGACTAAATGTTCCACGCAAACGCTGTATAAATCCTATAAAACATCCGTTCAGTCACTAAAACCAAATGTAATAACCAAATATAATACGGTGTCTGCAGATACAGTTTTTTAATTCAATTTAACTTTACTATATCCGCAATATTTTCCTTTGTAATCAGATAAATAGTTTAGGTTTTCGGAAAATAGAAGTTATGTATTAGTTGTTATGATGAAAGATATTAAACAGAGATGTTATGATACTTATTGGTTTTGTAAACATAATTGAAGAAAAATACGTGGAAGCATTTACATTTCAATTAAAAGCAGTTTTTTGAATTTTTAATGTTTTAATAGTAGAAAAAAGTCATTGGAATCATATACCAGTTTGCTGGATAAACAGAGAAAGTTTTATCGGGTATATCTGACTGCTCTTTTTTTGTTGTATGAGATCATTTTTCTATAGAATGAGATGGATGTCATAACGGGTATTGCTAAAAATTTATTCAGGTTTATTCATGTATTTTGATTGAATGGTGGTAGTTGGTTAGTAACGAGTTTATTAGATCAGAGTTATAAGAAAAAACATGACAGAACATATTTTTTTTCCCCGTCCCTTATGTGTGAAGCGTACTCGGCAGCCTCTTAAAGGCACTCTTTGTGTGCCTGGGGATAAATCTATTAGTCATCGTGCTTTGATGTTTGCTGCTCTTGCGCAAGGTCAAACGGGGATTACAGGCTTGTTAGAAGGGGAAGACGTGCTCCGTACAGCTGCAGCAATGCGTGCTTTGGGGGCAACGCTTGTAAAAAACGAAACAAAAAAATGGTGGGTTACAGGGCGAGGAATTGGTCATTTACAAGAGCCTGATGATGTGCTCGACATGGGAAATTCTGGCACAGCGGCGCGGTTACTCTGTGGTATTCTTGCGACACATGGGGTGACGTCTGTTTTAAGTGGCGATGCCAGTTTACGCAAAAGACCAATGAAGCGGGTTATGGACCCGCTTACACAAACAGGAGCCACTTTTTTATCCAGAGAGGGCGGGTTATTACCTCTAACTATTCGGGGTAACGCACATCCTTCACCATTACATTATCGTCTTCCAGTGGCTTCCGCACAGGTTAAGTCCGCGGTTCTGTTAGCAGGCTTAAACGCAGAGGGGGAAACATGTGTCGAGGAACCTGTGGCGACGCGGGATCATACAGAAAATATGTTACAGCATTTTGGCGCAGAAGTTGCTGTTGAAAAAACCTCAATGGGCGGGCGTATCATTCGGTTAAAAGGGCGAGCCTCTTTAATTGCACGTGATGTTGTCGTGCCTGGTGATGTGTCTTCGGCATTATTTCCATTCGTTGCGGCGTTATTGGTACCTGACTCAGAAATACACATAAAGGGTGTAGGGCTTAATCCTCTACGGACAGGCGCCTTAACAACGATTATTGAAATGGGTGGATTGGTGACCATAACAAATACCTATACAGAAGGTGGGGAGCCTGTTGGTGATGTGTCTGTTAGGGCTTCTGAACTACAAGGGGTCGATGTTCCTGAGGAGCGTGCTCCGTCTATGATTGATGAATATCCTATTTTAGCCGTAGCGGCGGCATATGCACGCGGTGTGTCACGTTTTCGTGGTCTCGAAGAATTGCGTGTTAAAGAAAGCGATCGGTTAAGGGCTATTGTGTCTATGTTGGAAAAAAATGGTGTTCGTACCGAAGTAGAAAACAACGATCTCATCATATGGGGGGCAGGGGGCAATATTCCAGGCGGAGGGTATGTAGAAACCCACATGGATCATCGATTGGCGATGAGTGCGTCTGTATTAGGGTTAGTTGCTAAGCAACAAGTCTCTCTTGATGATACGTGTTTTATTGATACGAGTTTCCCGGGTTACTTATCTTTAATGAATAGTATTGGTGCGGGGTTTGACCTATGAAAATCGGTGGACCTGTTATTGCTGTAGATGGACCTGCTGCGGCAGGAAAAGGGACATTGGCACGTCAATTAGCAGAGGTTTTGAAATTACCCTATCTTGATACAGGGTTGTTATATCGTGCTGTAACGTGGAAAGTGCTTGAGGCAGGATCAAAGCCAACGGATCCAGCAGAAACATTTGCACGTGCATTGACAATAGAAGATACACGTCGATCAGGTTTGCGTAGTCCGGAAGTTACACAAGCGGTAAGCAATGTCGCCGCACAACCGGCGGTACGTGAAGCGTTGATTGATATTCAGAGACATTTTGCTTCAATACATGGTGGCGTTCTTGATGGGCGTGACATTGGTACCGTTATTTTTCCTGAAGCCGATGTTAAGTTTTTTATTACAGCTTCACTACCGACACGAGCTTTAAGACGTTTTCTCCAAATGGGCGGGGATATGACAGCCTCAGATGCTTCAGAAAAACTCCATATAATAGAAGACTCTTTAAAAAGCCGTGATCATATCGACACCAACCGCAAGAATGCGCCTTTGTGTCAGGCACACGATGCTTACGTCATTGAAACAGATGCTATGGATGCGGCGAGTGTATTGTCTGAAGCCTTACGTATTGTACGAGAAAGACTCAATACATGCCCGAAAGTGACATAATTATATAAGAGAGATAGTTCATGATACTTCTAAGTTTAAGTAAAGTAAGGTAATTTTAAAGAGTTTTTTTAGTTATGTTGAGTTTTGCTTGACAAAACTGTAGTGTGGTTTTTAGCTATACATAGTCCGTTCTAATTTATTATTAGGTGGATAATGAGCAATTTTGGTGAAAATGGCTCGATGGTATAATAGTTAGGAGAAAAGCTTCTACTATGGTGTTCGGGCAAGACGTGTCGTGGGTTACGATGCGCAGGATAAGTCGATATAAATGTGTGCTTATAAGCACGGTTCGACATAGGGTTAATAATTGTAATATGACTTCAGCCACAACTCAGAATACGGATCATTTCCGTGGCGAAGATTTTGCAACTCTTCTTGATGAAACTTTAGGGTGTGATAGTAGTTTTGAGGGGTCTGTTATTCATGGACGCGTTATTCGTCTGACTGATACTCATGTCATCGTTGATGTTGGATTAAAAAGTGAAGGGCGTGTTGCATTACGTGAGTTTGCGTCTCTTGATTCTGATCCAAAGGTAAAAATTGGCGATGTTGTCGAGTTGTACGTTGAACGTTATGAAGATCAAGATGGTAACGTTGTTCTTTCTCGGGAAAAAGCTCGTCGTGAAGAATCTTGGAACACTCTAGAAAAAGCGTTCGAAAATAATCAACGTGTTAATGGTACAATTGAAGGTCGTGTTAAGGGAGGTTTTACCGTAGATTTAGGTGGTGCTAAGGCATTTCTTCCTGGGAGTCAAGTTGATGTTCGCCCTGTGCGTGATGTTGGTTCTTTAATAGGGGTTCTGCAACCGTTTCAGATTCTTAAAATGGATCGTGATCGGGGGAATATTGTTGTTTCTCGTCGTGCAGTTTTAGAAGAAACACGTGCTGAGCAGCGCAGTGAGTTAATCCAAGGCTTGACTGAAGGTATGGTTCTTGCTGGTGTTGTTAAGAACATTACAGATTATGGTGCGTTTGTTGATCTTGGTGGCGTTGATGGTCTGCTTCACGTTACGGATATTGCGTGGAAACGTATTAATCACCCATCTGAGGCTTTACAGATTGGACAACCTGTTCAAGTGCAAGTAATTCGATTTAATCCAGAAAAACAGCGTATCTCTCTTGGAATGAAACAACTTGAAACAGATCCTTGGGAAAGTGTTGCGCTGAAATATCCGGCTGGTGCTCGTTTTACAGGTCGTGTGACTAATATTACAGATTATGGTGCATTTGTTGAATTGGAACCTGGTGTCGAAGGTTTAGTGCATGTTTCTGAAATATCTTGGACGAAAAAGAATATTCATCCTGCTAAGGTTGTTGCTGCCTCTCAAGAGGTGGAGGTAATGGTCCTTGATGTGGATAGTGATAAGCGTCGTATTTCTTTGGGTCTGAAACAATTACAACGTAATCCATGGGCGCAATTTGCAGAAGAACATCCTGTTGGATCGACTATAGAAGGTACAATACGTAACATCACAGAATTTGGTGTGTTTATAGGGTTGTTGCCTGATATTGATGGTATGGTTCATATGTCTGATTTATCGTGGGACGCGTCAGGTGAAGAAGCTATAAAAACCTATGAAAAAGATCAACGTGTACAGGCTAAGGTTTTAGATGTTGATGTAGAAAAAGAGCGTATTTCTCTTGGTATTAAACAGCTTCGGAAAGATCCCGCGGCGGATGCTCTAGAAAACATTCAAAAAGGTGACATTGTTACGTGTAATGTGGTGGCAATTCAGCCAAATGGTATTGAAGTTAAAGTTGGCGATGTTCTTACGGGTTTTATTCGTCGTACAGAACTAGCTCGTGATAAAGCTGATCAAAGGTCAGATCGCTTCTCTGTCGGAGAAAGTGTTGATGCAAAAGTGGTTTCTGTTGACCGTGCTAATCGTAGGGTAACTCTAACAATTAAGGGGCGTGAGATAGAGGAAGATAAACAGGTTATTAGTGATTATGGTTCTACTGATAGCGGTGCATTATTAGGGGACATTTTGGGTGCTGCTATCCAGCGTCATCATCGTTATAATGATGGCGAGGATAAGGTATAGGTCAGTTTTTCGTGTTACGATCCAGTTGCTTCGGGTTATATTTTACGGAATATGTTCTTCGAGGCAGCTGGTACGGAATGCGTGAAATGCTTGCGCTCGGTGGCTAATACTATTTTTCTTTGAGTTGGTCATCTCAGCAAAAGTTTGTATTTCTCCTTTTGGCTGGAAAATGGGGTCGTAGCCATGACCCTGATTTCCTCTGGGTGGCCATACGATTTGTCCATCTATACGTCCTTCAAAATACCACGTTTGTCCAGTTGGTAATGCTAGACACAAGACACACATAAACCACGCGGTACGGTCTTCTTTATCTTTTATGTAATTGTTAATACGTTCCATGGCTGAGGTAAAATCTTTATTTGATCCTGCCCATCGGGATGAGTAAATTCCTGGTGCCCCATTAATAGCAGTAACGCATAAGCCGGAGTCATCTGCTAAAGCGGGTAAATTTGTTATATATGCAGCTTTTTGTGCTTTAATAGTGGCATTGCCGGCAAACGTGTTTGCTGTTTCTTCTGGTTCAGGAAGCTTAAGTTCTCCTGAGGAAATGGTGACAATACCAAAAGGTTTTATAAGGTTTGAAAATTCTTTAAACTTGTTGGTGTTATGCGTTGCAATGACTAATTGGCTTGCGCGCATAAGATGGTAGCTAGACATAGCGTGTTACCTCTCCTTAATTTGTTGTTGTGTTGTGAACTTGTTAAGAATATAGAAAATTTTTCTGTTAGAATATGAAATCTTATGTGTTTGTATATGTAATTGTAAAATATTCAAAGAGTTGAAAGTCTATAAAGTTTATGTTGAAAATTAATATATTAAGCATATTAACATGACCAAAAAAGATAAAAGGACACGTATAACAGGTATTACGCTTTCTGACGATTTGCATTCTGTTTCATCGCGTCGGGTTCTCTTATCACACTCGCGTTTCAGACAGTGGCGTGTTGTTTTGGGGGGCATAGTGGTGATTTTGGTTGTTGGATGTGTTGCTTTAGGATTGGAAGTGTGGAAACAGTATTGCGAGATAGTTGCAGGTTTACCAACTGTAGATGGGTTACGTTCTTATCAACCTCCAGTGATGAGTCGTATTTATGCAGGTGATGATCGTTTAGTAGCTGAATTGGCAAGAGAGAGACGCATTTTTATACCTTATACCGCTATTCCTGATAAAGTAAAAAATGCTTTTCTTGCCGCAGAAGATCGCAATTTTTGGGTTCATAAAGGTGTGGATCCTTTTGCTATTGTTCGCGCCGCTTTAACTGACCTTATACGTGGACGTGGTCGTAGACCGATTGGTGCATCTACAATTACACAACAAGTAGCACGTATTATGCTGCTAGGGAGTAATGAAGTGTCGATACGTCGTAAAGCGAGGGAGGCTTTTTTAGCTTTACGAATTGAACACGTGTTGTCTAAAGAAAGAATTCTTGAAATTTATCTTAATGAAATTTATTTGGGTAATGGGGCATACGGTATTGGTGCTGCAGCACAGACTTATTTCGGTAAGTCACTTGATGAGTTAGACAATGCACAAGCGGCTTTTCTTGCTGCACTTCCTAAATCGCCTACAAATTATAATCCAGAACGTTTTCCTGATGCTGCGATTAATCGTCGGAATTGGGTATTAGAACGTATGGTAGACATAGGTGCTCTCTCTTTACAAAATGCACAAAAAGCAGAAAGTGAGCCATTAGGTGTTCGTACTTCTATTAGAACAGGTCCTGCACCTGGTTCGGAATGGTTTGCCGAAGAAGTAAGACGTGAGCTCATAGATCGTTATGGGCAAGAGGTAACAATGCAAGGGGGATTAAGTGTACATACAAGCCTTGATTTATCATTGCAGCGGTCGGCGCAAACTATCTTACGACAGGGGCTTATAGAATATGATCGTGTTCATCGTGGATGGCAAGGACCTGTGTATCATTTTTCGGGCATTCATTCTGGCGTGACTACTTCAGTTTGGTTGCATGCTTTAGCGAGCCTAACACCTCCACGAGGAATGATTGATCAATGGCGGTTGGCTGTTGTTCTTGATGCAATACGTGGTCAAGTAGGTTGGAGAAAAAATATTGTTGTTCGTAAGAATAGCATGGACGGGTTAGCACAAATAGGAGTTATACAAGCTAGAGATATGGTTTGGGCTAAAAGTCGGCATCCATTGCATGATGGCGATGTTGTGATGATTGAACCTCAAGCATCAGGTGGGCGCGTTGCTTTGAGGCAGGTTCCACAGGTGGAAGGGGCACTTGTTACTATGAATGCACATACAGGGCGTGTCTTAGCTTTGGTGGGGGGGTGGTCTTTTCGTGAGTCTCAATTTGATCGTGCAACACAAGCAATGCGACAACCTGGATCATCCTTTAAGCCGTTTGTATATCTTGTGGCAATGCAGAGAGGTTTATCCCCGTCGCAGATATTCGATGACGCGCCTGTTTCTTATGGAACGTGGCATCCTAATAATTATGAAAGAGATTTTTGGGGACCAACCACTTTACATGATGCATTAAGAGAGTCTCGTAATCTTGTAACAATACGTTTAGCTGCCTTTCTAGGTATGAAAAATGTGGCTGATATGGCGGAGAAATTAGGGTTAGTTTCGTCTATGCCTTTGGTGTTGCCAGCTGCTTTAGGTGCTGTAGAGACGACAGTTTTAAGAGAGGCGGGTGCCTATGCAACTTTGGCTATGGGTGGTCATCGTGTGACACCGACTTTTATTGATGATGTGCGTGATCGTACAGGACATGTTATCTGGCGTGCAAAAATGGGGCTTTCGTTGACATCATCTATGTCACAGGATTCTGTAGGAGGAAATAAAACAGATCTTGTAAAAACGGTAGGAGTATCTGGAAAGTTGTTGAATAAAAATGATTTTCCAAATCTGCATGATGATAGACCTAGTGTTGCAACACCACAAAGTGCATTCCAGGTGACAACAATGTTACAAGATGTTATTCGTCGAGGGACTGGAAAGCGTGCAGGATTAGGTATTGATTATCCAATTGCTGGTAAGACTGGAACGAGTCAAAATTTTAATGATGCTTGGTTTTCAGGGTATTCCCCAGATATTGTAACGGTTGTATGGGTTGGTTTCGATACGCCTCGTTCTCTAGGAAAACATGAGACAGGTGGTATTGTTGCAGGTCCAATTTGGAATAAAATGATGAAAGTTGTTCTTTATGGCCAGTCAAAACTTTCTTTTATTCCTCCAAAGGGTATTACTTTAGTACAATATAACACAGGGAGAGGAATAACAGTAGATGCGTTTAAGGATGATCAGGTGCCGGGTCAGAGTAGTAATCTTTTCTATGGTTCACAAGAATTGAGTACACTTGATACAGGTGCGGAAAATATTCCTGATTCTGAAAGTGATGTGACTGTGGAAAGAAATGGTATGGAGAAAAAATCTGTGATGACAGAGAGCACTACGATATCGCAAAAAACACCTAATGGTAATATTGGTATGGGTGGTCTTTACTAAAATAAAATTTATCATGTGTGTTGTTAAGGTAAATTGTTTAAAGTAAATAAGGAGAAAAAAGCTTATGTCTGCTGAATCAGAAGCTCTTTATGAACAGATTAGAAAATCTGTGTTATTACTAAGGAGGTATCTTTAACTGGGATGTTGCTGAGGATCGGTTAGCAGAGCTCAACAGCCGTATAGAGGAGCCTGATTTCTGGAGTGATGTAGAGTGTGCGCAAAAGGTTATGCGTGAGAGAACGCTTCTTGCTTCTCAGATAGAGGGTGTTTTAGCTCTTGAGGCTGAGGTAAGAGATGTTTCTGAGTTGATTACATTGGCAGAATCCGAAGGTGATGCAGTGTTGATAGCAGAGGGTGTTGCTATATTGCGCGGATTAGCTGATGAGGCTAGTCGTCGTGAAATTGAGAGTTTGCTTTCTGGAGAGGCTGATAGTAACGATTGTTATCTTGAAATTAATGCAGGGGCAGGAGGTACTGAAGCGCAAGATTGGGCAGAGATGTTATTGCGTATGTATATGCGTTGGGCAGAGAAGCACCACTATAAGGTGACATTCATTGAAAGTTCAGAAGGAGAACAAGCTGGTCTAAAGTCAGTTACTATTCTTATTAGCGGTGTTAATGCATATGGTTGGTTGAAGACGGAGGCAGGTGTACACCGTTTGGTGAGGATTTCTCCCTTTGATGCTGCAGCTCGGCGCCAAACATCTTTTGCGTCGGTTTGGGTATATCCAGTTATTGATGATTCTATCGAAATTGAGATCAATGATTCAGATCTTAAAGTTGACACCTTCAGGGCATCTGGAGCAGGGGGGCAGCATGTTAATAAGACTGATTCAGCTGTCCGTATTACGCATATTCCGACGGGGATTGTTGTTGCATGTCAAACCGATCGTTCACAGCACCGTAATCGTGCAACGGCTATGCAGATGTTGCGGGCACGTTTGTATGAGGTTGAACTCCAAAAGCGCGAAGCTGCGAATGCTATTGCTGAAGCTGCTAAAACTGATATCGGATGGGGGCATCAAATTCGTTCGTATGTTCTTACTCCTTACCAAATGGTCAAAGATTTGCGTACAGAAGTAGAAACAAGTAATCCTGATGCAGTTCTCGATGGTGATTTAGATTCTTTTATGGCGGCGGCTTTAGCTATGCGAGTAGGGGCGACGCGTTCAGAAGCAAGTTCGAATGCTCGTTAAAGAAGGGGAACGCGTTTATATTAAAAAATATGATAGATTAAAATATCCAAAGTATTCTTGATGTTTTGTGTAAATAGGGTTATAAAAAACAGCACGGTAACAGGTGTGTCGTATGGGTTCAGAGGTTTTCTATTGTTTTGTTTATAATATAAGAGGAAGGGAAGATGGTTACAGATGACTGAAGATGAGTCGCAGAACGTGATTCAGTGTCCCGTTAGTTCGGGTGTTTCCTTCAGAATGGGTGTGCTTCTGTTTGTCATTTTTCTGCATATTCCTATTATAGTCATTTTGGCGTATGGTACGAGGAGTAATGTAAAACCGATTGTGCGTTTGCCTCCTGTTAATGTGACTATTTTTCCGCCGCCGCCACCGCCCCCGCCACCGCCGCCGCCACCACCACCGCCACCGAAAATTGTGGTGCCACCACCACCCTTTATTCCTCCACCGAAAATTGTGGTGCCACCGCCGCCGAAACCGCCTATGCGTCATATTACGCATAAGTTTCATAAGGTGCCTTTGGTGCCTCAACGTCAAACGGAAGAGGTTCCGCCTGTTTCGGCAGCTACGTCTAACGCTCCTCCAGATGTTCTTGCTGGCGATGTTCCGCTTAATAACGTGCAACCTGTTTATCCACCTGAAATGGAAGAGGATAATATAGAAGGACGCGTTGTTTTGGTATGTGATGTGGATACGACAGGAAAGACAAGTAATTGTTCCGTGCGTTCTTTTACAGGAGGGCAGGCTTTTGTAACGTCTGCATTAGATTATGTCCATCGTGCTCGTTATCGTCCTGCTATGCGTAATGGTGTGCCGGTTAAGGAGTTACATAAGGTCTATATTATTCGTTACAAGTTAGATTGATATTGTTAAATTAAAAGGATCTCTTCTGTGATGTTTTCTCTGTTTGTATTAACGTTGGGTTGAAATGAGGATTATATAAATGACTAAACGATCTCGTTACTTGTTTTCTTTATGTGCATTTGTATTGTTGTTGGGTGGTCTGCCGTGTGCTGGTTCAGCACAGACGGTAGTATCTTCGTCTCATGGATCGGAGCAGGTTATGCTCGCATCAGCGTCATCATTACAAACACCATCTTCATCGGCGGCTGTTACGTCGCATGTGGAGGGAGGTGTGTCTACTCCAGGAACTTCTTCTGCTTCTTCGGTAAAAACCTCTTCAACGACAGAAAATACTAACCCGTATGGTTTGGGTAATTTATGGGCACAGGGTGATTTTGTTGCACGTGGTACCCTCATTATTTTGTTGTTAATGTCCGTAGGATCGTGGTATGTTATGGTTGCAAAGTATATCCAGCAAATGCGGATTTTAGCGTCAGCTAAAGAGCTTTCTTCTTTATTTTGGTCTAAAAAGAATATTAAAGATGGTGCTGCTGCTCTTCCTGATGCGTCATTGTTCCGTTACATTGCCGATATGGGAGTTAAAGCCGTCGAACACCATGAAGCTACGATGCAAAAAACAGTAGACTTACAGACTTGGGCGAATATATCTATTCAACGTGCAGTTAATCATACTCAGATTAGTTTGCAAAAAGGGATGGCTTTTTTAGGTACAGTTGGTTCAACAGCACCTTTTGTAGGATTATTTGGTACGGTATGGGGTATTTATCATGCACTTATCGATATTGGTGTTGAGGGACAAGCTTCAATCGACAAAGTAGCTGGTCCTGTGGGTGAGGCTTTGATTATGACGGCTGTTGGGCTTGCTGTGGCGGTACCTGCGGTATTAGCATATAATCTCTTGTTGCGTCGCAATAAGTGTGTGATGGATCAGGTAAGGGACTTTGCTGATGATCTTCAAGCGATTTTGATTGGCGGTGCACGACCAGGGACAACAGAGCGTATTCACATTCGGCATGTTAGCGCACCAACTACGACGACGGTTTCTACGCGGGTGGATTGAAAGAAATGGGTGTTCATCTTAGTAGTGATGACAACGGAGGGGATGAAGTTGTTTCTGCGATCAATGTTACCCCGCTTGTTGACATTATGTTGGTGTTGCTCATTATCTTTCTAATTACAATTCCTGTTGCTATACACACAGTGAAAGTCAACCTGCCAAGAGATATCAATCAACCGACAAAAACAAAATTGGCGAATGTTGTTATTGCTGTAACCCCTGATGGGCATATTTGGTGGAACAGGACAATGGTGCAAGGACAAGCAGATTTAGAGGCACTTCTTGAGAAAGTAGCTGTAACTCATCCGCAACCTCAGATTCAAATCAGAGGAGATAAAAATGCAAAGTATGATAGTGTTGGAGTGATTGTTGCTGCATGTCAGCAGGCTGGAATTTACAGTATTGAATTTATTACAGAGAAACCAAAGGGTTAGTGGGATAGGTCTCTTTGGTTTTAGTTTTGCTTTTTGTATACGGCTAGAGAAGATATAAGGCGAAATACGATGAGTTTGATTGTTGATTCACAAAGTACTACGGAAGGGGAAGCAATTGTCGATATTAATATGACGCCTCTTATCGATGTCATGCTGGTGCTTCTAATAATGTTTATCATTACTATTCCGATGCAAACGCAATCTGTTTCGATTAATTTACCTCAGGGTAATCCTCCTCCTCCTAAGGTAGAGGTTCCTGTTGTGACTTTAGGGATCGATTTTGATAATAGTTTAAGTTGGAATGGGGTGCCTATTACATCTGAAGCGGATTTGCAAGCACATTTAAGACAGATTGCAGCAGTGCCTGAAGATATTCGTCCTGAATTTCATATTCAACCTAATCGATTAGCGAGTTATAAGACTGTCGTACATGTTATGGCGGATGCCCAGCGTCTTGGTGTTACGGATATTGGCATTACGGGGCAAGCGCAGTTTGTTGAACAGTAATTTTTGTGCTTTGTGACCTTTTCTTGTAACCTAATAAAAATTTTGTATTGAAAAGTTGATCATGTTCAATCGTTTACGCTTTTATCTTTTAAGTATGGGGATTGCACTTGCTTGTTTTTCGGCATCTGCATATGCTGAAGATGTTCTAACTCCTGAAGTGGGGATAGCCTTACAACGTGCACATGCTGCTTTTGAAGCACACCGTTATATTCAAGCTATGCATGAAATTAAAGAGGCGAATAAGGCGAGACATATAAGCGACTATGATAAATATGTCATTGCTCAGATGCAAGCTGCTGTAGCGACACAGCTTGGTGATGTATCAGCTGCTTTGTCTGCTTATGAAGATCTTATCCAGTCTTCTCGTACATCAAAGGATATGCGCCGTAAATTGTTGCTTTCCGAAGTGGATATGGCTTATAGAAGTAAGGATTATCAGAACGCTATTACGAGTATTCAACATTATATTCATGAGTATGGTTCTACACCACAAATGCAATTATTATTGGTGCAATCATACTATCTTAAAAGAGATTATGTTAATGTTATTCAAACCGTGAAAGAAATTATAGAGGCTGATAGAGCTGGTAATGGAAAATGGCATAAGCCTCAGGAAGCAGAGCTTCAGATGATGGCAGCGAGTGCTACGGCCTTGCATGATTCTGCACAAGAAACCCGTGCTTACCTTTTGCTAACAACATATTATCCCAAAAGAGAATACTGGGCTCTTTTATTGCATGGGTTAATAACGAATAGAAATTTACCTCTCTCTCTACAGTTGGATGTTTATCGTATTCGTTTAGCAGTGGGCGATATGCTGCATGCTGCTGATTTTATGAATATGACAGAAATTGCTTTGCAGCTTCATATGCCTCAGCTTGCGCTTGATATGATGACACAAGGTTATAAATTAAAAGTGCTGGGGGTTGGTGCAGGGGCTGATCGTCAAGCACGTTTGAAAACTATGGTTGAAAAAGCTGTGGCTGAGGCTAAAGCTGGGAATGCTGATGCTGAACTTCAAGCGAGAAATCAGAAAACAGGAGACGCGCTTTTTCTGGTAGGGTATAACGATGTTACTTTTGGTGAGACACAAAAGGGATTAGCATTAATGCAGCAAGCACTCAAAAAAGGTGTGCGTGATTCAGCGATTGCTCATTTACATTTAGGTCTTGCCTATATGCAGGCTGGGCAGAGAAAACAGGCTATTGCTGCTTTTGAAACAATTCCAGAAACAAGTGCAGCCTATGACATTGCCCGTCTATGGACAATTAAATTATCTCATACGTAGGTTGTAGATGTAAATCGTGGCTGATGATCATTGTTAATGAGTTTTTTCTAAAACCTCTAAATACTTCTGAAACAGTGCGTGAAGCACGATACACTCATTAAGAAGTACAGTTTTGGAAAAATCTGGTATTTTAGAGAAACACTATATTTAGCGGTGAACATATTGGATTTCTTTAAGGAAGTTTTATGAGAGAGATAAAACAGAAGAAAGACGAAGTCTCTATAAGTGCACCAATAGAACAGCCATTAGATCCTGTAGAGGATTATGCGGAAAATTCACCAACAGGTGAGACATATGGTGTTGCGTTAGAGACATCGCTTTTACAGAAAATGCTTGTTGAAGCAGGGCTGTCTGTGCCACAAGGACAATCTCTTTCATGGGAGAAAGTTAAGAATTGTGCGGAGTCGGTTCTTTTACCAGAGATTTGGTCTCCTAAAATTCAAAAACCTTCTGGATTAGAGACAATTAAAGAAAACGCTCGCTTAAAAGATATTCTTTTAAATCATTGTCTTTTTTAGATTTTTATTTTAAGAGTTTTTTTAACAGTGTTTTTAATCCACTTCAAGTTTTTCTTCTAAGACTTTTGAAGGGAAAAACGTTATGGCTATTATGGACAAAAAAGCCTATGCTTCATTATTGAAAAAAGAGAGGCAGCGTAGTAGGGGACGGATTTTATTTGTAGTCTCGGCTGTACAATTTGTGTGTTTGTTTGCTTTATCTGGTATACAGCTGTTTGTTATGGGGGTGAGTCCCTATATTTTAATTCCTCTATGTGTACTGACGGCTTTAACCGCCTCTTTAGGTGGGGCACAAGCATTGCTGTATTGTATGGGGGGATATTCAGCTCTTAAACCTGTTGAGAAAGACCCGCTTAATCCGATCAATTACGCTATTCCTTTAAAAGAAAACACGCGTATTGCTGTCTTAATGCCGATTTATCACGAAGATGTTGCTCGTGTGGGTGGCGGGCTTCAAGCGATGATGGAGGAAGTGGCAGATATGCCAGAAGCGCATCATTTTGATTGGTTTGTGCTTTCGGATAGTCGGAAAGAAGGTATTATTGTACAAGAAAGTGCGCTTGTACACCATTTACGCCGAATGTTTCCTAAGTTTTGTATTGCGTATCGTCATAGGGTGGATAATATTTTTGCTAAGGTAGGGAATACATCTGATTTTTATAGGCGTTGGGGGGGGGATATGATTATGTTATTATGCTCGATGCAGATAGTATTTTACCCGGTGAGTCTTTTATACAACTAGCAAGAACAATAGAGGGAAACGATAATACTGCTATTATCCAAGCGCGTTTTGTAGAAGTTTCATCTGAAACGATTTTTGGGCGGGTATCAAATTTTCGATTTTTTACGGATAATTTTCTCTACACCTATTACTACTACTATATGAATCCCGGCTTTGGGTTTTATATGGGGCATAATGCCATTATACGGGTAAAAGCCTTTATGAAATGTTGTAATTTGCCTGTTTCGACTTCTACGAGATATTTTCCAAGCGGTAAAATGACTTCGCATGATTATTACGAAGGGTGCCTCATGAACGGAGGCGGTTATGAGACATGGGTCTTACCGCAGATTATAGCTTTTGATCAACAACTTCATAATATCCTAACGTTTTACCAACGGGAGCGGCGGTGGTTAGTGGGGGCACAAGAATGGTTTCGGTTTTTTATGTCCAAAAGTCTTAATACTTTTGGGCGGCTCACAATGTTCCAACGGGCAATTTTTTACTATGCTGCTTCATTAGGCTTATGTGGCACTTGTGTGATGTATTACGCCGTGCATCTTGCTTTTACGCATTCTTTACGTGTTGGCTGGGTAAGGACTGCATATCAAATGGCAATCTCAGAGGAAACCAAATATTTCTTAATTTTTGCAAGTTTAGTCATGATACCTCTTGTAGGGCAAATCTTTGTGAACTTTCTTGTTTTAAGGAAAAGGCATTTTATTGAGAAAATGGGAGGCACTGTAAAATTCTTTTTTTCATATTTTATTTTCATACTTTTTAATTTGTGCGTTCAGCTGATTGCGATGTGTGTTTTATCGCGTTTTTTGTTTCTGTGGTTAGCACGGAAACGGATTACATGGGAAGTGCAAGATAGAGATGGCACATTATTGCCTTGGTCTGTTTGTTTTAAGAGCTTCTGGTATATTTCATTGTTGGGGCTGATGTTGTTGACTTATGTATATTTTGAAATTTTTCCTTACGTTAATACGAAGACAATGTTTTTTTTAACAGGTTTAAGTTTTAGTGAAACACAAGCTTTTTTGTTTCAATGTCTTTTTGTGTTTCCCATACTAGTTTTAACATGTGCTCCTGTTTTTGTGCGTGTAACGAGCCGGAAAGCACCGATTTTTCAGAAATTACAATGGTTAAAAACCTATTACGATGATGATAATCTCTACCCTGTTGTAAGAAAAACGTATCAATACACTGAAGAATTCAAAAAGACATTGGCAAAAACAGCAAGTTTTGATGCCGCTATTGCTGATCCATGGTTTGCCCTAAGGCATATGGTCAGTACTCCTTACAAACCTAAAAAATACGCGTTTTGGAAAGAAAAACTTCAACATAAAAATATAGAAGAACTGACCCGGTTAGAAAAACTCGTTGTGTTGCGGTGTCGAGAATTATGGGAAATGTTCTTCCTAAAAGAATACGCCCGTAAAAAGAAACAAGACAATCAAAACAATAAATAGAAATACAGACAGAAACAATCAACATAAAAAAATAACGCTTTAAGTGTTTTTTAGGTGGGCTTTTGAAGGAAATTCTGTAAACGTTTTTCTTTAGTTGTGGGGTGATCCAGTTTTTTAGTATCTGTGTGTTCTTTCCATCCTCCTCCTAAACTTCTGTAAATGGTCACGAGGTTTTGATATTTTGCAACAGCAACTCGTGTTTGAATTTGTTGCGCCTGTAAGTAGGAACGTTGAGCTTCAAGAGTATTTAAGTAGGAATCTGTTCCAACGTCAAAACGTAATTTTGTAAGGTGGTAAGCCTTAGCAGCAGAGTTTGTCCAAGCGTCTACTTGGTGTTTTTCGTTAAGATAAGCTTTGCGTGCCGCTAAAGCGTCTGCCACTTCTCTAAAGGCTGCTTGTACTGTTTTTTCATAACTCGCGATTTTACTATCACGCTGTGCTTTAGAAGCAATGAGATTTCCTCTGTTTTGTCCCCATGTCCAAATGGGGATTTCAAGTGAAGGATTAAAACCCCATGTTGTTGCCGCAGTTGTAAAGAGTTTATGAAATGCAAGACTGGTAAGACCGTTAGTCGCTGTTAGGGTAATGCGTGGGAAAAAGGCGGCACGTGCGGCACCAATATTTGCTTGTGCGGCAAGGAGTGCATGTTCAGCACTTATAATATCAGGTCTGTTTTCTAGGAGATCAGAAGGTAAACCAGCGGGTATATCGGCAAGGATGGTTTGTTTTCCTAAAGGATTAGGAGGTGGCAAATGCGATGGAATAGGGGCACCGATTAGCAAAGTGAGGAGGTTTTTGTCTTGTTCGACTTTTCTTTTGGCTTCGGAGAGGAGCGTTGCACTTTGTGCAACTTGAGTTTCAGCTTGTCGTACGGTTAACATATTGGCTTCTCCGTTATGAAATTTGTTTTGTATCAGGTGTAAATTCTCTTGTTGGTTAGCAAGGGTTTGTGTGGTGATGTTGAGTAATTTTTGGTCTCCTAACCATGTAATATAGGCAATGGCGACTTGTGAAATCACACTGATAAGTAAGCTACGGACGTTAGAGACTCGTGAAAGGGCATTCTCTTTAGCTTGGCGTGTCAAGGATCGAATACGCCCAAAAAGGTCAATTTCGTAAGAAGAAAACCCGATGCCTCCTTGATAAAAATGGAAAGCAGTCGGATTTTGACGCATGTCGAGACCTGGAGCAAAACTTAAACCAGCTGCTCTAGATGGCATCATGTACATAACGCGACTTGTTTCAGAAATACTAGGAAATAATTCAGCATGCTGAACATCATACTCTCCTTGTGCTTCCACAATACTTGCTGCGGCAGCACGTAAGTCACGGTTTTCTCGAATAGCAATCGCAATAAGTGCACGGAGACGCGGGTCAATGAAAAAATTTTTCCAACCAATATTTGAAGCGATTATATTTGTAGAAATATTATCTGTTTTTGCGTAAGTCGGCCATGTTTTAGCTAATGGAGGTTTTGGACGATGGTAATGAGGAATCATCGTGCAAGCCGTTAGTATCTGAGTTGTTATCACACAAAAAAAAAGACTACGTTGATATGGAGATGATCGGTTAAAGAATAGAAAATTCATAGTTTATTCATTCCCATGAGGTGAAAGAGAAGGAGGTGTAGAAAGGAAACGTTTATTCTGTCGTTTAATTTTGAAAATGCGTAATACGATCGTAAAAAAGACCGGTACAAAATAGACAGCAAGTAAAGTAGCTGTTAACATACCGCCAACAACAGCTGTGCCAATCGCCTGTCGTGCAGCAGATCCAGCACCGCTTGCAATGGAAAGAGGAAAGACACCAACGACAAAAGCAATAGATGTCATTAGGATTGGTCTAAGGCGTTCACGTGCAGCGGTAAGTACAGCCTCTTCGAGAGTGTGCCCTCGCTCAAATCCTGCTTTGGCAAATTCTACAATAAGAATAGCGTTTTTCACGGCAAGTCCAACAGTTGTTAGGATTCCTACTTGAAAATAAACGTCGTTATTTTTGCTACACCATAATGTAGCAGCAATTGCTCCGAGAACGCCTAGTGGTACAACAAACATAACAGAAAGGGGAATAACCCAACTTTCATATAATGCGGCGAGACATAAAAAAATAGTAATCCCTGCAAGGGTATAAAGGGTTCCAGTAGAGGATCCTGCAGCAATTTCTTGAAATGATAAACCTGTCCATTCATAACTGATTCCTGACGGTAATTTTTTGAGAATGTCTTTAATGGCTTTAATAGATTCTCCAGAACTATGTCCTGCGGAAGGTTGTCCAAGAATTTCGTAAGAATTATAACCGTTATAATTTTCAATTTTTTGTGCACCGCTGGTCCATACGCCATTGATGAAGGCATTAAGAGGTGCCATCGTTCCTGAAGCGGTACGAACGTACCATTGATTAAGATTTTGAGGGAGCATGCGCGCACTTGGTATTCCCTGAACATAGACTTGTTTGGCACGACCGTTGTAAGTGAATTGGTTGACGTAAATAGAACCTAAAGCGCCTTCTAAAGTGGTGTTTATATCATCTATAGGAATACCGAGAGCTTGAGCTTTGGCGCGGTTGATATCAAGACGGTACTGAGCAGCATCTTCCATACCATTAGGGCGTACAGCCATAAGGCGTGGGTCTTTTGCAGCCATTTTTAGTACCATATTACGAGCCTCTAACAATTTTTGCCGACCAACATGTCCACGGTCTTCTAACTCTAGATCAAAGCCAGTAGCATTGCCTAATTCGAGAACAGCAGGAGGATTAATAGCAAAAATTCGTGCACGAGGGTCAAACCAAAAATGTTGCATAATGCGTAAGGCAATAGCTGCTGAGCTTTGTGAGGATCTAGGACGTAATTTCCAATCTTTTAAGCGGATAAAAAAGGCACCAGCGTTTTGTCCTTGTCCTGCAAAATTAAAACCGTTTACAGAAAAAACAGACTCAACGAATGAACCTTCAGTTTTAAAGACATAATCTGAAATCTCACGATTAAGTTTTGCTGTTTGTTCCATAGGGGTATTGGGAGGCATTGTGACTTGACCAAAAATCAATCCTTGATCTTCATCGGGGAGAAAACCTGTAGGTAATCTGAGGAATAATAAAACGGTTAAACAAGTGATACAAGCAAACGCGACAAGGGAAAGAAATAAGTGATGGGTAAAAAATGTTACCCCTTGTAAGTATTTTTTTGTGAGTCTGTCAAAATAGTGGTTAAACCATCCTGCAGGACCTGTATGCTTTTGATGTGATTCGTGTTTGAGGAGAGTGGCACACAAAGCGGGAGAGAGTGTTAAAGCAACGAAGAGTGAGAGCCACATAGCGGAAGTAATAGTGATTGCGAATTGTCTGTAAATAACACCAACAGATCCTGTAAATGCCGCCATAGGCAGAAAGACGGCGGAAAGTACTAGAACAATACCAACTAAAGCACCAGATATTTCATCCATAGAGAGAATTGCGGCTTCTGGTGGAGAGAGTTTTTTTTCTGTCATGATACGTTCAACATTTTCGACGACCACAATGGCATCATCGACGAGGAGACCAACGGCAAGGACGAGGGCTAACATAGTCAATGTGTTGATTGAGTAACCGAGTATGTTCAATATCCCAAATGTTCCTAGTAAGACGACAGGAATTGCGATGCTTGGGATAAATGTGGCTCTAAAATTTTGTAGAAAGACGAGTATAACAAGAAACACTAACACAATAGCTTCAAGAAGAGTAATAACAACCTCTTCGATCGATAAAGTGATAAATGGTTCTGTATCGAGTGGATAAACGGTTTTTAAACCAGGAGGATAAAAACGTTCAAGTTCATGGATTTTCTGACGTATAGCTGCTTCTGTCGAGAGTTGATTAGCACCTGGAGCAAGTTTTAGTGCCATACCAGCCGCAGGTTTATTGTTATAAAAAGAAGTCATATTATAGCTTTGTGGACCAAGTTCAACTTTGCCAACATCCTGGATCCGCACTTGTGAGCCATTGGATCTAACTCGTAGAAGAATGTTTTCAAACTCTTTTGGACTTGTTAGGCGAGTTGGGCCAATAATCGTTGCATCAAGATGAATACCCTTTTCAGCGGGAAGACCGCCAAGTTCTCCTGAAGAAATCTGAATATTTTGGGCTTGAATGGCTGCGACAACGTCTTTAATTGTAATACCGTAGTGAAACAATTTGTTGGGGTTGAGCCATATCCGCATGGCATATTCCGAACCAAAAAGCGTATGATCACCTACACCTGTAATGCGGCTGAGAGGGTCAGCAATATTAGAAGCTACATATTCGGCGATATCGCTTCCTGACATACTTCCGTCAGTGGAGATAAAACCGAGTACAAGCATGAAGTTTTTTACGGCTTTTGTAACGCTAATTCCTTGGGCTGTTACCTCTGATGGCAATTTTGATTGCGCAAGTTGTAGTTTGTTTTGTACTTGCACTTGGGCAATATCAATATTTGTTCCTTGTGTAAATGTGAGATCTATTTCCATCTGTCCTGAGGCGTAAGATTGCGCAGAAATATATTCTAGGTGATCTAATCCATACATTTGTTGTAAAATAGGGCGTACAACCGTATCATTGACGGTATCAGCAGAGGCACCGGGGTAAGTGACAGTAATCGCAATGATAGGCGGTGCAATACTTGGATATTGTGCAATAGGTATTCTAAAGATAGATAGTCCGCCTATAAGCATAATAAGTAGACTAACTACCCATGCAAAAATTGGTCGGTTAATGAAAAAACGTGAAAGCAACATAAAAAGTTATTATTTGTTGTGAGTAGAAAGCATTGTCTGAAAAGGTATCAATTAATGTGTGATGTCATGAGGAGATACTTTTACCCCTGGGGAGATTTTTTGTATGCCATGAATAACGATACGCTCGCCAAATTTTAATCCATCGGTAACAAGCCAACAGTTATTGATAATTTGTCCTACTTTAATTTTACGTAGGGCTATTGTATTATTAGGCTGTACGACCCACACTTGTGGATCGCCATGGGTGTTGCGGGTAACAGCTTCTAAAGGAATCAAGAGTGCTTTGGGAATTGTTCCTTCATCGAGTTGGGCGTGAACATACATGCCCGGGAGCAATATTTTTTTTGGGTTTGGCATAATGGCACGGACAACGACTGTTGAAGTAGAAGTATTAACGTTGACTTCTGACAGGGCTAGTGCACCTGTCTCTTTATAGTGAGCACCGTCATCCATTGTTAGTGTAACAGGTACTTTTCCATCAGGTCTAGGGTGAATAAGACCATTGGCGACTTCTTGTCGTAGACGGAATAAGGTTACAATAGGCATGTTAACATCGACATAGATAGGGTCTAATCGCGTGATAACGGCAAGATCATTGTTTTGGTTAGCTGTGACAAGCGATCCTACTGTGACTAATGTACGACCAATGCGACCAGAAATAGGCGCAGGAACACGAGCGTAGGTAAGGTCAATCTCGGCTTTTTTGAGTTGTCCTTTAGCCGTTAAAATTTGTCCTCTATCTTGTCTTTCTGTTGCTATGGCATCATCTAAGTCTTGCTTACTAACTGCGTGATCCTGTATGAGGTTACGGTAGCGCATGACTTTTGCAAGAGCTGTTTTTTCTAATGCTTTTGCTTGGAGTAATTCTCCTTGGGCAGATTGATAGGCTGCTTGGTAACGTGATGGATCGATTTGATAAAGTTGTTGACCTGCGGTAACATCTGAACCTTCAATAAAGAAACGTTTTTGAATAATACCAGTAACTTGAGGACGTATATGAGCAATTTCAATGGCGTTTGTTCGTCCAGGTAAATTAGTGTGGATTATTATCTTTTGAGGTTGTAGAGTAAGTACGTCTACAGGCTGTACTGGTATTGGATAAGGAGGAGGCTTGTGACGTTTACATCCTTCGAGAATGAGGAGAGTAATGATAGACAATAAGGTTGTGTAAGATACACTAGTAAGAGACACTAGAGTTATGACCAATGTAGTTTATTGTTGATTTTTGTTGATAACAAATAATGTTAACTAATGCTACCCAGGTAGATAAAATTCTCTTAAAGCACGAATCAAAATTAAGAAATAAAGAGATAATATTGTCTTTATAGGTAAATTTATTCATAGTCAGTATAACGGTGTATCCAAGCGGACATGAGTAAACCAAAGCCAAACATGACCGCTAGAAGAGACGACCCACCATAGGAAACAAGAGGTAAAGGCACGCCTCCAACAGGTATAAGTCCCATTACCATAGATAAATTAACGAGGCAATAGAAAAAAAAATTCATACTGATACCAAGAGCTAATAATCTACTAAATTGGTTTCGACACAATATGGCTATTATCATACCACCTAGAATAATGAGAAGTAATAAACTAATAACTGTGATTGCACCGATAAATCCCCATTCTTCAGCAATCACGGTAAAAATAAAATCAGTTTGTTTTTCTGGGAGAAAATTAAGTTGTACTTGTGAACCATTCATATATCCTTGTCCCCACATACCTCCTGATCCTAAAGCAATTTTGGATTGAATGATATTATAACCAGCACCAAGAGGGTCGTTATTGGGGTGGAGGAAGGTTTTTATACGTGCGCGTTGATAATCGTGTAAATGTGCGTATCCAAATTGAAGTAAGGCAGGTGTGGGAAGGAGTAATAGAGCAATAAGCCATAAACGCATACCAGAGACGAAGAAAAGTGATGCGCCAATACCACCAATAATAACGGCTGTGCCTAGATTAGGTTCTTTTAGGATAAGCAATACAGGAAGGATGACCATGGTAGCGGGAGGAATGAGCCAAAGCGGATTACCAATTTGTTTATAATCGATACGAGAAAACCATTTTGATAAGGCGAGTATGAGGGCAATTTTAGCAAATTCTGAAGGTTGGATTTGTACGCCACAAATAATAAGCCAACGTTCAGCTCCTTTACCAACATGCCCTTTAAAGAGTACTGCAACGAGTAATAGGATAGAAAGGATATATAAAGGGGCAGCTATAGCTTTAATAATGTGTTGAGGTAGGAGTGCAGTGGTAATCATTACAACAACTCCGACAGCAAAACGGATGGCTTGAGGTGTGGCGAAATGGGAAGATATACCTCCTGTAACAGAATAAAGGGTGATATATCCTATACTTGCTAACAAAAAAATAAGAACGACATAAAGCCAATTAATACGTCGTACCTTGGTAAGGAAATAAGACTCAGGTTTGATAAGGAATAAACGTTTATAAAATTTGGTTGAATTATTCAATGATCCTTACCATATGTTTGTTATATTTTAAGAGTACTGTGTAGTAATGTGTCGTACATAATGTTACGTGCTAAAGGAGCAGCGCACTCAGCACCCGCATTTCCATGTTCGACGACGACAGCTACTGCATAACGAGGTGCACTATAAGGGGCAAAACAAATAAACAACGCATGAGGACGGTATTCCCATGGAAGATTAGCCGAATTGAAATGACCACTTTCACGTAAGGCACGAGAAATACGACGTACTTGAGCCGAACCTGTTTTCCCAGCTAAAGCGATATTAGGTAAATTCAGTCTGGCTTGAGGGGCTGTACCATGTGGTTCATTGACAACTGCAAACATACCCTCACGAAGAGCTTTAAGAAAAGGAGGATGCATGTTGAGTGTAGGCCAATAACTATTTTGCATAGCGGGTGTCTCTATACCATTAATAGCCCGGACAAGTCGAGGTTCAATTGCACGTCCTGTTGCAATACGGGCTGTATAAGTGGCAAGTTGTAGGGGGGTAACTTGTACAAATCCTTGTCCGATACCACTTACGATAGTATCGCCAAGATTCCAGTGATGGTGATGCGCACGTCTCCACGCAGGAGTTGGAATCATTCCTGTTCTTGTATGAGGAAGTTCAATACCAAGAGAGACACCAAGACCAAAACGGTGTGCTGTTTGAGCGATACGATTCATACCAATGCGGCGAGCAACTTCATAAAAGTAAACATCGCAAGAGTATTTTAATGCTAAATGAAGGTCGACAGAGCCATGACCTGTTCTGGACCAACAATGGAAACGTGTACCCCCGATATCAATATGACCAGAACAAAAAACTCTATCTGTTGTTGAAAAAATTCCAGATTCTAAAGCCGCCATAGCAACAGCTGGCTTAAATGTTGATCCGGGCGGATATACTCCAGAAACGGCTTTATTAACAAGAGGAGTATGTTGATCATTTATCCATGCGATCCATTGCTCGTGGCTAACACCATTATCAAATAATGAAGGATCAAAAGAAGGGGTACTCACCATTGCAAGTACCTCTCCGGTGCAACAATTAAGGATTACAGCAGAAGCTATCTGTTGTCCAATATGGTGTATGACTTTTTGTTGAAGATTGTGATCAATTGTGAGGCAGATTTTCTTACCACTGGTGCCTTCTACACGATTGATTTCAGATATAATACGACCTACAGCGTTGACTTCCATTTCGACAGAGCCAGCAGTGCCACGAAGTAGCTCATCTTGGCTTTGTTCAATGCCAGAACGACCGATTCGCATTCCAGGTAGAGAAAGTAAAGCAGAATGCGCGATATCTTTGCTGTTGGGTGGCGCAACATAGCCAACGATGTGAGACAGCGCGGCACCTTCTGGATAAAATCGGTGTGTACCAACATCAATAAGAACACCTGGAAGATATGGGGTATTAAATTCAATACGTGCCATTTCGTCCCAAGTGAGGAAATCACGTAACATAATAGGGACAAAAGGACGTTTATGCCGTATTTCGCGTCTAATACGATTAAGTGCATACTCATCAAGAGGGATAATAGAAGAAAAACGTTTGATCGTTGCTACAGCATCTGTTGTTTCTTCGGGTAAGATCAAAGCACGCCAATTTTCTTTATTATCTGCTAAAATAAAATCGTTTCGGTCTGTAATAAGACCGCGTGTAGGTGTTATAAGCCTTTTGCGGATATAATTTTTAGCTGCCATACGGGCGTAATACTTACCGTTTCTAACTTGAAGACGGTACAATTGATGTCCTAGTTCTCCTAATGCAGCCACTTGTAAAGTCATCAAAAACAAAGCTCTTCGTGTAAAAACACACCATGTAAGATTTTTTTGATTTTGATGATGTATGGGCACGGAAAAGAAACCTTTGTTATTCACTAATTACGTATGTTATCAAAATAGGGAATCTAATCAAGTGTTTCGTAGTTTTTATCAAAAAAATAAAGTATTTGAGAGCAAACCGTAGAAAATAATGGATAAATTCCTGTACAAAGAGATGCTTCAAAAAGAATGGGAATGGGATTAAAAATATAGAAACGGAGTAAACATGTTAATAGCCATTGCATGATGGCTATAGATAATCCGATTAAGCTGATTATACACCATATAATGACGAAACGAAATCGTATCAAATAGAAACGATAATAATCTACAACTCCGTACATTAAAAGAAGTGTTAATGTATTGATGCCTAATGGTGCAGATCCTGTAAGATCCATGAATATTCCGATTAAAAAAACATTCAATACAGGCATACCAGATGGACGCCATAGAGACCAAAAAAAGACCGTGTTTATAATGGTAGCAGATAAGAGTTCTGTTGAACCTGGAATAGGTAATGGAGAAGAAAGGAAGATAATTGTTAATAAAGCAAAGAGCGTTGGCAACATATGGCGTGCTATTTTGTCTAGTTGTTGCCAAAATGATGGAGATCTATTTTTGTCTGGTAATGAATTATGAAGAAAAAGAGAGGACATTTTCAAAATTATCTCTCTTGTTTTTTGAAGAACACATTCTTGATAGATGTTATAAACAATTGACGGGATGGGGTAGAAGGGACGTATTTTGATAATTTAGGTGTGAGTGTCTTAGATAGTATTTCAGGTTGTTGATGAAAATCAAAAACACGTAATATTGCGAGATGTTCAAGGTGTGCAAATGGACAGATGGTAGGCTGTTCTGGGTGTTGGTAATGTACGGTACCAATAGGAATACCTGTTGGAAAAGAACTATCTTGATTTAATGTAACAACGCGTTCTCCTTCAATAGGATGGACGTTTTGAGGATAATAAAGGAGACGAGGTAATGAGGTATTGTTACCTACCATAATAGCAGGGACGTGGCTTGTTTCAAGTTCGACAGGTATACGGCTTGATGAGTCTGTAATGAGTAAAACTCGTGCTATGTGAGGTCCAATTTCTGTGATACGTCCGACAAGACCATTGGGCGTGAGGGCAAGATCGTTGAGGTGAATATTACTTTTTGTTCCACGCATTAATAAAACGGTGCGTGTATAAATGTCTCTTCTGTCTGCTATAACACGGCTTGTAACGAAGCTAGGACTGGGTTCTGGGTTCCAGTGGAGTTCTGTTTTAAGAACTCGATTTTCTCGTGCAAGAGAAACAGCAACATCATACCATTGACGTAAATTCGTATTTTCAATTTGGAGTTGACGATTTTCATCTGTGAGGCGGTGTATTTCCTTAAAATTAACAAGAAACGCGTTGGTGTCAGTTTGAATATGTAGTGCTATATTCCATAAGGGCATGAGACTACTGATAACAGCCATACGAAACTTGTTAGTAAGTGACTTATCGAACTGACCAATGATAATGATACCTACAGAAAGAAGTAACAGCGTTAAAAATGTTAGCCTGTTCAGGAATTGTTTCGTCTGGACAGAAAACGGAAGCATAGAATGCTAATCCTTTCTGCATGCTTTTGTAAATCGTTGGAATTTATGTTAACACATTACATGCATAACTTTAATACATTGTTGTGAGGATATTACGGAGGTTTTTCATTTCCTCAAGGGCGTGACCTGTGCCTAATGCAACGCAAGATAAGGCATCTTCGGCCACGATAACAGGTAAACCTGTAGAGATGCGTAGTGCGTCAGAAAGGCGGTGTAATAAAGCACCTCCTCCTGTAAGAACAATTCCCTTATCAACAATATCAGCGGAAAGTTCTGGTGGTGTGTTTTCAAGAGCTGTTTTAACAGCTTCAATGATATGGTTAACGGGCTCTTGCAAGCTTTCGGCGATTTGAGCTTGAGAAATTTGCACTTCACGTGGAATACCGTTAACAAGATCGCGCCCTTTAACATTGTGTATAGGACCTGTATCGTGTGGGTCATCTGGAAGAAGAGCAGAACCAATTTGAATTTTTATCCGTTCAGCAGAACTTTCTCCTATGAGTAGATTATAATGACGACGGACATAAGAAATAATTGATTCATCCATTTTGTCACCACCAACTCGTACAGAACGAGCATAGACAATCCCTCCTAGAGAGATAATGGCAACTTCTGTTGTACCTCCACCAATATCAACAATCATATTCCCAGAAGGTTCTGTTATAGGCAGACCGGCCCCAATGGCGGCTGCCATTGGTTCCTCAATAAGGAAAACACGACGCGCACCAGCACTTTCAGCACTTTCCTGAATGGCACGACGCTCAACTGTTGTAGAACCGGATGGAACACATACGATAATTTGAGGGCTTACAAAAGATCGTCGGTTATGAATTTTGCGAATGAAATGTTTTATCATTTCTTCGGCGATGGTAAAATCGGCAATAACGCCATCTTTCATAGGGCGGATCGCCATAATATTACTTGGCGTACGCCCAACCATGAGCTTAGCTTCTTCTCCAACAGCAAGAACCTGTTTTTTGCCAGCAATATCTGTTACAGCGACAACAGATGGTTCATTGAGGATAATACCACGTCCTTTTGCATACACAAGGGTATTGGCAGTACCTAAATCAATAGCCATATCAGCTGACATTAGACCGAATAAATAAGAAAACATGCAATACTCCTAATTCAAAAAAATAGTAAAAATGATATAGAAAACGGAAGTATAAAGATATTAAGTTGTCATTTCTCAAAAATACTTAAAAAGTATCTCATTCATGAAGAAAAGATATAACCAAATTAAGCACGAAATATTGTTGGGTGTGAGATATGACTCAAATATTACCTTCACGCTCTCTTATAGTTTTAGGCTTTTTACGTGTACGTTTAATGAGAAGTTTATTTAGCGCATGTACATAAGCGCGCACAGCAGAAACAACTGTATCAGCATCAGTGCCTTGACCATCAACAAGCTTACCCGATTCTTCTAATCGAACGGTTGTACGTGCTTGTGCATCTGTTCCCTCTGTAATGGCTGCAACGGAAAATAATAAAAGTTGTGCTTCATGGGCAAAGGCCTGACGTAAGGCATTAAAGGCTGCATCGATTGGACCATTTCCTGTTGCGGTAACTTCAACGGCACATTGATCAATAGAAAGGGTTAGTTGAACATGGGAGGGGTGACCAGAAACAGTATTAACACACATACTCACAAAACGAATATGGTCATGGTTACGTACTTCATCGTCAACTAAAGCAATAATATCTTCGTCATAGATAAGTTTTTTGTGGTCAGCAAGATCCTTAAAACGGGTAAAAGCATCATTAAAACGTGTTTCGTCTATAGTATCATATCCAAGAGCATTAAGTTTTTCACGGAAAGCAGCTCTCCCTGAATGTTTTCCCATGACGAGAGATGAGCGTGACCATCCAACACTTTCAGGAGTCATGATTTCGTATGTGGCAGCATTTTTCATAATGCCATCTTGATGAATACCGCTTTCATGGGCAAAAGCATTACGTCCTACAATCGCTTTATTGGGCTGTACATCAAAACTTGTAATTGTTGCCAACATACGTGAGACTTTTAGCAGTTTCTGTGTATGAATATTTGTGGTATAAGGGTAACAATCATGGCGAGTACGTAAAGCCATAACAATTTCCTCAAGAGCGGCATTTCCTGCTCGTTCACCGATCCCGTTAATCGTGCATTCAACTTGTCGTGCTCCTCCATGTAGAGAAGCAAGCGTATTTGCAACTCCTAGACCAAGATCATTATGGTTATGTGCAGAAAAAATAACATGATCGGCACCAGGTACACGATCTCGCAACATGGAAAAAATATGTTCCATATCTTTAGGAGTAGCATATCCTACAGTGTCCGGAATATTAATGGTTGTCGCGCCAGCACGGATAGCGGCTTCTACACATCGACAGAGAAAGTCCTCTTCTGTACGGGATCCATCCTCTGCTGACCATTCAACATCGTCTGTCAATTGTCGTGCAGCCTTGTTGCCTGCTGTAATGAGCTCTAAGACAGTGTTGGGTTCCATACGGAGCTTATATTTCATATGTAAAGGAGAAGTAGAAATGAAAGTATGGATACGCTTGCGTTCAGCAGGGGCTAGGGCTTCTCCTGCGGCGGTAATATCTTTTATACTACCACTGCGCGCAAGTGCACAAATAACAGATCCACGGGTATGACGTGCAATATGAGAAACAGCCTCAAAATCTCCTTTTGAAGCAACTGGAAAGCCTGCTTCAATAACATCGACGCCAAGAGATACAAGAGCCTCAGCCATGCGCAACTTTTCTGCAAGATTCATAGAAAATCCTGGAGATTGTTCACCATCGCGAAGAGTCGTATCAAAAATAATGACACGGTCAGGTGTTAGGTCGCCAAAAGAAGGATGTGTGAAACAAGGAGAATGATAAGCCATTAAGCGTCTTCCAGATCTTGATGGGAATGTGTGACAATACTAATACTTTATACTTTCTAGGTTTGCAAGTATATGTGATTCTCTTAAGTGTAGTAACTGAGTATAATGAGTATATTAAAGAAAGAAAACAGAAATGAAATTAAGATGTATAATTCTTCTTTAGGTAATTTAGTAAGGTGAGAAAGCAGAGGGTAATTTGAGCGAAGTAAATTAGGGTGAAAAAGATGAGACAATTATTTGATTACTGTTTGTATAAAATAAAAAACGTAAAAATACGTTTGAGATAAGATATAAGCGTGTGAAACAAAAGCAAAAAACAGAGGAAATAGCAGAGGAATATTTTGTTAAAATGATGTTTTCATTACTTCGTAGTGTATATTTTAGGGAGTTTTTTGTAGGTTTTTGCGTGTTATTAGCATTAGTTTGTGTAGGGTTATGGGTGTGTCATGATGTGGAGAAGTGGCGTATTTTAGAATATGAGGTATTTGTGAGGGGTATATTAGGGTATGCTCTTTTTTTTGGAGTAGTGGCGTTATGGTGTAGTTTTGGTCTACCGAGGCAAGTTGTTGGCTTTGCTGCGGGTTTGTCTTATGGTGTTATTATAGGGCTTATTATTATGATGATAGGCTCTGTTTTTGGGTGTTTGATTGGTTTTTTGTGGGCAAGATGGATTGGACGTGGCTGGGTACGTGTTCGGTTTGGTGAGCGTTTTATTTTGCTCGATCGATTTATTACGAATCAACCTTTTTTAAGTATATTGACTTTGCGATTATTACCTGTTGGGTCGGCTTTACTGTTGAATTCTTTGGGTGGAGTTTCTAGTATGCGTGTCATGCCTTTTGTAGTGGCAACGTTTCTTGGTGTTTTGCCGCAGAATATGGTAACAGTTTTGTTAGGTTCTGGGGTTCAGTTAGGAAGTGAGTGGCGATATGTTATGGGGGGAGGGTTATTCATTGTTTCTAGTATTTTAAGTGCATGGTTATGGCGTTGTTTTTGTATTAAACGGGTATTTTTGTATGAAGGTTTAAAGGTTTTTTAAGCTTACTATTTTCTCTATTTCAGAGAGTTAAAGTTGTTTTATTAAGATTTATACGGACAGTGAGTATGTTTGTAAGGGTATGAGGGAGTGGTGTGATGTATGGTTGAGTCGTGGTTGGCGTAAGTCTTCTGGGGGTAGTTTAATATTGAATGTTGATTTATGGCGTCGTGTATTT
>JAFPVE010000031.1 GCA_017413025.1 Acetobacter sp. | reverse complement strand
TTTTCGTCGAGCAGAGGATGATGACGAAGAGATAGAGCCTGTTGTTTTTGAGGTTGAATGGCCTATTCGTTTAGCGGAGAGGAAAAAAGAGCTTGGTTTACCCGAAGGCACACAAGTCACGATTATAGACCTCCCCGGGCTAAAAGCGGTCAACGATGAACGCAATGGGCCTATTATTCGGCGTAACATTGACAAAGCCTTTTGTCTTATGGCGTATAACGCTGAAGAGACGGATAGAATTAAGCAAAGAACATTACTGAACCAAGTGGTTAATCAAGTCATGGCATTGAGCTATGCACAGGATTATGCGCAAGATGAAGATGAAATACAAAACGATGAGGAACAGTCCGATAAAACACAAGACGAGAGTGTGACAGCAGGTAAAGTTTCATTACTACGCCGGATGTTATTTTTGCTCAATCGTGTTGATGCGTTTTATCGGCATGATAATGCTGTTGAACAATTAGAGAAATTTAAGGATGAAGTTACGAATCAATTACGGGAAAAACTAGAAGTTGCCCTTCCGGGACATGAAGATGTTATTGATCAAATAGAACTCACGCAAGTTTGTTCTTTACCCGCCCTTTTGGCGGTAGAGGTGGAGCGCTTACGGGACGAGCCAAACAATCAAGCTAAGGCGCTGAAAAAACTTAAAAGATTATTTCAGCAAATTTTTCCTGAAGACTATTTTGATGATTTTCCATCTAAATGTGAGAAATTTACAGAAGAGCAACGTCGAGAGGTTGTTGATCAAACATTTGTTTCTTCTTATAGTAATGCATTTGAGCAGAGTTTAGCGGCTCATATTGAAGGAAGTTTTATTGAGCTTACGCTGGGTGCATCTCTTCGTAGTCTCTCTTTAATTTCTGCTCAGATTTCACAAAAACTTGATACGCTTCTTGAACACTATATAGTGCGAACAGAACAAGAAGCTGCAGAAAAACTACGTTGCTTAGAGCAAGCTAAAGTAGAGCTTGCGAATAGCGTGTGTGAGATTTTTGGTATCTATGAGCGTATTTGTGCTGTTCTCAATAACACAGAGGAGGATATGGAAATAAGATTTGGGGATTTGAGGGCACCTTGTTTTGAGTTGGGAGACTATGTTGGTAAACAAGATGCTCTACTTCCACTTGTTGATGCGATGGATGATGTTTTGTATGAGCCTCGTAGAGATTTGCTTTTTTATGTGAACGAATTTATGGATGGGGAAGATCCTGTACCAACACCGTTGATGATAGGATCGAGTATGCTTGATAAGTTTAATGCGGCTTTAGAGCAGTTGAAAAACTCGGCATATCATCGCTACTATAGGGAGGGATGTGCCTTTCTTGGGGCGTCCGGCGAAGCTTCTGCTGTAAAAGATGCCCTTGTTGCATTTGTCCCCGTATTGTCTAACATGACAATAGAACTAATCCAAAAAACATTGACGGTTTCTGCTTGTCGTATTCAAGAAGCTTTTACTGATTGCTCTGAAGAAATCTTTGCTAAAATTAAAGATATTATAGCAAAAGAAACAACACTTTTTACGGATTTTCCGGGTTTATGTGCTATTTTTGAGGGCGAGATTACCTACGCACCTCCACCTTCTATGGAAGTGAAATATTCTTATACTGTTGATAAAGAAGTCAAAACTTTTACAAAAGAACAAGAAGTGCCGAGAAATTTTTTAACAAAGTGGATTTTTGGGAGAAAAATAAAAGAAGTCAAAGAGCATAAAGAAGGGATAGTGGTTCCTAGTCTTGGTGAGATTTTTAGTGATTTTGGTGGGGAGAGTGATAAAACGGCAGCGACGGAGGTGCATAAACTTCTTACTTATATATCAGAGTCGTTACTTGATCCGTTTATGGAAGAATTAATGGGAAGAATTGATAAGGGGGTTAGTGCCTATCAAAAGGCTATTGAGGCGAGTATTGGCACGATTACAGAAGGGAGTAAGCAAAAAAACGATCTTCTGGAGGGATACAAATGTCGTATTGCTGAAGCAGTGAGTAAGATCCACGAAGGGAGTCAGTAAAAATGGTTTTTATTTTTATAAGACAAGCTGAACTGATTTAAAACGAGTGTAATGATTTCCTAAAGATACGAGGGCATTTTTATGGCGGAAGCAAATACAAACATAAATACTCAGTCTAATATGCCACAAAATATAGCGAAAGTGGATGTAAATACCTCGTCCTATCAGTCTGTCTCTTCTCCAACAACAGGATATCATTATAGTAAGTTGGGGGAAGAATTTGGTGCTTTATTAGCAGTTCTTTTACTTGTTTTTTTTGTAGTAAAATGGGATAGAGGGCGCCGTCCCGTACAAATAGTAAAACCGGAAGAGGATGATGATGTAGAAGAGACACTGGTTGTAAAGCCAATTGTCAAAAAAGAACAGAAAGAAGAACACCCACCTGAAAATCCTTTTTTGCAGGAAGTACATATTAAACCAACTACGCAAACTTCGGTTGCTTTGTTAGCAGTTTCTGTGAGAGTAAAAGATATTAAAAAGAGCGATTCTGTCGCAATGTGGTTTAAACAGGCTTCGTACTATTGGGTAGGTGAAGAAAGGGCATGGCAAAAAGTGTTGGCAAATTTGAGAAAAAGAGGTGTTGACGCCCAGAAACCTATTTTTCTTAAAGAGGTTGAGACACAGGAAGATAATTTCGATGTCATTATTGTTTATCGTAGTATATTTTGGCGGGCTAAACCGAGACTTGATACTTTTTTAGCTGTTGTTAATGTGGTAAGAGATGCTAGCCCTAATTCTAAAGAGGTAGATTATTATTGTTATCCAAGAGAACTTAATCTTCTTAATAAAGAGTTTGGCTTTCGAAAGGCATAAATATTAAATAACAGTATTATAACGGAAAAAAGTGAGATGAGATCATACTTTATGGATTAGGGGATTTGAGAGGCTATTATTTTTGATCTGGAAAAATCTCATTCTTTCATAAGTTAAGGAGAGTAAGGTTTTGTGTAGAAAATAAAAAGCGAACAAGAAGATGGTGATGAAAATATTTTTTCCTTTTGTCTAGTATGAGATTATCGTAGGTACGTTTATAGGTGATCTATAATGCATAGAGTAAAAAAACATCTTTATAAGATCAGTTTTAGACAAAAAGGAAACAGTGTGAGAAGAATCTGTATATTTGCGATTGAGGAAGATCCTAAAAGATCTTAACAGAATAGTGAAAAACCACCGTAAAAATTGCTTTTTAAAAAACACGATGATCCATTAAGAAAGAAAAAAGAAATATTAAACCAAAAGGGGGATAGCACTAAAAACTATCCCTTTCTTTCTTGAAGGAAGAAAAATCAAGCCATCAACATAATTGGACGAAATGACGTATTATTTTACATCACTCTTGATGAGGTTTTTCAGAAAGTAAAGATGCCTTATTCGGACGGTTGTTCCATTCTTGCGCATCGATAGGGGGAGTGCCTTTACGGGTCATATTAGGCCATAGAGCAGCATATTTTGCGTTAATTTCTGTCCATGCCATAGCACGGTCATCACTATCAGGGAGGATTGCTTCAGCTGGGCATTCTGGTTCACAGACACCGCAGTCAATACACTCATCGGGATTGATCACGAGAAAGTTCTCTCCCGCATAGAAGCAGTCAACAGGGCAAACTTCTACGCAATCCATAAATTTGCAACGAATACAGTTCTCGGTGACCACGTAGGTCATGGTTATCTCCGAAAGTTATAAAAGATAAAGAATAGAAATACAAAAATGTGTCAGTAACACATTAACGAGGTATAATAAAGAGTAGAGTTTCGTATTCTATCACCCTTCCTCTAAACCCTTCTGATTCTAAAGAAATTTTTGATAAAAGGCAATATATTTATTACTTTTTTGATCATAGAAAAATGCGTCATGGAAAAAATATTATAGAAAAATAATGTTAAATTGACGGAAAAATTTTCTTATTTGTTATCCTGTTATGTCTTGTCCAGCTATGAAGAAAAATGAGGATTTACTAAGAAAACGAGGATTAAAGTGTTGTAAAGTATTTTTATTGATTACAAAAGGTATATGGCCGTTATGGTTACGACGTTTCTGATAAGGAAAAATAATTCCTAAAAAGAGAAAAAACTTATGGCAACCCGTGATTTGAAGAACTTATCTTATTCCCACTATTCAGATTGTTTGTGTGTCGGGAATATACGTCAAGCACAATATAAAGTATATGCAGTACGTGGTGCAGATTGGAAGGATAAGATTGCGTCACAAGTGGGAGAAAAGGCAGTTTCTTTCGCTGAAAATTGTGGTTTTACTGCTAAATTAGGACAAACACTATTGTTGGCTGATGAGAAAGAACAATTACATGCTTTATTAGGTATTCCCGAACAATTTGTACGTGATCCTTATGTTTTTGGGGTTTTACCACAGGTTTTACCAAAAGGGGATTGGTGGGTTGATACGCCAAAAGATGTCTCGAGAGATGACGTTCTTTTAGGTTTTTGTTTAGGGGCTTATCATTATACGTTGAAAGAAGAGTCAAAAATAACAGGTCCGCGTTTACTGATACATAAAAAGGAAAAAAATGGGTTTGCCTATAATATGGTGCGGTCTTTTTGGCTTGCTCGTGATTTGATTAACGCTCCAGCTAATATTCTCGGTCCATTAGAACTCGCACAACAAGCGTGCATTGTCCTTAAATCTTTTGGAGCAAAAGTGAAGATTATTCATGGAGCAGCATTAACAAAAGCCTATCCATTAGTGGCACATGTAGGACAGGGATCTTCGCGTGATCCTTGTGTTGTGGTTGGACGTTGGTGTGGAGATAAAGCCCACAAAACATCTCCCATGATTTCATTGGTTGGAAAAGGGGTTTGCTTTGATAGTGGGGGCTACGATCTCAAGTCGTCTTCAGCTATGTTGAAGATGAAAAAAGATATGGGGGGTGCGGCAACAGTTTTGGCTTTGGCACGTCTCATTATGGCGCAAAATTTACCCATTCGTTTGGAGTTACGATTAGGGTGTGTTGAAAATAGTGTGTCTGGAAACGCTATGCGTCCGTTAGATGTGGTTAGAAGCCGTGCAGGGTTAAGTGTTGAAATTGGTAATACAGATGCTGAAGGGCGGCTTGTTTTGGCAGATTTGTTATATGAAGCAGCAGAAGAAAAGCCTGATTTATTGCTTGATATTGCGACATTAACAGGAGCAGCACGTATAGCATTAGGTCCCGATTTGCCTGCGCTTTTTTGTCGTGATGATGAAACAGCATCTATTTTTTATGAAGCGTCTGTACTGGAAGCAGACCCATTATGGCGTTTGCCGTTATGGTCGGGGTATGATCAGTGGTTAAAAAGTCCTGTTGCAGATATAAGCAATGTTTCAAGCCGTTCTATGGCAGGTGCGATAACAGCGGCATTATTTCTTGAGCGTTTTGTACAACCAGATCAAAAATGGGTGCATATCGATAGTTATGCATGGAATGACTCAAGCCGTCCAGCACGTCCAGAGGGAGGGGAGGCACACGCTCTTCGTACTATTTTCAAAGCGGTGTGCATGTTCTTGAGAAAATATGAACAATCATAACCCGTGGGCGGGGGATTATGGTGAAAGTCCCTATTCTCTTAAAGAATAGGGACTTTTTTTTATGAGGCTAAATGTCGGTTTTATATGACTTCTCCACCTTCCCCTCAGCCAATTTGAAAACCATAGCGAGTGGGGTTGAGACCGCGAGGGAATTCGTAAAAAGCATCTGCGGAGAGATTCTTTTCTTTAATGACTTTTTGCACGCCAAGGCGATTTTTTGGAATATCGCATTCAGGGATGTGTGTAGACCATAAAACAATAACTTCTGCATCATCATTTGCTGGAAGTTCAGTTTTAGAAATAGCATCTCCTAGAGACATTTCCTTAAAGATTTTATCCCATTCTTTTTGCGTATTAACCCAATAAGAAGGAGCCTGATCAAATAATTGAGTCAGGTTGCCATGTTCATTTTTGATCTGACCAGATTTGAGAATAGCTGCAAAAACAACGGGAACAGTAGGAAAAGGATCGTCAGTGTGTGTGGCATTTACGCTATTAAAAACTTTTCGGAAAAGGCGCGCAGTAAAAAAAACCATAGCGATAATAACGCCTAGTTTAATAAGTCTACAACACAGTTTCAAGCATTGATGAACCGGGCAGGTTCTTTTAAGCATATCATGATTTTTGCTGTGGACTGGCTGTTTTTGAAGTTTATGAGACATAATGGACTCCGTTGTATTGCGACGTGAGTTTTCCGTCTAAGAAGAGAAACACAAGTAAAAAACACTTAATAACAGTTTATATCGATTAAAGGCTGTTATCAAGCAAGAAACCAACTAGTAAAATAGCACAAAAATAAGAAAATAAATATCTATGAAAAGAGAATTTTGAGGATGGAAAAGGTTAGGTTTCTGTATGAGGTTTAATAGAGATCTCATGCGGTGATTCGCGTGTTGACTCACCACCACGGGGGCGTGTTGTAGGTAGCATTTGTCCTGTTACGGCATAGTAAACACGCTCGGCGATATTGGTTGCATGATCTCCAATACGTTCAAGATTTTTAGCAATAATAAATAAATGAATACAAATACCTATATGGCGCGGGGTTTCCATCATATAGGTGACAAGTTCACGGAACATCGTTGTGTAGAGATCATCAATAATGGTATCAGAACGCCATACCTCTTGGGCAAGTTCAGCGTCATTATTGACCATTGCAGTAATCGTACGGTGCAAGTTTTCTTCAACCATATGTCCCATAGCGCGTAAGGCACTAAACGAAAAATTGTTATCAAGCGGTATAGCTTTACGCGAACGATGAGCAATACTGGCGGCATAATCCCCAATACGTTCAAGATCGCTACTCATTTTTAAGGCAGCAACAATCATGCGTAAATCAGAAGCCATAGGGGCGCGTAATGCTAAAATACGTATACCCAAACTTTCGACATGACGTTCAAGTGCATCAACATGTCGATCAAGGGCAGAGGCTTCGTAAGCTGCGTGTTCATCTTGGTCTACGACAGCAGTAATTGCTAGAGTTGTTTGTTGTTTAACAAGCTCTCCCATATGTGCCATAATGGCACGCAGACTTTCAAGTTCCTGATCGTATCTGGTAATGGTATGTTGTGGCATCTTATTATCCATTTATATTGATTAAAGGCTCTTATCAAGCAAGTGTAAGGGTATTAAAAAGTTTATTTTTAACCAAAACGACCTGTAATATAGTCTTGTGTTTGTTGTTCCTTAGGGGCAGTAAACATACGTAACGTGCTGTCAACTTCAATTAAACGTCCCATGTAGAAAAAGGCGACTTGGTCGGCACAGCGAGCGGCTTGTTGCATATTATGCGTTACAATCACAATGGTAAATTCCGTTTTTAATTCATCAAGAAGTTCTTCAATTCTGGCGGTTGAAATGGGGTCTAGAGCCGATGTTGGCTCATCAAGTAAAATAACTTCTGGTCGAATGGCAATAGTGCGAGCAATACACAAACGTTGTTGTTGTCCGCCAGACATCGTAATCGCCGAACTATGTAAACGGTTTTGTACTTCAGACCAAAGTGCAACGCGGCGGAGTGCATCTTCAACACGTCCGTCAAGCTCTGATCGGGAAATACGTTCATGGAGGCGGATACCAAAAGCAATATTTTCATAAATAGACATAGGAAAAGGTGTTGGTTTTTGAAAAACCATTCCTATCCGTGAACGTAGTTCGTTGAGATCGATATCCGCAGCGAGGATGTTTTTGCCGTCAAATAAAACTTCTCCCGTTGCGCGTTGCTCTGGGTAGAGGTCATACATACGGTTAAGAACACGTAGTAACGTTGATTTTCCACATCCTGAAGGACCAATCATGCCTGTCACACTTTTTAGAGGAAAATTAAGTGAAACATGATGTAAGGCATGGGTGTTGCCGTAATAAAAGTTAAGGTCCTTGACTTCTAAAACAGGGGGGGTATTTGCCTGTTGATCGACTAACGTGCTGTGTAGATTGGACACTTCTGTAAACGCATGAAATCCCGTTTTAACTGTGTTTTGATGTGAGAGATTTTGCTGTTGGGAAGGTATAGAAGAGGAATCTAAGAGCGTTTTTTCAGTGCGAAGAGAAAAAGATATGTTTGGGGGAAGGCTTTGTTGAGTATTACTATCAGCATTGTTGTGTGAAAAAGATTCTTTTGTAAAAGCTTGTAAAAGCGTACGCCATGAAAGATTTTCTTGTTGGGATATTTGTGTTTGTAGAGAGAAATTTTGCAAAGACATGTCTTGACTCTCTTTTAATCTCTGGTGAGAAGACTTCTGTGAAAATTCTTGTAGAGATTCTTGGATGGGACGGAAGGTTAAGCTCATAGATGACCTTTGCGTGTTCCTATCCGTACGACAATATTAATGATGAGAACAGCGGCAGTAATCAATAAAGCACCGTTCCAGGCTTCTTGCATCCAATCTTGATAAGCAGATCCAGCGTATTCATAAATAGCGAGTGTTATACTTGCCATAGGTTGTTCCATATTGAGTGAAAATTTTGAGTTGCCGAGTGATGTAAAGAGTAAAGGTGCTGTTTCTCCTGCAATACGGGCAAGAGCTAAAAGAATACCTGTAATAATCCCGCTTTTGGCTGCACGAAGGCAAATAAAGAGTGTTACACGCCAATGAGGTATGCCAAGAGCAATCCCGGCTTCTCGGACAGAAGCGGGAACAAGGCGTAACATATTTTCAGTTGTGCGAACAATAATCGGCATCGCGAGGATAGCTAGCGAAAGACTACCGGCAAAACCAGAAAAATGTTTCAATGGGGCAACCATAATTAAATAAACAAAAAGACCAACAAGAATAGACGGTACTGATAACAACATGTCAGAGACAAATCTTACTGTACGAGCAAGTGCACTTTGTCCGCCATATTCTGCGAGATAAATACCTGTGAGCAAACCTGTAGGAGTCGCTAATAAAAGCGCAAATCCCACTTGGAGTATACTCCCAACAATAGCGTTCGCAAGTCCGCCGTTTTGAGTGGGTGCTTTCATAGAATGGGTAAAGAGATGAAAAGTAAAACCGGGTAAACCGTTATAGAGTAATGTCCATAAAAGAGAGCCTAAAAAAAACAAAACAAACAATGTCGCTCCCCAACTAAACGTGGTCGCGATACAGTCAATAAAGCGACGACGTTTTGTTAAAGAAAGAGGATGTTCCATCCGTATGGGCAATGAAGGAGGGGTAGGCATGATTTAAGGATATCTTTTATTGATACTTATCGACATTGTGCTATGGAACCGCGTGAAAGAAACCAGCGTGAACACCACAGAGTAAAAAATGAAATCGCCATAAGAATAGCTCCTAACGCTAAAAGAGAAGCAAGTTTAAGACTGCCGGTGGGGCTTTCTGGAAATTCTAGAGCAATAAGGGAAGAAATAGAATTAGTTGGTGCAAAGAGTGACCAGCTAATATGATTATGATCACCAATAACAAAAGTAACCGCCATGGTTTCTCCCATAGCGCGTCCCATGCCAAGTACAATGCTACCGATAAATCCTTCGTGTGCATAGGGGAGCATAATATAGCGGACTACCTCCCAACGTGTTGCACCGATACCATAGCCACTTTCACGCAGTACAGATGGAATCGCCATAAAGACATCGCACATAACAGCAGTGATAGAAGGGGTAATCATGATCGCTAAAACAAAAGCGGCAGTAAGAAGCCCCGTGCCAAAGTGAGGACCTGCGACAAATGCTGAAAAAATAGGGATAGATCCAAAAAGCCATTGAGCAAAGGGCTGCACAACATGGGCAACAATAGGAACAACAACTAAAACGCCCCACATGCCAAAAATAATTGATGGAATAGCCGCAAGCAGTTGTACAGCCATATTGACCATAGAAAAAAGCCGTGAGGGGGCAATCATCGTTAGCCAAAATGTTGTACCAAAAGCGAGGGGAACAGCAATGATCATAGCCAATATACTACTCGCAAGCGTACCGAATAAAGGTGCAGCGGCTCCGAATTGTTGTGTGACAGGATTCCAAATATTAGCAATAAGGAAACGTGGACCAAAAACGGCAAAAGCTTTCCATCCACCAGCAGCCATAACAACAATAATTGCCAAAACAATAGCAAGCGTAATACAACTTGTCGTCAAGGTAAGCCAACGAAAAAAAGGATCTATCTTGTGTTGTACTCTTACAGAAAGAGAATGTATCACAACAACCTACCGGGTTTCTTGAATATGTTTTGCGGAAAAGTATTTTTTCATTTGCTGCTGTAAATGCTTTTAAAGAGAACATTAGAATGATGAGCAGGACTATAGGGAGAAGAACTACCACTTATACATAGTATATAACGAGGAAGAAAAAATCCTTCCTTCAATGGGAAGCGCAGCAGTGATCTTTTTATTTGTGTTATATCGGCTGATTGCGTAAAGAGCCAAAATCGTTGCAAGGAATCCAACGGGTCATCCAATAGTAAAAGAGGTAAACTACGGCACGATAAAAGAAACAAACTAATACATGTCGGTGCGTTAATTTTTGCGTATAACTTCCTGAGTTATTAGGTAGGGTGCTAGAAAATGAATAAAGAGTCAATATTATTTGTTTTTTTTCGTTCTTTATCTCTGAAACTTCGTTGTTTTAAGGCAAAGCAAATTAAGAAATAATATAATAGAATGTGAGGGGGTGTTTCGTATAGATCTCGTAATACTCGTGTTCAGTAATGATGTTATAACTAGGTAAAAAAGACAAAAGAGACAAAATGGCGATGCTGTGCCAATGTGTACTTAAATTAATTAATATTTAATATTAAATAAATGTATTAAACGTTTTTAAACATAAAGAGGAAAAATGGTTCACTATCGTTCACGTACTACAACATATGGGAGGAATATGGCAGGGGCACGGAGTTTATGGCGTGCGACAGGCTTAAAAGACTCTGATTTTGGTAAGCCCATTATTGCTGTAGCGAACTCTTTTACGCAGTTTGTGCCCGGTCATGTTCATCTTAAGGAGCTTGGTCAGCTTGTGTGTCAGGTTATTACCCAAGCGGGAGGAATCGGACGAGAATTTAATACGATTGCCATAGATGATGGTATTGCGATGGGGCATAGTGGCATGTTATACAGCCTTCCCTCGCGTGAATTAATTGCTGATGCGGTTGAATATATGGTTAACGCTCATTGTGCCGATGCGCTTGTCTGTATCAGTAATTGCGACAAAATTACCCCGGGAATGCTGATGGCGGCTTTACGCCTGAATATCCCAACAATTTTTGTCTCAGGTGGTCCGATGGAAGCAGGTAGAGCACCATCACTACTAGGTGAAAAACAGGTAGAACAACAAGAGGAAAGTAATCCCTTGTGTTCTATCGATCTTGTAACGTCTATGGTTGCTGCCGCAAACCCATCGGTAAGCGAAGAAGAATCGTTAACGATAGAACGTTCGGCTTGTCCGACATGTGGGTCATGTTCTGGGATGTTTACGGCAAATTCTATGAATTGTCTGACCGAGGCTTTAGGGCTTTCACTGCCGGGAAATGGCACTCTTATCGCAACGCATAAAGCAAGACGTGGTCTTTTTGAGGAAGCAGGACGGCGTATTGTTGATATGGCACGTCGTTACTATGAGACAAACGATATAACCGTTCTGCCACGCCATATTGCAAATATGAAGGCATTTGAAAACGCAATGTCGGTTGATATTGCTATGGGAGGATCCACCAATACGGTATTACATCTTTTGGCGGCTGCCTATGAAGGTGAAGTGCCTTTTACAATGAAGGATATTGACCGCCTTTCTCGCAAAGTGCCACATTTGTGTAAAGTTGCTCCCTCGCGTCCTGATGTACATATGGAAGATGTGCACCGTGCTGGCGGTATTCCTGCCATTATGGGGGAATTAGATAGGCTTGGTTTGTTGCATCGTGATGTAGCGATGGTGCATGCTACTTCTCTTTTTGAAGCTTTAGAGAAATGGGATATAGGGAGGAGTCATCCTGTAACGACGGAAGTGGAGCGATTTTTTTGCGCTGCTCCGGGTGGGATGAGAACAACAGAAGCTTTTTCTCAAGATCGTTATAGTACAATATGCGACACTGACAGAAAAACAGGAGTTATTCGTGAAGGTGCATATGCGTATAACCAAGATGGTGGGCTTGCCGTACTTTATGGCAATTTAGCCGAGGAAGGGGCGATTGTTAAAACAGCCGGTGTTGTTGCAGGGTTGGAAACTTTTGCAGGACCGGCACGTGTTTTCGAAAGCCAAGAGGCTGCAGTGTCGGCGATTCTTGGTGATGCTATTCGCCCTGGTGATGTGGTGTTAATTCGTTATGAAGGACCACGTGGTGGACCTGGTATGCAAGAAATGCTTTACCCGACTAGCTATTTGAAGTCGAAAGGTTTGGCTGAAAAATGTGCCCTTATTACAGATGGTCGTTTTTCTGGTGGAACATCAGGGCTCTCTATAGGACATATTTCTCCAGAAGCAGCGGAAGGGGGACTTATTGGTCTTGTTGAAGAAGGAGATAGGATTGAAATTGATATTCCGGCACGCACTCTTAAACTCGTTGTGCCTGAAAATGATCTTATTGCGCGGCGTGATCTGATGAATGCTCATTCTCATAAAGAGGCGTGGAAACCGAAGCGTCATCGTGTTATTTCAAAGGCTTTACAGGCATACGCGCTTTTAACAACTAGTGCAGCACGCGGTGCTGTGCGGGATATTACACGGTTTCAGGGGTAATAGCCTCTAGTCTATCAAGGCGTCGTAAACTGGGAAAAAGGATCATCCATAAGCCTGTAATGAGGAGTGTTCCAACACCGCCGAGTACAACGGCAGCGGTTGGATTAAGAAGTTCTGCAAGCATGCCACTTTCAAATTCGCCGAGCTGGTTAGATGATCCGATAAAAAGTGCGTTAACAGATGAAACTCTCCCGCGCATAGTATCGGGTGTGCCGAGTTGAACGAGGGTGCTGCGTATTACAACACTGATAACATCTGCCCCGCCCGTAATCGCTAATAAGATGACCGAAAAGGTTATAGAACGAGAAACGCCAAAAGCAATGGTCGCTATTCCAAAAATAGTAACAGAAGCAAACATCCACCAGCCTGCATGGCGTGTAAGGGGATGTCGCGCATAAATTATTGAAATAAGAAGTGCACCAACCCCCGGGGCAGCCCGTAACAAGCCTAATCCTAGAGGATCAGAGTGAAGAATATCGGTTGCAAAAATAGGGAGCAGGGCAATAGAACTACCTAATAATACAGCAAATAAATCAAGAGAAATTGCCCCTAATATGGTGGGTTTTTGTCGTAAAAATGCAATACCGCCAAGAATAGACGTCATACCAGAAGGGGAAAGAGAAAGGCGTGTTTGGGGTTCAAGTTGTATGAGGGCTGTTGAAAAAAACGCTAATAAAAAACCAATCGCGCAAAGAGAGTAACAAACTCCTGCACCTAATCCATATAAAAGACCGCCGGCTGAAGGTCCGGCGACACAGGCGAATTGAAAAACTGAAGAAGAAAGCGCTGCAGCACGTGGAAAAACAGCAGATGGGACTAAAGATGGGAGAAAAGTTTGCTGGGCAGGTCTTTCAAAAGCGCGACATAAACCAAGTATGCCGACAAGAATATAAATTTCGGTTGGGGTCAGCGCTTTTATAAATGAGGCATAAGCCATAGCAGAGGCGGTCAGCGCTTCGAGTATTTCACAACAAAGCACAATATATTTGCGATTGTAGCGATCAGCAGCGTAGCCTGCGTGGAAAACACAGATAAGCATTGGCAGAAACTGAGCTAGTCCAACAAATCCTAACGAGGCTGCACTATGGGTGATCGCGTAAATTTGCCAGCCAACAGCTACGCCTAAAATTTGGATGGCAAAAGCCGATAAAGCTCGTGCTGAAATAAAAGAAAAAAGACCTGGATGTCCAATAAGAGAAGAGGATTGAGGCGTTGTCATATGATTAAAATTAGGAATACTTTTTCACGTATGTTGAGGGGGGGGGAGATATGACGGAAATATGTTTCATAAAGTGTGTGTTTAAGCATGCATTTTTGCATACCTATATCGTATATTTGTGTGCTGTACAGATATCGCTTATACGTTGTGTTTTTGATGTATAGACAACGAATAAGGAAATCTTTATGCTATGAAACGTTGACATTGCTCAATAGAGCAGAAAATAAGTGAAGTTAAAAATTTAGAAAACGATTGTAAAGAAACAAAAAGAGAGTGTCAAAAGAAACTTGCTAGTCTATGTAAGGGTGAACTATACACATAGAATACATAGATGCTGTGGCGCGATTATGACATAATCTAACTGACTTGCTTGTTACTATGGGGTACTTAATAGCATGGGTAAAAAGTAAGAAACTTTGAAAAGGTAGTGTTTTATTGAAGTTTTGGCTTAAGTATGATGGCAGAATATCCTATTTTATATGGTATTAAAACGTGTAGTACCGTACGCAAAGCAAGACAATGGTTAGAAGAACACCATATTTCATTTATATTTTACGATTATAAAACGCAAGGAATTATATCTCAACAGATTGAGGTTTGGGCGGCGCAAGTGGGATGGAAAACGCTCCTTAACCGTACTGGGATGACGTTTAGACAGTTATCGGAGGAGCAAAAGAAAAACGCTGATAATGAGAGAGAAGCTATTGCTCTTATGGTAAAACGTCCTGCGTTGATAAAACGACCTATTTTGGTTTTTCATGAAAAAGTTTCTGTTGGTTTTAAGCCAGAAAATTATGCTGCGTTGTTTGACTGTGGTTAAGAGAAAATGTTGTCTTGATAATTCAAATTTTTTCAGCGACAGATAAGATCACGCGAGTTTATCGGTTGTCGTGTGCATATTATTGAGGGGTGAAGTTTTCCAGTTAAGTCTGCACTTTGTTTTATTTTTCTATTTCGTTTTCGTTTCAGAAAATGGGAACAGGGTCTTGTTACGAATATCGTTGGAGTAGGTGGGGCTGTCAAGTGTTGCTTTTCTAGGTCTATAAATAAGGCTATGGCGTTGGAGGTCTGTAAACGGGATTTGTTGGTCTAAAAGCCCAAGAGTATACGCAAGACTAGGGACGTGACCGCTTAACAAAATACGCCAGTGAAGGCGCCATAATAAAGGGATATGGGCGTTGGAAAGAATTTCTGTTGTGCAATTGGTGGTTAAGGTGTTGTACCATCGCGGGTGGTCATAGAGGCTTTGAATGGCATACAAGTAATTAAGGAATAATTGCTTACGAAGAGGTGCAGAGAGTTTGAGAGGGTAAAGATAAACACGTTCTTTACGAATATCTGTTCTGACTCCGATGAGATCGCGTTCATCAGCGACAACATAAAAAAGTTCATAATGATGAAAAAAACCAGCAATGCTTGAATAGGAAAAAATTTTTTGCCTGCGTGTTTCGACAGAAATCGCTAAATGGCGACCATCTGAAAAACCAAAACTTAAAAAGACATGGGCAATGGCTGTTCCTTTCCAATAAGAGACAATGAGATCAACGGAGGTAATAGTATTCGGGTCAAAAACAGCATTCGTATAGTATACCGTGTAATGTTCGACGGTTTTATAGCGGATATGACGAATGTTGAAGATGTGTACATTGTTGCCTTCAAAAGTAACGTGCGCGGGGATAGCATATTCTGTTGCCCAATCACGTGTATTCAGGGGTGGATCGGTTTCATACCAGATGAGAAAACCGACAATAAGACAACTTAAACTTATACGACGTAAAATAGTTTTGGAGATAAAAAGACAACAAAGCAGAGAAATGGGGAAAAGAATGGTAAGAGTGTAACGTAGAATAAGAGGTGTTAATGTAGAATAGTAAAAAGCGGCACTTGTATAACTGGCTATTAAAAATAAGATAACACGAAAAATCCAAACTCTTTTATAGTGGTTATGTTGATCTGGCATTTTGAGATTTAAGGATGTGCTGGGTGTGCGGTGAGTTTTACGGGGATTCTGTAATCACCGCCCATATGAATAATATACGTTTTATAAGATATATTGTGTTGAGAAGGGGCAACGATTGAGGAGGGAAGTTGTTGCAATAAGATACGGTGCACTTCAGCGATTGTTATAGGGGTGGTTTGTGTTGAATGGGTTGAGCGAGGAACAACCAATTCAGAAACAACTCCTTTGATATGAGCACTTTTATAAAATACAACGCCATCGTTTTCTTTATCTTTATTTGATAAATAATCGCCTCGAATGGGAATAATGGAATAAGCGCGTATATAAGGGGCTATGGGGATAGTGGCTAAGGCATGGATAAAAGCGCTATTAGGTGACATATCGTATACACTGCCCAGATGATGGGGGTTTATGCCTGATCGCATAAAAGTATGGTTGCCTTGAACGAGTTGGTTAAGTGTGTTTGTTATATCAAGAGGGAATGTCACCATACGTCCGATAAGATGGGCAAAGGGAGAAGCTGCAAGGTAACTGCCGTTATGAGGTGTAGCAATGAAAATAACGGTTCGTATTTCAGGCATAGCCTGAGGGAAAAGAGACTCTTGTAAAATAGCACGAGCTGTAGGGGTGAGATGGTGTAATTGCGATAAAGGGCGTTTTGATAAACTATTCCATAATTGATCGTGTGCATCGATGACGAGCATTTTAGCTAATAAACCACCCTGACTATGACCAATAAGAACGATTTTACCAAGAGCAGGGTCGATTTGTGAACCACCGAGGGCATGTAAAACCTTGTTAAGAGATCGACGGAGTTGTAAAGCCGAATAAGGAATAGGGTTTCCTGTAGCGTAAGAAAAAAACCAAAATTCAAAATGTGCGGTGATAAGGGGGTCTTCTAAAAGGTTGTTGAGCATAGTTGCCCAACGTGCCGAGCTGGAGGCTGTGCCGTGGATAAACACAACAGGAATACGACCAACTTTATGCGGTTCAACAATAACAAGTTGTGTTGTATGAGGGGTATCGAAAATTTTGCCGTTCAGAAACCCTTTATATTCCTTTGACCAATGAACATTTTGATAGAGGCTCATCGCACGTGCTGTTGTTTGATCATATTGTAAGGGAAAAGTTTTTTGTGGTTGTAGTGTTGAGGTATCTAAAGGTGTCAAAATCATTTGCCCTGTTATGTGGTCTGATAAAATTTGTTGACGCACATGAGGAATACGAATGATCAGATTAACGGGAACGCGTATTTTACGGGTGACAGTGGGTATGAAGGTGTTTTGTTTGGGAACTGGCGTGGGGGAAGATAACTGGGCGGAAGAGAGGGGGGTGACAAGCGGTATAGGAGTAGCGGCAAGGGGTTCTCCTAGTCCGGGGGTTCTATAAATATTTTTGATTCCAATGACAGAGAGGCGTGCAGTGGGTCGGAGATCTGTCAGTAAATAACCATGCCAGAGGGGTTTTGTTGCTGGGGCAGAAAGATCAAATGTGCCAATAGGTAGAGTCCAATGTTGGTTGGTTGATATCACAGGATCTCCCATAGCTTCGGTGAGGGCTAGCATGTAGAGATCACAGGCTTGCCGGAAGTGAGGATCATAAGGGCTAGGACGATCTTCTAAAGGTGCGTCTGGGTTAAGATAGGCGTAGGCGTAGAGGGCTGCGAGCATAAAGCGAGATCGGTCATTTTGTCTGCGCGCAAGGGCGTAATTGGTTTCGGCAAGTGTAAAAAGCTGGTCTAAAAGATTGGGTGTAAAAAATCCCATTTGGGTGCTACGCCATAAAGCCGTTAAAGCCGCCGCAGGGTTTTTATGCCAAAGCTTGAGCAAATTTTGACGCTCTAAAACAAGACGGCTTGTTGCGCTAATATATTGTCCATTGAGCGCACTTTGATTGCGTTCACGATAGGCTGTAATTAAAGGACGTTGTTGGATCCTGATAGGGGAAACACAGCCAGTCAGTAGAAAACAAACAAGCAGAAAACAAATAAAAAATGAATGTTTCAAAGGAAGACGCAAAACAGACACAGCTTTATGGCAAAACGGAAGAGATACGGTATTGAACGACTTTGCCGATAATTAAGAGAGCAGGCGGTGTAATATGATGGTGCGTAACTAAATCGGGTAAAGTTGTCAAAGTGCCGGTGATAACACGTTGATCCGGCGTTGTTCCCTGTTCGATGATAGCGGCCGGCCAGTTTGACGGCAAGCCATGCGCTATGAGTTGTGTACAAATAGAGGAAAGAGATGAAAGTCCCATGTAAATAACAATGGTTTGATTACGAAAGGAAATCGTACGATCTTCTAATGTTAAAGGGGTATCAGATTTTGTATGACCCGTGATAAAAAGGCAAGAATGGGCACAATCACGATGAGTGAGAGGAATTCCTGCATAAGCAGCGCAACCATTTGCCGCAGAAATACCCGGTACAATCCTTACGGGAATATGATAATCTGTGAGAGCTTTTAGTTCTTCCCCACCTCGTCCAAAAATAAAAGGGTCTCCTCCTTTGAGGCGTAAAACGCGTTGTCCATTTTGGGCACGACGTATCAATTCAGCGTTGATTTCTTCTTGTGAGAGGGTGTGTTGATGGCACATTTTGCCAACAGGTATACGCTCGGCATCACGACGTACGAGGTTGAGAATATCGGGGGTGACCAAATAATCATACAACACAACATCAGCCTGTTGCATGAGGCGTAAAGCCGATAACGTTAGAAGATCTGGATCTCCTGGACCAGCACCAACAAGCCAAACTTCTCCGCGCGGTTTATGAGGGGTATTGAGAAGTTTATCAAGCTCTTGCTCTGCTTGGGCATAATGCTGTTTGCGTGCCATATATGCGCCTATACCTTCTAAAAATTGATCCCATATACGGCTGCGTTGTTTTGTATCAGGAAAGAGTTTACGTAGCCGTTCTTTTTGCGTATCCATAAACCGGGCTAACGAGTCAATACCGTGGGGAATGGCTCTTTCTATAAGGGTACGAATATGGCGAGCTAAAACAGGGGCAACACCTCCTGTAGAAATACTGATTTGAACGATACCGCGATGAATAATAGCCGGCGTAATAAAATGCGATATGGCTGGATTATCAACAGCACAGGCGAGTAGATTATGTTCTTCGCAAAGGGCAGTCAGTGTTGCATTCAGAGCGTGATCATTTGTTGCTAGATAGACAAGACGATAGGGAGATGTTTTTAATAAAGGTATAAAATTTTGAGGATGAATAGGGGTGGCTATATGTGTAATCTCTCCTCTACGAGCTAAAGACCTCAGGCTTGAACAAAGTGTTGGGCATACAACATGGACCTGTATGTCAATCCCGCGTAAAAGGTGTACTTTATTGGCAGCAACTTCTCCGCCACCAACAACAAGAACAGCCCCTTTCCCGATATGGAGCATAATAGGAAAGTAAGGCGTTGTATGAGAAGGGATACTCATAAGAAAATTACAGTTCTATGAACAAGAAAAACAAAAAGAAATAAGAGAAAGAATCAGGATAAAGAAAGTTTATCTTTTGTCTTTTCTCATTGAAGATGTTGTCGTGTTAGGTAGAATTATTCAATAATAACAGCTTAAAACGGTATTTAATAGATAGTATATACGCCTGTTTTTCTATGAAAGGTTAACAGGGGGCTTGTCATATAAGATCTTAAAGCTTAAATACGAGTATCAGTTTTTGTTATAGAAAGTTATAAAAAGATAGAAAGAAAGACAACGATGGGAAAAACTCTTTCAGGATTAGCCGATGTCCAAACAGAACAAATAGGTCATATCGGGCGTATTGTTCTTGATCGTCCAAAACGCTTGAATGCTCTTGATGCTGAAATGTCGCAAGCAATTATGCGTGTGCTTGAGGGGTGGCGCGATCATCCAGCGATTACTCTTATTGTGTTAGAAAGTAGCTCTTCTCGTGCATTTTGTGCAGGAGGAGATTTGCGGGCTATACGTGAGGCATTGCTGGCTTACGGACCAGATAAAACCTATGCTTTGATGAATCAAGCCTATACAGCTATGCTACAGCTCGCCGCTTATCCTAAACCCGTTGTGTCATTTTTGGATGGCATTGTCATGGGGGGAGGGGTTGGTCTCGGTTGCCTTGTTGGGCACCGTATTGTAACCGAGAGATCCGTGCTTGCGATGCCTGAAACGTCAATAGGTTTGGTAACTGATGCAGGACAGTCATGGCTACTTTCACGCGGAAATACATATGCTGGTTTACGTTTCGCGCTTACAGGGGAGCGGATAACAGGTGAACAAGCTGTTATCTTTGGTTTGGCTGATGCTTATGTACCGTCTCATCATTTAGAAACATTGCGTACAGCGCTTGTCAATGAATCAATAGAGAGTGCTTTATCACGTTTTACGATATCACCACAGCGAAAAGTCGCCAAGATTATCCCAGATGCACTTGAAGACTGTTATGCAGCACCAGAATTGGCAGAAATCTTCACAAGGCTTGAAGCGTGTCCCTTAAAAGAAGCTAAGCAAGATTTGGAAATTTTGAAACAGGCAAGCCCTACGTCTTTGTGGGCTTCGTGGTATGGATGGCATGCTGCACGAAAACTCAAAACAGTTCAGGAAGTTTTTGATCTTGAACGTCGTTTAGTGCGCTATGTTCTGACACAACCCGATTTAGTAGAAGGTGTTCGGGCTCGTTTAGTCGATCGGGATAACACGCCTTTATGGAAACCTTCTCGGCTAGACCAAGTCGATACGCAAGCGTTGCGCGCTGTTATTGGGGGTTAACAATATATTTACCGCTTGTGCAGGTGAAATAGCACAAGCGGTAAAGTAAAAAAAGAAAATTCTTCGAAACTCAGAAACGCTGAAGGATTGAAGGATTAAAGAAGAGCCGTATGTTTGGGTGCTGCTTTACCAACGGGGAGAATAGAACGACCAAATTGCGCTTCAAGAATTTCAGCTGCAGCAAGGTAAATAGCAGAAAAACCACAGACAAGCCCTTCCCATCCGGCAATATGACCGAGTACTTTGGAACCGGTAAATTCTGTAAACGCAAGTAAGAAAAATAAAATAACAAGCGTCGCAAAAATAAATTGGTGTGTTGGTGTCATGCGCAATGTACCAAAAAACATGACGACTGAAAAAAGCCCCCAGAGAGACAAATAAGCACCCATCATAGCATGATTACTGGCGGGAATAATACCAGTATGGGGAAGGGCAATGAGTGCGACGAGCGTAATCCAAAAAGCACCGTATGAAACAAACGCCGTCATACCAAAAGTATTTCCTGAAGGGTATTCCAAAAGCCCTGCAACGAACTGGGCTAAACCACCAAAAAAAAGACCCATCGACAAAACTGCAGCACTTAAAGATAAAAGACCAGCATTACAGAGATTTAGAAGAACAGTTGTCAGACCGAAACCCATAAGACCAATAGGACCCGGGTTAGCGCGACGCACGGCAGGGGGTGTTGTTTCACTCATATGTTTACTCTTTCCTTTAAAGTTAAAGTTGTTTGAACAGATTGAAAACTTACTCTAAAAAAGAAAGAGAAAAAATGCTATAAAAAAATTTTTTAACACTTCAGACATGTCACTTTTTCAATTTTTTATATTGTTGCCTCAATATTTTTGACAAAATTCTCCCCCCCCCCTTTCATCTTTAACATTTATATGGCTTGTTAAGATCAATAAAGAATAATCTTATCGTGTCTTTTTTTAAGAAGTTCGTAAGAGCTTGTGTAATACGTCTTAAAACATAACAAATATTACACAAGCTGAATGCATTAGGTCAGAAACGTGAATAAAAGCTCTTATGAACGCTCATGAAAGAGTGATACGCATAAGGAGCAATTAAGAATTTGGTTTGCCAACGGGAAAAATGGCACGTCCGAAATGGGCTTCGAGGAGCTCTGCTGCGCCTAGGTAAATACCAGAAGAAGCTGAAAAAAGCCCTTCCCATCCAGCAATATGAGTGAGCACTTTGGAACCAGTAAATTGTGCAAACGCAAGCAAGAAAAATAGGATTAAAAGAGAAGAAAAGAGCACTTGATATGCTTTGGGCATATTGAGTGTGCAAATAAACATAATAGCGGTAAAACTTCCCCAAATGGCAAAATAAGTTCCCATCATGGCTGGGGAGGTGGCTGGTACAATATCAGGATGTGGAAAACCAATGAGCATAACGAGCGTAATCCAAAAAGCACCGTATGAAACAAACGCTGTCATTCCAAAAGTGTTTCCCGTGGGCCATTCTAAAAGACCGGCGATGATCTGCGTTATGCCTGCAAAAACAAAACCTATCGCTAAAACGGCAGAACCTAAAGGTAGAAGACCGGCATTCCATAAGCTCAGGAGAAATGTTGGTAGACCATAAGTCATTAAACCCATAGGGCTAGGATTCGCTCTCCTTATACTTATGATAGGGATGGGGGGGGTAATTGTTTCATTCATAACTTTTGTCCTTTCCTTGTTTCCTTGTTAATAGTGAGATAGAAAAAAACAACTTTATAAAGAAATAAAGTACAATTCAAAAAAAATTTTTTTTAATTTCTATGCTTGAGGTAAAACCTTTTTTAGTAGGGCATTTTGCAAGTTCGTCATCAAAAAACAAAAAGAAGCCCTTTTTTTAGAGGGCTTCTTTTTGACAGTGCAACTTGATAACTTTTTAATAACTTTGTCAGAGTGCGTTTTGTCTCGCGCTTTGATTTTGACCTTTGCTTCCGAGCCACGGGTCATGACCCGTGGTTTGATGAGGTAATGATTTCGTAGTTTTGTTTTTTTGTTATCGTTTCGAACACACTTTCATAATTTATGAGGGAGGTTTATCTTGTTCCTTTCTTCTCTTCCGAACCACGGGTCATGACCCGTGGTTTGATTCTATTGCAAAGTGCCAAGCCCATGGTTTAGAGAGGTATTCTGAACGCGGGGGTATTCCCCCGCATTTGTGAATGAGAGCTTTCACCTCCTCGTGTCTACTCCCTGATTAAGCGTGAAGAATAATTTCCACGCGTCTATTTTGGGGTTCTCTGGTATTCGGACCTGTGGGCACGAGAGGGTTCGTATCACCATAGCCCCGAATGACAATCTCTGAAGCTGGCACGCCGTTACGTATCAGTTCCGCCTCAACACTTCTCGCCCGTTTCACAGAAAGGGCATAGTTGTATTTTTGCCCCGCAGGACCGGGGGCGGCAGAGCTATCGGTATAGCCGTTCACGTTAATACGGGTGGTATGCACATAAGAGGTTGCATGGGCAGCTTCCACCACAATTTGCCGCGCCCGTGAAGTCAGGGCATATTGGTTCCAATCAAAGAACACAAGGTAAGACCGTGCCGGCACAGGCGCAGGGGCAGCAGCAACAATAGGTCTAACAGCTGG
>JAFPVE010000030.1 GCA_017413025.1 Acetobacter sp. | reverse complement strand
TTACATCCCTTAACAACACATTGAAAACACCTGTTATTCGTGTCACGCAAAAAGACCATTCTATCGATTTAGTATTAAAACCTTTTTTGTTTGAATGTCTTCTTCGGATTGCCCACGGTGCCCTCCCTGCTAGTTTTTTATCAAACATTCACCAAGACATCGAAAAATTCCAACGACAAGTCACAGTCATAACCCAAAAGAATTTTGATCATATTCCTCCTAAAGAAGTTCAACTATCGTCCTCTGGAGAACTTCAAGATCGCCCTATTACCATATTAGAAGTAGATTTTTAATGACTCCTGAAAATAAAAAATCTCCCCTCATAGAACATATCTCTGCTACGGATATGCGCATTCAAGAAGAGATCTATGGTCATCGATTTGGTGCACATCAAGAGCCGTTCATGATTGTCCTAGAAACTCTAGCCATTTATTCATCCATATTATCCTGTCCAGCTCAAGAAGATAGTCAACAACAACGCTCCTATTCCCTACACCAGCGACGTAAAATGCGTTTTCTTCTTTTTCATGACCCACATCTTGAACACGTCATAAAAGATAATCATATTGCTGACTCTCAAAAATGGCGTGTATGGAAAAACAGAATTAACCAACAATTTTTAGCAACAAGCCATAACCACACCCGTGACGATGAAAAAGATGCTTTTGCCTATCTTGATGAAAAGTTTTCCTCTGATATTTCCGCCCTTCACCAAGCTATTCGTATTCTTCGTTCATATGAATTAGATAGATCTCATAATAGGAGCAAGAGTCATCGCTTTCTTGCTGTACAAGGACCTCATACCATCTATGCAGATGACGATGGACGACAAACAAAACAGGGACGAGAATATTTTCGACGAGGCGGAGAAATCGTTTATTTAATGCTCCATCAATCTTCCTCCAAGGAAAAATTAAACGAAAAAATTCATCAACGCTTTTTTAATCCAAATACCCCGATCAATAAAATAGCTGAAGCTCTCTCGGAAGACGATTCTGCCGATGCCAAATCCGTGAGAGAAATAGGCTTTCTTCCTGATCGTTCCTTGCCTTTTAAGGCTTACGACCGCATGGCTGAAGATTGGCTCCACCTCCTTAACTGCGATACTCTCCCAGATGATTATCTTTTTGAGCCGCTTTTTCGTATAACAGGGCTTAATCTTGTCGCCTATTTTGCAGAAGCCGCACAAGAGACTATCGCAAAATATGACAAACCACCCGCTCTTCCTATCGTCGTTGATTTAACGGAGGGAAGCAATAAACACTTACGCCAAGCAGCAGAAAACTCTCTCTTTCAGCACCGCATAGCAGCCAATAAAGCGATTGATGCCTTTGTGCATTATAAACTAAACACCGAACCCTATCGTCAAGACTGGCAAGACACACAAAAACAAAATGACATCAGCAAAGCCAAACATATTCTTAAAGAGGCTTTTTCCCTCAAAAAAGATTTTACAACGGATAAAGACACATCGATTGAAAGCCTCTTACACAACGTTATACAAAATGCACAAGAACGAGATCATAACAATATATATAAATACCTACTCCCCCTAGCAAAGGGCATAGGGCTTGCCACAGCCTACAAAAATAAACAGAGTTTTATACTCAATAACGAGATGTTATTTACGCTTATTCTGACTAATGTCCAACGAACAATACCTCTAAAAGAGTTTATAAAAACGCTCTATGACCGTTATCGAATAGTTATTGGACCTCACGAGGCACGTGAAGCCTTTGGAAGAAGAATACGGAGTGAGTGTTACGAAGAAAACTTAGAAATGTTAGAGAAACGTCTGACGCGCCTTTCTCTCGCACAACGACTTTCTGATGATTGTGCTTTTGTTTCAAACCCCTACGCCACGGCAAACAAACCGTCAACAACCAAACCATAAATACAATGAGCGATATCATGCCAACAGATCTTTCTTTAAATCCTGAATCTCAAAGGCAAAGAATCAGCGATACAATCGCACGTATTGTTTGGAAAATTATTCGTCGTGAAGTCGAGAATACATTTGACGATCCTTCACTCCCCAATCAACATATTACTTTTATGCTCACAAACCTAGCTACTGAAGCTTTAGAAGGTATTTGTCGCCACAAACCAACTGACATCGACGGAAAAAAGATTCTGCTTAAAATCAATCCTGATGCGTTAGGGTCAACACCAGAAATATACCTTTCTGAAGACTACCTTTCTTACAAATCTGCTGTTTCCTACCGACATAGTGATGAAGCAGATATTATTGTTTTTGCCCCATCAGATTCCGAACGCGAGAGCAATAGCGCCAGCCTTCAAACTGTTCCTCACATTAATGAATCCAAGATTATTGAAAGTTTTGAAGACTGGGTTACAGAACTCAACGAAAGTGAAAAAGCAAAAGACTATTTTCGCGTTGCTCTCGAAGGGTTACATGAGTCAAAAATTTGCGTCGATCTGCATATGTGGGTTGATTTTATCCACGCTCTTATTGATCAAGGATTTTCCTTCCCCCCTGATAAACGTATTAGAAACGCGTTACCTGCTCTACAAATTCCTAAAGATGGTACAACAATTCCTCCTTTTAAGCCTGAAAATAGAGAACCTTATAGCCGAAAAAAGGTCATAAGAAATTTTACGAAAGCTTTCGAGGAAGCCCGGTATAAAGTGGGATGTTACGCACGCCTTATAACACCTCAAAACGAACCTGTTCAGATTGACATAGTCAGACGTAATATAGAAATTTTTAGCCAAGAAAACACTCAACAAAATATTCAAGAGACTCAAGAGTTATCTGACGCTATCAAAGCAATACAAACTCTTCTCGATGACTCTGATAACATTACACCGACAGAATGGCGCCCTAGTCAGAAGGCATTTTGCCAAAAAGTTTCATGGACACGGATAGGTAAAAAAATCTTTGACAATACGCCAAAGATAAAAGAAAAACTTGGTGAAAAAACCTTACGTTTTATAGACGATAACTATCCTGACGATATTACCAAAGAAGAAAGAGACCTTCTCACAGATCTGAAAGAAACCAAACCTTCAGAACCCTGTTCGGCAGAAGTTGATTTTTTTAACCGCTGGCAAGAACGACTCTTTTCGAAAGACATAAAACTTTTTAAAAAATGGCAAAAACGCATTTTTTCCAAAGAAGTGATTTGTCATGACCTCCTTTCTACCCTTGCAGAAGGATTTGAAGCTCTTATTGACGCAAGCGACACTTTAGACAAGATAGAAAAACCAAGAATTCTCGTTCGAACAACAAAACATAATAAACCCGCATTCTGGCGAGAACTTGACAAGGCTATTTATCAGCGTTTTTGCTTTGAGCTCAACACTATGAAAGGTCTTTTTAAGCCTTATGTTGTCTGGGATCTTCAAGCCGCAGAAGAAGCCGCAAAAACAAACACTGAACAGAAATCTTCTACATCAGCTGAAAAAAGAACAATAGACCTTGAACTCTTTCTCGTTGATGAATCAGATATTTTTAACCTAGATCGAGATAAACCGTGTGATCCTCCTCTCACAGCACCCCGTGTTAAAATTATATGGCAACCCGGCAACAAATCACCTAAAGATGAACCTATAAGCCTCGCTTTTATCGATGATATTCAAGCTCTTGCACAAGCTGCTGAGAAAAATGATAGCCTTTTTCATTCTCTCACCTTTATTCCGAACCCTATCGAAAAAAGCCAAAACTCTTCGGTGGTAGAGCTCTCTAACCGATATTCCTTTCATGATGTCACCCAAGAACAACAGGGAAGAACTTTTGCTCTGAGTGCGAATGGTGCTGAAAAAAACCTTTGTGAGACTCTTCGTAACCTTGTCGAAAAACTTGAAATAGATTCTTCTGAAAAAGAAAACCTATTAAACGCCGCGCAGCGTTTTAACACATCTTATTGTGAAACAATCAAATGCTTATCAAAAAATCCTCAAAAGGCTTTTACATCTGATCTCTTAGATCAATCCGCCCGAGCCTTTGGCGATCTTTGTGCGGCTGCCTGTCAGCTTCGTGTTCGATCATGGCAAGAAAAAAGAGAAATCCAAAAACACATTGCCCAAATTGGCGTGATAACATCAAAGACTTCAACACACAGTGCCCAACCTTTGGCGATTCTTCCCGCATGGCACCCCTTTAGACTTGCCGAATGGCGTGCAAAAATAAAAAAACTTGCCTCTCTGATAGAGTCTATTCTTACCTCTCGCACAACACAAAATGCTGATTTTTCAACGGTTTTTCAGCAATACCGTTTAACACAATCGCGTTGGTTTTTTCCTGAAGTTATTTTTGCCCACGAAACAACCATGATTTCTGTCGAGAATCTCTGTGGATATAGCTTAATGGTTCCCATAGACGCTCTTACTAAAAACCAAGAAGCTCTTAATCTCTCACTATCCTCTGCCGTAGAAACCCTTAATAAAGGAATCCGCCGCTATCTCAACATTTATCCCCACAAAGCTATAAACCTCTCTGTAACTCTTTTTGATTTAGAAAGTGAAAGATTACTTTCTGAAGTTATCAAAGACATTCGTGCCCACTTACTCCAAGACTACCCTCATCTACACTGCACCCTTATTATCACGCATCATGATCAAGAACGTCTCCGCGATATTTATCACAGTCAAAATAAGTTTATAGAAACCATGAACTTTGCTTCTGATCAAAGTTCTTCTTCTCACCTTTATATCCGTGTTCAACACAGTGAGCAATATAATCAGCCATCTGAAAATACACCTAGCGTACGAGAAAACGATATTCTCTTCCTTCATCATGGTATCAGCCATAATGATTATGCACATCCCTGTTGGACAGAAGAAAAGGGAGAAGCCCAAGAACTCTCTCCTCACTTTGACTTAACCAAAGTTCCAATAACGCGCCACCATATTACAGTGGCGAACACTCCTAAAACGAGTATCTACCTCACTCTTCCAGAGCCTCCTCGCGCCATTGCCTACTATCAAAACCTTGTCTATGAATGTTCTAAAGAAAGTTTTCTTCGCGATGGATCACATGCCACATTCGTACAGCAAATAAATTTTGAAGAGCCAAAACTCCGTCGTCTTATTGAACACATCCATTGTTTTTCAGAATGGGTTATTACTTATGATAAAATCGCCAGTAAGCCCCTTTTAGAGCATTGTAAGGTGCAAATTATTGGTGATATTTCTACGCCGGAGTCAGACGAACGCACGCTTATTAGTGCGGGTGAAGTCCATAACCAACTCACCCACAATATTAAACAAAACCTTATGCAGACTTGCGATATTGAAGAAGAAAAAGCGGAAAAGCTTGCCATACGCGTTATCAAAGATGTTTTAAAAATCTCTGGGCAAAAAATGCTTTCAGCAGCGCAATATGCCAATGCGTCGCGAGAAATTCTTGGTCTTACAGTTATGCGCCATTGGATAGAAAAAATGCTTCAAAATAGTCAAGAACAGGCACCGATTTGGATTTCCCTTGATGATTATCGTAGTTGGTTTATGCCTGAAAAGGGACTTATAGCCGATGCCGTTGCCCTTACTATTGACAAATATCAAGAAAAATTCCGCATTTCTCTTCAGGTTTGTGAAGCCAAATTTGTTGAAAAAAATGCCAAAGACAGAGAAAAGAAAGATGCTTTCAAACAAATAGAAAATACAATCAATCATTTTATAAGGCGTTTTATTGATAATGAGGATACAATTTCACGCACGGCAGAATGCCAAAGGCTTGCTGACCTCTTAATCAATTTCATCAATCAAGACAGCACAGCCTTACCGGATATTGATCAACGGAGAACTTTTTTCGAAGCCTTAAATAGAGGCGATATTCTTTTCCGAATCAGTGGCGAGATTGTGATCTGTTTACACGATGATCATGATAACACCTACACCATAGACCATGATATCAAACGCTCCTATCTGCGGTATCACATAATTACAACGCCCACAATCCGCCAAATTATTGAAAACCACCCTATTAACGACAAAGAGTTAAGCGATATTCCTTGGTATTGTGGTCGTCTTCCCAACAAATCCGATAACCTCAACGTTAGCTTTGCTCATGAAACTACCACAACACCTATAACACACCCCAAAGAAGAAATTATTGACCCGACAAAAATACCACCAAAACCATCCGCCACAACATCTAAAATATCTGAACAAGAGAACATCAATCGCTCTTATAACACACAAGAAGACACACAAAAAGCAAACATACTTCCTGATAACAGACTTTTTTTTCCGCCACCTGTTCGGACAATACTTTCAGAAATCGCGACACATGAAAAAGGCACTATGGCAGACCCTGAGTCTCTTGAATGGGCTAAAAAAACAGCAAAAGACATCCAACGTGCCTTAAGTAGCTTTGGTATGCAGGCTGAATTTGCCGAAGAGCAACCACGCCTCACACCCAATGGCGCCCTTATTGCTTTTTTAGGTCATGACTCACTCACCTTTGAGAAAATTGAAAAACGTAAAAGTGAGCTCTTAACAACCTACGGCATTGACGTTGCGGATATTCGTCGGGGGCGTGGTCAAATTTTGCTTTTCGTGAGAAGAGAAAAGCGCGCAAAAGTTTTTCTTGCCTCAACATGGCTTCGTAGTGAAAAAGATTATCAAAACGCTTCTCAAAACAAGCAACCGCAAACAGAACGTTATTTTTCGTTTCTTCTTGGAGCGCGCGAAGATTCTGATAATCTCTTATATCTTAACCTTACCTCCCCTTTTGCAGGCTATGAACAACATGCCCCGCATACACTTATTGCAGGCGAAACGGGAAGCGGGAAAGGCATTCTCACACAAGGGATTCTTCTTCAACTTATTACGCTTCATTCCCCACGTGATATTGAACTCATTGTTATTGATCCTAAACAAGGCGTAGATTTTACGTGGTTAAAAAATGCCCCGCAAATGAAACAACACATTATTACAAAAAAAGAAAGCGCAAGATCCCTATTTGAAGAACTCACACGCATTATGGATGAACGTTATAAAAAACTTGAATCATTCAATGCACCTGACATCACTGCGTATAACCGTAAAGTTTCACCCCCAAAACGCCTACCACGGATTTTCGTCGTCCATGATGAACTCGGGGCTTGGATGGCACAAGAAAAAGACTATCAGGAAACTGTGCTTTCTTCTGTTGCCAATTTAGGCATGAAATCCCGCGCTGCAGGCATTCATTTAATCCTTATTACCCAACGCGCCGACGCCGAGACTATTCCTTCCCGTCTACGGGACAACATCGGCAACAAGCTGTGTCTTAAAGTACGAGACAATACAGCCTCGCGCATAGCCCTTGGTGTAGGGGGGGCCGAAAAACTTCTCGGTCAAGGGCATCTCGCTTGTCGTTTAGGCAATCAAGAACCACCTCATGGTCAGGATTTTCTTACGGTACAAGTACCTTTTATAGAAACAGAAGATATAGAACGTATTGCCAAAGCTGCGAAAGATTATTGGAGCAAAGATTATTGGTCTTGATTTTGTGTATCTTTACGCCTACCAACTTCGTACCATAAAAGGTTTGTTAACCATGCTAAATAAACTTTCTTTTGGCATGACATCATCCTCGTCCCTCCCTATAAAGATTAAAAAAACTTTTTTTTCAAAATAAAGAAAACGTATTATAATTTTGAGTCGATAAAGGCTGACAAATAGTGTAAGTTGTAGGCTTTTATCTTATAATCTTTTAACATTTTTTCACTTAGTTTTACTGAGGAAATAGAATAATGTCGAATCGCTTTGTTGTACATCAAGATGATCATGGTCATTTCCATTGGCACCTTCGCGCTCCCAATGGCGAAATTCTTTGCCACGCTGAAGGCTTTAGAACCAAGGAAGAAGCTGAACGTAGCATTAATCTTGTGAGAGAGCATGCTGTTCATGCTATTGTTGAGGAAGATCTCCATCATCATCACCATCACCATCAC
>JAFPVE010000029.1 GCA_017413025.1 Acetobacter sp. | reverse complement strand
GCAACCCGCACAGGCCAGCCCGCCTCACGCAAATAACGTGCCGCCACATAGCCATCCCCTCCGTTATTGCCGGGACCACATAAAACTAAAACACGCATCGGCTTAAAATGCGCCCGAATAACCCGTGCAACAGCACGCCCTGCATTGTCCATAAGTGTTGAGATCGGTACAAACTGCGCAGCAAAGGCATCAATGCGCCCCATTTCATCGGGTGTATAGAGCGCTAAATTATCGATCAACTGCAAACGTTCCGAATACTCCGACATTTTTTATCTTTCTATTTCAAAATTATTTTATATCACTTAAATTGCTCGCCCGCCTTTTTACAAAATTCTAAAACCTCTTTCAACCATGTCTGTTTATACCAAAACCATTGCCTCTTATTCAAAACTTCTCCATATTGTCTTGCATGCTCATTCCGTTCTTTTGCAGTATTCCATCTTTCCTTCCAGCATTTCTGATGGTCACGTGGCTTAAAATTCTTGTACCCTTTATCTTGAACTGCCTTTACAATTTCCTTTTCAGTCACACGTGCATAATCACGTGGCTTAATAGCATAAGGTGTACCATGCTCGCTCTTATCGTGAGAAACAAGACAATGAATATCAGCAGATGTTTTAGATGACACTACTTCCGTAAAATGGACTTTGAACTGAAAAGCACTATCATCTTTGAACTCACTCTCTTGAATCTCGTCTACAATCGTCTTTATCGCAGGAGGTAAGTTACTTTTTTCCAGCTCAACAAGCTGTTCTTTCTCAAGACGTACAAATTGTAATACAAGCGATAATTCCTTTGTCAATGACAAACTAGAGCCAAACCATTCAGTTATATATTTTTCAAAATTGATACAACATGCTTGAAACAGTGCTCCAAATAAAATATCTCCCCCAACAAAAAAAGTATGCTCTACTTCATCACGTATCTCAATAATCTTCCTGAGATTCTCAATAACAGCAGCATCCTTGATAGGGGATTGAATAGGGGTTTGACCTTCTTTCCCCAATATTTGACTAACAGTTTTCGATTTGTTTTTACATCTCTCACTTGAACCTTTTTCTTCTCTCTCTCTAGCTTTTCATGGATCAGATATGTCCATGCAATATTTGAAAGAACGGCAAAAATTTCCGCCTTAAATATCATTGTAGGCGTGTTAAAAGTTTGGACAGCGGCTATCATTGCTTCACGAGAGCGAATGAGCCTTTTATCGCTTTCTTTATAAGGGTTTAGAAAAGTCTTTGGATCGTATGCTGATAGAGTTTTGAAATATTCCTCAACTTGTTCCTTTGAAGCTGTTACATCTCCTGATTGGGTTATTCGTGCTTGATTAACAGTAACCGGTTGCCCTTGAGCGAATCGTCCTTGATTGATAATAAATGCAATATCCTGTTGTCGATATCCTTCGTGCAGAAGAGCATTAACCAATGCTTTCTCTTCCTGTGTTAAGCTACCCCCCTTGTTTTTAGTATGAGGTAACTTCTGCTTTAAGTTGCGGAGCATGCCTGATAGCCCCATTAAGATATATCCTATTAAAGAATATGCTAATATTACAAAACACAGCGTGGCTTTAGATGTTGCCACCCCGGTACATAGGCATTCATTAACGCCTTAAAAACGCGCCCATGGCTATGGCTTGGATAACGAAGATGAAGAAGTTCGTGCACAATAACATAATCTTGAAAATCTTTTTCCTGATCGAGTAAATCTCGAGCAAAAGTGATTGTACCTATTGATGAGCACGATCCCCATTTACGCCGCATAGGCTGCACGCGTACCACCCGTGGGAAAACCTTTAACTTTTCAGCCCAAACCTGCGTACGATCGCGCAAATCCTGCTCTAACGATAATTTAGCCATTTTTATGACTCCGCTAACAAAAACTCCATAACTTGGTTCACAACACGTCCTATCTCTTTCTCATCATGATACCCAAAAGCGACAAAAGGCTTATATAATTTTGAGCGTAAAGAACGTCGTTCTTCAGCACTAAAGCGCGCATTTGGAAACTCTCTACAATATTTTTCTACTTCTTTGGCTAATACCATTGGGTCACTTTGTGCCTCTTTAAGATTTGCATCATCGCGCAAAAAGAGATAGGCACGAAACACCCCAGGAGAAAGACCACTTTCACGCGATTCTTTAAGAATTTTTTCTTTTTCTCCTGCAATCAAGGCTAATTCGCTTATAACAGCATCACTTGTTGCCTTGCGGTTTTCCAAATCTTTCACAATACGCTCGACACGTTCTTTAATAGGCTGCAAAATGGGGGCGTTTTCTGGGTGTTCGTCTATTTCCTTATGTAACCCCCGCACGAGGTTAAAGATTGTCGTCACCTCTTCCCCCTTCTCTTTTTTGCTCGCCTCACAAAGGGCGTTGAGGGTGTCTACATCAAAAGTAACTTCTTTTATGAAACCTCCTAGCCCTGTTTGCTCGGCATTTTTTTCGATAAGGCGGCGCGTTTTATGAGCCAGATCACTAATAAAACCCGTTTTTTCGGCGTAGAAATTACGTATTATGCAGTATAAATTGCTTAACTGTTTGTAAATACCAGTATAATCGCGCAGCTCGGGAGAAGGAGAGAGAATTTCCCACAAATTTTCAATAGTCTTATAAGCTTCGAAAAAAGTTTTTCTTTCTTCAGGGTCTAAAAAACGCCCGCAAAGCCATTTTTCTATTTGTTCATTATAGGTTTGTTCATCATAGTTTGTCGACGAAATCTCTTCAAGATAGTGCTTTTTAGCCTCGTCAATGCGTTTTAAGAAATCTTGCAACAACACCTCTAAATCTTCAACAACGCCGCTCATATCACTTGAATCAAAATTCAGTGCCTTTTTTAACTCACGCAACACACCGACAAAATCAATAACGAGCCCGATCGTTTTAGGCACACCGTTTGCATCAATATAGGGGCGATTAACGCGCGCAATAGTTTGCAATAAAACATGGTCTCGCATAGGTTTATCGAGATAGAGGCAATAAAGTGGCGGGGCATCGTATCCTGTAAGGAGCTTATCTGTCACAATAAGAATTTTTGGATCTTGATCGGCTTTTTTGAAAAGGCTACGTGTTTTTTCCTCCTCGTCTTTGGAAAGTTGTTTTTCAGCCACAAGAGGGCGTTCGAACCTATCACTGACGTTTTCTGTATAAACGGCTTTTGACCACTCTTCAGGTAAATGTTGATCGAGTGCCTCTTTATATTTTGCGCACGCTTCGCGGTTAACAGCCACCACAAAAGCTTTATACCCCAACGGCAAAACGTTCTCCTTAAAATGCTGTGCAATAAAAGCAGCAACTTTTGCCACCCTATCCTCTGCCATAAGAAACGTGCGAATACCAACAGCACGGTCTAAAACCCTATTGAGTTCTTCAACACTGGTGACATCTTCAGAGTCGGCGAGGGCAAAAAATTCCTCATCTAAACGCTCTGTGGGAATCGTCATTTCTGAAGGTGCCATGCAATATTTAATAGGGAGTGTTGTTTCATCGTCGATGCTTTCAGCAATCGAATATTTATCAAGATAACCCTTTTCATCTTGTGTGCCGAAAATCTTAAACGTACCCCTCCCTTGTTTCGCATGTGCGACAGGTGTGCCTGTAAAACCGATCATGGTTGCGTTGGGAAGTGCTGCCATCATACAGGTACCCAAATCGTGGGCAACAGAGCGATGGGCTTCGTCAATAAAAATATAAACGTTATCACGCAGGCATGAGTCTTTACGAAGGTCGCTAAACTTGTGGATCATTGCAATGATCAACCCGCGAAAATCGCTATCGAGCAGATTTTGCAAAGAGGCTTTACTTTCTGCCCGTTTGACAGCAATATCTTGCCCCTGCATTTCGCCAAGGAGACGATCAACCCATCCTTTAAGTTGTCCTTCGAGCTCTGATCTATCGACCACGAGAATAACAGTCGCATGTGCGAAACGTTTTTTATCTTCTAAAATAAGCCGTGCGGCGGTTAAAAGGGTAAATGTTTTCCCAGATCCTTGCGTATGCCATACCAAACCACGCGTTTTTTGCTGATCGAGGCAACGCTGCATAATTGCCTCGATAGCACGACGCTGGTGCTGGCGTAAAATGGATTTTCGGATTTCGCCATCTTGCACATAGAATAAAATCCACTGTTGTAATGTGCGCAGAAATTCGTGTGGCTCAAAAAACGACTGCACGGCAAAGCGGTAGGTTTCATCTTTTGCCTGTTTCCAACGTGCCATATCACGGCGCGTGATGTTCCATGTGACGCCGTACCAGTAATCGAGGTTATGGGTAACATTAAACAGCTGTGGCGTTGCTAAAAGCTCGGGCGTTTCTTGCTCATAGCGACGTAATTGTTTCATACCGCGTTCAATAGCGTTGCTGTCTTTAGGGTTTTTATGTTCTACAATAGCGACAGGCACACCGTTAATAATAAAAATAACATCGGCACGGTTTTTCTTCTGGCGCACTGTGGTGTGCATGGTCCACTCCCACGTTACATGAAAAGTATTCGCCTCGATGGTTGAAAAATCAATGAGTGTGACAGGGCGGCTACGTTTTTCTTTTTCATCGTATAATTGTTTTTCACCCCGTAACCAAAGAAGAATTTCACGGTTTCCCTCGATATTCGCGGGCAGAGAGTCGAGTTTTTCATAAAGAGAGCCAACAGCCTCTTTTGAAAGCCATGGATTAAAACTTCTCAGTTTTTCCTCTAACACGCTGCGAAAAAACTTTCCACTCTCCCCGCCGCGTAAGGCTAATGCCTCATCACGTGATAGAACCTGCCAGCCTATTTCAGCGGCATAGCGAATCATGGGAAATTGTGCAAAAGACGCTTCGTTGATAGTGGGGGAAGCAGGCATAGGGTTTTGCATGAGAGTTCTCCATAAACAAGAAAAGAAAAAAACACGACACCTCTTAAAAGCAGCCTTCGGGAAGATCTGTGAAACGCAACGTGCCACGCGTGAGGTTATGAAGGAATAGGCGAAAAATATTTTCCAAACACGCGCGCTTGCGGCGATGAATGTCTAATTTTTGGTCAAGCGTTGTCAGAAAATCGACGATTTCTTGTTGTTCGTGGAGGGGAGGTAAAAGAATAGGAATACGGTCTATTTTACCTTTGTTTAAGGTATTCCCTTTAACAGCTCTATCGAATATACCAGAATAATTAACCTGTGAAAGAAAATAACCTAAATAGTATTTGTCAACTCCTTCTTTAGGATAAATGGAGATAATCGCTTCATTGTGACAAGCTGGGATACCAAGATAAGCTATGCGTCCAATAGTTAACTTGAAACTCATTAACAAAGTGCCAGCGGGAACTATTCGTCCACGAAACACTTCATGAAAAGCAAGCTCTGAAATCTTTTCCGATGTTTCTGTGATAACACAATGCTCTGACATATCAGCAATTTTTACCCACGGTACTGAACCTTCCTCCTTTTTCCAATATGCTGGATTATCTCGTTCCGGCGTTTTCCCTAAATCATACGAACAAATATCCCCCAATTTCACTTTGACCCACCCCACTTTGTTGGCGGGGTTAAAAACAACGTGCATAGCCGCGCGTTTTACGGTAGTGAGAGACTCCTCACACTGTCGTTCAAGCGCTATAGCTTTTTCTATCGTCCCTAAAAGAGCAGAAATCTGCTTTTGTTCGGGGAGTGGTGGAATAGGAAAAGAGAACTTCCGAAAGTCAGACATTTGCACTTGTGCAAATTTTGTTCCTATATTCACATGTCTCCTGCACCATTGACCTAACATATAGAGGTAATAAAAAATAAATTCACGCTCTAAACGTTTTTCAAATACCGGCTTAAGAATAAGACAGGTAAATTGCTGATTGGGTAAATATGGCACCGTGATAAGCGCATGCTCGCCTATTGTCGCAGTCGTGGAAATAATAAAAGAACCAGCAGGGAAAACGCCACTTCCTTTAATGGCTACTTCCGTAACGTAACGATGTGCTTTCTCTAATCGTTGTCCATACTTACGAATATCCTCCATCGTCACAAAAGGAATTGTCCCGTTTTTCCAATACGAAGCCTCGCTTGTTTTGGGTGTATACCCCTGCCTCGTTGTAAAAACCTCCTCTAACGGGTAATACGCTGTATTGGCGAGGGTTTCCTCATTCTCTGGACATATTTGGATAACCGACATTACACCACCTTCGCCAGCCATGCTTGAAGGGAACGGTTTATTTCTTCGGCTTCTTTTTCTAAATTTTGGTATTGAGCTATCAATGCTGGCAGATCTTGTAGGCTTGCCACATCTGTATGTACTGTGTCGTCCTCCGTATTGTCTGTATTGTCGTCCTCTGTAACCCAGCGGCTGGGGCTGAGGTTATAATCGGCTTCGGCGGCTTCTTGAAGAGTAATCACTTTCACCCTGCCTAATTGGGCATTATTGGGCTCCACTTGCTCATCCGCCTCGGTTTGAGGGTCATCTTTATGGCTCTCGTTTTTGCTGCCCGCGTGCCGATAGCACTTTGCCAAAGCGCGCAAACTATCTTGCAGTAAATAATTTTTAGGGCGCCCTTTTTGAAAACACGCACTTGTATCTAACAATGTGATTTTACCCTTTTTCTCGGCAGGTTTGTTTTTATTGAGAAACACAATGACCCCCGCTGCCGGCGTATTATAAAAAAGGTTGTCAGGCAAAAGAATAACGCCGTCTATCACATCGTTATCGACAAACCATTTTCTTGCACGCGCTTCTTTATCCTTCTTTTTATCCGAACCACGTGTCACCACCCCTGTATCAAGCACAACGGCGGCGCGTCCGTGCTCTCCCAAACAAGCAAAGGTATGCTGCAACCAAGACCAGTCGCCCTTTTTCTTATAGGTCACCGCCCCGCCTGTTGTACTAAACCGATCGAACCGATCCTCTTCTAAAAGTTTAGCCTCAAAAGATTGGTTCCACATGGGGTTTGCCACCACAATGTCATGCGTTTTTATGCAACCGTTTTCATCTAAAAATTTGGGGTTCATCATGGTATCTCCCCGCGCAAACTCTACGTCCATATCATGAATAATAGCGTTCATACGCGCAAGGGCGAAACTTTCTGCCTGAAGTTCTTGCCCGCTGAGTTTAAGTGGTACGGTGCTTTGGGGATGGTTCTCTTTTGCCACAAGCTGCATTTTAATGAGCAACCCGCCCGAACCACAAGCATAATCGTGGCAGGTTTCTCCGGGTTTAGGGTCTAAAATATATGCCATAAGAAAACCCACTTCGGTGGGGGTAAAAAATTCCCCTGCACTATCCCCCGAACCTTCGGCAAATTTACGGAGTAAATACTCATACGCCCGCCCTAAAAAATCGGGCTGTACATCGTTAAGCCCCAAACGGTAGCGCGTGTCTGAAAAGGTTTCAATCACATCGCGTAGTTTAGAGGGGTTTATATCGCGTTCGCCGTTTCGTTCGGCAGCAAAATCAACCACATCAATCACACCCGAAAGAGAGGGGTTTTCCCGCACCAAAGCCCGAAGTGCTTTTGTAATTTGCTCGCCACAATCACGCGGCGCAGCTTCCTTACCCCAATCGTAAGGATCCCGCCCCGAAATCACCCCCCAACGCGCCTCGGGAGGAATGTAAAACCGCAAAAGCTGGTGGTCACTTTCTGCAATTTTTAATGCTATTTCACGGTTGTCATATTCTTCCTCTAACCGATTGATTTCATCATCAAAGACATCGGATAAACGTTTCAGAAATAAAAGAGGGAGAAGATAATCCTTAAATTTAGCCGCATCTTTTTCCCCACGAATAGAACACGCTGCGCTCCAGAGCATTTGCTCCATTGTCTGTATCGAAGAGGGATCGTCCTTTCGGCGGGCGTTTTCTCTACCGCTCCCCCTACGCCCGCGCTCTTTTAGCTGTGTTGGGCGCAAAGATGTTTTTTCTAATGTTTCCTTTAGAGGCAATTCATTCAATTCAACAATAGTCATCATTATACGCCTTTCTCTTTTGCTTTTCCGGTGATCTCTTATACCTTTTATAGAGGGTTTATAGATGATTTTTACTATGTTTTTAAGTAGAAAAAATAAACATTAATTTTTATACAGCAATTTATAAGAATAAAAATATAAAGGACAATACTTTATAAATGGCATTGTATAAATAGGAGTGTGGTTAAGAGGATAAAGAAAAAAACCCTAAACGAGATCCTCCTCTTGGTTTTGCGATAAGATTATGGCGGAGAGAGAGGGATTCGAACCCTCGGTACCCCTAAAGGCACAACGGTTTTCGAGACCGCCCCATTCGACCGCTCTGGCATCTCTCCTTTTAAGCCACTCGATTTTAAGCCTCTTACCTCGTTTTTTATTATAAACCTCTTACGAAGGCTTTTTTTATCATAGAGACTCAAAAGCTTAAATAAAATCCGTGTAAATATTTTATAAGGAAATAAACCGTTTTTGGCAAATACCTTCTACCCATTTATTACTCTCTTTTACTTCTCCTCTTGCAAAAAAGTCTCTTTCGATGTATAGAGACATAGAAATATACATATGAAGGCTTTTTATAAGGCTTATAGCGCATTTTAGAAATCTTAATGGAAGGTTTAGGTTTATGTTTGCAGTGATTCGCACCGGCGGTAAACAATATCGGGTTAAGCCCGGCGATATTCTTAAAGTTGAAAAACTCGATACAGAAGCTGGTGCTGTTTTGACTTTTGACGATGTTCTCGCTGTTGGTGATGAACATGGTTCTAAAATTGGCACCCCTACGGTCGCAGGGGCTACAGTTACAGCCAATGTAATTGCCCAAGATCGCCTTAAAAAAGTGATTATTTTCAAAAAACGTCGTCGGCAAAATAGCCGTCGGAAAAACGGACATCGTCAATCTGTAACCGTTGTTCGCATTCAAGAAATTAACGCCGCCTGATCTTCTTTCGTCTGGTTAGGTATATTTTATAGTCATATTAACGTAAGCGGTAGTTGTGTTTTACTTTTCCTAGCTATGTCATAGGCTTACGTCAATCGTCATAAGGGGTTTTTAGAAATGGCAACAAAAAAAGCAGGTGGATCGTCTCGTAACGGACGCGATAGTGCTGGACGACGGCTTGGTCTTAAAAAATCTGGTGGTCAGCAAGTTATCGCGGGGAATATTATTGTCCGCCAGCGGGGAACGAAATTCAAAGCCGGGTCAAATGTTGGCATAGGGCGCGATCATACTTTATTTGCGCTGATTGATGGAGTCGTTCGTTTTAACCGCCGGGCAGAAGGGCGTGTCTATGTTTCTGTTGAAACTAATCCTGTAACGTCGTCAGCGGAAGCAGCATAAACGTTATTAAACAGAAAGGTTAAGTCTGCGTTTACGTTTTACGTTAGGCGTTGAGGTTTTTGCTTTTTATTGTTACTTATCTGTTACTGTACTTCAGTCATACTTTAGGTTAAAAAGAGAGTCGATCCGTCAAAAGGGTTGGCTCTTTTTGTTTCTGTTCTATGTCTTTTGAGGGGATACCGCATGAAATTTCTCGATCAAGCCAAAATTTATATTTCTTCTGGCGATGGGGGTGATGGTGTTTCTGCTTTTCGCCGAGAAAAATTTATTGAATTTGGCGGACCTGACGGCGGCAATGGCGGACGTGGCGGAGATATTATTTTTGAAGCCGTTTCTAATCTCAATACGCTGATTGATTTTCGCTATACCCAGCATTTCCGTGCACGCAAAGGCGGCAATGGTGCGGGTGCCCTTAAAACAGGTGCTTCTGCTCCCCCTGTTGTTATTAAAGTGCCTATTGGTACTCAAATTATGGATGAAACCCGCAGCACACTTTTAGCAGATCTTGATAAAGAAGGCATGCGTATTACTCTTTGCCGTGGGGGCGATGGCGGATTTGGAAACGCCCATTATAAAACAAGCACAAATCGCGCCCCGCGCCGTGCAGATAAAGGATGGCCCGGCGAAGAACGCTGGGTGTGGTTGCGTCTCAAACTCATTGCAGATGTAGGGCTTGTTGGGCTTCCTAATGCCGGGAAATCAACTTTTTTAGCCGCAGTTTCTGCCGCACGCCCTAAAATTGCCGATTATCCTTTTACAACCCTTCACCCACAGCTTGGCGTTGTACGCCTATCGTTAACAGAAGAATTTGTTATTGCCGATATTCCGGGCTTAATTAAAGATGCCCATAAAGGTGCGGGGTTAGGCGACCGTTTTCTCGGACATATTGAACGTTGCGCCATTCTTTTACATCTGATCGATGCAACAGAGGAAGATGTTATCACCTCTTGGCGTACTATACGCCAAGAACTCGACGCCTATGATACACATCTAGCCCAAAAACCTGAGATTATTGCCCTGAATAAAATAGATGCTTTAACCCCATCAGAACTCTCTGCCAAACAAACCGCTTTAGAACAAGTTACGCGTGCCGTTGTTGAACCTATTTCTGCAGTGACACAAGCTGGTATTCCTCCATTGTTGCGCCTTTTACAAAAACATGTAAAAGAAAGGACGTAAGTCAACTACATTGACCCATATCTCTACCTTAAAATTAAGAGGAAAGAAGAGAAAATTGTGCGGAGTCGTGCTGACGTTTTAAGGTGATCCTTTGATTTTAATGACGATATTTATGACTATATTCTCATTTTAGTTACTGTATTTTATAAGAGCGTTTACTTCGTGCCGTTACCGTAGCCCCAAATTTTGTATTACAATTAAAGCAAAAGCCTGTAAAACTGACCGTTTGTGTTGGGCTAATAATGGTCACAGTTTTCTGGAATTTACCACATTTAGGGCATAAAACGTCTTTTCTTCTGGGCTCAAACTTTGTTGACACATCTTTCTCCTATTAAACTTTAGAAAATACTTTTTTAGTGTGACAAATAATAGGCTTAACGTCAAAAATAGCTCTCTTTTTATAACAACTTTTTTGTTTTTTCTTTTTACCCCATATTTGTTTTGTAGCATATTTGTCCTTTACGGTTTAGAGGCAGTTTTAAGCTTATCTGTTTGTTTATGAGAATCTTGTCGATGCGCATGCGCACGGGGGTGTGCCCGAGCCCAAACATCATGCAAATAGCTTTCATCAACAAGGGTATAACGTTGTGTGGTCGAAAGGCTCGCATGCCCCAAAAGCTCTTGAATTGTACGTAAATCAGCGCCGTTTTCCATTAAATGCGTGGCAAAAGAATGACGCAGTGCGTGCGGTGTGACTTGATCAGATAAACCAGAAAGAACGCGCCACTCTCGCATCGCTTTTTGCGCGACAGCAGGCTGCAGCCGCCCGCCACGCACTCCAACAAAAAGAGGAGAGTCTGCCTTTAGCGATGGGTGTTGTGCTAACCATGTTCTTAAAACTTCCTGCACTATAGGAAGTACAGGCACTAAACGCTCTTTACTCCCTTTCCCTAAAATACGCACCACGCCGCTTTTTTGCATAGAGCGGATATCGGCAACGTTGAGCGATAAAGCCTCAGAAATACGTAAGCCACAACCATAGAGCAATAAAAACAAAGCGGCATCACGACATCGTGCTAAAGAAGTACGCGCTAATGCAGCAATATCGTGTGGCGCCGCAAGGGCATCTTTTTGGGTAAGCGGGCGTGGCAATGTTTTTTTAACGCGTGGCGTGCTTAAAATTTGCACAGCTGCATTTTTAACCCCGTGCTGACGGTCGAGGTAGCGAAAAAAGGATGCCACTGCCGAAAGGCGACGGGCACGGGTTCGCGCCGCTGTATCGGGTGTAGTGCGCCTTTTTTGTGCCGTTAGTGGGGCAAGGGCACGGGTTTGTTCAAAAGCAAGCCAAGCACGAAAATCTCTTAACGTTACATGGGCAAGCCCCGCCATATCAGGCAAACCGTTCAAATGGGTAGCTAAAAATGTCAGGAAATAGGTGATATCTTTACGATAGGCTTTAATCGTTAATGGCGAAGCGCCTTTTTCTATCGCCATCCAGTGTAAAAACGCCTCTTGGGCTTCTTCTGCTGTCATAAAACTTGCCCCCGTTTTTTTTTTGTGCTCGCCTTTCCATGATGACATATATTTATACGTGTATTTTTGATGTTTTTACCCCACAGTTAAACCCTGTGCCAACACGTCGCTGACCTTGTTTTTTCTTACAATTTAACCTTCAAAAGGGTGAGAGCTTTTCCTTTTTCTCGTCATTTTCTTTTCTATAATTATTCAGTATAAAAATACCTCTTGCACCCCCCATTTTTGATCTACTCTATCTTTGAGAGTCGTGTTTTTGGTTTTTCCAAAACGACTCTATTCGTTGGGTTTATTTTTTTATCTTTTTATAAGGAGTCAATGAATGGTGGATCCAGTCACCGGCGCCCTCGTAGGTAAAGCAGCAATTACAGGAGCTAAAGCAGCTTGGAACTCAGACTTTAGAAAAAAGCATATTATGAAGACCGATAAAGAAAAAAAACAAGAACAAGCAGAACACAGAGCACTCGAAACACAACGTAAAGTAGACCAAATATACGCAGTGGTTAAAATAGTTTGTATCAGTTCTCTCATTGTCGGAGTTATCATGTTTTTGCTTCATCTAAAAAGACGCAAGGAAAAAGAAGCTACTCTTGCACAACTAACAATCGCAGATGCCGGCTCTGACGATTAAGGCAAAGACAGCCGGTCAAATTTCTACAGATAAAAAATAATTTGCTCTATCACCCCCTCTTTCCTCTCCGTCCAACTCTCGCCCAGATGAATCTTCAAAACATCTTTAAGAGAGTCCTTAAAGCAAAAGGGTTGGGGGGGTTGTTTTTTATAGAGATTTTAACCTATCATGAAACAATAAAACAAATTACAGGAAAGTTTTTTTATAAGTCTATCTCTATGAAAGGGGGTAACTATGTCTAAAACCTTAGGCAAAGATTCTCAATTTGTTATCCCTCTTCAGATGAGCACGATAGCTCGGGCTTTTTCGGCTGATACGCGTGGACTTGTCGCGATCAAGAGATGGGATGCCGTAAGTCGTTTTAATCTTTCTTTATTTAAGAAAAAGGGGCTAGAGATTTGCGCTCTTCTTGAACGCAAAGAATTTGACAAAGCCCGCAAACTCACCCTAGAGGTTAAGGAACTCCTCTATCGAGAAACACACATACCACCTTACCGTCGCACAACACTTCATTCTCTCTTCAATCATCTTTTTCGTTTTACGGAGAGGCAGCCGCAGCCTGATCCATTTTCCCGATCTAATCTTGACTCCAGCCGTCTTGAATCTCTCCTTGATAAAATGTTAGAATACGCTGACAATGAACAACAGCACGACGAGGGTCAAGAAAAACAAGGAGAGCAAAATCTGACTCTCGACCTTGAAGCATGTAAACAAAAATTTGAGACTATGTCTATCGCTCCAAAAAATACTCCATTCTTCGCGTCGACTATGCCTTGGTCAAAGTGTTTTCCTACCTACTCTCTTTACCCGGGAGGAGAGCCACCTCACGATGAGAACGACGAGGAACAAGACTAAAGAAAAGAAAAACGAGAAGAGAGTATAGAGAGGCGAACAGAGATATCAAGACTCACCCCGCTGTGGCGTATTTTAGGGGCGTGTTTCAAATGCCGTCCTATTCTTATAGTATAGTGTGCATTCTTTTTTAAGTGTGTTTCGTCGTTTTTCTTTTGAGCTAGCTCTTTGATGAGATCTTTTTTCTAAAATCTTATTGTGTAAAATAGCTTTCTATCACTTTTAGCTTTAGCAGCTGTATTTTTGTTCTTTTCTTGTCGTTGCCCATAGTCTTCTCATCTTCTCCCTCGATTTCTCCGTCGACGATGTTTTTTTCTTTTTCCCTTCTTAACACTTCTGTTTTTGCCGATTTACCACCCTCCCCCTCTCAAACTTCCGAAACCGATCCGACCTCTTCTTGCAAGAATTATGTTTCTGTTTTGCTCCCTTTGCCATTACCGGCACCGCTGACTTATCTCAAGCCCAACACGTTAGACCTCCACGCCGGGGATATTGTCAGCGTTCCTTTAGGAAAAAAACAAAAACTCGGGGTTGTCTGGGAGACTCCTTCCCATTTACCACCCGACATTGCACCCCCAACACCCCCCCCCCTTGATGACACACACCGTTTACGTGCTGTTCTCGCAAAGCAGGATTATCCGCCTTTACCTGAAGAGTTACGCCGTTTTATTGATTGGGTTGCGGCTTATACGCTTTCTGCCCCTGGTCTGGTCATGGCGATGGCGTTACGCCCTCTTTTACAACAACAAGGTGTACACCCGATTTCACCCCAAACAGGATGGTGTCTGACAACGCCGATCCCGCCCACTCTTCGCCTTACCTCGGCACGACATAATGTGTTGCGCGTGCTTGCTGATGGTATCGTCCGCAGCACGACGGAACTCGCGCGGTGTGCCCAAACAAGCGCTAGCGTTATTCAGGGGCTTGCTAACGCCGGTGCCTTGCATGCCGTACCCCTTCCCTCTCAAGCAGCTTTTGAACAACCTAACCCCTACCATTGTCCCCCTATATTAGAAGGGCACCAATATGACGCCGCGACCACTCTCCGCCGTGTTGTACGTCAAAAAAGCTTTTCTGTTACCCTTTTAGAAGGCGTGACAGGCGCAGGAAAAACAGAAATTTATCAAGAAGCCATCGCCGCATGTCTTGAAAATAATCAACAAGTACTGGTGCTCTTGCCTGAAATTGCTTTATCCGCCCAATGGATAGATCGGTTTAGGCGCCGTTTTGGTGTACGCCCTGCGCTGTGGCATTCTGATGTCGGACATAAAAACCGTCGCCTTATTTGGAGAGAAGCCGCTCATGGACGTGTTCGTGTTGTCGCAGGGGCGCGTTCGGCTCTTTTTTTACCTTTCCAAAAACTCGGCTTAATTATTGTTGATGAAGAACATGAGAGCGTTTTTAAGCAAGAAGAGGGCGTTATTTACAACGCACGTGATATGGCTGTTGTCCGCGGACGGTTGGGAGGTTTCCCTGTCATTTTGGTTTCTGCCACGCCAAGCCTAGAAACGTTAGTCAACGTTAAAATGGGTCGTTATCAACATATTGTCTTACCAACGCGACATGGCGGCGTGTGTTTACCCCATACCAATGTCGTGGATATGCGCCAATTTCCCCCTCAAACGGGGCATTTTCTCTCTCCATTGCTTAAAGAGAGTATACACCAAACCCTCGCGCACGGTGATCAAGCGATGTTGTTTTTGAACCGACGTGGCTATGCTCCCCTCACGTTGTGCCAAAATTGCGGGCATCGTTTAGAGTGCCCCCATTGCACAGCTTGGCTTGTGCAGCATCAAACACGTCAACAGCTTGCCTGTCATCACTGTGGCTATACAGAGCCTCTTCCCCACGTCTGCCCAGCATGTTCGAAAGAACAAACCCTGATTGCTATAGGACCAGGTATAGAACGCATTACGGAAGAGGCACAAGTGGCTTTTCCAGAAGCGCGCCTTCTTGTTATGTCAAGCGATACAATTCAAACTGCGCAAGCTGCTGCGCATGTCGTGAAACAGATAAACCAAAAAGAGGTTGACCTGATTATTGGCACGCAAATTGTTGCCAAAGGCTGGCATTTTCCCTCCTTAACGCTTGTTGGCGTTGTCGATGCCGATTTAGGGCTTATGGGTGCCGATTTACGGGCAGGAGAACGCACTTTTCAGCTCTTACACCAAGTCTCCGGGCGCGCAGGGCGTGAAAAAGCAGGGCGTGTTTTGCTCCAAAGCTACGCGCCTGAACACCCTGTGATGCAAGCGTTACTTTCGGGGGATATGCGTGCTTTTATGGCTCAAGAAGCAGCCCAACGATCCCCACGCTTTTGGCCCCCCTATGGACGACTAGCCGCGCTGATTGTTAGCGCCACCACCGCAGAACAAGCCGACGCTATTGCTGCTGAACTTGGTCGTACTGCCCCTTATGGAGAAGGAATCGATGTTTTAGGTCCTGCTCCTGCACCGCTCGCGCTCCTCCGCGGGCGACATAGACGTCGGCTTTTGTTGCGCACACGCCGTAACATCGCCCTTCAGCCCCTTCTACGCCATTGGCTTCGCTTGATAAAACCCCCACGCACGACCCGCATCGATATTGACATAGACCCTGTTTCGTTTTTTTAGCAACGTTTTTGCATGATTGAACCTTTTCTTAAAAGTGATCTTTTTCTTCGTATAAGCAAAAACATCATGGCATATAAATTTTAAAAAATGATTGACATTTTTACAGCTTACCTCAACAATCGGGCTATATTTTCTTTATTATCGCCTTATTTTCTCATCAGCTTTTACCTTACTTTTGAATAGAGTTTTTTTATGCATTATTCTCTTCTTTGGAGCCTTATTCTCGCGCTTCACATTATCAGTGTTGTTCTATTTGTTGGCGGCGGCACTTATATTTTTCTTGTTTTGTACCCAAGCTTAACCTTGCTAAGTGTTAAAGATCGTCAATCCGTTCATATTCAAACCCTCAAACGTTTTTTTCGTGGGCTTATGCACGGTTTACCGACTATGCTCATTACAGGTTGGCTACTTGTTCTCCATGAAGGTGGTTTTACTCAAGCCACGTGGTCAACAAATGTCATGCAGGCTATTGGAATTCTTGTGACTTTATGGTTTATTATGCTCTATCGAGGACCATACCAAAAAATACAACGTGCCTTACGCCCAGACGCCGCCTTATTTGATACAATGAAAAAACATATAACCCTTATTATGGCTTTAAGTATGCTGGCTATAGTCTCAGCTTGTTTAGACTATTCAGTGAGGTAAACATTAGTGGGGAGAAATTCTTTTTTTCTTTCCCCGTTTGTACAAAAAACTATCAAATATGAAAGCTTTCGCCACACCCGCAGCGACCCTTTTCATTGGGGTTTCTAAATACGAACCCTGATTCTAAATCGCTTTCCTGATAATCCATTTGTGAACCGATTAAAAAAAGTACTGCTTTCCGATCCACTAAAAAAGTTACACCTCTGTCTTTAACAATTTCATCTCCCACCTCAGACTGATTCACAAACGTCATATCATAGCTATGACCGGAACACCCTCGTGTTGTCACGGAAACACGCAAAAGTTGCCCGGCATGCGCCGAAGCATATAGGTTTTGCAACCTTGTTGCTGCAGCCTCCGTTAAACGTAATAATGGTGGTAATGTTTTTGGCGAAAGGGACGAGGAGGTATTCTCTGTCATCTTAATTCTCTTTCATTCTTTTTTTATTTTTTAGATTTTCTTAAAACATATTGAGTGCAAGACGTGCTTCATCACTCATACGCGATGTATCCCACGGCGGATCCCATACAATATCTACTTGAACTGAACGAACCCCTGGCACGTGTTCCACCGCTTCTTGCACTTGTGCCGGTAGTTCCTGCGCGCTCGGACAGTTTGGTGCGGTTAATGTCATTTCAATAAGAACATGACCATCTTCTTGTAAATCAATGGCATAAATTAACCCTAATTCATACACATTTACTGGAATCTCCGGATCGTACACCGTTGCAATAGCGGCAATAATTTCGTCTCCTAAAATGTGAGAAAAAGACTGTTCTTCTGTATTTACCGAAGGTTGAGAGATTCCTTCTGGCTTCCAACTCTCCACTTTAACGTTTGATTCATCAGGAAGAGGCTGTTCGTGTAGTATTTTCTCTCCTGAAGAGAAGTTTTTTTCTGTTTGCGATAAATCCTGACAAAGGATATTTTCTAACATAACCATGATAAAAACCGTTTATTTCAAACAAAAAATTCTCGAAGACGAAGCAAAGTCTTCGCTAAAAAATCAATCTCTTCTTTACATGTATAAACACCAAAACTTGCGCGTATTGTTGCCGTAAGCCCTAATCGCCTCATTAAAGGTTCGGCACAATGATGCCCTGCACGTACAGCAATCCCATTTTTATCAAGCAATGTTGCAATATCATGGGCATGAATATCTTTCATAATAAAAGAGACAAGCCCGCTTCTGTGTGTTGGCGCCCCAATAATGGTTAGTTCTGGTATATTTTGTAAGCACGCCAACGCATGATTAAGCAAAGCCTGCTCATGACAAACCATTGCGTCAAAATCAATCGTTTGAAACCAGTCTAGTGCCAACCCCAACCCTATGGCTTCAATAATAGGGGGTGTTCCTGCCTCAAATTTATGGGGGATCTCTGCCCATGTTGAGCGTTCAAATGTTACCGTAGAAATCATATCCCCGCCTCCTAAAAAAGGCGGCATAGAGTCTAATAACGCTGCCCGCGCCCATAATACCCCAATTCCTGTTGGTCCGTATAATTTATGCCCTGTAAAGACATAAAAATCAGCCCCTAAAGCTTGTACATCAACACGCTGGTGTACAACAGCCTGACTTCCATCCAATAACACAAAAGCCCCTGCTGCGTGAGCTGTCGTTACAATCTGCCTTGCGGGAACAACGCTCCCCAAAACATTCGACATGTGCGTTATTGCAACAAGTGCTACCTTCCCATCTGATAAAAGACGCTCAAAAGCTTCTTTCTCTAAATCACCCGTATCAGTAATGGGGGCTACACGTAATTCAATACCTAAACGATCACGCAACATTTGCCACGGCACTAAATTTGCATGATGCTCCATTTCCGAAATAACAATAGCTTGCCCTTTTTTGAGCAAAGATCCAAAAGAATAGGCGACAAGATTGATAGCCTCTGTACTATTACGCGTAAAAATGATTTCTTCATGCTGGTAAGCATTGAGAAAACGTGCAACTTTCGTGCGTGCTTCTTCATAGGCTTCTGTGATACGGTCACTCATCCAATAGATGCCACGATGAATATTCGCATATTGAGTACGCAGAGCCTGTGCCATCCCCTCAATAACAACATCGGGTTTTTGTGCCGAAGCCGCGCTATCTAAAAAGACAAAAGGACGACCATAAACGCTTTGACTCAAAATAGGAAATTGTGCCCGAATAGCTTGTACATCCAACACTTTCCCCTGTACAGGTGTTTGTCGTGATGTCGACTCAAAAGAGTCTTCAAGTTTAAGATGGGATTTTTTTTCTTCCATTTTTCCCTGTGCCTGTGTCATGAACTTGCTCCTTTTTGAGAATAAAAAGAGCGAACAAGCCCAGCATGGCAAAAACGACGTAGTCGCTCATCTTCAAGAAGTGAGAGAGACTCTTTCAAAAAAGCCTCAATCAATATGTTTTGTGCCTCATCTTCAGGTATACCACGACTACGCAAATAAAAAAGTTGATCTTCATCGAGCGCACCTACTGTTGCCCCATGACTACAACGTACATTATCGGCATAAATTTCTAATTCAGGCTTAACATTCACTTCGGCATGATCGGATAAAAGCAATGCCTGACTCATTTGGTAGCCGTCTGCTTTTTGCGCCCCACGCCTGACAATCACTTTTCCCTGAAATACACCCCGCGCATATTCCGATAACACTGTACGCACAGTTTGACGCGATGCACACTCTGACGCTCCGTAAACCATAACGCTCGTTATATCCCCTATCTGTTCAGAAGAAAGACACTGTACCCCGTTGACGTTAGCTATACCCCCTGTTTCTGCCAAAAGAACATAGACTTCATGACGCGTCAAACGCCCACCTAATGTGAGAGCAAAACTATCATAGACACCGTGCCCCGCAATGCGTGCACAAACCGTTTCTAAAACACACCCCTGATCTCCCTCTTGAAAAAGCGTAAGATGTTTCAGCTTAGCGTTATTCTCAACCTTAATATTTAAAACAGGGTTATGACAATATCGCCCTTCTCCAGTGTTCACACTCACCAATGATAAACACGCCCCTTTGCCGATGTGGAGTGTATAACGAGGATGAAACGATATAGGTGTTTCCCCTCCTAACGCGAGTGACACCATTAAAATCTGCCCAGCCTCTACGCCTTCTTGAACCTGCAACAATATTTCCTCATCAGCAAGGGCTGTATTAAGGGCTACAAAAGGCTGTTGCCCTATGTGTAAAGTGTCCTTAAAAAAATCGTTTTCTCCTCCTCCGTTAAAATGTTGTGATGTTAACGTTAGTGTTGGAGGCACTTGGCTCAAAACAGGGGAAAAATATCCATTAACAAAAACGATTCGTGGCAAAAACGCTAAAACATCGTGCCATTCTGGCAAAGCGTGTAATAATTTTTTAGCACAAACGTGGTTATTATCCTGTAAAGCCATTTGATAGGGAACATTGCCTAAGACACGCAGATCTGTATATTGCCACTGTTCAACACGTTTATTGGGGAACCCCTTACGCGCTAAAAAAGCCGCAGCCTCTGCGCGCCACTTTTGAGAAGAGTCAACGCACAAACGATGGGAAAATAACGATAATATATCTGAACGAGGGTGATAAAGCTCGTTTACTTTAGGCACGTTGATGCCCCTTTCATAACGTGAACATACCCCTCTTGATCAATTTGACGGGCAAGATCTATGCCGCCCGATAAAATCATTTGCCCATTTGCCATGACATGAACGCGATCAGGGACAAGGTACTCTAATAATTTTTGGTGGTGTGTAATCACTAGTGCTGAAAATTCCGCAGAACGAAGACGATTGACTCCCTCTGCCACAACACGCAAAGCATCAACATCTAACCCGCTATCTGTTTCATCTAAAATAGCAAAGCAGGGTTCAAGAAGTGTCATTTGTAGCACTTCATTACGTTTTTTTTCTCCGCCAGAGAACCCTACATTTACCGCCCGTTTAAGCATATCTGGCGCCATAGAGAGTGTTTCTATCACTTTACGCGCCTGTTTCAAAAAAGCCACAGCGTCTAACTCTTCCTGCCCCCGTTGGCGGCGCACGGCATTGACCGCCATTCGTAAAAAATGCGCATTATTTACGCCGGGTAATTCAACAGGATTTTGAAAGGCTAAAAAAAGACCTAAAGCTGCGCGCTCTTCGGGTTTCATGGCTAAAAGATTTTGCCCTCGAAACATTACCCGCCCAGAGGTTATTTTATACGCATCACACCCAGCGAGCACATAAGAAAGCGTTGATTTACCCGACCCATTAGGTCCCATAACAACATGCACTTCGCCCGGAGGAATACTCAGAGAAACCCCACGAAGAATTTGTTTCTCTTGCTCGTCTGCAATCACGTGGGCGTGCAAATCTACAATTTCTAATAACTGACTCATCACCTTTCCTCTACCCAATGCTCCCTTCAAGGCTTATTTGCAAAAGTTTTTGGGCTTCCACTGCAAATTCCATAGGTAATTCTTTAAGAACATCACGACAAAACCCATTCACGATAAGACCAATAGCTTCTTCTTCGGACAGCCCTCGCTGACGACAATAAAAAAGTTGATCTTCGGAAATTTTAGAAGTTGTGGCTTCATGCTCAATTTTTGCTGTCCGATGACGGCTTTCAATCAGAGGCACCGTATGAGCACCGCATTGATCGCCAATGAGTAAACTATCGCATTGCGTAAAATTCCGTGCCCCAGAAGCTTTAGGTAAAATACGCACTAACCCGCGATAAGTGCTTTCCGAATGCCCGGCACTAATGGTTTTAGCAATAATAGTTGAGCGCGTATGACGCCCTATATGGATCATTTTTGTGCCGGTATCTGCCTGTTGGTAATTATTTGTTACTGCTATAGAATAAAACTCTCCAACAGATCCTTCACCCTGTAAAAGGCATGAAGGATATTTCCACGTAACGGCTGATCCCGTTTCGACCTGTGTCCACGAAATACGCGACCGTGCCCCACGGCACGCCCCTCGTTTCGTCACAAAATTATAAATACCCCCGCGCCCTTTTTCATCACCCGGATACCAATTTTGAACAGTCGAATATTTAATAAAAGCCCCCTCTAAAGCCACCAACTCTACAACGGCAGCATGAAGCTGATTTTCATCGCGCATGGGTGCTGTACAGCCCTCGAGATACGAAACCGAAGCCCCTTCTTCGACAATAATTAAGGTACGTTCAAATTGCCCTGTGTTACGGGCATTAATACGAAAATAAGTCGACAACTCCATGGGGCAAGTAACCCCTTTAGGCACATAGACAAAAGAGCCATCGGTAAATACAGCCGAATTTAATGCTGCAAAGAAGTTATCTCCTACCGGCACTACACTTCCCAAATAACGCCGCACAAGGTCTGGATAATCCCGCACCGCTTCAGAAATGGGGCAAAAAATAACCCCTGCTTTTTGAAGTGTTTCACGAAAAGTTGTCGCCACAGAAACACTATCAAACACCGCATCTACCGCAACAGAAGAACGCTGAAAGCCTTCTTTTTCCCCTTCTGTCTCTCCCTCTACTCTTTCTACGTCAGCGCTTTCTATTCCGGCAAGAATCATTTGTTCACGCAAAGGTATGCCAAGTTTTTCGTAAGTACGAAGTAGTTCTGGGTCAACCTCTTCTAGTGATTTTGGGCTTGCTTTACGCCGAGGCGCAGCATAGTAGTGTAAATCCTGATAATCGATTGGAGAATAGGTTAATTTTGCCCATGTTGGCTCTTTCATCGCTTGCCATGTTTTTAACGCATCTAAACGCCACGCTAACATCCACGCTGGTTCTTCTTTACGACGAGAAATAAGCCGAATAATTTCCTCATTAAGCCCTTTAGGGGCGATATCCATTTCTATATTTGTTTCAAATCCCCATTTGTAATGAGACGATCCAAGACTCTCTACAATATGTTTAGGGTTAGATATTTCAGACACCTGTAAGATCCCCTATTCTCAAATTTTTAACATGATAAAATCCTGCCTGTATTTGTCACTTTCAGTGCATTTCTACTCTTACTATGGCAATAACACTGGCTTGCCTCCTCGCACACACATTGACTTTTGTCAGTGCTATTCGTGCTCTTTTTGTAGGTGCGCATATCTTCTAAAGAAATCTCTTCAAATGCCGTGCGTATCACGTGGTTAATAATATCCCACCTTCCCTGTAATCCACACAACACGCCATTGTGACACCCTCCGCCATCGACACAAGCCGTAAGGGCAATTTTACCATCCATCGCCGTAATAACACTTGCGACAGAAATCTCCGATAACGATCGCGCTAACTTATAGCCACCTTTTACCCCACGCCGCGACAAAACAAGATCACACCTTGAAAGAATCTTCAACACTTTTGCCACAGTCGATTCAGATAAACCGGTTTCTAAAGCCAGTAAAGAAGAAGTCGCCCCGTCTTTTTGTTCTGCCAATCGAACAAGAATAACCACCGCATAATCCGTTAAGCGAGAGAGCTTAAGCATGCTCTATAGACCTTACCGCCCCATATCAATGAAACGAAAAAAAATTAAAAAAATTAAAATAAATGAAATTAAAGACCTTATAGGTACTATTTCACAGTATTAAAACAACACACAAAACAAAATGTCAACACATCTCAACCACTTTGCACTCATTTGTCAGAAAACGCGTTTTATTCACACGTTATGCACGTATTAAAAAAACGAACTTTTTATTTTTTCATTCGACATTAATACCAAATATGGCGTGCAGAACAGCAAATAAAACCGCACCGACAGCAAAGCCGATAAAAGTGCCACTAAAACGAATAAATTGAAGGTCTTTTCCAACACGTAGTTCTAACTTATCTGCCATAGCAACAGCATCCCAACCCTCTATAACGCGCGTGATAAATTCTGCCATACGCTGGCGTATGTGCGGGAGCATATACAACACAATACTTTGAACATGCCGGTCAATCTGTTCACGCAATAACGCATCGTGGCGCATTTTTTGCACGAAATACTCAAGGCTCCCCTGTATAGCCAAAACTATTTTCCCTTGAGGGTTTTCAAGATCACTCACAACGATTTTTCTAAAACGTTGCCCGATATGACGCCACCAGCCTACAACTTTTTCATGAGACAAGACTTCAACAATATTTTGTGTTAAAGCACGTGCTTGACTAGGATCCGTTTCTAAACGATCAATTTGTGCGCGTAACCAATGTGTAAAATTTTCACGCAAGCTGGACTCTTCAATATCGATTCGATCTAATTCTCTCAAGACAGAAGCTAATACGCGTGTCGCAATAGATTCTCCGATAACCCAGCCGACAAGTCTTCCCCCTTGCTCGTATACCCGTTCCTGAATAACTGCGCGTAAAGCACCCTCACTCGCGTGGATATTCTCTTTCATATACCTTAACAAATAAGAGAGAACCTCTTCATGTTTATGATTATCAACAAGATTACGCAAAAGTTTCACAAGCACAAGAATAAAATTATCATTGTCGATTAAGTGCAATAAAAAACGCTGTAATTTATGACTAACACGATCGCTTTCCATGTAATCTAGCATTTGCGGCATAACCTGTACAAGAGAAACGGCTATTGTTTTTTGCACATTCTTATCATCAAGAATATTCGCTATTGCGTTGGGAAGATCAATGCGATGTAACACCGAGCGTATTTCTTGTTCTGTAAACACATGTTCTGTTACAAAAAGCCCTAATGCCCGCCCAAGCCGATTTTTTTGTGTTGGAATAATTGCCGTATGAGGAATAGGCAAACCCATGGGCTTACGAAAAAGAGCAACAACCGCAAACCAATCGGCGACTCCCCCCACAACACCGGCATAAGCACCAGCACGCAATATTTCTAACCAAATATTTTCCCGTATCCATCCGGCAACAGGGGCTATATACGTCAAAAGGGTTAAAACCACCATTACGCCAAGTAATGCCGTTGCGAGACGTTTGTAGCGTTTTAGTTCACGCTGATCTATGTTATAGTTTATCGTTATATCCTCTGCCTTTGTCATAATATTCAAATCACTTCATAAACTGGACAGTTTTATTAAACTATATTCTTTCACTTTTAATAGATAGTTGTTCTCATGATATAGATACCCTAAAACAAGATTACACTCTTTTAATTCGCGTATTTTCCATTTATTTTTACATCCAACAATAAATCTAACAAGGATAACGACAAACTATGACATTAGACTTTTCTTCTCTCTCTCCTCGTCTTAACAGCCTTCTCACCTCTATTATGGCGACAACAAGCACCCTCACAGACGATTATAACCCTGTGATGACGCTTGCCCTGCATATAAGCAAAGCCTTTGAAAAAAAAGAACTTGATTACGACGACTTGCGTAATCTGATATATTTTTTGAGAGATTCAGCTTTTCTTAAGCGTGCGCGTCGTTTGCATGACTATGCGCATAGCCATAACACAGAAACCGCCTCTGCCATTTCTGTACAAGAAAGATTTCAGCGCGTCGCCCAACATATTCTTAAAACGCTCCCTACCCCCACGTTTGAAGCCTATCGTGATGCTATTAGTCGCGTACGTTTTGCCGCTGTTTTTACCGCACATCCGACTTTTGCACTTGATAATGCTGTTTATGCCGCTCTAGCGGAAAGTGCCTCGTGCGCTGTCCCTCCTCAAACAGCCCCTTTTTTTGAGACACATCGTCGTTCTGCCCCTCCGACATTAGATGAGGAGTTTACGCTTGCAACACAAGCCATTTCCCATGCACGAAATGCCATTGACCTTTTGACAACAGAACTCCTAAAAACGGCGTCTAAACAATGGGCAACAGAATGGACAACCCTTATACCTTGCCCTGTAATTGCAACGAGTTGGGTTGGCTATGACACAGATGGGCGCATGGATATTGGTTGGTGGGACACATTACGCCTACGCCTCAAGATGAAACGCCTTCAGCTTGTACGGCTCCAAGAACAAATCACCCGTGAAAACATTCTTGACACCGAACTTAACCACCGAATCGATAATGCCATTGTTTGTGTGACAAAACAAATTGAGGCGGCACCTTCTCATGGTGCCGATGTACAAGCGGTTGCACGTTTTGCCCAATTATTAGTTACACGAAAATATAAAGCCTTGACCGATCCTTTTGCTCTCAATGACTCTTTACAAGCCGCTATTGATCAGGCGCCACCCGACTCAAAAATGCGCCTTGCTGTTGCGCGCGCGGGTTTTCTTGCCCACGGGTTAGGGCTTGCTCATACACATGTGCGGCTAAATGCGGCACAAATTCACAATTATATTCGACAAAAACTTAATTTTTTAGATGATCCGAATAACCCCTCATGCCGTCGTGCCTTGCTCAACCGTGCGAATGAAGCCCTTGATTCGGTTACACCTGTTCCGGTTGATTTCGGGGCTATTCTTGGGGCTTCGGCTTCTTCTGAACGATTGATCATGACCATTGCGCAAATCACTAAATTTATTGATTCGCGCAGCCCGATTCGTTTTCTCATTGCAGAGACAGAAACAGGGTACACGTTGCTTATGGCATTGTGGATGGCTACCTATTTTGGCGTTGATCAACAAGTTGAAATATCTCCTCTTTTTGAAACTTATGAAGCGATTGTTCACGGTGAACGCATTATAGAAGAAGCTCTTCGTTCTGCTGCGTGGCGTGACTATATCCGTCGCATGGGGCGTTTATGCTTACAATTTGGCTATTCTGATTCGGGTCGTTATATTGGTCAGCTGGGAGCGTCTTATCTTATCGAACGACTACGCCTTAAAATTTGTACGCTTTTAACACGCTTTGATCTGACTGATATTGAAGTCGTCCTTTTTGATACCCATGGTGAAAGTATTGGACGTGGAGCACATCCTTTCCACATGGCGGATAGGCTTTCTTATCTGTTCCCTGCCTATCTTCGCAATTGCTTTAAGAAACATGCCATTACTTACCGTGAAGAAACCTCTTTTCAAGGAGGCGATGGTTATTTACTCTTTGGCACGCAAGAATTGGCGAACGCCACATTAAACACCATTGTCGACAATATTTTTCTCCCCGCTGTGCAAGAGGAGAATGAAGATCCTATTTATGACGATCCAGATTTTTCAACAGATTTTTTCCATAGCATGATTCAATCGATGGAAAAGCTTGTTGACGATACGGGTTATGCCTCTTTGTTGGGGACGTTTGGTCCATCCCTTATTGATCGTACAGGATCTCGCCCCCCTGCACGAGAAAGTGCCGATTCAATAACAAAAAAAATTACTCACCCTAGCCAACTCCGAGCCATTACGAATAATGCTATTCTCCAACAACTCGGTTGGTGTGCCAACACGATCCACGGATTAGGCAAAGCTGCGCGCCTTCATGCCGACACGTTTAACACATTTCAAACCTCTAGCCGGCGTTTTCGGCGAGCGTTAGATTTTGTGAGCCATGGGCTTGCCTGTTCCGACGATAAAGTGCTAAAAAGTATTATTCATCTTTTAGACCCTACTTTTTGGCTAGATCGTGCGACAGAAGAAAAAGACCTCCAACGTCGCCAAGCATTTTTATATCTCATGAATAACCTCGAGAAGCTTAATCTCTCGACAGAACTTTATACCATGTTTCGGCGTATTCAGGTTGACCATATTGCCATTCGTGAAGTCTGGAAAGATGCGCCGACAACCAAGCCACGTATTCGCTTGCTCCATGCTCTTCGTCTCATGATTATTGAACAAATATGGTTGCTGGCTTGTCGTATTCCGTTTTTCACACCTCGAGATGGTTATAACCATAGTGCGATGATGCGCCAAGTTTTATGCCTTGAAATTCCCTCTGTTCTTCAGCGTATGGTCACGATTTTCCCGATAGGGAATAACCCTTCTCACCAAGATTTTTACGAACCTCAAGGGCAACATAACGAAGAGATTTATATCCGCGAACATTGGGATATTTTCACCCCTATGGAACAGCTTTTTAAGCTTCTGCGTGAAGTAAGTGTCGCCCTTATCCATGATATTGGTGCTTTTGGCTAAAATTTGCCACAGGTTTAATACGAGGTTTTGAAAAGTAAAATTTTAGAAAATATTAAGACGAAATCTTTCATAAAAAAATGCCTTACTCATTAAGGCATTTTACATTCTCGTCCGATAGGAGCCCCTTTATAGCGTGTCCATGTATGAGTTTCGCCAAAAATAGGGATCCCTACATACCCCCTTAATTTTAATACGCCCGGCGATGGTGACCATAGTTGTGCGCTATAGACGTGACCGCTATCTGGATCTAAAACATGCCCCGTTAAATGATTGCTTTTCTCCGATACGCGACGAAAATCCGTCAACATTCTGATATTACATTCAGAACGACCATCATACCCATGCGGGACATCATGACCATCATAACGCAACCCAACAAGGTTACCACATAAAGCCTTACCACAGTGCTCTATCTTAAAAACACCGTCATTCTCTGGTGTTACCCAATACCCTATTAAAGCCTCTTCTGGGGTGGCTGCATACGCTTTTTCTGACAGTGAAGGAACAACCATTACCACCACGTAAAAGGCGACAAATACAACACCTACGCTTTTTGAGATGTATTTTACAAACTGCCTCATATTGTCCTACCTGCTTGGTCTCTCCTATTACGTTATTTCTATCTCTTCTATCAAAGCATTTCTTTTTTTATTATTCCTTGCGTTATCTCATCATTTTTTTATTTTCTTAAAAAATCTCTTCAATAACGTTAACTATCCGCTTTACGTACCCACGGTATTGTTTGAAAAGGCACGCCCTCGCTTTCTAACAATTCACGATCCGTTTCGGAAACATCGCCATATATATTCCGCTTCTGGGCTTTGCCTTGGTGCATCCGTAAGGCTTCTTCAGCAAAATTCTTCCCAACATTATCACAATTTTTTTCAATCACCTCACGCACACGTTGCATAACGCCCACCAACGCATCTGGCAAACAAGGTGCCGAACGCGCCTTTTTGCTCGGAGCGGTTTTAGCGGGCACAGCTGCAGACGTAGAGGAAGGTGAACTTTGCGAGTCAGCATGAGAGACGGAAAGTGATCGATGCGAAGATCCCTTCAAAATAGCCGGTGCTGCCAAAACCTGCTTAATATGCGTATCTCCGCATTCAGGGCATGAAAGCAAGCCCATACCCTGTAAACGCGTAAACGTTTGGCTATCTTTATACCACCCCTCAAATTCGTGACCCGTAGCACAATGGAGACGATAACAGATCATCTTTTTTGACTTCTCACTAAAATTTGTCTTACTGGCATTTGTCTCGTTGGCATTTTCTTGGTTTTGGCAGGTTCTTTCTATTTTTTGCGCCGTTTGCAGATATGCGGCAACGGCTTATGCGCGTTTTTCCGTCAACCCTAGCTTTGCGTCAAGCTGACCACTACGATCTAACGCCAGAAGATCATCACACCCGCCGAGATGTTCACCATCCACAAAAATTTGCGGTACCGTTTTTGACCCCCCAGACCGACGGATAGCCTCTTCTCGTTCGGGCGTGCCTTTCGGCGCATTGATCTGCTTAAAATCAACTTTTTTACTTTTCAACAAAGACACAGCCCGAAGACAATACGGACACCACGGCTGTGTATAAATTTCCACTTGAGCCATTTTCCTCTCTCCCCTTATATGTTTATATATGTTTATGCGTGTTTTACACGCCCTCCCCTTTATAGGGTTGTCGTCTATATTATAATATTCTGTCAGTCACTATAACCCTTATTTCTCATTTTTGGCAAATCTCTTCTTCTTTCCCGTTTTTATATGTCTTTCTCATCGGGTAAGACAACAGCAGCCACAAGCACATCAACGCGCGCAACCCCGGCTTCATACAGCGCACGCGTGCAAGCTGTCGCTGTTGCCCCTGTTGTAAGCACATCGTCGACTAATACCACGTGTTGCCCTGCCAACATTGCCCGACGCGTGGCACGCGCCGTAATCGCATGGTGCATTTCGTGCTGGCGCTCTCGGCGTGAAAACCGTGCAAGGCGTGCTGTTCTCTGCCGCCGCATAAGCGCATCTGGCAGCGTCGGAAGCCCAGAAAGACGCGCCACAGCACGCGCCAACCACGCCGCTTGGTTATATTTACGTTGCAATAAGCGCCACCTATGCACCGGAACAGGCACTAATAAAGCGTTTTTTTGCAGAATATCAGCCCCTGCCTGTACCATATGCCGTGCGAAAAAGGCGGCATGCTCTTCCCTATCACCGTATTTGAATTGTAAAATAAGGTGCCGAATCACCGTATTATAGGTAAACGCGGCGCGCGCTTGCTCCCAAAGAGGGGCATGGCTTTCACAGGCAAAGCAAAGCCCTTTTTTACCTAAAGAGTCGGCAGAAATTTGGGGCATAGCACACGCCCGACAAAAAGGCTGGGTTACAAACCATACCTGACCAAAACACGCGCCACACAGCAAACCCGTTTGCACAACATCAGCCCCACAGAGCAAACACACAGGGGGGTAAAGTGTCTCTAAAAAGACATTGGCACATTTTCCCGCTATACTGGTTATTGTCTGCCTATTATGAGGTAACATAGTGGTGATGATATTTTCTTTATGGTATTAGGTATCGTGTTCGGTGTGGTGTTTGCGTACAATTTTATTTTATCGCGTTATTTTATTGGACATAAGGGCGTATGACTGTACCTATTGTTTTTGATTACCACGCCGTGCGCCAGCATCGTACGCGTTCTGTTTTACTTCAAAATACTCTTACCCCTCTTTTAGAGGCAACGGCGGACATTCTCCTCGATCGTTTAGACGATGTTTCTCGGCGTTTTACGTCTGCCCTCGATATTGGGGGGCGGGGTTTTATTGCCAAAGCCCTTCTCCAACGTGATATTCCCGTTATTTCTCTTGATTGTTGTCCCGCCCAAACCCAGCAAGCGCCTTCTCTGGCTGTTTGTTCGGATATGGATATTCTTCCCTTTAAGGCGCACAGCTTTGACCTTGTCATCGCCCACCTTGCCCTCCATTGGGCAAATGATCTCCCCGGCATTTTAAGACAAATCCGCCATATTTTACAGCCAGACGGGCTCTTTCTTGCAAGTCTCCCCATTGTGCCGACTCTTCAGCCTTTGCGGGCTGCGCTCGAAAACGCTGAGCTTGCGTTACGTGGTGGCGTTTCTCCCCGCGTTTCCCCTTTGCCGACCCATTATAGCTGTGTGACTCTCATGCAACGGGCAGGGTTTGCATTGCCGATTATTGACCGCGAAATCCTTGATTTACGGTATCGTTCGCTCCGTGCTCTTATAGCAGATTTACGCGCTGCAGGAGAAACCAACGCTTTAGCCTTACGAGCACGCACCTCCCCCCCGCGGGAACTTTTTGCCTACGCCGCAGCAGAACTCGAAAGCACAGCAGAGGGGCATTTTGCTGTTCCTCTTCACATGGCTATTCTTTTGGGCTGGGCGCCAGATCCTTAAACGTAAGGAGTTTGTTTCTGTAGTAGTGGTATTGTTTCCTACGGGCTTCTATTTCGGCTGGTATACCTTCAGTAAGGCTCGTGGTAAGCGTATGAAATTGATCTAATATCTCTACTATCTTACCCTGCACCTCTAACGGTGGAAGAGGGATTTTGATTTCTTTTAATGCGGGTATACTAGAGTGTACAACTTTGTTTTTTTGTTTTCCTTTGGTCTTTTGTATCTGTGCCGCTGTTGTTGCCAAAGCGTAAGATAAAAACTTTGGGTTTTGCTCGTGTTTAAGTACGACAATATCACCGCCGGCTAGACACTTATCATGTCCAACATATGCGATAGACTTTACAATTTCCTTTACACTTTCTCCGGTAATTGCAAAGAGAATATCACCATGTTCAAAATATTTTGGGTTTTTAACCACGTTGCCCGTAGTATAAGAAACGCACTGTTCAAACCAAATCTCGTAAGTTGTATAAATTTCGCCGTAGCGTACGCATGGAATACCTTCTGGTTTTATTTCATCTTTTTTAATACCTGAACCTCTGAACATATCTGTGGCAACCTCCCCCAATGTTTTGTATTCTACGCCGTTAGGGCAGAGGCGTTTTGTCATTTCTTTAATAACAGACGGGCTCTTCTCATCAAACGACAGCAAAACTTCTCTATAATACGCATATTGCTTCTTCCTTAATTCTAATTCCGCCGTTAATTCCGCCGTTAATTCCGCCGTTAAT
>JAFPVE010000028.1 GCA_017413025.1 Acetobacter sp. | reverse complement strand
TGAGAGATATAGCGATGTCGTGCAAATTTATAAAAATGGTTTCTCAGCCAAACTCAAAGCCTCTTGGGATTTAAAATCTGTTTATATTGAAGATTTTATCAATGACAGCGGATCTGATTGGAACTTTGATACTCATCAAAAGATAGATACCAAACCTAACTTATGTGATTTCAAAAAAACAATTGCTGATTATTTATCATGGGAAGTCTCTAATATTTTAAAAGATAGAGGAAAATATTGGGGAAAGCCTCAAGCCCTCGTTTGCCTTGAAGAAACTTTCAAGGCAAACGGGGGAGATTGGAGAGAATATAGAATTGGGGAGTTGTTTGAGATAGCTTTATCAAAAGGAGATAATCAACCTAAAAAATTATTAGCAGGTGATATTCCTTTAATTTCAGCAGGTGAGAATAATAATGGAGTTGTAGCATATATAAAAGAAGGAGATGGAATATCACAAATATTTCAAGGCAATACCATAACAGCAGATATGTTTGGAAATGTCTTTTATCAACCAAGAGATTATTATGCTGTATCACATGGGAGAGTAAATATACTTATTCCAAATAATGTTATAAAAAACTCCTTTAATGAAAAAACTAGCTTATTTTTTGTTGCTCAATTGTCTAAAATAAAAAATCTTTATAGTTATTCTTATATGCTTACAAGCAAGAGAATTGGCAATGAAAAAATAACCCTTCCTACCATAAACAATCAAATTGCTTTTGATTACATAGAGGCATATATTCAAGAGTTAGAGCAAGAAAGGATTCAAGAGTTAGAGGCATACTTACAAGCTAGTGGTTTAAAAGATACGACATTAACTCAAAACGAACAAACAGCCCTTCATACATTTTTAGATACAGACTATAATAGCGGGGGGGGGGGGACAATAGTAGCTTAACTGTTTGTTGGAAAGAATATAAGATTGGAGAGTTGTTTGATATACACCCCACAAAAGCGTATAAACTAACTAATTCTGGTCTTTTTACGGAAAATGGAAAAAATAGCGTTGTTACAAATTCGAGTTGCAATAATGGTATTACAGGATATACAAATTTAGATAATACAGAAGATGGAAATATAATAACCTTTAGCGATACAGCTTCCCATGATGCAATATTCTATCAAGACAAACCATTTGTTGGTTATTCTCATGTTCAAGGAATGTATCCTAAAGGCGAGTATAAAGATTCATGGGGAAAACATTCATATTTATTTTTTCTAAGCTTATTTAAAAAAACAGCTTATTATATGAATTTTAATTATGGGAACAAATTTAATAGAAATATTGCGAAAGAAATATCTATTAAGTTACCTACCATAAACGATCAAATCGCCTTTGATTTTATGCAAGATCTGATGACTGCCTTATCAAAACAAGTTGTTCATGCACTAAATGCTTATACTTCGCTAAAAATACAAACAGCCAAAGAAGTTATAAACAAATAACCAAAAAAACCATGTTTATCTAAAGGCAATACGTCATCTTTGATTGTATTGCTTTCAAATAAAAATAAATAAAAATGAACGTTTAAAGATAAAACCTCTTATTAACACAATTATTAAAAAATATTGATAAGAGTTTGATATTATAAAAACAATACTTTATTTTAATAGAGCCGAATAAAAAATCCTTAAAATCCCTTCTTCTTTTGTTTTTTCTCCACACAATCATGTTGAGAGATCAATAGAACTTCAAATAATTATTACTCCCTATTCGTGCCTAACAAAACCTTACGCCGCCCTACATGATCAGCTGGGCTAATAACGCCCTCTTTTTCCATTTGCTCAATAATCTTTGCTGCCCGATTATATCCAATAGAGAGAGAGCGTTGAATAAAAGAGGTAGAGGCTTTACCTTCTCGTTGAACAAGATCGACAGCTTCACGATACAAATCACTCTCAACCGAATCCCCTTTATAACTTCCACGGCTTCCCCCAAGGCTCTTTTCTCCTTCTAACATGTCAACAAGAATTTCATCATCGTAAATAGGAGCACCTTGTTTTCTCAAAGAATTAACAACTTGTTCAACTTCACTATCCGCCACAAACGGGGAATGAACACGAATAATTCGCCCTCCTCCTTGCATAAAAAGCATATCTCCTTGTCCAAGAAGCTGTTCCGCGCCTTGCTCCCCCAAAATAGTACGACTATCAAATTTACTAATAACTTGAAAAGAAATACGTGTTGGAAAATTCGCTTTAATTGTCCCCGTAATCACATCTACAGATGGGCGTTGTGTAGCCATAATCAAGTGTATCCCTGCTGCACGCGCTTTTTGAGCTAATCGTTGCACACACGCATCAATTTCTTTACCTGCCGTCATCATTAAATCAGCCATTTCATCAATAACAACGACGATATAGGGCATGGGCTCAACAGAAATAGATTGTTCATCAAAAATAGGATGCCCCGTTTCGGGATCGAATCCTGTTTGCACACGGCGGACAACAACTTCATGTGTATCCCGTGCTTCGGCAGCACGGGCATTATAGCCCGTAATATTACGAACCTGCATATGCGCCATAACACGATAACGACGATCCATTTCCTTAACAACCCATTTTAACGCATTGACTGCTTTAGATGGTTCTGTAACAACAGGTGTAAGCAAATGTGGAATACCATCATAAATAGATAATTCTAACACTTTAGGATCAATCATGATCAGACGACACTCATCTGGAGATAATCGGTACAACAATGAAAGAATCATGGCATTAACGCCTACTGATTTTCCAGATCCTGTTGTCCCTGCCACTAAAAGATGTGGCATGCGTGCCAAATCACTAAAAACAGGATTGCCAGCGATATCCTTCCCTAAAGCTAAAAGCAACTGACTTGGATCTTCCTGCCAACTTGGCTGGCTTAATAATTCGGATAAATAAACCGTTTCACGTATATGATTAGGCACTTCAATACCCATAACATTCCGCCCGGGCACCGTAGCAATTCGTACACTCAGTACAGAAAGAGAGCGTGCAACATCATCAGCCAACCCAATAATGCGAGCGGCTCGTATACCTGCTGCTGGCTCAAGCTCGTATAGTGTGACAACTGGTCCTGCACTATAACCAACAATTTTTCCATGCACACCATAATCAGCAAAAACCTGTTCTAATAACCGTGCTGTTGCCTGAATCAACTCTAGTGACGGACCAGACTGTCTGTAAGATGGCATAGGATGCAATAAAGAAAGAGAAGGCAATTGCCACCCTGTTTGATGTTCTACTTGCGAGTGAACCACTTTTTCTTGACGTGAACGCGGAACAGAAAAAAACTGCTTTAACGAACCTTTACGGACAGGTTTTTCTTGCCTAGATGGTACCGAAGGTAAAGATGTTGTCGTGGTTGTCACAGATGTGCCACGAGCAGGCAGCAAAACCTCTTGATACACGACAGGTTTTTTATCCGGATCATAAACAACAATACTACGATGTGTCTCCTCATTTGGAACACTCTTCATCACAACAGACATTCCATGATCAGGAGAAGATATAATTTTTTTATCTTGATTACGGTTAGAAACAGTACTAGAAACGACTAATGGTACACGCTCATAAGGTACACTCTCGTCAACATATTGGTCAGCTTGATGGATATATGTTTTTTTCTTTGTTGAAGAGGAGGGTATATCCTTTTTATAAAAACATTTCACAACACCCCATATTATTCTAAATGGCAGCTTTAAAAGCCAGAACCACACAGAACCAACGAAAAACCATTCACGCCGACTTAACCCCGTCGCCAACACAAACAACAAAACAAATAATACAACCCCTATAATCCATACAACCATCCCTCCTATAGAACCGAATACAGACACCCCAGCTGCTATCGTAATCTGTGCAATAGAATACCCTATACCTCCACCAATCCCTGCAGTCGATGGCCAATTTATTGGAGGAAAAATTGGGAATAATAATGAAATAGCTGCAAGCAACCCACCTGAAAGAGGCAAAAGACACAAAGCTGCAAAAACGCGCATCATCAAAATAAATTTTATCTCACGCCCTATTAAGCGATGACCGAGTAAAAGCCACCCCCATGCACTCAAAATAAACACGGGAACTAATGCACCACCGCCTACACCTTGAAAAAGACTATCTGCTAAAATAGCCCCAATTCTCCCTAATAAATTCGTAGGAGGCTGAGAAGTTGCAACATCTAATGAAGGATCTGCAGGATTATAAGTGACCAGCGCAAGAGAAAACGCAATAGCTAATCCAAAAAAGATAAGTCCGCAACCTTTTTCTAACCAAAGACGCACCCTTCCTTTTTTTTCTTTTTGCTGAAAAGATACCTCCTCGTCTGGTTCTGAAGACAGTGTATGCACCAATGAAATGGTTTCCTAATTTTTTGATAGATATCCTTAATAGATCCTAGTTAATAATGCGAACACACGCACTATAAAAGCAATTTCTAATTCTCAACAGTTATAGGCTATCGCAACTCAAAAAAAACAGAAAATTCTGTAAACATCATTCCTTAAAACATAATCATTATAAATCATAATATTTTTCAAGATAGAAATATTACGAACACCATAACGCTGTGTTTTAGTTATTACGCGGAATGAGATGAGAAGACTTACATCAAAAACGTTAAAACAGAGAGGGAGAGAAGTTGATGACAAAAAAAACTTTTTTTTAAAGATTCCCTCACCCCTTCATTACCGACTTATTCCCTTTCGTGTTTCTTTTTAATTTTTATTTATTTTTATTTAAAAGTAAAAGGTAAAAGAATAGAAAAAGCCCATAACAAAAGATAGAGATCTTTGCTCAACCCAGCACCTACCCAATCTATAAGAAACACCCCTATCGATATCCATAAAATAAAAAATATAATAAGAAATGTAGTGATTTCTTTATTTTTCTTCCTTATTTCATCACCAATTCTAGCTTTTTCTTCACGAAGCTTTATTTTTTCTTCAAACGAAATTTCACCCATGCTATTCGACACCTTAATCTCTATAGTTTATCCTCAAATTACCTACTGCTTAAAATATTACATGTTTTGATCTTAAGAACATACCTGTTCGCACATAATGTACCTTAAGTTTTAATGTCCCATAAACAAAAAACCAACACGCCCTCCCAGCACGAAATCCTAAGAAATTAATTAAAGTATTTCTGTCAACTCTTAATCTTGTTACCTTGTTACCTTGCCCTTGTTCTCGATTTTAATTTAATTTTAGAAGGATAGTCAAAAAATAGCAAAAAGAAATTTTATGGAGAATATATTAATATACTAAAAGATATTATAGTGTATTATCGTGTTGTAAAAGGAGAGAATATTGACTTTATTACATCTAACATTCTCTATAGAATCAATTAAAGAGAAGATATTTGTCAATAAGAGGTTTAAACGAGGTTTAAACAAAGTCTTTACCCAACAGCGATTCACGTGAAGCTTTAGTGTGTTATGCTTGAAACCTCAACAATGAATGTTAAGGAGAAAAACTTTTGTTAAAAAACGTTAAGATAAATGCCAAAAATTATGGCGTTCGTTATCGTCAGCAGTTGTTCACGCAGTTATCTCTTGGCGTGGTTTCTGTCTTTGCAGGATGTATCGTTAGTGCCGCCACACTCATTTATCCTGTAAATCAAGCCCATGCGAGTTCCTCTGTAGGTGCCATTAAGCCGGAAGAACCTTTGCATCGTATTCCTGACTTTGTCGCTTTGGTGCATCGGGTTAAACCTGCCGTTGTCTCGATCACCTCAATGATTCGCCCCGATGTCGCCATGTCTGAAAATAATGGCATGCTCGGTGGCGGTATGGGGAATAACTTTCCGTTTCCGTTTCCGTTTCCGTTTCCGTTTCAAATGATGCCTCAACCCCAGAGCCAGCCTATTGAGATTCGTGGTTCTGGATTTTTAATTTCGTCTGATGGATATGTTGTGACAAATAACCATATGGTCAAAGGTGCAACAAAAGTTATTGTCACCCTTGACGATGGAACAACATTACAAGCTAAAGTTGTTGGACGTGATAGTAAAACCGACCTTGCTTTACTCAAGCTTAAAACAACTCGAAAACTCCCTTTTGTTGAGTTAGGCGAATCAAAAGACGTACAACCCGGCGAATGGGTCATTGCTGTTGGCAACCCTTATGGATTGGGTGGGACCGTAACAGCGGGAATTGTTTCTGCCCGTGGGCGTGATATTAACGAAGGACCTTACGATAATTTTATTCAAGTCGATGCGCCAATTAACCGAGGCAATTCAGGAGGACCATTAGTTACGCAAGATGGCAAAGTTATTGGTGTAAATACGGTTATCCTTTCTCCTTCAGGCGGAGGGTCTATCGGCATTGGTTTTGCTATTCCTTCTGATACCGTGCGTTCTGTTGTGGATCAGTTGCGCCGTACAGGGCATGTCGTTCGCGGTTATTTAGGGGTAAGTGCTCAAACAATTTCACCTGTTATGGCGCGTGCATTGGCATTACCAACCCCTCGTGGTGCTCTTCCAGGAGAAGCCCCCGCTGGTGCTCTGATTGCAAGCGTCAATGCGGGAAGCCCGGCAGAAAAAGCGGGGCTTAAAGTCGGAGATGTGATTATCAACGTCAACGGGCAAAAAATCACCACCCCGCATGATTTAGCCATAGATATTGCTGCGATTACTCCCGGAACAGAAGTGCCGTTAAAATATGTACGAGAGGGAAAAGTACGCACTACTTCTGTCCACATTGGTCGGCTTGGGGATTTGTCGGCAAAGAACAATACCCCCAACAAAAACAATAAAGCCAGCAGTGACGTACAACTTGGTATTCATTTTGTTGCTTTAACACCTGATGTACGACAACAACTTGAGCTAGGCAACAATGTTGAAGGTGTTGTTGTACAAAGTGTTACACCGGGAGGTTTAGCCGATCAAGCTGGTATTCGCGTTGGAGATGTTATTCAATACGTAGGAAACCAAAAAGTTAAAAATCCACATATCGCTCTTATGGCTATGAAAAATGCTATTGCTGCCAAGCGGCCGGTGTTATTCCGCATTCTCCGCAATGGGCAATCTATTTTCATCGCCATAGCGGTGGATTTACCTTCTGGGAGCAGTCATGCAAATTAACGATAATTAGGCTTAATTATCAAAGCTATTTCGTGTGTTTTGAATAGTCGTTTGTAAAAAGCCCTCGTTTTTAGGTAAGACTAAAAATGAGGGCTTTTTCATTCAAGTATCCCTCACCGAGGGTTACGCTCCCCTGAAACTATATAAAACAAGTTCAACTATATAGAATAAGTTGTGGAGAATACAGAATAATAATAGAGTATAGAATAACGTGTTGAAAGCCTAAAGAAGCTCGTTGTGTGGAAAGGAAATATGCTGTGAGAATGAGAAAATGCTCTTTACCCCCCCCCCCCTTAAAAATTTTGTTAAGTGTTAGCCTTGCCGTTTCTCTTTCTGGCTGTGCTGGATGGGGAACATGGAACACATGAAACAACATCACAGGCGGTGTTAGAGATTACGGAAAATACCCAACACCTAATGCAGTC
>JAFPVE010000021.1 GCA_017413025.1 Acetobacter sp. | reverse complement strand
TTGGTGAAAGTCAGCGTCCGTAATTTTTGTATAAGACAAAATGGCTGATATTGTGTCGTGTTGGTCGGCAATAGCACGATCTAACGCGTGGTTTTGTGCTTCCACCTCTTCGCACGCATTGACAATTTGTTGTTGAATTTCAAGGTTTGGTTTTGGTAAAGAGATATTTTTAAAATCGCTTTTTTGTAAATGTTTGAGACTACTGCCCTTAAAGTAAAAATCGTTAATGATTGGACTTATGTTTTGTAAAAGATAAAACAAAAACTTTGTTAAATAGTCGTTTTCATTTTTACTGCAAATAGCCCATGTATCTGTTGAATAAGCCGCTTTGCCGTTATAAAATTTGACCCCTGCTTTTCCGCCTGTATTGAGAAACAAAGTCTGTCCATCGCTGAAAAATTGATCAAATTTTAGAATTTTTTCGCCGCTTGTAAAAAATGGATAAATACCGTCAAGATTTTCTTGTGCTTCTTTGACTTGAATTTTTGACTTTGGCTTTTCCTCTATAATGGAACCTAGTTTCACGAGTTCAAATTGACAATTTTCAAAGAGAGAGCTTTTCTCTGCTGCATTAGTCGTGATCAGGCTTAAATTGATCACTTTATTAAACGTGGCGGTTTTGAAATCAAGGCACTGATTAAGGGGCACAAATTGTGCAAATTCCGCAAGTTCTGGGCTTATATCAAGCGCGTTGTTTAATGGGGCGTAAGGGTCTTTTTCTAACGTGGCGTTCATGGCAGTATTATTCAAAAACGCGTTGCGAATAAGGAAAGCGATTTTATTGGAGTTATCCAGATTGTCCCGTTCAAAAAGTGGAGAACAATACGGGTTGTTAAGTTCTTTAAGCCCTTCACTGCCTTTTCGGTCGCTCCACTCATAGCCTAAAAAATTTTTAGCGGCTTTATTCTCTGTCGGGCTTTTGATGATAAGGGTTTTTTGCTTTCCTATGAGAGAAAAATAGAGCAGTTTCTCTTTTTCTTTTTCAAGGCAAAAGGTTATGAACTCTTTCTCTTTGCGTGTATTTTGTTCCTCTTCTGGGGCAGTTTTATAGGGGTTAGATTTTTGGAGGGTTTTATACTCTGCTGAAGTCAAAAAAGCCTGACGATATTCTTTAAAAACTTCATGATTATTGAGGGTGTCGGTAAGAACACCCTCTAAAAATGCCTTAAAATCCTCTAACGGGTAATTTTGAAAGGCGCAATACTCTCGCAAAAATGGGGCGAGAAAAACATTTTCAAAGCTCAAACTTTCTTCAATATTTTCTTTAAGGTTAAGGTAAGCTTGTGACTCGTTTGTTGAGGCATAAACAGGTTTTTTAGAGAGAAATAAAATAATGGTATTGGTACCCGTTGCGCCAAATGTACCGCCGCCAAGTTCGTTTATCGCAATAATATCAAAATGACGGAAGAGAATTTGTCGGGTTTTTTCATAAATGCCGTCTTTGGTTAAAATACTCACGGGTAAAATAATAGCAGCCTTGGCATGGCTTTTAAGGAGGTCATTGGCTCTTTCAACAAAAAAGCATTCAATAGCGTTTGTTTCAAGGTTAATCCCCTCATCAAAGAGTTCGTAACTTTTGCGCATTTTTTTGCTTAATGTTTCTAAAAAGCCTTTGACACTGTAAGGGGGATTGGCAACGAGAAGATCAAAATCTTTTTCTGTAAATTTGTTTTTATCGAGCGCATCGGCATAAGTAATGTTAATGTTTTGCCCATACATCGCTGAGCTCACTTTGGCGACCTTACTTAAGCGGTACTCTTTTTCAATGCCATAAATCTTACTTTGGGCGGTTGTTTTTGCCCCTTCTTTTCGCGGTTGTTGATCCTCTATTTGGGCGACAACATTGGCATAAGTGTTGAGAAAATGTCCCGCCCCGCAAGCATAATCAATCACTTTTAAGGAAGGATTTTTTTGTAATAGGGCTTTAAGGGGCAGGGCATACATAATAAATTCACAAATGGGGAGAGGTGTGAAAAATTGTCCCTCATCTTGTTTCATACCTTTTTGTAAAAAGAGTTCAAAAAGATTGCCTAAAAATTGCGTTGTTTGGTTACTTGTTAGTTTATAGTTCTGAAAAAGTTGGACAACGTCTCTCAAAACGAGGGCGTTTTGGAGAAAGAGCTTTTTATTGTGGACTTCTAAAAAACTAAAATCACTATGAGAATAAAATTTGAGTTGTCGGATAAATTCTTCTATTTGTTCTTGCAGGGCTTTGGTTTTAATTTTATTGCGTTTGAAATCGTGAAATTGGGCGCCGATTTCCTCGTTGCTAACATAGGTAATGTCTTCGTGCAGAAACTCTTTCATGGCGTCTTTGTACAAAATCATGAGGCGATCTTGTAAGCTTTCAAAGCTATCCGCCATAACGCCGCGATAACAAAAATGGAGATTATCTTTGTTATGCGTTTCGTCATAAATTTTGCACAAAAAGAGATTAACAAGTTTATCGAAGGCGTTTTCTTTACCGCTAATGTTGTATTTGCGGAGTATTTTGGCAAATTCGTGATATTTGCCATCTTCTCCGCTTTTGCCGCTCGTGTCTTTTTGGGTAATTTCTTTAAGATCGTTAAAATTAAGGGCAGCTTTGCCTGCGTTATAGGCGTTAAATTCAGGCTCAAAAATCCCTTTTTCTTCGGCAGCAAATTCGTAAACGTCACGCCAGACCTGAAAAATCTCAGGCACGGTTTTAGCGTTGTTATAGCCTTTTAAGTTTTTTTCTCGTAGAAAATCCTCATTATCTTTTGTAGAAATAATAATATTGCGATAGGTGAGTTTTTTATCGACATCGCTACTATAATCACTGGTATAGAGGCAAAGAAATTGCGTGTTTTTATCTTGACAAAAATAGCTCAACAACTGCCCGCCGTCTTTGCGCATATTTTCCCATTCTTTGTTAAATTCGGCACCAGCGGTTTTACATTCAATGATAATGTAAATTTTTCCAGTATTGTCTCTTACGACAATATCCGCTTTGCCCGAAGTTTTACTTTCACGTCCGAGCCTCCAACGGGGTTCAAGTTCTAAATTTTCAGGTGGATAGCCTTTTTCTAATAATCGATTGACACATTCTAAAACAACAAAATTTTCATTGTGTGAAAAATTACAAGTTGTTTCATCGCCTTTTTGAATAGCTTCTGGATAGCTTATTTTCTTCTGTTGAAAGTTGACAATGATTTGCGCGCCGTTATTGTAAGTTTTGGTGTAGATTTTAGGGCTTATGTCCGAATTTTTGGAGGAAGAAGAAAATTCTAACGTTTCTAATAGCTGTGGTAGATTCTCTTGTGTAATCATCAAAAATCCCTTTTTCGTTTTTTCGTTTTTGTTTTTATTTGATTTCAGAACTTTTAGCAAAAATATTTTAAAAAATGAAGACTTCAAACAAAGATTCAAACAAAGATTCAAACAAAGATTCAAACAAAGATTCAAACAAAGAAAAGAAGAAAATGAGTTTTTATAGAGAACGTGCGAATAATGTAATTATTACCGTAAAGTTTTTTTATTGGTGGGTTTATTAAAAATAACGCTTTTTCCTTTATTTCTTTTATGAATATTTCTTTTTAAGAGGGATCTTGTCGTTTAAGGTATAGTTTGTTATACAAACAACTTATGATATAAAAGAGTATCAGTTTGTTGTAACAAACGGATATTTAGGTGTTCTTAATATAGTGTTCTCAGGGCAGGGTGTAATTCCCTACCGGCGGTAAGTTTCTGTTTGGTTACTTGAGCAGAACAAGCCCGCGAGCGCCCGTTTTAAGCGGGGTCAGCAGATCTGGTGTAACTCCAGAGCCGACGGTGATAGTCCGGATGGAAGAGAGCAAAGAAGCACTTCTTGTCGGGTGTTTGTCTGTTTCTATAGGTCAATATTGGGTTGGTTTATAGAATCGGGAGTGTTGCCTGAAGGGGGTAAGTCTCTCTGAACCTGCTCTGAGTCTGCTTTGTCATATGGTTGATGTCATATGAGGAAAATGAGGGGGAGTTTTGGTGGGAGAAGGTGCACGTTCTTTCTGCGGTAAAGAGGCTGTTGTAACGCCGGCAATAGAGCAGGCTTTTAGGCATGCTGTCTCTGAAGCCTATTGTTTTGTTGGGCAGACGGCGCCAAACCCTGCTGTTGGGTGTGCTCTTCTTGATCATCAAGGGCGTCTTTTGGTGGCGGCGGCACACCATCGTGCGGGAGAGTTCCATGCCGAACGTCTGGCTGTTGAGCGCGCAAGAGCGTTAGGGCTTGTTGAGAAGATTCATACAGTGGTGGTAACGTTAGAGCCATGTAACCACACAGGGCGTACACCACCGTGTACAGAAATATTATTAACAACACCGGTGCAAGTGCTTTGGATTGGGTGCCGAGATCCTAATCCTTTCGTTAAAGGGAAAGGGGCGGCACGGTTAGAAGCGGCAGGCTGTGCCGTCTATTGGTTAGAGCAAAGCCGGAATGGAGGCGAGGTTTTAAGCCTGTGTCAAGCGCTTATCGCTCCGTTTGTATGGCGAATGTTACATCGCCGACCATGGATTACAGTTAAACAAGCCTTAAATCGTCGAGGAGATATGCACCCGCCAGCAGGGCAAAAAACTTTTACCTCTCGTGAATCGTTATGTTTTGCTCATCGGCTACGGCGTGTTACCGATGGTATTATTACTGCAACGGGAACCGTGCGCGCTGATAAGCCTGAGCTCACAGTGCGTTACGTCTCAGATCATGTGGCACGGAAGCGGACTCTGGTTGTGTGCGGACAAGAAAAGAATATCCCTGCAGAGTGGCTTTGCATAATGAGAGAGAGGTTTGTTGTTAGCCTGTGTACAGATTGCCATAGCTTACCCCAACTCTTATCGCAGATGAGCACTTTATGGATGCTTGTGGAGGCAGGACCAACCCTATTGAAGGTGTTGCATGATGTTGGCTTATGGGATGATTGGCTGACGATCTCTCATCGTCAGAGTGAAGAGAATTGTGAAGAAAATAAATCAGCTTATCATCAACCTGATCAGTGGTATGTCACAAGGCAGCATGATATAACACCGATTTCTTTGTTACCAGAGTGGGCACAGTGTCAACAGGAGCAGGCATGTTTTCCGGTATTATAGAAACAATGGGGCAAATTATTCGAGCAGAGCGTTCTCCGAACGCTTTAATTCTCGATGTGCAAACAGGGCTACGCGATATAGGCGAGGGAGAAAGTATAGCGCTTAATGGCGTTTGCCTAACGGCGATAGCCTCTAGTGTTGAGGGAGAGGTTCGTTTTTTTGTCAGTAGTGAGACATTAGAAAGAACAAGTTTGGGACAACTTGACGTAGGAAAGCGCGTGAATTTAGAGCGAGCAGTAACACCATTGACGCGGTTATCTGGGCATATTGTGCAAGGACACGTCGATGGGGTTGCCCAGTTTGTTGCGTGCACGGAAGTGGGGGAAGCGAGAAGAGTTGAGTTTGCTGTACCGCACCATTTGCGGCGTTATATGGTAGAAAAAGGGTCTATTGCTTTAGACGGTATTAGTTTAACGATTAATGAGATTCACAATAACGTTCAATGTGTAAAAACACCTGTGAAGCATACAACACATGATGATGTCTGTATAACGCTTATGATTATCCCTTACACTTGGGAACATACAACATTAGGGGGGTTGTGTCTGGGGGATAAGGTGAATGTAGAAGTTGATATCATAGCTAAATATGTGGAAGCACAATGTCATTACAAGTAAATAAACAAGTAAATAAAAGAGAAATGGACGAAGTTTCTTCGTTAAATAAACCATCTGAGAGACTGATACGAGCGTTAGAGGCTGTGCGTGCTGGGCGTATGGTTATTATGGTTGACGACGAGGATCGCGAAAATGAGGGCGATCTTGTTATGGCGGCAGAGTTTATTACGCCGCCTGCTGTTAATTTTATGATTACTCATGCGCGAGGGCTTGTTTGTTTACCGCTGACAGCAGATCGTGTTGATCAGCTTGGGTTAGAGATGATGGTTCAGCAACATCACAATACAGCACGTTATGGAACGGCGTTTACTGTTTCTATTGAAGCGCGTGAGGGTGTGAGTACAGGTATTTCTGCGGCGGATCGTGCGCGGACAATTCTTGTTGCGACGGCGGAAGGTGCACAACCTTGTGATATAGCAACGCCCGGGCATGTTTTTCCATTACGTGCGGCACGAGGAGGGGTTTTAGAACGTGTGGGTCATACGGAAGGATCTATCGATCTTTTGCGTCTTGCAGGGCTCAAGCCTGCCGCCGTGATTTGTGAAATTCTCAACGAAGATGGGACAATGGCGCGTCGTCCTGAATTAGATATTTTTGCGACAAAACACAACATACCTATTATTTCTATTGCAGAGTTGGTGTCGTGGATTCGTGTTCATGGTGTGAATCCGATTTCTTCTGATGTCAAGCATTATTTTCAAAGTGTTGAATTGCCAGACCTTGCACAAGCGACTCTTCCAAGTGCGTACGGTGGGGAAGATTTACAGGTGCACGCGTTTCGTGATGACAATGGTATCGAACATATTGCTCTGGTGAAAGGTAATGTTCGTGCACAAGGGGCTATTCCTCTGGTCAGGGTGCATTCTGAGTGTGTTACAGGGGATGCCTTAGGGTCTTTACGTTGTGATTGTGGCGGACAGCTTCAATCAGCGCTCTCGACGATTGGGCGTGCCGCGTGTGGTGTGCTTGTGTATGTACGCGGGCATGAAGGTCGGGGGATAGGGCTTGTCAATAAAATTCGTGCTTATGAACTTCAAGATGCGGGGTTAGATACAGTCGAGGCTAATCACAGATTAGGTTTTGCTGCTGATGTGCGAGACTGGCAAGCAGCGGCTGGTATTTTGCAAAGTCTTGGTGTGACAGTGCTAGACATGCTAACAAATAATCCGGAAAAAGTAAGTAGACTTGTCGCTTACGGTTTTGTGGTACGAAAACGTGTAGCGCTTGAAATGCCTGCAAATATGTTTAATCGTGCCTATTTAGACACAAAAAAACAAAGGTTAGGCCATATTCTTAAAGGAACGAGTTTAATGAAATAATATTTTTTGTGGTATTGTTCTGAATTAAATATAAAGCTTTTTGTTGAGAAAGGAAAGGTTTGCCCATGGGAATTCGTTCGGGTGTGGATACGTTAGATTTATCACAGCTTTTTCCAGCACCACATTTAGCGTTGCTTGTAAGTCGATTTAATGAGGAAATTACAAAAGGCTTGAAAGAAGGGGCGTTAGGCTGGCTTGACGCGCATAAAATTAGTGTATCAGAGCGTGATATTTTTATGGCGCCGGGGGCGTTTGAGTTGCCACTTCTTGCCAAAACTTTAGCCGAGAGCGATCGTTATGAAGGGGTTATTTGCCTCGGATGCGTTGTGAAAGGAGATACAGCGCATTTTGAGTTTATTAGCTTAAGTACAAGTATAGGGATTATGCAGGCGTCTTTAACAACGGATATCCCTATTACTTTTGGTATTTTAACAACTTATACACAAGAACAGGCGCGTATACGTTCTGCAGGAGATGAACATAATAAAGGACGTGAAGCTGCCGCAGCCTGTGTAGAATCCATAGCTCTTTTGCGGCAATTACGAGGGTTTTCTTCTGGTCCGGGAAGGTTTCATCAAGGGAAGACTTATGGTAGAAGATAATTTTTATTAAATCTATATACCTAGATACCTAGGATAATTTTAGTGTTTTGCTGTAGTTATAGTTAGATAAAAGTTGTCTGTGTTACTTGGGGATTTTGTAAGAATCTGTTGGTTATTATGCGGTTTTCTTTTATAGCTCGTTTTATTGTTTTTTGTGCACGTTATGCGTGGGCGGTTGTTTTATTGTTTCTCGTGCTGTCAGGCATTGGGATATATGCCGGTATGACACGCCTTGATGTAACAACCGATACGAGTAAGATGCTTTCTCCCACGTTGCCGTGGAAGCAACGTTCTGATGAAATGGGGCGTTTATTTCCTCAGAAAGAGAATTTATTGATTGCTGTCGTTGAGGCGGATCTGCCTGAAGTCGGAGAGGAAACAGCACGGCAACTCGCACATATTCTATCAGCCGATCATAAAGATTTTGAATTTGTACACCAGCCCGATGCAAGCCCTTACTTAGTACGAAATGGGTTGATGTTTCTTGAAGTGCCCGCTTTAAGTAAAGTTTTAGATGATACGATTACAGCACAACCTTTTTTAGCCTCTTTAGCACAAGATCCTTCGGCGCGAGGCTTATTTAAGGCGCTCTCGTTAATTGCTCAGGGTGTTGATCAAGGGCAAGATATAAGTGCCTTTAATGCACCATTAGTAGGGTTCGCCAATGCTTTAGAAAAATCGGCTGATGGTCATGGGTATTTTGTGTCATGGGAGCGTTTGCTCGGAGGAAAATTAACAGACCTTGGGGGGCGCTATCGGTTTGTTGTTACAAAACCGAAACTAGATTATGGTTCGTTTCAACCAGGGGGAGCTGCGGCAGCGGCTATGCGTCAAGCGATTAGTACGCTCCCTTTTGTTCGCACAGGTCATGCAAAAGTCTATATTACGGGACAAGTGCAAATTGATGATGAAGAGTTTGCCACAGTAGCAAAAGGAATGGTCGCAGGGCTTATTGGTTCGTTAGTTTTGGTAACACTCTGGCTTACTCTTGCTGTAAAAACTTGGCGCGTTATTTTTCCTATTGTGGTGACACTTGTGGTTGGACTGTTACTAACAACAGGGTTTGCAGCCTTTGCTGTAGGAACGCTGAATCTCATTTCTGTGGCGTTTGCTGTTTTATTTGTCGGCATTGCTGTTGATTTTGCTATTCAATTTTCTGTTCGCTTTAGAGCACAAGAATTGCCTTTTTCGCAAGAGAATATTTTTAAGGCATTACAGCGTACAGGCGATGCAACAGGAAAACAAATTCTTGTGGCGGCTTTGGCAACATCAGCAGGTTTTTTAGCCTTTACACCCACAGCGTTTTTAGGGGTTGCCCAGCTTGGTCTTATCGCAGGGGTAGGCATGATTATAGCGTTTATTTGCACAGCAAGTCTCTTACCCGCCCTGTTACGGATTTGTCAAGCCACGTTTAATTGCCCTGATATGGGGTTTGCTTTTATGCGCCCTGTTGATATAGGGGTGCGTACTTATCGGAAGTGGATCTTATTATTTTTTGGCGTGCTTGCTTTGAGTGGCCTTCTTCTTATTCCTTTTTTACGTTTTGATGGCGATCCTTTGCATACAAAAAATCCCAATTCTGAAGGTATGCGGACATTAATGAAGCTCATCAATAACCCGCAAACATCACCGTATAGTGCAGAATTGCTGACACCCTCTTTAGCCGATGCCAAAAAAGCGGCGCAACGTTTCTCTGCATTGCCAGATGTGTCTGATGTGATGTGGCTTGGCTCGTTTGTGCCGACACAACAGCCAGAAAAACTGGCGATTATTCAAGATGCGGCGACAATGCTTTTACCAACGCTTATGGTTTATAAGCCTGCTTTACCGCCGAATGTAGCACAATTACGTGCTTCTGCTAAGGCAAGTGCAATGGCTTTAGGGCGTGTCCTTAACAAATTGCCAAAACAAAGCCCTTTACGTCGTATTCAGCGGGCTTTACTGCGTTTATCACAGGCACAAGATGCCGTGCTTATAGCAGCAAATACAGACCTTGTAAAGTTTTTACCGATGGAGCTTAATCGCTTGCGCTTAATGTTACAAGCGCAACCTGTGACGATGAAAGATGTACCCCCTGTTTTGGCGAATGATTATCTACTTCCTGATGGGCGGGCGTTGGTAGAAGTATACCCCAAAGGGGTTATAAAAAATTCTGATTCTCTTGATGCTTTTGTCACATCATTACAAAAAATTGCGCCGACCATAGCAGGATCTGCGGTTGATATCGTTGAAAGTGCCCACTCTATTGTGCTGGCTTTTGAGCAAGCTGTTGCAGCAGCTGTGGTGATGATCGCTGTCATTCTCTTTCTTATGTTACGGCGTGTCTTGGACATGTCGTTGGTTTTGGCACCTTTATTATTATCTGCCTTGATGACCATTATTTTAATTGTGGTCATACCAGAGACATTAAATTTTGCGAATATTATTTCTCTCCCGCTACTCCTTGGGGTTGGGGTGTCGTTTAATATCTATTTTGTGATGAATTGGCGTGATGGGTTGCGTTATCCTTTAGCCTCACCCACAGCCCGCGCGGTGTTGTTTTCAGCCCTGACAACGGGCACAGCCTTTGGCTCATTAGCCTTGTCACACCATCCGGGCACAGCTAGCATGGGGCGCCTTCTTTTACTCTCTCTCGGGTGTACGTTAGTGGCGACTTTGGCATTTGTCCCGGCTTTATTACCTAAAACACCCCAAACTCCACAAGTTAAAGATTCTTCTCAAGACATTGTAGAATAACAGAGACAACACGTATAAGGGGCGTTTTTATTTTCATGTTTATTTGTATAAACAAGGAGAGTAACGCGGGGAAAACGCTTTCAAAAAGCTGTCTCCCTCCTGAAAAGTTGCTTAAAAGCTTTTTTGACTCAAGAAAAACACAAGGGTAAAAAAACAAAGAGAGCAAAAAGGGAGGGATGGCTATGTGTCTTTCTATGGGCGACAGAACTAAAGGGAAAGGTTATGCCGTGCTTTTGCCACTATTTGTTGTAAGGTTAAGTCTTGTGATCTTGTTTCCGCTTTATTAGCCACCTCCACCCCCCAACTACAAACGTTACAATTGCCACCAAATCAATTGGAATAGATGAGAGAATAAATGAGAGAATTTGTTGGAGAATAGGAAAGACATAACTTCCAACAAATGAGAGGCGTTTCTTGTGTGAAGCATGTGCCACTAGTTGTTGTATTTTTGGGTCTTTCGAGCAGCCAAAGAGTGTGATGAGTTCGTTATAGGCAGCGCGAGCTTTTTCGTCATCATGTAAATTGCCGAGTTCAACACCCTTCAAAGCCATTGCCTCTTGCTTTTGCTTTGCGTGAGAATAAGTTTCTGTTATTAAAAATAATAACGGAACAACACTGCACAAACTTAATGCTACCATGCAAGCTTTTACTTTTTTTGCGTATATTGAGGCTTTTTTCTTCTCTCATGGCTATTATTTTTTCCTTATGTTCTAATAGTGCACTGATTTTATAACGTGTTTGTCAGGGGGCAGAATAACAAAACTATGGTACGGACGTATAAAAAATTTTACCCGGTCCATCACGTTCTGTGGCAAGGCTTCCGCGAACACGATCAACCGTAATATTGCCTGTGCTTAAAACGTGGAGGGCTGTCACACCGCTTTGACCATGGAAAACGGCATTGCCAGAACTTTTTGAGATGATTTCTAACGCTTTGATTTTTCCTGTTTTGGCAATAAAGCGGGAACTTCCGCCTAAAATAAGAAAAAGTGCTTTGGCTTTGATATTTTGAATCGTAATAACGGCAGACCCGATCGAACGAATACGCGCAGAAGTGGTCAGTAAAGGGAGAGTAATCGGACCAGAGGCGTTAGAAAAAATATCAAGTTCTTCAGCATCGCCGAGTAAGGCTGCCCCATTACCAACGTGAACAGCAACAGGGGCCTCTAAATGAGGGTCAATAGTTATGGAGGCATTGCCGGCGTTTTGCACAAAAATAGGCATATGTGGGGCTGTCATAAGAGCTAAATCTTCATTGCCTATACCATTGCTTATACTATGTTCGCCAGCGGGACAGGTCGTGCGGTTGAGGTGGAGAGTGCCTTTGGCATCTGTTGAAACCTGTAAACCTTTGGGCAACGGGCTTATAATTTGAATGCGTCCCTCTAACGTAGAGCGTGTACCTATAGATAAACGATGAAGGCATGAGATATTGATAACAAGGCTCTTTCCTTTTTCTGTCTTTGCTTTGGTATCGGCATAGGCTAAATGAGATGTCGCATGCACGAGGGTAAAAAAGCTAAAACTCCATAAAAGGAGGCATTGTACATACTTTACAATTCTCTTCATGATTCCGTAAATGAAGGGCGGTTTATAAGGGTCATGAGTTCTTGCCGCTTGTCTGTATTTGTTTCAAATACGCCTAATAAGCTACGTGTTACCATTGAGACATTGTGTTTATGAACACCACGCGTTGTCATACATTGGTGGGTGGCTTCAATAATAACCGCAACACCATGAGGTTTGAGGACGGCGTTAATCGTGTTGGCAATTTGTGCTGTTAAACGTTCTTGAATTTGAAGACGGCGCGCATAGGCATCGAGCACACGGGCAAGTTTAGAAATGCCAACAACGCGCTGATGAGGTAAATAGGCGATATGGGCACGACCGATAATAGGCGCGAGATGGTGCTCACAATGGCTTTCAAAGCGGATATCACGTAAAAGGACAATGTCATGATACCCGTCTACTTCTGAGAAAGTTCGACTGAGTAAAGAATCAGGGTTATGGGTATAGCCTGAAAAAAAATCTGTATAAGCCCTGACAACGCGTGAAGGGGTTTCTTGCAGTCCTTCACGGTGAGGGTCATCACCAGCCCAACGCAGAAGAGTACGAACAGCTTCTTCTGCCTCTGCTCGGGTAGGGCGATTTTGAAAAGAGGATGTCATATAATAAATAGCCTGTTATTAAGTGTTATTGTGTTGATATACGAAAATTATGTAAGCGAGAGGGCTTCAAGACCACGATTAAGATCGGTGATAAGATCGTGATAATCTTCAAGACCGACAGAAAAACGGATTGTACCCTCTGTAATGCCAAGATCTGCCCGTTCCTGATCGCTAATTTTAGCATGTGTTGTTGTCGCAGGATGGGTGACGAGCGAGCGAGCGTCGCCAAGGTTGTTTGAAATCGCAATCAGCTTAAGCGCGTTCATAAAAGCAAAAGCGCCTTTTTGTCCGCTGTGTACTTCAAAGGCTAAAAGTGTACTATAACCGCTCATTTGGCGCATAGCAAGTGCATGCTGTGGATGATCGGCACGACCCGGGTAACGTACACTTAAAACACCTTGAGCTTCTGCGAGGTAATCGGCAAGAGTTGCGGCGTTACGTGTCATAGCGTCAACCCGTAGGGAAAGAGTTTCTAACCCTTTGATCATAACCCATGCGTTAAAAGGCGATATCGTATTGCCTGTATTACGAGTAAAAGGTTGTAGGGTTGAGGTAATCCATTCAGCAGATCCAAGAATAGCACCACCAAGAACTCTACCCTGACCATCAATATGTTTAGTACAGGAATAAATAACAACATCAGCCCCAAGTTCTAAAGGTTTTTGGTAAATTGGCGTGGCAAAGACATTGTCAACCATAACAAGGGCACCCGCACGATGGGCTAGTGAAGCAATGGCAGAAATATCGAGAATATCCAACATAGGGTTGGAGGGGCTTTCAAGCAAAACAGCGGCTGTCGGTTGAGCAAGCGCGCGTTCCCATTCAGAGAGATTGGTGCCATTAACTAAAACAGACTCTATACCATAACGTGGCAATAGTTCAGCGACAATCCAGTGGCATGACCCAAAAAGTGCGCGCGAGGCGACAACTCTATCTCCGGCTTTAACATGGGAAAAGAGAGCACAAAAAACAGCACCCATGCCTGTAGAAGTGGCAATACAAGCTTCGGCACCTTCTAAATCAGCAAGTTTTCGTTCTAAAGAAGCGATCGTAGGGTTACCAAAACGGCTATATTGATAACGTATAATTTCATTACGGAATGTCGCTGCCGCTTGCTCGGCACTTTCATATACAAAACCTGACGTGAGAAAAAGAGGCTCGCTTGTTTCTTGGTGGGTTGTACGTTCAACCTCCGCATGTAAAAGACGAGTCGCTTGGTGCCATGTTGTCGTATCGGGAGAGGAAAGAGATTTTTGATGAGTCATCGCAGGTTGTGTCCGATTTTATTTTGCAAGAGATTTTATCCTACTATCTAGAAGAGTAAAAAATAAAACTCTTTCTAATATTTGTCAAATGACTGGCTTGAAGAAGGCATGTTAAGATGAAGATTGAAGATAAATGATAGAATAAGGTTAAAGATATTTTTTTATAAGGTTTCTTTAAGAAAAGAAATTAAAGAATGGCTTGGAGAAGAGGAATAAAGGGAAGATCAGCTTCTGGCATAGCGTAATCACGTAAAGAATGTGCTTCAACCCACGCAAGTTTTTGTCCTTCTCTGGGGGTGGGGGTACCATTCCAATAGCGACATAGGTAAAGCGGCATAAGAAGGTCAAAGTCAGGGTAAGGGTAAGAAGTGAATGTAAAGGGGGCTAAACAAGCGTGAGAAATGTCAATAGAGAGTTCTTCAAGCAGTTCACGCGCAAGAGCACGCTCTGGTGTTTCTCTGGGCTCTATTTTTCCACCAGGAAATTCCCATAATCCAGCCATAGTTTTTCCTTCTGGACGACGGGCAAGTAAAACACGATTGTGACGATCAATAAGGGCAGCAGCAACGACAAGTATTAATTGTCGTGATTGAGTTTTTAATTGTGTATTGCGAGAGATATTTTGAGAAAGATCGAGATCGGCACGGGTTATCTCAAATGTGATCACAGGGATTTCTGCTTTACGAGCTAAAAAAACCTGACTTCCTGTACCAATGGGATGAAACCCAATACGCTCGAGAATATGCAGAGAAACAGTGTTATCTTGCGCTGCTCGCGCACGTAGGCATGTTATGTCTAAATGCGCGAGTGCCCAACGTGTAATACGTTCTGCAGATAAACGCGCGGCACGATGTCCCCAATAGGGGCGACCGATCCAATACCCTAAATAGCCAACGCGTGTGCCATGAGATTCTGTTTTAATTTGTACACCAATACATCCAATAAACGTTCCGTCATGGGCTTGTGTAATCGCAAAATGATAGCTACGACCTGAAGCTTGTTCTTCCTGTGCCGCTGTAATCCATTTGTCTGCTAATTCTTTTGGGTATGGGAAGGATAAGCGACTGAGCATACGCACTACTTCCCAATCATTGATAAGGCGATGCATAACATCAGCATCATTAAGAGAAAGCGGACGCAAGCGGTAGGGAGGAACCTCAAAAGTAAGAGAATGTGTGTCTTCAGGCATAATGATGGTCTGGCGGAATGCCACACTCTCTAAGAAGATCCCTTAAAGTGTTGATAACAGGGAAAATTTCCACATTATGATCGCCCCCAAGATCTCGCCATGCTTTTTGTTCAAGCTCTACAATTTCACAATCTTCTGCAAAAATACGGTTTGTAAAGGCAATCAAAATAGGCCACGCCAAATCGAGGAGAAAAGGGATTTTAGGGCGTTTAATAGAAAGTAGTCCAAAAGTGCGATTTGTGAGCTCATCGGCACTTTGTGGCACGTAAGCAATCCAGAGATCCATGACAAGGCAATTATCTCCTGTTTGAATGCGTAAGGTTTGATAAGGGTATTCTGTGCGAATGGTCATAATATCGCGGTTCTGAAACCGTTCGGATGTATCTCGTCGTTCTCCAAAAATAATTGCTTCACCAAGAGGTTGTTTTCCACCTATGCGCGCGAAACTATAGCGAGCCTCAACAACACCCGGTTCACGTTTTTGCCCCAAGAATCGTGGTTTCATTTGTCCTACTTGCTTAAAATGCATGCATTGATGGTTCATATCCATAAGGTTTTCATGCATAAAACTGTAATGACAGCGTATCGTACTGCCAAAAAAACGAGTTTTATAAGCAGGGTTTGCTGTTTGGGCTAATTCTGGAGAGAGAGGTGTTGCGTCAGCTTTGCTCGCATCACCCGGGAAGATAAAAATCATACCATTTTGTTCACGGCATGGAAAAACACGTACGTGATGATGGCATTTACCTAGATAAGGGATATTGTGACAACGTCCAAAACGATCATAGGCCCAACCATGATAACAACATCTTACGGCATCTCCTTGAAGAATTCCTTGGCTGAGGGGTACTTGACGATGAGCACAACGGTCTTCTAAAGCAAAAACACGCCCACCGTTTTGAGGGCGTGCCAAAGCAACAGGGATTCCGGCATAACGTGTACCGATAACTTTTCCAGCTCTAAGTTCATGTGACCATGCAACAGGGTACCAATAATCAGGATGCGAACGGATCGTGCGTAAATCGATCTGAGGAGATGCGTGTAACATTGTCAATAAGCCATTATGTTGTTAGTATCGTAAAGTTAAGTTAGGTTGTGAGCGATCAATGAGGGACAGACAAATTCGGTATACGAAATACCCCAGAAAATGCAATCTCGCAAAAGATCTCCTTAAATTTAGAGTTACTTCTTAACACTATTAGAAAACGCGTAACTAATACATTAAAGAACAAACTTATAATATGTTTAATAACTCTTTGTAGACAATATTTTAATATAAAGCGTAAGGACTATTTTAAAATGTTTTTATGAAAAGGTACACATTTAATTGTTGTAATTGTTGCATGTCTTAAGCTTTTGTCAATTGTGCCTGTAAATCCTCAATAAATTGAAAGGCTACTCTCCCAGATCGACTTCCACGACTAACAGCCCACTCATGAGCACGGGTGATAAGATCAGAATCGCTAATAGGTAAGTTACGATCTCGGGCGTAGTTTTGCACTATTTGAAGGAAAACTTCATATTCACACGGGTAAAACCCAAGCCATAGACCAAAACGATCTGATAGGGAGACTTTTTCTTCTGTTACTTCAGAAGGGTTAATGGCTGTAGTTTGTTCATTTTCGATCATCTCACGAGATATAAGATGGCGACGGTTAGAGGTAGCATAGAAAATAACGTTGTCAGGGCGTCCTGTAATTCCTCCATCAAGAACTGATTTTAGGGCTTTGTAGTCGTAATCATCTTTTTCAAAAGAAAGGTCATCACAAAAAAGAATGAAACGCCTTGGGCATGGGCGAAGTAAGGCTAATAGGTTTGGTAAAGTTGAAAGATCATCTCGTTGAATTTCTACAAGAACAATAGAGGAATATTCAGGGTAACGTTCTCGTTCTTCTTTATTAATATGGGCATGAACAGCTTTAACAAGGGAAGATTTTCCCATGCCACGTGCACCCCAGAGCATGGCGTTGTTTGCAGGTAATCCTCGAGCAAAATGGCGGGTATTGTTGAGTAACATATGTTGCTGGTGAGTAATACCGCAAAGCAAATCAATCGAAATATGGGCGACATGAGGTACGGGATCTAATCGTTTTTGGCGTGGGTGCCAAACTAACGCATCAGCTAATGTCAACGCTTCGGAAAGACTGCTCAATGTTGGTGGCGGTGGGGAAAGACGTTCTAAAGCTTCTGCAATGCGTTGAAGTGTATGTTGGAAAGAAAGTAACTCTGTAGTAGTGTTCGTGGTATTCATGAAATACACCTTAATAAATTTTCAGGGTTTATCAATCTGAAGGAGTAAAAAGAGTTTTCCGGAAATAAATAATGTTTTGAGAAGAAACGTGATAATAAAGGGATAGAGTTCTCTTTTCCACTCATTCATGAAGAGTTTTTTATATCTCGCTTTGTATTTTAGTTAAATATTGAAAAGGAAAGATATAAAATGCAATATACACGTAAAAGACTCACTAAGGAAAGTACGAAATATGTGTGTAACCCTAATGGACAACAATATCTCTTTACTTCTTTGAGTGGAAAGGAATGGTATATCACTCCACCTAAAGACTGTATTAATAGATTCTCTTATCGCGTGATACGCATCGTAGATGCGGAAGGATTATTACAAGATAAGAGTGCTGTCTATGTCGATCTTCTTTCTAAGACAAAAAGAAATAGTAACATTTTGTATATTCCATAAAAAGGATGGGCTCTTGTAGCCCATCCTTTTTTATCACTATATTACTTCTATGGAGAACTGGAGTTCTTTAGTCTTTAAAAAGGAGTAAAATGATGACAATTGATCATGAACAACAACGTCAAGAGATGAATGAAGCTTGGAGTAAGCTTGATGATATTCTCAATGAGGATATTCCTTTCAAAGAAAAGGTAAAAGCTTTATACAAGCAGTATAAAGAAACCAGAGATGTATTACCTTGGTACAAGCTCTTAGGTATTCTCATGGTTTATCCTTTTGCTGATACAGGATTTCTTCTTCCTATCCTAGGGATGTTTGTGGTAGGATTAGGGATGCCTATCTTTTTCTTTTATACGGATCATCCGACAGTCTCTTTATTCACTTACCATGGATGGGAGATGTATAAACAGGAATGTTATTCTTTATGGAAAGGACCATTAAGTTTATTCTTATCTTAAAAGACGTTTAAAAAATTAAATCGCAGAACAACTAAATGTATGGTATACAAATCAGTGCTTGATTGGAAGTAAAAAAATAAAGAAAGTTATCGTTTCTTATAGTCATAATTGTGATAGTTTTCTAGATTTTCTGTTATAGGTTCTTCGTGTTATAAAATACTTCTCATTTATTATGAATATTATGAAAGTTGACTATGAATTATGTTTTATTCGGTTATTTCTCCTGTAGTTTCTAGTATTATTCCAGCTGCTTATGCGCAATCGACAAGAAGTGGAGGGGGTGAGAGTGCAGAAATAATATCTCTCATACCCTTACTGATTATTTTTGCTATTTTTTATTTTTTACTCATTCGTCCTCAACAACTGCACCATAAACAACTGCGTGCAGAACTTAAAGCCCTTCGTCGTGGAGATCGTATTGTTACAGCAGGGGGAATTATCGGGACCGTACAGCGTACTCAAGAAAACGCACCAGAAGTAGAAGTCGAGATTGCACCGAATGTTCGTGTTCTTGTCCAACGTAATACAATTGCTGCTGTGCTGACAAGCACGGCAAAGCCTGTGAATAACGAAACGGCTAAAAAGAAATAATTACAAATAATTATAAATTTAAGTGTGATCATAAATTAGGCTTATTTTCTCGTTGATCGGCTGGTATCGTCAATTTACAGTACATTAGTAATGTTTTGTTGTGTTGTATACTTTATATGTATAATTAAAAGTAGTTTTTTCGCGTTTAGGAGTTGGTGGTATTGTGATGCGACAATATAATTTTTTTATCGTTGCTTTATTGAGCCTATGGATAGGTTCAATCTCGTCTACGAAAGCAGCTTCGGCTGTAGGATCAATTGAAGTTCCTGGCTTAGTGCCAGGTAAAGGTGTATCGTTTGCCGAGGGTGATGGAACAAACACCGATCAATCTTCAACAGAAAAGAAAGTGGTTCACGGGCATCGTAGTTTACCACCAGGGTACCAAGATGCTCCTTCAATGGACTTTCAGTATGGTGATGATCCGGATCATTTAGCTAAAGTACACCGCGATCCTGTAACGGGGGCTGATTTGTCGCGTTTTGGTTCTGCATATCAGAGCTCGAGCCCTTTTGGCTCCGGGACATGGGGAAGTTTTGGATCTGGCGGATTAGGGAGCTCTACCGGCAATGGATGGATTATTCCTGCTGCACCTTCTCTTTAATTTTTATTAGGTGTATGAGGGGCGATAATTTTAATAACACTTTTTCCGTGAGTAAGGTCTGTAATTCGGTGTGTAATTTCTTCGCGTCTTTCTATAGGTAAGTTAAGAATGAAAAAGGCTCCTTGTGCGTCAAACACAGGAGGAGTGTTTTCGATATGCCACTCTAGTAGGCGAGCTTGTAGAAGGTTAATCAGAGAAAATGGGCAGTGAAAAGAGAGTTGAATACGTTCTATCAGTAATTCTTTAGGGGCGTGACGTAAGCACTCTGTTGCTGTTCCTGAGTAAGCACGGATAAGTCCACTTGCTCCAAGTTTAATACCACCAAACCAGCGGGAGATAATAAGAACAACGTGGTCTAGTTTTTGAGAAATGATGGCTTGAAGAATGGGCTTACCTGCTGTACCGGAAGGTTCTCCGGCATCGTAACAACGGGAGCTCGGTCCGATTTGCCAAGCCCAACAATGGTGGGTAGCGTCTGGATAGGTTATCGAGAGAGAGTTTATAAAATCTTTAGCTTCTTTTGTGGTTTTAACAGGCATCGCATGAGCGAGAAAACGACTATTTTTAATAAAACGTTCACTTGTATAAGGCGCAATCAGCGTTTCGACCATAGAATATAATACCAAATAGTTTTTTGTTATAGAAAGAGTAAACGGTGATTGTAAATTCTTTGCTTATTAGATTACAATAAGATATATAGAGTTATGTTTTATTAAAAAAATAACAAAGAATTAAAGGTAGGAAAATGCAACAACACAATAAATTTTCAATGGTACAGAAGATCAGTTTTTGTATAGTGGCTTTTTTTATGTCAGTAACAAATGTTTTTGCAAGAGGCTTGTTTGATAATAAAAACGATGCTGATGTGATTAATCCGGCTTTAATGCATCGTTTGGCAGAAAAGCCGCCTCTTCCACGTGCGCATAAGGATTTTAGTCAATACCGTTTCCGTCCACCGGGTGATAAGTTGCAAATACAAGCAGATAGCAATCGATTGCTTTTTTGGACACCAGACGGTAGGCCAGATGGCTATGCTCAGCGTCGTGGCGGAAGTATTATTTACTACAATGCACAAGGAAAAGCTATCCGTGTACAGCATTTGACAAGTTCAGAAATAAGAAACTGACAATTCTATCTTAAAGTTAGTTTTATTCTGATTTTTTAGTGTTTTCTGAGTGACTTTCGAGAATATCAAGGATAACGGTAGAGGATTCCTCAATAGATCGATGTGTAACATCAATAATAGGCCAATGGTGTTGTCGACATAATTTGCGTACCCAAAGAAGTTCTTCTTTAACTTTTTCAAAATTAATGTAAGTATCCTCTGTTGTGGAGTAATGTTTTCCATGGGTAATTTGTGATAGGCGGCTACGTCGAATTTCGACGAGACGTTCTGGGTCGATAGTAAGCCCAATCACAGGTTTTTGAGTGGTAAGTAAGCTTTTGGGAAGTTCGATTCCCATAATAAGGGGAACATTGGCTGCCTTTATGCCACGGTTGGCTAGATAGAAACATGTTGGCGTTTTTGATACACGCGAGACTCCTATAAGAATAACATCGGCTTCGTCTAATCCGCTAACTTGTTGTCCGTCATCATGGGCGATTACGTAATGCATAGCCTCGATGCGCTGATGATAGTTTTCATCCATGATATACTGGCTACCGGGGCGAAGTGTTGCCTCTTCTTCAGTTTGTTCAGTAAGAAAAAGTAAAACATTATCTAATACGTTGAGAAGTCTAATACCTAGATGATTACAACCTGTTTTGAGCTCTGCTTGTAAGACAGGGTCCATTAATGAGGACATAACAGGCCCAGGTTCAAATGCAATGTTATGGATGACTCGTTGAAGTTGAGCAGAAGTACGAATAAGGTTCCAGTGTCGGAGTTTTATTGTGGTATTAGGAAATTGGGTAATACAAGCACGCGCTACAGCGTTAAGAGTTTGTCCGGTCGCCTCTGATATAAGATGAAGAGTAAGCGTTTTTTTCATGAGTGCCTCGTTTATTGATATTAAAAAATGACCGTTCTATAACAAGAGCGGTCATTTTAACTTTTGATGGTCTGAAGTTTATGGTTACTAAAATCCTATTATGGCAGTTACTACTACTTCTATAACTATCTTCCATTGAAGAAACGAGCTATCTTTTCTAGAAGAGAAGTTTTTTCGACTTCGTAAGGATCTTTGTAATCATAAGTTTGTAGTAAGATAGACTGTCTTACATCAGAAGTCTTAACTTCTATATCACCTTTATCAACAGACCTGATGAGAATATGACCTTCTTGTTTGACCTTGGACTTACACCAACGTTCATAGACATATAACTCTTGGAGTTGGTCTTTCAACCATATCACCGACAGAGTATCTGATTGTTTTATCGTCCTTGTTGACTTTGTAAGCAAAGTTCTTGGTAGTGTAAGTGGTGTATGTATAATTTCGTGTATCGCGTTCGTGTTCCCAAGTAGATTTAATATACCACTTGTTAGGCTTATATTCCTTAACATGAGCAAATGGAAATGGAATTGCTGATATAGACTCTTCACGGGTATAACCATAATGTTGGGACATAGTAAAAAACTCCTGTTTAGTCCTTATGAGGGAATGACATCTCACATACAAAAAAGTAATCAAGATGAAGAGAGGGCATATGCCCTCTTCTCACTCTAGTTACAAATACCCCAGCATAACCCCTTTGTATTAGATTTTACGTGCTTTTAGTTAGCAAGTGAAAAAGAACGTTAAGTTACTTGTTCTTTGTAGCAAGTGCTGACTGTGCTGCTGCAAGACGAGCGATAGGAACCCTAAAAGGAGAGCATGAAACATAATCCAGCCCTACTTCTTCAAAAAACGAAATAGAGAGAGGGTCACCACCATGTTCACCGCAGATACCTATTTTGAGGTTATCTTTAACAGAACGACTTTTTTCAACACCCATGCGCACAAGAGCACCAACACCTTCACGATCGATAGAAACGAATGGATCTTGTGGTAATAGCCCCTTTTCAACATATTCGGGTAGGAATGATCCTGCATCATCACGAGAAACACCTAATGTTGTTTGTGTTAGATCGTTGGTGCCAAACGAAAAGAAGTCAGCACTTTGAGCAATTTGATCTGCTGTGATCGCTGCACGAGGAAGTTCAATCATGGTACCGATTTTATAATCCAATGTTGCTTTGCGTTCAGATAACACTAGCGAAATAACTTTTTCGCAAGATTGACGTAAGAGATCAAGTTCTTGCTTCATACCAACAAGAGGAATCATAATTTCAGGAATGACAGCTTGTTTGGTTTCGTATGAGATATCGAGCGCGGCTTCTATAATAGCACGGACTTGCATGGCATAAATCTCTGGGTAGCTAATACCAAGACGACATCCACGATGACCAAGCATAGGATTAGCTTCTGATAGAGCTAAACGACGTGCTCGTAAAACTTCTACATCTTTCCCTAAAGCTTTTGCGACATCTCTAAGTTCATTTTCACCATGGGGTAGAAACTCATGTAAAGGGGGATCGAGTAAACGAATCGTAACAGGTAGACCCACCATAATACGGAATAAATCCGAGAAGTCTGCGCGTTGGAAAGGGAGTAAAGCATTAATAGCTTTTGCACGACTGTCATCTGTATCAGCCATAATCATTTGACGAACATGACCAATACGATCCGGACCAAAGAACATATGCTCTGTACGACATAAACCGATACCCTCTGCACCAAAACTCCGTGCCATCTTTGCGTCATCAGGTGTCTCTGCGTTTGCACGTACACCTAAACGTCGCACAGAATCAGCCCATTTCATCAGTGTGGTAAAATCATCAGATAGTGTTGGCGGAATTGTTGGAACACGACCACCGTAGACAGTTCCTGTGCTTCCGTCAAGCGTAATCCAATCTCCTGCTACAAGGGTATGGCCTGCGACCGTCATAGTTTGTTTAGCATAGTCAATCACAATATTTCCTGCACCTGCAACACATACACGCCCCATACCTCGCGCAACCACCGCTGCGTGAGATGTCATACCACCACGTGTTGTTAAAACACCACGTGCTGCATGCATACCGTGTACATCTTCAGGTGATGTTTCAACACGAACGAGAATAACCTCTTCACCTTTGGCTGCACGATCTTCTACATCTTCTGCAGAAAAGGCAATGACACCTGTTGCAGCTCCAGGCGATGCAGGTAACCCATGCGTTAGAACTTGACACTTGGCCGTTGGATCAAGGACGGGGTGTAAAAGTTGATCAAGTGAAGTAGGTGATATACGTGTGACAGCTTCTTCTTGCGTAATTAAACCTTCTTTAGCCATATCTACAGCAATACGAAGAGCTGCTGCTGCAGTACGTTTTCCAGTCCGAGTTTGAAGCAGGTATAACGTATTTGCTTCAACCGTGAATTCAATATCTTGCATATCACGGTAATGACGCTCTAAAGTTTCACGTACTTTAAGTAGTTCTTTATAAGCATTGGGCATTGCCTTTTCCATAGACACTTGTCCATCTTTTGCACGACTTTCAGCCATAGGCTGTGGTGTCCGGATACCAGCAACGACATCTTCGCCTTGAGCGTTAATAAGGTACTCACCATAGAAAATATTTTCGCCTGTAGAAGGATCTCTCGTAAAACAAACACCTGTAGCACAATCATTACCTTTATTACCAAAAACCATAGATTGCACATTGACAGCTGTACCCCACGTAACAGGAATGTCGTGTAACTTGCGATAAGTGTTGGCGCGAGGGTTCATCCACGAACCAAATACAGCTCCAATAGCTCCCCACAATTGATCTTTCGGATTTTCAGGAAAGGCAACGCCTGTTTCTTTTTCGACAATTTGCTTGTAACCGGCAACAATTTTTTGCCACTCTTCGGCAGTAAGATCCGTGTCGTCTTCCTTTTTAATATCACGTTTATTTTGTTCGAGAAAATCTTCAAAATAATGATGGGGAACATTCAAAACAACAGAGCCATACATCTGAATAAAACGACGATAACTATCCCATGCAAAACGCGCGTCACCAGATGATTGAGCTAATCCTTCAACAGTACTATCGTTTAAACCTAGATTAAGTACTGTGTCCATCATACCCGGCATAGAGACGCGCGCACCAGAACGAACAGAGACTAACAGCGGGTTTTTAGGATCACCAAAACGTAAACCCATACGGGTTTCAACCTTATAAAGAGCTTCCTCAAGTTGCTTTTCAAGCCCAGGAGGATATTGTCTTCCGTTTTCATAAAAGGCGGTGCAGACTTCAGTTGTAATCGTGAAGCCAGGGGGTACAGGGAGACCGATATTAGCCATTTCGGCTAAATTAGCACCTTTTCCGCCAAGAAGATTACGCATTTGTGCGTTCCCTTCACTTTGTTCTTTATCGAAACTATAAATCCACTTGGTCGTCATATTTGTTGTTTCATCCTGTTATTTAATGAGTGAGATTACCAGATTTAAGATAGTCTCTAATTTTAGCAGAATAGCAGATATTAAACAGTGAGTCGAATAATTTTCAGTTTTTGAACATATTGAATGTTAGGAAATGATTGTTGTGTCTTCTTGTATACAGAAAGATCGCCATTGTGCTTCATTGAGTGTCTGAATATGTAGTTGTTCGGCTTTACGTGCTTTTGAACCAGCTTTTTCACCTAAAATAACAAGGTCCGTTTTTTGAGAAACAGTATCAGAAACTTTGGCCCCCATACGTTCGGCAAGAGCTTTTGCTTCTTGACGTGTAAGTGTTTGTAGTGTTCCTGTGAACACAACTGTTTTACCAAAGAGCGGGCCGTTTGATGTAGAGGATTCGTCTAAAATTGTTAAGCATCTTTGTAAATCAGCAAGAGTTTTTTGATTATTTGGCTCTGCTATAAAGGCAATAATATCATTTGCAATGGCGTGACCAATTCCTGGAAGGGCATTGAGTGCCAGTTGTGCGTCTGATCCGATATGACGTGCAGATTGCATTTGTTCGAGCCATACATTGTAAGAGATGTAATGACGTGCTAAAAGGCGTGCATTGCTGATTCCAACGCGGCGAATACCAAGCGCATAGATGAAACGGGAAAGCGTGATGATACGCCTGTTTTCTATCGCGTTTAGGAGATTGTGAACAGAAAGTTTTCCCCATCCTTCATAATGTTCGATTGTATTGGCATGGTTATGAAGGTAGAAAATGTCCACAGGGTTACGGATTAAATGCCTATCGTAAAAGAGGCGGATATTTTGTGCACCAAGTCCTTCAATATTAAAGGCGTCTCGAGAAACAAAATGGATGAGTCGTTCAATACTTTGTGCAGGACAAGAGAGTCCTCCTGTACAACGGCGTATGGCCTCATTTTTTGGTTTTACAGCGTAAGCACCGCAAATAGGGCAGTGATGAGGAAAAATAAAGACATCAGATCTGTGAGAAGAATTGCGTGTTGTTGGTGTTACGCCTAAAATTTGTGGGATGACATCGCCTGCACGTTGAACAAAAACATGATCACCTAATCGGATATCTTTACGGGTAATCTCATCTTCGTTGTGTAATGTGGCTTTTGTAACAAGTACGCCTCCGATGTTAATAGGGTCTAAATGAGCAACAGGTGTGAGTGCACCTGTTCGACCGACCTGAATTTCAATATCACGTAACACGGTAATCGCTTGCTCTGCTGGAAATTTCCATGCTATTGCCCAACGTGGAACACGACCAATGTTGCCTAGGCGATTTTGTAGCGATAAAGAATCAATTTTATAGACGACACCATCGATATCGTAAGGCAATGCGGCGCGTTGATCTGCAACGGAGGTAAAAAAAGATTCCGCTTCTTCGATGCCGGTAATTTGTTGTGAAAGCGGGTTGACAGGGAATCCCCATTTTTTTAGCTGTTGTAGAAAATCCCAATGACTATGGACAATAAAATCAGAAGAGAAACCGAGCGCATAGGCAAATAAAGAAAGTGGGCGTTGTGCAGTAATACGAGGATCTAGCTGACGTAACGATCCTGCTGCTGCATTACGTGGGTTTGCAAAAAGACGTTTTTTAGAAATTTCTTGTTCGGTATTAAGAGCTAAAAAATCAGCTTTGGAGAGAAAAACTTCTCCGCGGATTTCGATAAGGTCAGGGTAAGAATGCGTAAGGTGGGTAGGAAGGTTGTGAAGAGTACGTAAGTTTGCTGTAACGTCTTCTCCTTCTGTGCCATTACCGCGCGTTGTACCACGGACAAATAAACCATTTTTATAGGTTAAATTAACAGAAAGACCATCAATTTTGGGTTCAGCGATAAAAATGGGTGAAGTTGTCTTGTCTGGAGATAATCCTAAAAAACGGATTATACGGGTAATAAAATTTTCAAAATCGGAACGTTTAAAAACATTGTCTAGTGAGAGCATAGGTGCCAAATGTTGGTGTTTTCTAAAACGATTGTCTAACGGAGCACCAATGGCGTGTGCTGCACTATCATTGGATTCTAAAGAGGGGTGGAGGCTAACAATAATGTTATAGCGTTGACGTAAGGTGTCAAAAGCCGCGTCACTAATTTCTGGCGCATTGTTATGATAATAAGCAAAATTATGTTGTGCAATGAGGGCTTCAAGTCGCTTTAATTCATCACGAGCTTCTGCCACTGTGAGTTCTGTAGGTGGACGTTTTGAAGGAGAAAGTATCATGTGTGTTGTTTCAATAGACTAGCAGCTGCAGCACGGGCGGATTCTGTGATGGCGTTTCCTGCGAGCATTCTGGCAATTTCTTCTTTACGTTCTGAATCTGTAAGGAAAGTTGTAAGGGTATGCGTTTGTCCGTTGTGTATTTGTTTACTAATACGTAAATGTGTATTTGCACAAGCAGCAACTTGTGGGCTATGAGTAATGGCGAGAACCTGTACATAACAGGAAAGACGTTGCAAGCGTTCACCAACGGCAGCAGCAGTAGCTCCACCTATACCCGTATCAATTTCATCAAAAATGAGGGTACTTACATCGGATTGGCTCGCTATAACGAGTTTAATGGCTAACATCAATCGTGATAATTCACCGCCAGAGGTAATTTTAGATAAGGGGCATGGTGGTTGTCCTGGATTAGTAGACACGAGAAAAGTAATTTGTTCCATTCCGTTTTTGCTCCATTGTTCTTGAGGAAGAGAACAAATATCGACAAAAAAACGTAATTTTTCTAATTTGATGGGTTTAAGTTCTTCAGCAATAGAGTGTTCTAGACGACGCGCAGCTTCTTGTCGTGCAGTGTGTAATTTTTCAGCACCGGAAACGAAGGCGTGGAAAGCGTTTATAACATTTTGTTCTAGTGTTACGAGTTGTGTTGTATCACTTTCTAGCGTATCTAAACGAGTCTGTAAGTCGTGGAGAAGGGTAGGGAGATGTTCTACATTAACATGATGTTTTCGTGCTATAGCGCGTAAAGCAAATAATCGTTCTTCAACATCTTCGAGTATGTTCGGGGAGCTATTCGTTTCTGTTTGCAAATGTTCTAGTTGAGTTTCAACATCAGAAATAGCATTTGCTGCGTGTTGGATAGTGTTTAAAACTTCTACGATACGAGGATCAGCTGTGTCTGCTTGTGTCTTCTCGTAAGAAGAGGGAAGTAGGCGTTGTAAAGCACGGGATGCTGTCATGAGGGCTGCTGTCGGACTTGTGGTGCGACGATCACGTGGCATGAACTCAGAAAGGGCGGCAGTAAGAATTTCTTTTCGTCGCTCTGCTTGTTGAAGGAGATATCTTTGATGAACGAGGTTACTTTCTTCTTCAGGTTGTGGAGAAAGAGTGATGAGTTCTTGAACGGCATGGCGTAACCATTCTTCTTCAGAGGCTACTTTTTTAATTGCTTGACGGGATTTTTCAAGTTCGACCTTAAGTTCTTGCCATTGGATAAAAGTTTTTGAGACAGTGTCGAGTAAGTAATGTGGGACGCCATAAGAATCTAGAATATGGCGATGGGTTGCTATTTCTGTGAGAGTTATTTGATTGTGTTGGGCATGAATTTCAATTAATGTGCCTGCAATCTTGCGTAATAAGGTTAGTTTGACTGGTTGATCATTGATCCACGCACGAGATTTGCCATTATGAAAAATAATGCGACGGAGAACAATGTCCTCATTTATGTCTACGATGAGACCTTGTTCTAATAAAAGTGTAAAAGTTCTGTGAGGGGGGGCAATACGAAAACGAGCACTAACTTGGGCTTCTTTAGCGCCATTACGAATAAGACTTACGTTAGTGCGTGCTCCCATAGCTAGTCCTAAGCTGTCTAGAAGAATAGATTTTCCTGCTCCTGTTTCTCCTGTTAAAGCGGTAAAACCTTTATCGAGTGGAAGTTCAAGAGATTCGATAAGAACAATATTTCTAACGGAAAGATGTGTCAGCATAGAACTATTCTAAAATTTTAGAGTTTTTTAAAGTACAGATATAGCAGAGAAATAAGAAAAATATCAAAGTTATATGCATTTTGATAAAGAAAACTTTGTTTATTGTCTGATCATGTTTGTAAGTGAGATTTGTGAAATGTTATTAGGTTGCTAACACTCTATTTTTAATGTTTTTTATTGTTTAGAATAACTAAAGTTGATGTTTGTAACGTATTTTCCGAAAGGTATGTCAATGCTGGAATAAAAGCGAGTGTATAATAGAAAGGAAAGAATTCTATAGATAGAGTAGGTCTTTATCGTGAGATCTTTGGTATAGATTCTGTTTTAACAGGGCCAATAGGTGCTTTTTTAATCGTAACAGGTTTCTGCTTTTTTATGGTGGAAGGGGTAGCAGAGAGGGTATTGGGGGCTAGAGCAGTACCTTTCCTAATAGAGACAGGGGGGGGGGCTAATACTGCGTTTGATTCTGTAATGAGTTTACCTGGAAGATGTAAATTTGTACCGAGTAGATTATGGTCTTTTAGAAGCGTATAGGCATAACGATACCACTTACTATTAGGATAGTTATAGCCTAATACTTCTGCAGATTTACGTGCTTGTTCTACCAAACCAAGATCGAGGTAAGATTCGACCATACGTTCTAATGCTTCTGCTACATGATTGGTCGTTTGAAAATCTTGAACAACGCGTTGGTAACGGTTAATGGCAGCACCATAATTATGTCTCTGTTGATAATAACGTCCTATAGACATTTCTTTCCCGGCAAGGTGATCACGACAGAGAGCAATTTTAAGCTGTGCATCTCGTGCATATTTTGTTTGTGGGTATCGAATAACGACCTCTTCAAGAGCATTCATAGCTTCTAATGTTCCTCGTTGATCACGTTGGACATCAGATATTTGTTCATAAAAACATAAAGCACGTAAATAATAGGCGTAAGCAATATCTTGACTGGTTGGATGCAAGCCGATAAAGCGGTTGATTTGCTGTACAGCTTCAGGGTATTTCCTTTGGAGATAGTAAGCATAGCTTTCCATTATCTGTGCACTGGCTACATATCCTGAATATGGAAAATTCTGTTGGAGGCTTTCAAACTCACGTACTGCTAATTCAAAACGAAGTGTTTGTAAAGCATCGATACCGTCATTATACATAATCTCAGGAGGGGCAATTTTAGGACGAATTGAAGATTGATCGCCTTGAATAGCGCTACAGCCACCAAGACCTACTGAAAACGCTGTCGCGAGTATCCAAGAAAAAATACGGTAGAGTGAGAAGTGTTTTATAGAAAAATAAGACAAGTTGATTCTTTTGGAAAAAGTTTTAGTAAGCAAGCAATGATAACAAAAGTAAAAAATATCGTAATTATAAGGAAATGGGCAATTACTAACTATATGTCGTTTTTCCATGCTGTTGTGCAAGAAAAAAGTTTTTGAAGAAGTCGGTTATTGAGTGTATGACCCGAACAATGACCATAAAAACGTGCTTGTAAGAAATTGCCTGCAAGATAAAGGTCGCCTATAGCATCTAACATTTTGTGACGAACAAATTCATTGGGCTCTCGTAACCCATGAGAGTTAAGAATACGGTTATCATCAACAATAATAGCGTTTTCAAAAGACCCTCCACGCGCTAATCCCATTTGACGTAAAGTATCAATTTCTTCTAAGAGTGCAAAAGTTCTATTAAATGAAAGTTCGGTTTTGAAAGTGTCTGGAGTAAGATTGATGTGATATGTTTGTTGTCCAATAGCACGGGCAGCAAAGTCAATAGTCATAGATAGCGATAATCCAAAAGTCGGATTGGGTAAGAGCTTAGCAAAAAAGTCTCCCTGTTTGACACAAACGGGTTTAAGAATTTTAATAACTTTACGATATGCATTTTGTTGTTGACGTCCAGCATCTTCAAGAAGAGAAACAAAATGGGATGAAGAACCATCAAAAATAGGTATTTCCGGACCGTCAATTAAGACAAGGATATTATCAATACCACAGCCATACAACGCAGCCATAAGATGCTCAATCGTCGCAATACGGTTTTCAGAATTGTTTTTTTCTCCTAATACTGTGCTTAATTTTGTATCAATAGTATGACTATATAACGCGGGTATAGGCGCTGCTCGCGGTAAATCAGTACGCTGAAATACAACGCCACACCCAACATCAGCAGGTTTTAGACAAATATGAACGGTTCGACCTGTATGTAATCCAATCCCTGTTGCTGAAATAGTTTGGCAAATTGTATGTTGCATGCACGATATCAAACTTGCGACGACCTTATTAATACATATTGAAACGAGTACACCGCAAAAGGTTTATAAAACAATACCGAATTCCCCAAAAATAGTTATTAATGTATTCTAAATTTGATTGTAATATACGCGTAATCATTTAATATTCATCACGACGTAGAAACGGTGGAATTTCGAGTTCATGTTCTCTATTATAATTGCGATCGTCACGACTTTTTACAGTGCTAGAAGTTGATTGAGGTTGAGTGATTGTCTCCTGTTGAGTATTGTCAGAATGACGACGGAAAGGGTTTATACGTGTGAACAAACCAGTACGTGGTGTTGTTGTATGTTGTGCACGTAGTTGATGGTGGGGAGATGAAGAGCGAGGCTGTTCAGTGAAAAGTGGATGTTTTTGGACTGATGGAGTTTGTGGTTGTGCAGAAGAAAAATGTTGAGGAGGTATGTGCTGCCTAGGAATTGAATTTGGGGGTGGCGCCGTTGTTTCCTCTTCCATAATAGGGAAAGAGGAAGTTTGTGCAGACCTTGAAGAGACAGGAGTAGGATGAGCGTTTGTGGGAGAAGGTAGTGTTACAGAAACGGAATCTGTTTTTTGAGTCTTTCCCTGTAAGGAAGGTTCTGTTGGGGGAGATAATACTTCATTCTCAACAGAGGGTAGGTGATGGGTATCTGGAATCTCTGGTGAGGAATTCATACCAGCAGCTACAACAGAGACACGTATGCGACCGTCCATTTCTTCATCAATGACGTGACCAAAGATGATAAGAGCCTCTTCTTCTTGGACTTCACTACTAACGCGTTTAACTGCTTCGTCTACTTCGATAAGCGTCATATCATGACCGCCAGTGACGTTAATTAGAAGCCCTTTTGCCGTCGTCATACAAGTATCTTCTAAAAGAGGGTTTGAAATGGCTTCTTCTGCTGCTGCAATAGCACGGTTTTCACCCTCTGCTTCGCCTGTGCCCATAACAGCTTTGCCCATTTCAAGCATGACACTACGAATATCTGCAAAATCAAGATTAACATAACCTGGTCGCATTATTAAATCTGTGATACCGCGGATACCTATATTTAATACATTATCAACTAGTTTAAAGGACTCACTAAAAGTCGTCTGTTCAGTAATAATACGAAAAAGATTTTCATTAGGAATGATAATGAGCGTATCAACATATTGTTGAAGGTCTTTAATACCTTCTTCTGCGACTTTAGCGCGACGTTTTCCTTCAAAAGTGAAAGGTCTTGTGACAACACCAACAGTGAGGATGTTACGTTCTCGTGCCATACGAGCAATGACAGGTGCTGCACCTGTTCCTGTGCCGCCTCCCATGCCTGTTGTAATAAAGACCATATTCAGACCTTCCAGATGACGTGCAATTTCGTCAGCAGCTTCTTCAGCTGCCGCACGACCAACTTCTGGTTTTGCTCCTGCTCCTAACCCGTGAGTGAGATGTGGTCCGAGCTGAATACGGTTTTCTGCTAAGCTACGACTGAGACTTTGAGCATCTGTATTGGCAACAACAAAATCAACGCCCTCTAAATGAGAGGAAATCATATTGTCGACAGCGTTTACACCTCCTCCTCCAACACCAATAACGGCTATTTTGGGAGAAAAATCTGAATGCACTTGAGGCGGAATAGTCAGGTTGAGTGTCATGGTTGCGGCTCCAGAACTCTTTTAGGTTTAAATGAACAAAATATAAGAAAGCACTGTAAAGAATGCCATAAGTATATATAAAAAAACATATTTTACAATGTTTTTATAGATCTTTTCTGATGACAGAAACAAGTCTTTGTAACGGGTTTGTCGGCTGATTTTTACGAAATTTTATTCCACTAAATGGTGAGGAGGTACTCATAGTCCATTTGAGTAATCCTGTTGCTGTTGAAAAAATAGCTTTATTTTCACGAGAAATACCACTAATTCGTTTTGGATACCCTAATCTAATGGAGCATGGGCTGAGACTTGAATCGCTAGAACCATAAGGTGTGAAAACACGAACTCCCATAACCTGTTCAGCAATCAAAGAAACATTATCGAGAAGTGCTCCTCCTCCTGTAATAACGATTCGTTTATTCGCCGTTTTCGTATAGTTGATGTTATCAAGTTGTTCTCGTAGTTGTTTAAAAATTCTTTCTACTTGTGGGAGAATAATGCGACAAAGATCTGCTCGTGAAATATATTCTAAATGGGGGAAATTGTTGCCGCATAATTCAACAGGAATTATTTCTTGTTCTATTTGAGTTGTTAGTTCTGCACTTCCAAAGAGAGTTTTAATACGTTCTGCTTCGTCGATGGTTGATGTATTTAATCTATTGGCAATATCGTAAGTAATATGTGTTCCACCAATATTAATGGAGCTTGTGTGGAGAACATGTCCTTCAGCAAACAGAGCCAACGATGTTGTGTCGCCACCTATCTCTATAACAGTAACGCCATGAGATAATTCGTCGGCGTCTAATATCGAAAAACTAGAGGCTAAAGATGAGACAACAACTTCTTCTACTTTTAAACCGATACGTGATATAAGTGTTTTAAGATTGGCAATGGAAGTTTCTACTGCATCAATAATATGGATACGTGCGTTAAGAACTTCACATAAATATCCTCTTGGGTCAAGAACACATTCTGTATCGTCGATGATAAAATCAACGGGCAATACATGGACAATTTTACGATTTTTTGTTGCTGCTTGTTTACAAGCTGCCGCAAATATACGTTTGAGATCTGTACTGTTCACAACACGTCTACCAACAGGATAACGGATGTTGAATAGGCGGCTAATAGGATGTCCGCACGGTAGATTAATAATAATACGATCAATAGAACGTGCTGCCATTTCTTCTGCTTCTGCAATAGCATGACAGATAGCAGCTTCGGCGGCGCGTAAATCTGTTATTGCGCCGTGACGTATGCCCGCTGATTGACACCAACCATAGCCTTCTACGTGCAAGATACCGTTGGTTTTTCCTTTGCCAATAAGGCAGATTATTTTTGTAGAACCAATATCAAGTGCGGCATAATAACCTTGTCGCCATGGTTGTGAATATTGGTTGTTTTTGAGTGAGTGAATATGTACCATTTGTTTTATTTCAAAGAGACTAGCAAGCAAATTTCCGTAACATTAGCCATTTTTATGTGTATCTGATACTGGGGTTAAGGTATCCTGTTGTTTAGGAGGTATTTTGATTGTTAATCGATCTGGTAACCGCATATCTATAGAAAGAATAGGTCTGTCAAGTAAGTTTATACTTGTTTCTAATTTAGCTAAATAATGAATGGCTGCTGTCGTTTCTTCAGGAATTTCTGGAAGAAGGATAATAGTGCCGTTGTTTAAAGTGAGATTCCACCGACGATTGTTTACACGTACAGCAGCAACAACATGAGATTTTACGTTAGGCTCTTGTGAGAGAATGTCAAATAATGTTGCGGCAGATGTGTTGGCACCGTTACCTACGACCAAAGGAAGTTTTAGAAGCATAGCCTTTTCTTTATTATTGATTTTTTGATCTTGGACGTTCTGACCTTCCTTATCGATGAGTGTAAATTGTCCTTGATGTTGCCAGATAGCGTAAGGATAGCGTTCGACGATGTGTATAACGATGTCGCCAGAGAGATGTCGTATGATAGTGACATGTTTGACAAAAGGTAGAGTATTAAGTTGGGCACTTGCACGTTGGATGTTGAAACTTAGCAAAGGATCTCCGACACGTACCCCTAATAAGTGATAAATGTTTTTTTCATCTGTAATTTGAGAACCAGTTATTCGAATACTTTTAATACGCGGGGTATTGGTTTCGAGTATTTGATTACGTAAAAGTGTGATATGTTCGTGGATAATAGGTAATGTCCAGCAAAACCATATGATGCCCAAAAAACACATTGTTGTACACAGGCTTAATAATAAGTGTGACAGCCATGTTTGGCGGGTTATGAGTAGTTTTATACGCGATGGACGGTTCTTTATATAACGATGGTAAATCATTGTCGACAAGTAGCGTGAGTAACCAGCCAGTTACAGAGTTCTGGGTAACTTATGCCGCAATAAGCAGCTTGTTCTGGAAGAAGTGAAGTCTCTGTCATTCCTGGTTGTGTGTTGACTTCTAGCAGAACAAGGCGTTGGTGGTCTTTTTGTGTATCATCAAGGCGAAAATCAGCTCTACTTGCTCCAGAACACCCTAAAACGCGATGGGCTGTAACAGCGATATGCATAGCATGACGGGCTATAGATGGGTCTATTTGTGCTGGTAATACATGACGAGAACCGTTAATAGCATATTTTGCTGTATAATCATAAATAGCGGGATGTCCTTGGCGAGGGATAATTTCTGTAATGGCAAGAGCACGATCTGCCATAACACTAATCGAAATTTCCCGACCTGGGATATATTCTTCTACAAGAGCTGTTTCTCCAAAGCACCATTCTTGTACGGCGATGTTACGGGTGTTCGAACCAGAGTAGACAATAGAAAGACCTACAGAAGATCCTTCACAAAGGGGTTTTATAATATAGGGACAGGGTAAAGGGTCTTCTGTAGCAAGCCGAGAAATATCTATAACACGACCTTTTGCAACAGGAATACCCGCGGCTATAAACACAGATCGAGCTGCTGCTTTGTTCATAGCTGTTGCGGAAGCTCGTATTCCAGAATGGGTATACGGTATATTAAGCCAATCTAAAACACCTTGTATACAGCCATCTTCTCCAAAAGGACCATGTAATGCATTAAAAACAATATCAGGTTTTTGGGCTGTTAACGACTCTATAACGTAAGCTAAATTAACACCAACATCGAGCGTTTGTACAGAATAACCAAGGCTTGTTAGCGCTTTGGCAACACTTTTACCAGAAGAAAGACTTACAGCACGTTCAGCAGAGATTCCCCCCATAAGAACAGTAATGCGTTTTGTTTTTATCATGAATGGGGCCTCTCTATTTTTGAGGGTGTTTACCAAGGCGCTTGATTTCCCAGTGTAAATCGATGCCACAATTTTGAAAAACTCGGTTACGTACATCTTCGCCAAGAGTTTCAAGATCTGTAGCGGTAGCGTGTCCTAGATTAATCATAAAATTGCAATGTTTTTCGCTCATTTGTGCATCTCCATGTCGTAAACCTCTACAGCCTGCAGCATCAATAAGTTCCCAAGCTTTGAGGGGGGTAAGAGCATGGTCAGGGTTACGAAAAGTAGACCCACCTGTTCTGGTATGTATAGGCTGTGATTTTTTGCGAGCTATATGAATTTGATTCGTACGGTTTGTAATGTCAGAGATTGTATCAGGTATTCCACGGAGGCGTGCGCGGATAACAATACTGTCTTGAGAAAGACCGGAGCAACGATACCCAAAGCGTAAAGCTGTGTTATCTAGTCTAATTATTTCACCACTACGGGTTATAATATCAGCCCATTCTAGAACAGTAGCAATATCAGAGTGATAGGCACCAGCATTCATACGCACAGCACCACCAAGACTACCTGGAATACCCGACAAAAATTCTAATCCAGCAAGACCGGCTTGGGCAGCTTTTTTTGCTATCGTTGTGTCAAGAGAAGCCCCGCCAGCTACAAGTCCATCAGTTTCAACACAAATTTCTGAAAATCCTTGGGCTAATCGGATAACAACGCCATCTATGCCGCCGTCACGAATAATAACATTAGAACATGCACCTAATACAGTAATAGGCACGTTATCAGGGAGACGGTGTAAGGCAAGAGCAAGGTCATGATGATCAGCAGGTTGGTATAACCATTCAGCAACGCCACCCACACGAAACCAAGTTCGTGAAGCGAGGGGCACTTGTGGAACAAGTCGTCCACGTAAAGTGGAAAGGGCGTGTGAGATCATGTTGTATTATATGAAACATTAATGTTAGGTACGAAACAGAGTATTTATATTACTTTAGGAGGTTGGTCCTGATTTTGCAAGGCTGCAAGCTCTGCAGGGAGTGTCTGCGCCCAGTGAGTAATACTGCCTGCACCGAGGCAAACGACATAATCCCCAGGAAGAGCGATAGCATTGATCATTTCAGCTAGAAGTGCAGGGTTTGAAAGGGGAACGACTGAACGATGACCACGTTCACGGAGTCCGTCGATCAATTTGTCTTTGTTAATATCTGGTAAAGGGTCTTCTCCAGCGGCATAGACATCACTGACAATAACCGTATTCGCGTCATTCATGCAGGTGCAGAAGTCTTCAAATAGGCTTTTTAAACGAGAATAGCGATGAGGTTGTATAACAGCAATGACTCTTTTGGCACCAGCTTGTCGTGCTGCTTTAAGAACGGCAGCAATCTCAACAGGATGATGACCATAATCATCAATAATAGTAATACCCCCCGACTCTCCAGTGCGTGTAAAACGTCGCTTAACACCACGAAACTTGGCTAATCCAGAACGAATGACATCTGTATTAATATTCATTTCTGTGGCAATCGCAATAGCGGCTAAAGCGTTTTGCACATTGTGTGCTCCTAACATGGGGAGGCGAAAAGGACCTGTTTTTCGAGTACGTCTACTAACACGATCAGTAAGGATTACATCGAATGTAGCACCTAATTTGTCAGTAATGATTCTTTCTGCACGAACATCTGCCTGTGGTGAAAAACCGTAAGTAATAATACGATGGTCTGAAAGATGGGGGATCATTCTTTGTACAGCGGGATGATCACCGCATAGTACAGCAAATCCATAAAAAGGGACATTAGAAACAAATTGGCTATAACCTGCTTCCATAGCTTCTATTGTGCCCCAATGGTCAAGATGTTCAGGGTCCATGCTCGTTACAACAGAAATAACGGAGGGAAGGCGAAGGAAAGAACCATCACTTTCATCAGCTTCTACAACCATCCACTCTCCTTTTCCCATACGGGTGTTTGTGCCATAGGCTTCAATAATGCCTCCATTGATAACAGTCGGATCGAGTTTAGCCGATTCCATAACAGCGGCGACTAAACTTGTTGTCGTTGTTTTACCGTGGGTACCACCTATGGCTATCGACCAGCGTAAACGCATGAGTTCGGCGAGCATTTCAGCACGCCTGACAACGGGGATAAAACGTGTACGTGCTGCTAAAACTTCAGGATTGTCAGGGTTAATAGCAGTAGATACAACAACGACTTGTGCATTCTCTAAATTGGTGGCATCATGTCCAATAGTAATAGGGATACCTGCAGATCGTAGGCGTTGAATATTGGCATTTTCAGCGATATCTGATCCTTGGATAGAATAACCAAGGAGATGGAGTACTTCAGCGATACCAGACATACCAATACCGCCAATACCAATAAAATGGATGGTTCCAATAGATAAGGGTAAAGCTCTCATAAAAAAAATCTCAATGTTATAGGGATGTAAAACGATGCGAAGAAAAAACGAGGTATTCTTCTAAAACGTTGGCTAAATGTTCAGCAGCATGAGGGCGGGCAAGTTTTGCTGCTGCTTGAGCTGCCAGCGTAATCTTTTCAGGATTCGTAAAAAGGTTTTCTAGCTGTGTAGCGAGGGTTACTGCTGTAAAATCAGACTGAGGGATCATCCAACCAGCATTAGCTTGGGTGATTACGCGGGCGTTGGCTGTTTGTTCATCACTTGCGGCAAAGGGAAGAGGAACAAGGATAGAAGGACGTCCAGCAGCAGTAATTTCTGCGACAGACGATCCGCCAGAACGTCCAATAACTAAATGTGCTTTTTTTAAAAGATCTGTAACATGATGAAAAAAAGGCTCGATGTGGGCAATAACGCCTAAATTAGAGTAAGCTGTGCGTACGGATTCAACATCTTCCTGACGAGCTTGTTGGAAGATATGGATGCGTTTACGTAAAAAGTCTGGTAATTGTCCAATAGCTTGAGGAACAACATATGAGAATATATGAGCCCCGAGAGATCCACCCCAAACAAGTAGATTGATACGGTCGCTATTGTTTGTAAGGGGTATCCAAGGTTTATGTGCTAAAGCGGCAATACTAGGCCGTATAGGCATGCCTGTGAACATGACTTGTGCATCTTTCGGTAAGCGCGCAACGCTTGGAAACGAAGTTGCAATAACATCAGCAAAGCGAGAGAGCAGGGCATTTGCTCTGCCAAGTACAGCGTTACCTTCGTGAAGAATAAGAATAGGCCTTTGACGGTTTAAAAGGCGTGCGCCAATTATAGGTGGAACAGAAGAATAGCCTCCAAAACCTATAACAATATCGGGAGAAAGTGTCGTAAAAATTTGACGCGCTTTCCATGCACTGTGAAGAAGGGTTAACCCTGCGGAAGCAGCACGTAAAGGACTACGTCCGACAACACCAGATCCTGGTAAGACATATTGCTTACAGGAGGAAAATACGCCAGTTTTACGTATTCCAGTACGGATATCTGTCATAAGTACAAGTGTATGCCCTCTGTGATAAAGAATATCAGCTAAAGCTTCAGCAGGAAAGAAATGTCCTCCTGTTCCACCGGCTGCAATAACAATAGTGCTTGGTTTTGTTAAAAGATTACTCATTGCTAGAAAGTATATGAAGAAGTTGTTTTAGCAAGACTTTGTGTTAGAGGTGGGAGAAACAGAAAAAATTATGGAAGATAATTATTTTGATAAGTGCTAATGCGTTGTCGTGTTAAGGCTAAAATCATGCCGATGGTTAGTGCAACAGATATAGCGGATGAACCACCATAAGAAATAAAAGGTAGTGTCATACCTTTGGTTGGGATAAGATGAAGGGAAGAAGCCATATTGATACAGGCTTGTAAGCCAAAACCAGTAATAAGTCCTGTTGTCGAAATGATGGTAAAAGGATTATCGTTCCGGATTATACGGCGGAGGGTGAAGAGAATAATGAAAAAAAATACAACAAGAATCAACCCACAGCCAATAAGACCATACTCTTCTCCAGCAACAGCAAAAATGAAGTCGGCATGGGCATCTGGTAATAGATTTTTGATCTGCCCCTCTCCGGGACCACGTCCGAAAAGGCCACCATTGCCAAAAGCACGTAAAGCAACATCAATTTGGTAGTGGTCACCAAGATGAGGATGTAAAAAGCGCTCCACACGAGAATGGACATGTGGAAAAATAAAAAAAGCACTGATCCCCATACAGATCATCACACCACACCCTACACCAAATAAAGTAAGACTTAATCCATTAATAAAAAGTTGGGTTAAAAAAACAGAAGTAATGACCGTAAGCATACCAATATCAGGTTGAGCTTGTAAAAGAAAAGCTATGGTGCCATAAAGAATAAAAGCAATAAGCATACCGGGAAAATAACGTAAGATGTATCGTTGTGTCAGCAACCAACTTGTAACAACAGCAAAACAGGGTTTAAGAAACTCTGAAGGTTGAATAGACATGACTGGCAAAGCAATCCATCGTCGCGCGCCTTTAATTTCTAAACCATGGAAAAGGGTTGTTGCTGTAGCGCAAAGCATAACGAGCCCCCCCCAAAGAGAAAGCTGTAAAACGGCTTTACGTGAAAGTGTCGAAGTTGAAATGACAATACAAGCAGCTATAGTAAGAAAAAAAACTTGCTTAAAAATAAAAATATTACGAGAGGCACCAATACGAAGTGCAACAGCAGGGCTGGCAGCCATTACTAAAATACAACCAAAGCCTATGAGAATAAAAGTACAAATAAGGGTTGCGCGATCGATCGTGTGCCACCATTGACCAAAAAAAGAGTTATCAAGGCGAGAATATCCAGACATTAAAAATTGTTCCTATGCGGTCTGACAGATATTGTGTACCAATTCTTGAAAGCGTATACCACGTGCTTCAAAATTGGTAAATTGGTCAAAACTAGCACATGCAGGTGATAATAGTACGATAGGGGTAGAGGTACATTGTGCTGTATGATAGGCCAAAGGCACGGCATTTTCTAAAGTCGTTGCGAGAGTATGGGGTACATCATATTTTACAAGAGTTTTTGCAAGGATAGCTGCGTCTTTTCCAATAAGAAAAGCATGTGTAATACGATGGAAGTAGGGCACTAACGATGTAATACCGTTTTCTTTTGCTAATCCGCCTACAATCCAAATAATTCTATCATAGCATTCTAACGCACGTGAAGTAGCATCAGCATTGGTTGCTTTACTATCATCGATAAAAGTGATGCCGTGGTACGTTGCAACATGTTTTTGTCGGTGTGGTAACCCGGGGAAAGAAAGTAAAGCCTGTGCGATAACATAATCAGAAACTCCTATAAAACGTGCCATAGCTATCGCCGCAAGGGCGTTTTGGGTGTTATGGATGCCCGGAAGTGTGGATCCTGTGTGTGCAATGGCAATCTGATTATGCCAGAGTGTTCCTTGATCTTTAGAATAAGTTCCGAAATAAGTGCTTTTACGATTGACTGTTGAAATTGTTTTACAAGGAATATTTTTATAAAAAAAGCTTTGCGCTATGCGATGGCATAAAGGGTCATCAATACCAACAACAGCAAGATCTTGAGAGGTTTGATGGTTAAAAATTTGCATTTTGGCATAGGTATAGCCCGCCATATCGCCATGGCGGTCGAGATGATCCGGGGTGAGGTTGAGAAGACATGCTATGTTAAAATGGAGGCTTTCTAGGCGTTCCAACATGTAAGAGGACATTTCCAAAATATAGATTCCATGATCTGGGAGTAATGGCAGAGAAATGGCAGCTGGTCCGAGGTTACCTCCTGCGGCTGTTGGGAATCCAGCTTGCTGGAGAATATGGGCAAGGAGGGTTGTTGTGGTTGATTTGCCATTGGTACCAGTAATACCAACAAATCGTGCTTGGCTACCATGTGCACGCACAGCGCGATATAACAATTCTGCATCTGATAAGATAGGAATGCCTGCTTGTTGGGCACGTTGTGCAATAGGATGAGGTTGAGGAAGGTGGTGGGGAATACCCGGGGAAAGAATGAGAGCTGTAAACCCTTCTAGTGTTGTAAACGGTGCAAGAAAAACGTGCTGCTTTTGTTGAGGAGATAAAGAGTGGCTAAGGGCAAAGCGTGCGGTCTCTGTGTCGTCCCATGTTTGGACAAACGCACCATAGGTAGCAAGTGTGCAAACAGCCGATAAACCATTGTGTCCTAGACCAAAAACAGCAAAACGCTGTCCTGTAAAAAGAGTGTGGAGTTCAGAAGTCATCGTAATTTAAGCGTGGCGAGACCGCATAGGCCTAGAACAATGGCTATAATCCAGAAACGAATAACAATTTTGGGTTCGTCCCAACCTTTTTTTTCAAAGTGATGATGGATAGGTGCCATAAGAAAAATACGTTTTTTTGTACGTTTATACCAAAGTATTTGGATAATAACGGAAAAGGTTTCTGCAACAAAAAGCCCTCCAACAATACATAAAACAAGTTCGTGTTTGATCGCGACTGATAAAGCACCAAGTCCTCCCCCGAGAGAGAGAGAACCTGTATCTCCCATAAATATAGAGGCAGGTGGCGCATTAAACCATAAAAAACCAAGCCCAGATCCTATAAGAGCCGCACAGAATACAGTAAGTTCACCTGTTTCAGGTACAGCGTGGATTTGTAAATAATCAGCAAAACTGTGATTGCCGACAAGATAACATAAAATAGAGAAGATAAATGTTGCAATGATGACAGATCCTATCGCTAAACCATCGAGTCCATCGGTAAAATTAACAGCATTACCAAATCCTGTAATAGTAATCATAACAAAGACTAAATAAAAAACACCAAGAGGAAGGAGTAAATCTTTTGCAAAGGGAAAAGTGAGTGTGTAAGCAAGTGTTTTAGGCATAAGAGATTGAAGCCACCACCCACATAAGAGAGAAATAAGAAATTCGGCGCCTAACCGTGATCGTTTAGAAAGTCCCGTTGTATTGTTTTTAATAAGTTTTTTATAATCATCAATAAAACCAACAGTACCAAACCCTAACATCGTAAGCCACACTGCCCAAATAAATGGATTAAAGAGATCACTCCATAGTAATGTGGAAAGGCTTAAAGTGGTTAGTATTAACACTCCACCCATGGTAGGAGTACCAGCTTTTTCAATAATATGCTTTTCTGGACCGAGTGTACGAATGGGCTGTCCATGGCGTTGGAGGCGTTTAAGTGCTGTAATAAAAGGTTTTCCAAGAATGAGGCTGAAAATTAAGGCGGTAAGACAAGCACATCCAGAACGGAATGAAATATAGCGTAAAAGGTTAAGAATGGTGATATGTCCGTGGTAAAACCCATAGGAGGCCAACATATATAGCATTAGGAAATATCCTCTAAAGAGATCGTTTTAAGGGACTGTACAATATCGCGCATATGGCTGCTTAAACTTCCTTTTACGAGTATAGAATCCCCTGTTGTAAGGTGGCTTATCAGGAAAGGTACTAGATCCGTTGCAGTTTTAGTCCATACCCCTTGATGAGAGGACGGAAGAGCATCAAAAAGTATTTTCATAGAGTGACCGCAACAAAAAACAAGATCGGCAGAATTGACTACTGGATCTACTAATGATTTATGTTCTGCCAAAGCAAAAGGACCAAGCTCACCTATATCGCCTAAAACGGCAATCCTACGGCATGCAGGGATAATGCGGAGTACATTAAGAGCAGCACGAATAGAAGTACTTGAAGCATTATAGCTTTCATCGATGAGCGTTATACGCCCTTGGGAAAGTCTACTTATAGATCCTCTCCCTGCGCTAGGACGGAAAGAGGCTAAAGCAGCAATCGCTGTTGGAAGATGAACACCACAGGCAGCGCAGGCAGCAAGAGCATGAACAGCATTATGAACGAGATGAAGACCCGGGGCAGTAAGGTGTACACTAAAAATATTGTCCTCAAAAAAGAAATTAAATTGCGAACCATGAGCATCGTGTTTTAATAGTTTATAGCGAATTTTATTGTCAATTTGTTTACTTGTTTGTTCCTCTTCGCCTATTAGCCAAGCTATAACTTTTGCTTGTTGGGTAGCCCGAATGAAAAAGGGTAGTCCGTCAATATTTTCTGACAAGATAGCAATACCTTTTTTAGAAAGAGTAAGGAAAAGAGAGGATTTTTCTTGTGCGATAGCGTCTAAACTTCCCATATGTCCTAAATGGGCAGGGGCTATTGTTGTGATAATGGCAATATCGGGGATGACCATATGGGCAAGAGGAAGAATTTCTCCCGGGTGGTTCATACCAATTTCGCTAATACAAAACATCGAATCGCGGGGGAGACGGGCAAGTGTTAGAGGTACACCCCAATGGTTATTATAGGAGGCTTCAGCAGCGTGTGTTGAGGCACATGCACTTAAGCACAAACGAAGCATTTCTTTTGTGGTGGTTTTTCCTACACTACCGGTAATTGCAATCATTTTACCGTGAAATCGTGATCTAGCAGCTTTTCCTAAAGCTTCTAACCCAGCCATGGTATCTGTGACATAGAGAAGGCGAGGGTCTTTTGTATGGTAAAAAGAGGTGTCATGTATCATAACAGCAGAGGCACCTCGTTCAAGAGCGGCGGCTATATGGTGGTGACCGTCGCTGTTATAGCCTTTGAGAGCAATAAAAAGATCTCCGGCACGGAGGGTACGCGTATCAATTGAAACCCCAAAAATGTCAGCCTGACCTTCAGCTAGGAAACGTCCTTTTGTGGCAGTTTCGAGTTCGTTGCGTGTCCATAAAGGTCTTATTGTTGTTTTGCTCATAGAGTGCCAGCCAATGATCTAATAGTATTGCCATCATCAAAGGGCAAAATCTCTGTACCGATAATTTGTCCTTGTTCATGACCTTTACCAGCAACAACCACTATATCACCAGATTTTGATAAGGTCATCGCTTCAGCAATCGCTGTGCGTCTGTCAGGAATTTCATAGGCATGAGGCGCACCAGCGCAGAGTGCTGCGCGTATTATTGAGGGGTTTTCATTACGAGGGTTGTCGTCAGTAACAATGACAAGATCAGCATAGCGGGCTGCAGCTTGTCCCATAAGGATGCGTTTGTCGCTATCGCGATCCCCGCCAGCACCAAAAACAAGAATCAGTTTGCCGTGTACATGGGGACGGAGAGAGGTAAGAAGGGAGGTTATTGCATCGGGTGTGTGTGCGTAATCAACATAAATGCAAGCACCATTATGGAGTGTGGTAATATGCTCCATACGTCCCCGTACACCTTGTATTTTGGGAAGTAAAGTCAGTGTTGTCAGAAGGTCATCATCTGTTATAGCAACAAGTGCTACAGCAAGGAGAATATTATCAACTTGAAAACGTCCAAGTAATGGGAAAAAAACATGCTGTTTTTGTCCATAACACTCAAGTGTAAGTTCCTGTCCTGTAGGTGTTGGCAAACAGGCAAGCAGGCGAATAGCGTTACCTTGTTTTCCAACGAGGCGTAGGTTTTGAAAGCGTTTATGCGCAATAGCCTGTAAGGCGTATAGGCTTTCTTGATCCATATCGGCATGAGCAACAGCAAGACTTCCCTCTGGGAGAAGTTCGTCAAATAGGCGTAATTTTGCCTTACGGTAATTATGTATTGTACTATGATAATCAAGGTGGTCGTGCGTAAGGTTTGTCATTCCCGCAGCACGCAAGTGTAATCCATCAAGACGGTGTTGTTCTAATCCGTGAGAAGAAGCCTCTAAAACAACATGATGGATACCTCGTTTTTCAAGGATTGCAAGAGTATGAGAAAGGCTAACAGGGTCTGGCGTTGTAAGAGGGGGGAGAGAAATGTCTGAAAAAGAAACACCTGTTGGTCCTAATGTGCCAATACCAGCTGCTTTGATGTTTTGTAAGTGCCAAAGCTGGCGAGTAAAATCAGCACTACTTGTTTTACCATTGGTTCCTGTTATTGCTATTAGTGTTGAAGGAAAATCTCCTGCAAGATGCGCAGCCATTTGCGCAAATATACGCCGTAAATTTTGGGTATAAATCACAGGACAGTCTAAAGGTGCTGAAATAGGAGGGGTATCTTTAGGGACAAAGAGAGCCGAAGCACCCTGTTTGATCGCCATAGGGATAAATTGACGCGCATCAACTTTTGTACCAACAAAGGCAAAAAATAATGTGCCAGGGCATACAGTTCTGCTATCTGCTGTAACGGCATGAATTAAAGTATCTTGTTTATGAGGAACAGGAGGGAGTCTTACTAATGTAAGGAGTTCTGAAAGCAGGATATTCATCTATATTTTTTACGGAGTTTAGGATTTTTGTAGAATTTCGTGAGAGATGTAGTGGAGACTGTCGTTAAAATAGGATGGAGGGGATTTTTTTGATGAGGATGGGCTAGCGGATCTCCGGGGTCGTTTCCAGGTCCAAGCGGTCTTACACCGTGGGGAACTGTAGGGTGGAGTGATAAAGCTAATTGAGCATCAATACGCGTAGCATCTTCTATATCAGGAAAGACTTGGAGGAGAGGTCCAATACGTGCAATAATTTTAGAAACAGTTGGCGCTGCAATTAAACCGCCTGTTGTTGGTGCCTGTGTTGTAGAGGTAGGGTCATCGAACATGACGTAGACAACATAACGTGGTGCGTTCATAGGAAACACAGCTACAAAGCTAGCAATATCGTCTTTTTTCAGATAAATTTTTTGATTAACCTTTTCAGCAGTGCCTGTTTTTCCACCAACAAAATATCCTGGAACTTCCGCTTTTTTTCCTGTGCCATGCGTAACATCTAATCGTAATATACGACGTAAAAGATTCGAAACATTTTCTGATAAAACACGCTGTCCTGTTGTGAGTGTTGTGTGTAACATTATTTCTTTTGGTAGAGTGGAAGAGAGATGTGTAACGGAAGAAACGTTTGATGGGACAGATTGTGAATCTGACTGTAAGTTAGAAGGGATTTTTTGAAGAGCAGGAGATGTCCTGTCAATAAGGGTGGGTGTAACGAGAATACCGCCGTTAATTGTTGCGGCTGTTCCTCGTACAATAGAAAGGGGTGAGACGGCAATACCATGACCAAATCCTACAACCATTGTTGTGGTTAGCCCCCAATGATGGGGAATAAGAGGTCGTGCACTTCCTGGAAGTTCAATAGGGGGTCTTGAAAAGAATCCCATAGAGTGTAACCACTGAATTTGTTCACGACTGCCAACATCAAGGGCAATATGGGCTGCCCCTGGATTTGAGGAAAACGCTATGACTTCCGGTAATGTAAGCCATGGGGCAAAATGGTCTTGTTTCATATCTTGAATAGTAAATCGTCCAATATGAATAGGGGCAGAAGAAAAACGATCCCAAATATGGACAGTTCCTGTTTCTAATCCCATAGCGGCGGTTTGGAGTTTGAGTACTGATCCGGGCTCATAAACACCGCTAATAGCTCGGTTAAAACGCTCGCTATTTGTGGCGTTAAAAAATTGATTTGCATCATAATCTGGGAGACTGACCATAGCGATGATCTCTCCTGTGTGAACATCCATGACAATACTACATGCGCCAATGGCGTGAGAAGTTTCCATCTCACGGGCTAACTCTTCTCTAACAGCAGATTGCACACGAATATCAATGGAAAGTCGTAATGGAATATGGTCAGATTGCAACTGTTTATCAAAATATTTTTCAATTCCCGCGATACCATGACCATCGATATCAACCGCACCAATAACTTGTGCAGCTGTGCGATCCATAGGGTAAAGTCTATGTTCTCCAGGTTTGAAATAAATACCAGGAATACCAAGATTATTGATAGCAAGTTCTTGTTTTTGGGAAATATTACGCGCAATATAAACAAATTTTTTGTGTTCTGAAAGGCGTCGTATGGTTTGTGTTACATTTAACTGAGGAAGAACAGATTTTAACTGATAGGCAATGTCAACAGGGTTAATCAGTTCTTGGGGGTTAGCGTAGACTTGTGTTACCGGAACAGACAAAGCAAGAATTTGTCCATTACGATCAACAATACTTGCACGATGTGTTTGAAGCAGAGATAAATTACTTGCCATGGTTGTTGTGGGAGTAATTTTGGGAATTTCTAATACTTGATGTGCTAAAAAATTCTTTTCCGGCTTCATCGGACATAAAACAGTAGCATAAATTAATTTAATAAAAATTATGAAAAACAATAGGAAAAACGCAGCTACAACACATATCAGTCGCATATGCATTTGCTCTCTGTGGGCACGAATGCGGTGCTTATTTTTTACATCATCAGAAACACGTGTCTCTGAAGAATGAGGCGATGGTCGGTGCATAATTAGGTAAAAACCTCTTTAATCAAGAGGCTGTCATCTCATAACCGGTACAGGCGGAGGAAGAACTCTCGTTTCATGGTCGAAAATCGAACCTCTAAAAAAAGCAGTATGGGATTCTGTCTGGAGTTGATCGACAACTTTTCGTTTTCGTACGAAATGCCACGTTGCCGCTGTTATAGGGAGCGAATGGTTGATGGGTTTAGGTATTCCCTCAGCTACTATAATATGGTTAGCTTGGTGTGTAGGGGAGTGATGCGTATCTATTGATGACATACCCATTGTTTTAAAGTCGGGAGTACGAGAGTCAGAGAAGCGATGTATTATAGTGTGTGATGAAGAAAACGTAAGGGTTGTTGCCAACGAGGAGGCAGCATTTTGCGTTGTCGCTATGATATGATGAAACAGGTTGCCTTGATGAGGACGAAATATGCGATAATTATGTGTTTTTATAGGGATTGTATGAGATGTTTCTGTTGAAACAAGAATAGGCGTTATTTCTTTATCTTTTGATGAGATTGGGGGCACTACTATTGGTGTTAAAAGGTGATTTGCAGCACCATTCGTAGCAATCAGCATGTTACGTGTTTCAGGTCTCTCATGAGGCAGATACTGGTGATTTAAAGCAGGAAGTGATGTAGAGTCTTGAGGTTTTTTATGCTGTATCGTAAAGCCTTTTGGATTGGGTAAATGTTCTTCTAAATCGGTAAGACGCACAAATTGTGAGGGGTTCATGACATGCAGATAAGGTGCATAGCGATAGGCAAGTTGTTCAAGGCGGTCGGGTTGGTTTTCCAGTGTCCATTCTGTGCGGAGAGTACTGGTTTCAGCCTGTAAATCCTTCGTTTGGTGAATAATACCAGCAATTTCTTGGTCTAGAAGAGCTGTTTGGTGTTTTTTCGTATAAAGAAAAAAACCAGAAGCCATAGCCAAAGCAGCACAGAAACATGTAAACGGGCGAATAATCATAAAAGCACGTCTTATAGAGTCTTATTGTGTGTTATCGAGTCATAACTTATACAACCTTTTACTAAAGCACGCAAGCGTGCGCTTCGTGCACGAGGGTTTTTAACACGTTCGCTTTTACAGGGGCGGATTACTTTAGAGGTAAGGAGTATAAACGAGTCGGAATAGGAACTTTGTAATTGTAACGGATTAGCTTTAGACAGAGTATATAAGCTAAGAGAGTTTTGCGTTTTTTTTGTGGCTTGTGCCATAACACGTTTAACAATTCGATCTTCTAAAGAATGAAATGAAACAACAACTAATCGTCCAGAAGGCGCAAGATGATTTAAGGCTTGTTCTAAACCACGTTCTATTTCACCGAGTTCATCATTAACAGCAATACGTATTCCTTGAAATGTACGTGTTGCTGTATCGAGTATAGACGAATTACGCGGAACAATCCGGCGTACAAGATCAGCAAGTTGAAAAGTGGTTCTAAAAGGGGTTTTTACTCTCTCAGTGACAATTGCGCGGGCAATTCGGCGTGCATATCGTTCTTCACCATAGTAATATAAAATATCCGCAAGATCTTTTTCGTGAGCGGTATTAATCAAATCCTCTGCCGTAAGTCCATTCTTGTCCATACGCATGTCTAAAGGTCCATCATGTTTGAAAGAGAATCCTCTTTGTGGATCGTCGATCTGAAATGAAGAAATACCCAAATCCATAACGATTCCATCAAACAAGGGAGGAGCATAAGCCGATTGTATTAGCGTCTGTAAGGTGCTAAAGCAGCCGTAAAGCATATGTAGTCGTCTCTCTCCTTCTTTTTGTTGAAGGTTTTTAGCAAAAGTTAGACCACGTGTTATAGCATCTGGATCACGATCTATCGCCCAAACAAAACAGTGAGCACGCGTTAAAATAGCTTGTGTATATCCACCTCCGCCAAAAGTGCAATCTAAAATAGTCTCTCCATCTTCGGGCTGGAGATAGTCAAGCATTTCGGATAAAACTACGGGTGTATGAGAGAAAAGATCAGGCATAGTGGTAAATAGCGGGCGACAAAGAAATGTAACCTATTACATAAATGCGTATAAATGTGTGATGGTGAAAAACAAAAACCCGAAAGTGAGGTGAGGTAGAGTACATACTAAACTAAAATTAATTGGGAATATTAAAACATATAAAAATTGGTCGATTTATCAGTTTTTTACGTCATTATTTCACTCTATTCTATCCTAAAACGAGGAAAAGAGAATCGTAAATAGCATACAGCGGATTTGAATAGTGAATTTTGAGATAGGAAAAGATGCACTATAATTTCTGTAATTCCCTACCAGAAACTATGACAAGTGGTGTCATAAATGTTTTGGTATCTTAAACACTTTTCATCTTTAATTATGTGTTTAGTTATATCAGATACAGTTGAATACAATCAGGGATATGAATGGCTAGATGGTCTATAAGCCGGGTTCTGTCTGATCTTAAAAGTCAGGACGATCATTCCTCTAGGACATATTTTGCAATATGTCTCGCGCGACCAACCCGAACAGTAGGACGGGAGAATCCTTGAGGGAGATGATACCCTCTATCGTTCCTATTCGGTCTTGCTCCCAGTGGGGTTTTCCGTGCCTCTTTTGTTACCAAAAGAGCGGTGCGCTTTTACCGCCCCGTTTCACCCTTACCTTTAGTGCGTGTTGCTGTTGCAATTACGCGCTAGAAAGGCGGTTTATTTTCTGTGGTACTATCCCTAGGGTTTCCCCTGCCAGCTGTTAGCTGGCACTGTTCTCCCGTGGAGCCCGGACTTTCCTCTATTATTTTGCAATAACAGCGATCGTCTGACCATCTAGCAAAAATATACTTTAACAGACTAAAGAAAAGGTCAAGCTGTTCTGTCGGAAAATATGAAAATGTATAATATTTGGATAATAGTCAAGTGACGTTGAAAAGTTAAAGAGTTACGAAGAAGAATGGTAGAAAATGGGATGAAAATTTCCTATGGAGTTTTGGTCTGTTTCAATGCTTTGTTGAAGGCGGTTTATCCGCAACGTAAATAAATGGTGCGGTAAAGGGGAAAGAAGTGAAGGGTGAGGATCACGGGCATTGTGAGAACAGGGAGGAGATTGTTTTTCGAGAACATCAATGCGTGTGGCTGTAATTGGGTCATCGCCATGAATGATAAATAAAAGGCATTTAGGTTTATTAGAGGTCATACCGTTATGTGTGATAAGCAGTCGTAAATGGCGTATAAGGGTAGGGTTATCGAACCAACTTTGAGGCTTGTTAAAAGTATAATGGTCAATAAGAGTCTCTATGATATCATTTTGCGCGAGGATAATCATCAACGCACAAATTGGAAGCACAAGCACAAAACGTCGAAAAATATGCCGAAGAAACTGTTGTCGTAAAGTGCTTTGGTGAGAAAGCTTTTTTGGTCTGGAATCTAAAGGGGGAGGAGATGGGAAAGTCATGATAAATTCATAGTCTTAATATTCTGTCTCTTGACTATGAGGAGAATTGTAATACGCTATACTAGGTAATGGTGTGACCTTGAGAGAAAGGCTGTAAGTGGTATGGTATAAAGAAGTATGATACAAATAAATAAGGGAAAGAAGAAATGTAAAAAAAAGAAATGTAAAAAATGTAATATGGGCGTAAAAACTAAAAAGATTTAACCAGAAAAGAAAATACAGTAAGCCGCAAAATCGATCAAACCATGGAGCAGTAGAGAAGGATTAAGAGTAAAGAAGGGATAAGTGAGGGGTATAGTCATGAAATCTGAACAATTATCGAAAGAAGAAGTAGTGTCTGTTGGTGGAATTTCTGCGGAGAGATTGCGCAGTATTGTTGAAAGGGTCGAGCACATTGAGGAAGAGCGTAGAGAATTGGCAAGTGATATTAAAGACATCTTTTTAGAGGCAAAATCTGCAGGCTTTGATGTTAAAGTTATTCGCCAGATTCTTCGCTTGCGTAAGCAAGAACCTGCAGAAGTGGAAGAACAAGAAACGCTATTAGACCTTTATCGTCGCGCATTAGGCATGTAAAGAGAGTGATCTAGTCTGAGAAAAAGGGTGTTTTCTTATGTTTTCCTCTTTTCTTGAGTGGTTACCATTATGGGGGCAGCTTGTTGTTTTGGCTGTTGGGTTTGTTTTTGTTTTGGCGTTTATGATGATGCCGTTTGCAGTTTTTGGTGTTAAAGGGAGGATTGCTGAACTCTCTATACAAATTGAAGAACTGCAGGAAATGATAAGACTTGCCGTTAGTCGGGTGCAAAATCAAGAAAGTCAAAATCAAGAGAGAGGGAGACGACAACAAAGCAAACAATCTGAAGAAACTGTTTCTCGAGAAGTTCCCTTTCAGAATGTTACCCAGAGAAGTGTTTCCGAGAAAAATGTTTCTCGTAGAAACGTTTCCCAGAAAATTACGGTGGAAGAAATTCAAACAGTAAAACAGCCTTATACACCATCTCAGATCAATTCTTTAACCAGAGATAATCTAACAAGAAACACACAAACACCTGATCCACAGACCGCTCAGACCTATACTCAAATAGCTTATCCACAAACAGGGCAACTGGTAAAATCCATAGAGAGAGAGGATCAACCTACGTTCAAGCAAGATCAAAGTGGACTTGATAGTAGGGAGCAAGAACTACCTACTGTTTTACCAGATCTTCATGCACTTCGTGTTTCTGATGCATATGAAGCGCGACAGGTTGAAGTGTCTCCTTCTATTAAGTCATCTCTTAATGAAGACGTTTCTTCTCATCGTTTGCCGTGGCATGAAGGTTTACCAAAACATTTAGGAGATCAAAGAATAAAAAGTCAAGAGACGCAAGAAACAGAGGAGGAAATATTTATCGGACAAAATCCGCCGGATATCAATTTGCCGCCCTATAAACCGGACTTCTCATCGGGTTACCATGCTAATCCGCGACCAAGACCAAACATTAAACGCTATCCTGTTGACAGGCAAGATTTAAATTTAGGGCGTACTGAACCTGTCTTAACATGGCCTCGCCGTTCCTAGAGAAAATAGCTCTTAGTTAAATATAATTAAATTTATACGTATAGATGTATATGTATACATCTGTCTTTCGCTTTTCAAACTGGGTTTTTCTCCTAATAAAAGGTCAAAGAATATAGAACATATATATTGTTGTGTTCATTATAAGACACTGCATGGAAGTGCATAGGATAGATAACCCTTAACAGGGATTGTATTACGTAAAGGGTTAGTGTTTGTGAATCAGTTGAAGTTATAACATGGCAAGATCATTACGATGAACGATTTCGTCACGTCCTGGTCTGCCAAGAATATGCGTTATTTCTGCGGAATGATGCCCTGCAATAAGGCGCGCGTCGTAGGCGTCATGTGCTACTAAACCATGGGCAAGTGTGTCGCCGTCTTTTTCAATGATTTCAACAAGGTCACCTTGAGAAAAATGTCCTTCTACGGCAAGAACCCCAATAGGTAAAAGTGAACGACCATGTCGAAGTGCTTGGGCAGCGCAATGGTTAATAATGATTTTCCCAGAAGTACTTAAACTGCCTGCGATCCATTGTTTGCGTGCGGTGAGTGTTTGGGTATGTGGTAAAAACCACGAGCAACGTGTCCCTTCCATAATAGCTTTAAGGGGATGCTGTTTTTGTCCGTCGGCAATAGCCATAGCACAGCCAGACCGTGTGGCAATGCCTGCAGCAATGAGTTTTGTACGCATACCTCCTGTGGAATATCCGGGTGGCGGGTCTCCACCCATGGCTTTTATATCGTGAGTGAGTGTTTTAATAATGGGTAAATGATGTGCTTCTGGATTGCTACGTGGATCTGCTGTATATAAACCATCAATATCTGATAATAAAACGAGCTGATCAGCGTCTATAATTTGGGCAACGCGGGCAGCAAGGCGGTCATTGTCACCAACACGAACACCTTCGGTTGTAATCGTATCGTTTTCGTTAATAACAGGCACACAACCAAGTTCAAGTAATGTATTCAGCGTTGCGCGGGCATTAAGATAACGACGGCGGTCTTCTGTAACTTCTAATGTAAGTAGTAATTGTGCTGCTGTAAGATTTTGTGCTGAAAGGGCATCACTCCATGTTTGTGCAAGACAAATTTGCCCAACAGCGGCTGCGGCTTGTTTTTCTGCGAGGCGTAAAGTGCTGCCTGTAAAACCAAGACGATGGCGGGCAAGGGCAATAGCTCCCGAAGAAACAACCGTAACAGCCGTGCCTTGTCTGCGAAGAAGAGCAATATCTTCCGCAACACTTCTTAGCCACGTATGGCGAGGCATAGCTTGTTCAGGGTCAACAAGCAAGGCACTTCCTATTTTAATAACTAAACGTTTAGCTTGCCTCAGGGAAGGTGTAAGACCTTGCGTGTTGGAAGAAACGGTGTTCATTAAGTAACCTTATACGTTATAATATTAGAGTATATATAGAACGCTAAAAAAACTCGTTTAAGAAATATGGGCATGGCTTATTGGTTTTTTTATTAATAACAGGGGATAAGAGCTTACAGGATCAGAAAGCATATAAGAGTCTTAAAAGTATATATAGAGAGAGAAAGTCTATTCAATTATGTATTTTAATATTTAATATCACATGAATATCAAAAAATTTAACATCAAATAGAAAAATCTATAAAAAAAGCATATGTATTCTCTTAGGAAGAATATAAGGGAAGAGAAATAAATGGTTATGTATATGTATGAAAATGGCAAACGAAAGGGTAAGAAGGAAAATCAAACTATGCTCAATAGGAAAAATAAGAGTGCAATTACTCTGGTATTGCTTTAAGGTAGCGAGGGTAAGGTGTTTTTTGTTGAAGCTTGTCGCATTGTTACTCGTTTTTTTGTTATTTGATAGCGGATTTTTTCTGGTATATTCTCTCCACGCTTCTTCTCAAAAAATAGGTCATGAAGCGTCATGTTATAGTCTTGTAGCACGCGTGTCTTTACAAGATGAAAATGGCTTTCTCGTTGTTCCGGTCGAGATCAATGGTTATGACACTCATATGATTCTGGATACAGGAGCTGAGGGGAGTTTACTGTCTCCAATAGCAAGCCTCCTTTTTGAAACGACTCGTGAAACGTCGCGTTGGACAGTCGTGCGTGGTACAGGGGGAATAGGGAACATCGCCCCTAACGTACGTGTGATGTCATTACGTATTGGGTTTGCGCAATTCGGACCTCTTTCTATGCCGGTTGCGTCTTTGCCTGTGGTGTTAACACCACGTGTTGCAGGGCTTATTGGCGGAGATCTCCTTTCACGTTACGATGTTGAACTTGATGTTTCAGAGCAAACCATGGCGTTATGGCATATGCATTCTAATTGCAAAAGGGAGCACGCAGCCCCTGTGGGGTGGCGCTATATTTATCGTGCTGTACCTCTTACGATTACCGCGCAACATCGGGCTTTTGTTAAAGTTATTCTTGATGGGCACTCTCTGCTGGCTTTGCTTGATACAGGGGCGAGATCACGTGTACTTTCTAAAAAAGCAACTCTGCGTATAGGTGTTTCTACACAGGCACTTTCTGCCGATAAAGGCGGTGTAACACAAGGGGTTGATGCCCATAAACGACCGTATCATTGGCATCAATTTCATTTTTTTCAAATTGGACAAGAAATAGAACCGCATCCAACGCTTACAGTGGCCTCTTTGCAAGATACGGCTGACATGTTGTTAGGTGCCGAATGGTTTGCACGCCACCGGGTCTGGATTTCGTATCAGACGAAGACACTCTACATTATGCCAATAGCACAACGTTAAACATTCTAATATTGTTTTCATCGATAGTCAATGTTTGTCTGCTCTTGAATCTAGTGAGTTTTTTCTGGTATATAGAACGTATAGAGAATGAATATTGTCTACTTAAAATAAGAGCATAACAGTCAATCAAAGGGGTTGGCGTAAGTATAAAAATACGTAATCAATTAAGGGTATGTTATTTTGTGCATAGCACTTTGATGATTAACAGAGCTGACACAGCATGGATGCTTGTTAGTACAGCGCTTGTATTGTTAATGACCATTCCGGGGTTGGGGCTTTTTTATGCGGGTATGGTTCGTAAAAAGAACGTTCTTGCCACGCTTATGCAAGCATTTTCTTTGTGCTGTATTATTTCTGTTGTTTGGATGATCGCTGGTTACTCCCTTGCTTTTACGGCTGGTACGCCTTGGATTGGGGGGCTTTCACGTTTCATGTTGCACGGTATTGGGGCACATATTAAAAACGGTGTAGATGTACCTTTTATAATGAAAGAGTCTTCTTCAACGGGTATAACTTTTACGGTGCCTGAGAGTATTTTCATGCTCTTTCAAATGACATTTGCTATTATTGCACCCGTGATCATAGCAGGGAGCTATGCCGATCGCATGAAATTTAATGCTATGTGTGTGTTTTCTATTCTGTGGTCTTTGCTGGTCTATGCTCCTATTGCGCATTGGGTCTGGGGTCCTTCGGGCTGGTTGGCAAACCTCGGTGCAGCAGATTTTGCAGGGGGGACAGTCGTGCATATTAACGCAGGTGTAGCGGGACTGATATGTGCACTGGTTTTGGGACCTCGTCGTGGTTATGGGTATGAGGGTTTTCCTCCTTTTAATTTGACTTATGCTGTTATAGGGGCTGCGTTACTTTGGTTTGGATGGTTTGGTTTTAATGCAGGTTCAGCGTTTGGGGCGGATGGGCGTGCCTGCATGGCGATGGTTGCAACACAAATGGCGGCGGCAGGGGCTGGAATTTCTTGGATGGTGGTTGAGTGGATACATCGTGGCAAACCGACAGTATTAGGGGTTATTTCTGGGGCGGTCGGCGGGCTTGTTGCCGGTACACCGGCATCGGGGTTTGTTTTACCTGGCGGGGCGTTAGTCATAGGGTTATGTGCTGGTAGTGCTTCTTATTGGGGGGTAACTGGGCTTAAACATTTTTTTGGTTATGATGATAGTCTTGATGCGTTTGGGGTACATGGTGTTGCTGGCATTGTCGGGGCTATTTTAACAGGTGTTTTTGCCTATGGTCCTCTTTCTGCAAGTAGTACAAACCCAACGGGTATTGTTCCTTCTATACACCAAGTGATTGTTCAGATAGAGACTGTCCTGGTGGTTATGTTGTGGTGTTCTTCTATAAGTTTTGTGATCCTTAAAATAGTAGATAAATGTATAGGGTTACGTGTCACGCCCGATCAAGAGTTGGAAGGGCTCGATACTGCCTTACATGGGGAGCATATCAATCTTTGATATGGTACGCTTCCTTCTCGTCGTCATTACCGTATAGTCATTACCTTCTGATTTCTAAAAGATCTGTTATTAAGATCAGATTGGAAAAGGGGAGGAGGAGAGTCTTTTTTTAGAAGAGTTTTAGAAAAGTAGAAGTGTTTTTAATTTTAGATACGCTATGTGCTGTGCGTTGAAATCTGTGAAGTGTAGGTCTGTTCGTTGAAACAGAGAACGTAACAAAACGGCGTAAAATACGATTTTCGTAAAAACGCGACTTTATAGAAACTTTTCTGTTGTACTCCATAGCGAGTTACATGTCATAAAGTAAAATCAGGTTTTCCAAGAAAGAGAGAAAAAGAAGAAAACTTTTTGAAGAGGCTTTAGTAACACGCGTAATGTGCCTAAAGCTATCATTTGGTTGAAGGATTTTTTTAAAAGAGAGGAGCGTTAAAAAAACGCTCCCTCTTTTTTGACAACTCTAATACTTATAACGCCTTTTTATAAGTTACATATAAGGCTCGGCAAGTGGGAAAGAAGTCGTTTCTTCTTGGATGTGAGGATGAGGATTTTTATTTTCCGGTAAATGTCCGGGGCGGATCCACGAAATAAGCAATACAATGATACAGTTCAGCACCATAGAAAACAGCGCTGTTGAAATATTGCCTGATATAATACCGAGATGGAGAAAATGAAAAGGTTTTAAGCCATCTGCAAGCGTAAGTCCTACGCCAATGACACTGCCAATAACCCACCCAGAAAGAATAGCCTCTTTTGAAAGACGTAGATGCATCAACCCCATAATAACAGCTGGAAAAGTTTGTAAAATAACGACACATCCTAAAAGCTGAAAATTAAGGGCAAATTTGGTTGTTAAGCAAAGAATGCACAACAAAGCTCCTAGTTTTGTTAAAAAGGCAGCCAGTTTCGTTGTGCGAATCATATTAGCTTGATTTTTTATGGGAGGAAGGATATTTTGCGTGACGAGATTAGCTGCGCCAATAGCCATAACAGCAGCAGGAATAAGTGCACCAATAGCAATAGAGGCAAGACAAAACCCTGCAAACCAAGAGGGGAATACCTTCAAGAACAAGAGTGGAACAATGAGGCCATGTTTTGGGGTATTAATTCCTACAGCATGCGCCATAAATCCTAACATAGAAATAAGCCCTAAAAGGATTGTATAAATAGGGAGAAAAACCGCATTTTGCCGGATAGTGTCGGCAGACCGAGAAGCTAAAACTCCTGTGAACGTATGCGGATATAAAAAGGCTGCTAAAGCTGAAGAAAGCGCAAGGGTAGCAAAAGGTAGCGCTTGACCAGTTTTAAGAACTGTATGGGTATTAGCCGTGCTCGGAAAAAGAGCAGTATAACCGCCAGGAATATGAAGCGGAATAAGGGTAACAGCGACAAGAACGGTGATGTAAATCATCACATCTTTAATAAAAGCTGTAAGTGCAGGGGCATGGAGCCCACCTAACCATGTATAAGCAGCCAGTGCAAGAAAGGCAATAATAAGCGAAGCTTCAGCAGGAAGCCCTAGCGTTTCAACCACATCGCGAATACCAACAAGTTGGAGCGCCATGTAGGGGATAACGGCAGCAATTCCTGTAATAGCGACAATAATCTCTAAAGATCGGCTGTTAAAACGGGCGCGGACAATATCAGCCGCTGTAGAATAGCCGTTATCGCGAGCTATTTGCCATAATTTAGGCATAACGAAGAAAATAAAAGGATAAACAATAATAGTATAAGGCATGGCAAAAAAGCCAAATGCCCCTTTAGCATAGACAAGAGCCGGCAGGGCAATAACTGTGTAAGCGGTATAAAAATCACCCCCAATAAGAAACCATGTAATCCAAGGACCAAAATGTCGTCCACCAAGACTCCATTCTTCAAGGGAATTATTTGTTGCAACACGGTTTCCCAAAAGAGCACGAATTTGTTGAATAGAAGAGCCAATGAGAATTGTGAGAGCAAAAAAGACAATAAAAACAAAAGAAGCCCAAAAATCAGAATGGTTAGTCATTTTATGCCCCTTTTTTCCAAACAACCCAAATAATAATTGAGGTTATGGGAATCCATATAAATTGATACCAATAGAAAAAAGGGATACCCCACAAATATGGGGTTACCCGGTTGTAAAACGGAACCCATAAAAGAGCAATAAACGGGATCAGTAAAAGCCAATGAAGTGATTTCATAACAAAACGCCTTATATTATTGTTTATCGTTATCTTTACGCGTGCGCAATATTGTAACACGCGATAATAATATTACAAATACTTTTTTAGAGTTAAAACTATACTAAAAAAATACTGTAAAAAAAAGTAAAAAAAACGCTTTTTGCTATAAAGATTTTTGTAAAACCTTCAAGATTTTGAGCGTTCTAACGCATCATGCTCGCTTTACGGCGTTGGATAATCTCGGTAAGTTTATCGCTGTAATGACGATAGGTACCTTCTGGAACGCAACCCATTTCCTCAAGTTCTTCTAAGTCAGCACCCCGATTAATATATTTATCTTCTTGCCGGAGGTCTAAAGATTCTGGAATATCTTCTGGATCATAAACAACAGGACTGTCTTCTCCCTCTTTGACACCAAAAGGAATAAAACTATCTTCATCGGGCGGATTTGATAGGCTAATACTCATTTCACCACAAAAGCTTTGTTTGCCATTAGGTGAGGTATGTAATTTAAGGTTACGAAAAACGAGACGTTGCCCTGTAAAGCGTGATTCAAGGATTTTAATCATTTTACGGGCAAAAGGCGTTGAAGCCTGTTTATCACTGCCATCAGTCGTTATGATTTTGATAACAGAGTTGGCTTTTTGGGAGGGATTTGCTGGGTCTTTTGTGGCAGCTTTAGGCGAGAGAGAAAAAATAGTAAGAAAAGAAAATGTAAGACTTGTAACGAGAAGCACTTTGAAAGGTTTAATCATGAGTTTTCCTAACACTTAATTTTAATGGTGGTGTAAGAATTGGCGTAAGTGATGAGTTCGGAGTTGGCGCCTGATAATGGGTAACAGAAGGTATAACAGAAAGCGTAGCCCCTATTATAATACGTCTGTGAGGAATATCCCATAAAAAGATTTTTTCATTATGATGATCGATAATATGCAAAGCGAGTACACACGTTCCCACAGGTGTAATATGGGCAATATGCTCTTCTTTTGTAAGTGTAAGTAAAATCGGCGGTGGCGTGTGTCTTTGATAGGCTTCAGGAAAACACGAATGAGAAGCAAAGGAAGATAAAACCGTATGATTAGGGCTGTGGGGCGTATTGAGACGGTGTATAATAATACCTATCAAAACCGCAATACCGAGAATAATAAGGATTCCCATACCGACAACTAAAGTAAGCAAGAGTTTTGGCGATATAAAAGGAAGAGTTTCTTCTTCTGAAGAGTGTTTTTGAGAAGAGTGGGGCATAGAAGTCGTGGACATAAGATTAAGTGAATGAAGGCATCGAATAATCGAATAAAGGCATAAAAAGAATTAAGCGGGGAGGACTTTTACGGACTGGGCTTCTGTAATTCTTTGTTGTCTCCCTTCTGTCATGCAGCGCTTCATGGTACGAACAACAGTCATAAGCCCATCCGTTATTGCTTGGCTTATTAAAAAATGACCAATATTCAGTTCTCGAATTTGAGAAATACGAGCGATAGGGGTAACGGTCTCAAAGGTCAGTCCATGCCCGGCATGAACTTCTAATCCAAGAGAACTTGCTTGATAAGCCGCTTGTTGAAGGCGTTCAAGTTCTTCTAAGTACGTAATATCCCCGGCTAAATAACGGGTAACGTAAGTGCCCGTGTGCAGTTCAACAACGGGGGCACCTGTTTGTGCTGCAGCAAAAATATGTTGGGGAACGGGGTCAATAAAAAGAGAAACACGAATCCCGCTTTGGACAAGGGTTTTTACATAAGGTGTTAAAACATCAAGATGATCGGCGACATTAAGTCCGCCTTCTGTTGTTAGCTCTTCTCGCCGTTCTGGCACAAGGCAACACGCATGCGGGGCAAGGGAAAGGGCTATTTTTTGCATTTCCGGTGTTGCCGCCATTTCCATATTGAGTGGAGCAGAGAGTGCAGCGAGTTCATGGCGTAGCCGGCGCATATCGTCATCGCGAATATGACGACGGTCTTCGCGTAAATGGGCAGTGATGCTATCAGCACCGGCTTCAAGAGCGCATAAAGCAATAGCAACTGGGTCAGGATAATTCCCCCCTCTGGCATTGCGGAGGGTCGCAACGTGGTCAATATTTACGCCAAGCCGTAGAGTGTGTTGTGGAGTAGGAGGGGGTGTATGAACAAAAAGAGACATAAAAGATAAAGACTTTCTGATATTTTTGGATTAGCTTTTAAGGAATTTTTTAGGAGGATTTCTTTTTAAGATTTCAGAGAAGAGTAGTAACGAGTGGAAGTAGCTTTGTGGCAGCTCAGCTGTGCGGCAAGATGAAGAGCAGCTTCAAGACTACGAGAATCGGCTTGACTTTGTCCGACATTTTTTTTTGCACTTTCTCTTGCTAGAGAAAAAGCCGTGCCATGGTCAGGGGAGGTGCGGATAATAGGCAATCCGAGGGTGACATTAACACTGTGTGCCATATCGAGCGTTTTGATCGGAATAAGGGCTTGGTCATGGTACATGCACAAAACAACATCGTATAATTGTCGGGCTTCTTGCGTAAAGAGGGTATCGGCAGGAAGGGGATCAGAAATAATAAAACCTTCAGAACGCAATCTTTCTATAGCCGGGCTTATAATAGTTTGTTCTTCGTCTCCCATAAGCCCATTTTCTCCAGCATGGGGATTAAGGGCAGCGATAGCGAGGCGTGGCGTATGGGAAAGTCCAAAATCACGTATAAGTCCGTGGATAACAGCGCGCGCTTTCAAAATAATCAACTCTGGTGTGATCTGATCAATGGCTTTACGGAGAGAAACATGCTCTGTAAGGGGGACAACTCGTAAAGGGGGATGTAAAAAAGAGCTAACCAACATCATCACCTCTTGCCCGGGCACATGGCAAAGTTCTGCCAGATAAGAAGTGTGTCCGGGGTGCTGAAACCCTGCACGGTGTAAAATATCTTTACTAATAGGATTTGTCACCATAGCGCAGGCGTGCCCGTTCAGTGTGAGGGTTGTCGCAAGGTAGATACTTTCCAGAACACAGGCAGCGTTGTCTACACAAGGTTGTCCGGCAATAGCCGGTGCCATGAGAGAAATGGGGAGTACAGGCAAAGCCTGTGTAAAAATTCTCTTTCCTTCTTCAATGGTCTCTACAAGCTGAATAGGGATAGAAGAGGCGAGTAAAGTCGGATCACCAATCCAAACAAAAACAGGTCCGCTATGGTGTAAATTTTGCCATGCTTTCACGGTAATCTCTGGGGCTATGCTTGAGGGATCACCTTGCGTAAGAACAAGAGGGGGAAATGGAGGCGTTAACATGGTTTACAAGCATCGTTTATGAGGGCGATTTTGTTTTAAGATGAAATCTGTTTTAAATATCAAAACCCTTTAGAACTCGATTGAAAAACTCTCAACATGACATGAAAAGTAAAGAAGTACGAGAAAATAATTCCTTTATTTTTATCTTTTTACGATCCTCCTGTTCAAAAGTTTTAATGTTAAGACTGGATAGGATGTTATAAAAAATAATTAATCAGAATAATGGAACGATCTCAATTTTAAGAAACATTGAAAATTTTTTCTAGTGTTGTTTTAAGGTTTTCTAAAAGAACTCTAATGCTTTTGAACTAATGAACTAATCCAATGAACTAATAAATAATAGAGAGGTTAAGACAAAAAATATGCCGTATCAGCATAAACCAACAGGACTTATCGTTGCCCTTGATACACAAAGCCGGCAACAAGCCCATCAATGGATTGACGAAGTGGGTGATCTTGTCGGTATGGTCAAACTAGGGCTTGAATTTACCTATGCTGCAGGGTTTTCGGCTGTGGCAGAAATAGGGCAGCGTGTTCCTCTTTTTTTAGATCTCAAGTTGCATGATATTCCCAATACAGTGGCAGCCGCGATACGGGCATTGTCTTTCGTCCAGCCGCGTATGTTAACGATTCATGCCAGTGGCGGATCTGCCATGATCGAGGCAGCACGTCACGCGTGTGATCTTTCTTTTCCTTCCGAGAAAAGACCTTTGTTATTAGGGGTAACAGTGCTGACAAGCCTTGATGAAAAAGCGCTGGCTGAAACGGGGGTCGAAAAAGATGTGCAAGCCCAAGTGCTGACATTAGGCGCGCTAGCATTGCGTGCAGGATGTGATGGGCTTGTCTGTTCAGCAAGGGAGTTAAAAATACTACGCGATCAATTCGGGCAAAGTCCCGTTCTTGTTGCACCCGGAATCAGACCAAGTATGAGAGCAGAAAATCACCCAGACATTCAACACAAAACCATTGTCAACGATGATCAAAAACGTTTTATGACTCCCGCCCAAGCGCACCAAGCTGGTGCCGACTGGGTTGTGGTGGGGCGCCCTATTACACAAGCTACCGAGAAAAGATCGGCGACGTTAGCCATTATTTCTGAATTATCTTTGTAAGAGGGATACATCGTAAGAAGGGTACATCGTAAAAATAAAAACGGACTCTAAAGAATAAGCTCCATAAATGCAAAAAGCGAACTTACAGGGCTTATTCTCCTTCTAGGAGATGAGTTGTGATGTAATGTTTTTAATGAATTGTCAAGGTTTTTTTATGGTCAGTAAGCATGAAGCAAATGTGTTCATGAAATGTGGGTGGAAGAGATGATAACAAGCTCAAGGAGCGAGGTGAGGTGGTTCAAATTAAAATTTGTGGCATAACAGATCAAGAAAGTTTTGAAGCTTGCGTGCGCTGTGAGGTGGATTGGGTCGGTTTTGTGTTTTTTAAGCATTCCCCGCGTTTTATCACACCAGAACAGGCAGCAGCCCTTTCACTTTCTATAAAAGGTGGACCAAAGCGTGTGGGATTGTTTGTAGACCCTGATGTTGATCAAATTTCGCATGTTTTACGCCATGTTAACCTTGATGTGTTACAATTATATACCGATCGTCAAAAAGCCACTTTTTTTGCTCAGCGTTTTCGTTTGCCTGTGTGGCTGTCTTTACCTATAAGCCAATTTTCAGATTTACCGCATTTAATGTTACAGCAAGAAAAAATAGAACGTGTTGTGATAGAGCCTAAACCCCCTGCCAAAGCAATACGCCCGGGGGGAAATGGTCATACTATGGAATGGTCGTTATTGGCAAACTGGCACCCGTTTTTTCCGTGGATGCTTGCCGGTGGATTAACGCCGCAAAATGTGGCACAAGCTATAAGGCAAACAGGGGCAAAAGCGGTGGATGTGTCATCAGGGGTAGAGAAGGCACCCGGTATGAAAAGTGCCGACTTGATAGAGTGCTTTGTTAAGACAGCAAGGGGCTTGATTGTTTAATACCTGTTTTACGTTATGTTTATGAATGTAAATTTTATTGACGTCATCAGAGTATATAAAATAAAATGATTTGCGAAACGGTAAATAAGGAGAGATGGCCGAGCGGCTTAAGGCGCACGCTTGGAAAGCGTGTGTGCGTTGATAGCGTACCGAGGGTTCGAATCCCTCTCTCTCCGCCAGAAACGAGTTGAGAATATACATCGCGAGAATTCCTTAGTATTTGTATTGCTCATACTTTATCGAAGTGACGACGTGACACCTATACATAACACACAAGGAAAACTTTTAAGCCCATAAGAGTGATCACTGAATATTAACCACCTTAACGGACTACATGGTTTCTTAAATTATACATGAAGTAATAAAGAAAAATAAGGGAAAATAAAAAATTACTTGCTTACTTATAGGAATTTTAAGAAAAGCATAGGATCACAGCACACGATCAAAGCGTAAGACGAAAAAGGCAAGCGTTTGTAACACCTGCCTTTATAAAAACACAAAATTTAAGAAATAATATCAACTTTAATGATGATCGTCATGATGATGGTGATGATGATCATGATGGTGATGGTGATGGTGAT
>JAFPVE010000001.1 GCA_017413025.1 Acetobacter sp. | reverse complement strand
CGTCTGTCCAATAGCCAGAAAACGTTGCCTCTGGAGGAAGCCTTATCCTTAACAACAACGGCAGCAACCCTCGCCCAACGTATGCCACGACTTCTTTTACAGGCAAAAAGAGTGGCGACTCATTTTTCTTATGGACAACACCGTCTCCGCCGCGCGGGATCGGGTGAAACTTTTTGGCAATATCGACCAGCACAACCAGGAGAGCCAATTACTTCTATCGATTGGCGACAATCTGCCCGTAGCTTTCATACCCAAGTGCGTGAACGAGAAGCCGAATCTGCCCGCACTATTGCCCTTTGGTGTGACTTTTCTGCCTCTATGCGATGGCGCTCTGATACCGCCTACCCTTTTAAGGTTGAGAGTGCGTTGCTTATTCTTTTAACGATAGCGGCTTTATTACTCCGTTCTGGTGAGCATATTTCCCTTATTGCCCCGTCGCATCCTATTGTGCTTCCCGATCGTGGTCCGCCTTTAGAACGACTCGCTATAGGATTATTACAGATCGCCAACGCAGCAGAGGCCTCTTGCCCTGCGTTACCCATAGCGGATTATATCCCCCGTTATGGACATGTTCTCATTGCGAGCGATTTTCTCTATTCAGAAGATCAATTTTCTGCTTGCCTTCATCAAATTTCTTGCCGAGCTGTGCGGGCGTCATTGATTTATATCGTAGACCCTGCAGAAATTGATTTTCCCTATCATGGACGCGTTCTTTTAACAGGAACAGAAGGCGAAACACCCCTTGAACTTTCACGTGCGCAAGACGTACGCCCCAATTATGCTCACTTTATGGCAACACGTTATGATCGCTTGGCTTCACTCAGCACGCATTACGGGCATACGCTTATTCAACACCGCAGCGATACGCCTCCCCTCCATTCTCTTCTTGCCCTTCATGCCCTTTTGAAACGTCACTAAACGTCGCACCTCCACATGATTTTTTTATTTCTTTCTCGTGTTTAATTTACTTATGTCTCATTTCATTTAACTTATAAAGTTAATATGCATTTGTTTTTTCAATTTCCGACACTTTTACTTGCCCTTTTTATTTTACCCATTATTTGGTGGCTTTTGCAGGTTATCCCACCCCGTGCACGGGTGCATGTGTTTCCCCCTGTCGCCGTTTTGCCCCCTTTACAAACTCGTCACCACGAGACTGCCCACTCATCATTCTGGCTTCTTCTCTTACGCTGTGCCGTTCTGTTTTTTCTTATTGTAGGGTTTGCAAACCCTTATTTAGTTCACCGCACTTCTCCCTTACCTTCAACAGGTCCTGTTTTATTGGTCATTGATAATAGTCTCTTCAGCGCGGATCATTGGGCAGATCGTTTAGAAGTAGCACGCGCCATTGTTGCCCAAGCCGCCAAAGCCCACGATCCCGTTCTTCTCATCCATACAACCCCTACAACCCTTGAAGATACACTCCTTGAAGAAAAGCCTATAAAGCCCCCCTCCCCTCTCCCTGCGGCAACAATTCAACCCCTCTTAACAACCCTTCACCCTGAACCGTGGTTCCCTCATCGTGCCGCCACGGCACACCTCCTTAAAGCCTTATCCCAAAAGCAAAAAAAGCCTTATGCCGCTATTTTTTATATTGCCGATGGTGTTGCAACGCATGACGATGCTTCTTTTCGCACAGCACTACAAGCTTTAGGTTCTGTACAAGATATTCGTTTTCCTTCCCAAACTATTTTTGCCCTTGCTGCACCTTTAAGCACTTCACACACCCATACACCCTCCTCCAATATAAAAACCCTTGCTCGTTTATTAGGGCTACCTACCAAAAATCCACGCCATGTGCTCATAAAAGCTTACACGCGCGATGGCAGTTTGCTCGCTGTTATACCTGTTTTTTTACCAGATCATGCCACTTCTGCCAATATCACGACAAATCTCCCTTTTGAACTATGCAACCGTATCACCTCATTACATGTCCAAGGTGCTATGGGTGCTTCTGCTATATTTTTACGTGACAGCCGTCAGATGGTACACCCTGTAGGTTTGTTATCAACTGTTTCTGGCAATACGCCTTTTTTAGGGCGTGATTTTTATTTACGCCGAGCCCTCGCTCCTTTCCCCCTTCTCCGTGAAGGATCCGCCCAACAACTGCTAACACAGCCCCTCTCTGTTCTCATTGCACCTGACGGATCCTTGTTAGAGGAAAAGACCTTCAATAGGGTACGCGATTGGGTTCAACAAGGAGGCACACTCATTCGTTTTGCAGGACCACTTCTTGCCAACCATCAAAATTATGCAGATTCTTCCAATACAGACTTCCCTTCCAAAACACTACTCCCTGTTCCTCTTTTGGAAGGAATGCGCCAACTCAACGGCACGATGACATGGGACACCCCGCAAAAACTTTCTCCTTTTAAGGTTACTTCTCCTTTTTACGGGTTAACCATCCCTTCAGATGTTACCATTACGCAACAAGTGCTGGCAAAGCCTACGCTTCATTTATCAAAACATGTTTGGGCACGTTTAGCCGATGGCACGCCTTTGGTCACCTATACCTCTTTAGGAAAAGGAGAAATTATTCTTTTTCATGTCAGTAGCACAGCGGATTGGTCTAGTCTGCCGCTCTCTGGCTTGTTTGTTTCTATGTTGCAAAGGCTTATTGAACAGGCAAACGGCGTTTATATCCCTACCGGTACCGCTCTTCTTTCCCCTTTTCTTACCCTTAATGGAGAAGGGATCTTAGGAACACCACCTTCTTTTGCACGTGGAATTAAAAGCCATGATTTTGCCCATACCCTTGTATCACTCAAACACCCCCCTGGTTTGTACGGAGATAAAAGCCATCGAAGGGCACTCAATACGACAAATGCTTTTGACACCTTAAAACCCGAAATGTTATGTGGCATACGCACCGACCCCGCCGAGCATCACCTCGATCAACCGCTTGGTCTTTTTTGTATCGTTTTTGCCATGACTCTTTTGTTTTTAGACAGTCTTGTTATATCCCTTATGCGCGCCGGCTTCATTACATTTACACAACAAACGCAAAAAAAACTCCTCTTCCTTTTTTTATGGGGTCTTATCAGTATAGGAGGAACAATAGGCGCTATAACGCCGGCACAAGCCCAGATGTGGATTCCCCAATGGGAACACGCCCCTATCACGCCTCAAGAACGCGCCCAAAAAGCAACACAAGAACGGGAAGAAGCACGCACCCCTTCCCTCAACGCCCCTTCCCTCAACGCCCCTTCCCTCAACACTGGGCAAATTATCCCCTATGTTTCTCAAGCCACTGTACCCTCACCGACTGTTCCTAAAGCCCTTGTACCAAAAGCCCTTGTGCCACAGGCAACGATTCCACACGTAACGATTCCATTGGCAACAGTACCAACACCCCATGTGCCCCCCCCCCCCTCTTCTTTAACGACGTTAACGACACCAGCTGTTTCCTCTAGCAAAAACCTCATTACGCCACCGGTATCTTTGACATCTTTCCCGCAACAAGCCTTTGTCCTCCCCCAAACATCTCCACAAGCCGCGCTTGAAACACGCCTTGCCTATGTTGTCACGGGCAATCAAGCCATTGATACGGTTTCTCGCGAAGGGTTAAAGGGACTTTCAGATTTTGTTAATGCCAAAACTTCGGTTGTTTTGGGCGCCCCCGACGCTGTACGTCCTGGCATAGATGATTTAAGATATTACCCTCTCATTTATTGGCCAATACCCTCTGAAACACATTTAAGCCCTGCGGCTATCGATGCCTTAAATCAATTTATGGCACATGGAGGCGTTTTATGGATTGACACACAAAGCGGCACGGTCGGCAGTGATGATCAGAACGGCGTTTTTGATATTCTTCGCCATTCGCTTGCCGGTTTACGCATTCCCCCTTTAATGCCGATCACTAAGCATAATTTACTCGCGCATACATTTTACCTTTTGCGTGATTTTCCCGGGCGATATGCCCATTTACCCGTTTGGATCTCACGCGTGAAAGAGTCAGACAATGACGATATTAGCCCCATTATTATTGGTTTTGCCGATTGGGCACATGCTTGGGCGATTGATGCCAATGGCAACATGCCTTATGCCGTTATTCCGGGTGGGGCAAAACAACGCCAACAAGCCTATCGTTTTGGCTTAAATGTTGTACTTTATGCCTTAACCGGCAGTTATAAGACCGATCAAATTCATATTCCCGCCTTATTAAAACGGTTAGAAGATCACCCCTAATTCACCTAAAAATCCAACATTAAAATAACATTAAAATAATGCCCTTTACCTCTATAACTTTTACCCCTCTTATCCCTTTATGGCTTTTTATCCTTCTTGCAAGTCTTGCTATAGCTGTGAGCGGTATCTCTCTCGTCTATAGCAACAAATGGACAACTTTATGCCGTTTAGGGGCTTTTACTGTTATTTTATTATGGTTAGCCAACCCACAACAAACGCACAAAACCTGGCGCACCTTACCCCCAACAGCCCTTATTTTGGTCGACAACTCCCCCTCGATGCATTTCGGCGAACGCACTGCACTCGCACAAAAAGCTCTCCACTTTTTAGAAAACAATCACCCCCCTCACCTCATTTTACACACCGTGGTTATTAACGATAATGGGCATGAGGGAACACGCCTTTTTAGTGCCCTTCAGCAAGCAAGTGCGGATATCCCGCCCGGCCATTTGGCAGGCGTTATCATGATTACCGACGGTGAAAATAACGATACCCCCCTGTCTGTCCCCCAACAAATACCTCCTCAAATCATCGCCTCGAATCGGTATGGTCAGCCTTTCTTTTTACCTTTATATGTTTTATTAACGGCATCCCACGAGGAAATAGATCGACGTCTTTCTGTTTTACAAGCCCCTCCCTACGCCCTTGTTGGAAAAACAGCCTTCATACGCATTCGTGTTGAGGATCAGGGCTCTTTACAAAAAGAAACGCCTGTCACCTTAACACTACGCCTTAATGGGGCAGACCCTCTCACATTCCCTATACATACAGGTCAGAGTCAAGAAATTCATCTTCCTATTACACACCCCGGGCAAAATTTTATAGCTCTTTCTGTTTCTCCCCTTCAAGGAGAAGTATCGACACAAAACAATCAGGTCATTATCCCTATTATGGGCATTCGCGATCGGTTACGCGTTTTACTTATTTCGGGATCTCCTAATCAGGAAGAGCGGAGTTTACGCCGATTCCTTAAAGCCGACCCAGCAGTTGATCTTGTCCATTGCACCATTCTTCGCCCTCCTGAAAAAGACGACGGCACCCCCCTTTCTGATCTAGCGTTAATTGCTTTCCCTGCGCGTGAACTTTTTGAACAAAAAATCAACCAATTTAATTTAATTATTCTCGACGGTTTTCAAAATCAATTTCTTTTCCCTGAAAGCTATTTTGAAAATATCGCCCAATTTGTTCGCAATGGGGGTGGCTTATTGCTCATCGCAGGTCCTGAATTTGCAGGTTCTAACTCTTTGCAAAACACCCCTCTTAACGAAATTTTACCGGCTCATGTTTTAGAAAATAAACACATGATAGTCAATCGCCCCTTTCGCCCACAGCTCACAGCCATAGGTCAAAAACACCCTGTAACCTCTCTTCTTCCTGAATCGTTTTCTTTCTCTTCTCTTTCTCATAAAAACACTCCTGTTCCTCTTTGGGGTCCGTGGTATCGGGCGTTACAACCCAACCATGTGCATGGAGAAGTGCTCATGACAGGTCCGAAAGATACGCCTTTACTGATTCTCGATCGTGTAGGCAAAGGACGCGTTGCTATGCTTTTATCGGATCAAATTTGGCTATGGTCACGCGGGGAGGGGGGAGGCGGTCCATATGCCGAACTTTTAAGACGCCTTGCCCATTGGCTCATGAAAGAACCCTCACTCGAAGAAGAACGTCTTTCAGCACATATTACCGACAATACGCTTTTGATAACACGCCATACGCTTTCATCAGCAACACAAAGTTTTGTGACCGTCACCCCGCCTTATGGAAACCCTTTTCGCGTGCGCTTAACACGCCCCCTACAAAAAGACCAACAAGGCATACAACAAGCCTCTTTCCCTGCTTCAGCTTACGGGATTTGGCAAATTTCAGATGATCTGCACACCATTTACACCGCCTCAACCCAAAATGATACGCCCGAATTTTTCGACTTACGCGCCACAGCCGAAAAACTCTCCCCCCTTGTGAAAAAAACAGGCGGTGGCATTTTTTGGTTAGGCTCGCTTAAAAATTTCCACGCCCCCCGCATATTAGAGGCACATGGCTCCCTTTTGTATGGGAAAAATTGGCTGGCTTTTCCACAAAGAGAAACGCGTATTTTAACGCAAGATACCGCAACCCCTCTTTTACCGGCATGGTTGCCCCTTAGCCTTGCACTCGCTTTACTGTGTGGAGCATGGTGGCTAGAAAGAGATACTTAAAAATACTTAAGAGACACTAAAACCGCACATATAAATCTATACATCTATAAACAACCAGCAAAATCTCCCCTCCCCCCCCCTCAGAAAAGAAAACCAAAAACCAAAAAAAAGGCGCCTCTATCAAATCCTGATTTTTTTATAAAAATAATAAAAAATTTTTTACTTGACTTTTTGTGGGGGGGGGTAGAGTGAGTGAAAGTTTTTTTTACATGGTTATATCGATGTAGGTTATATTCAGTATGATTAATTCACATAAAGAAACAACAGGAATAACAATAAAAAGACGACCTAAAGAAGACTCCAACACTGCGACAACGCAAGAAAGTCAACAAAACAATCAAGAAAAAGAAAAGAAAAAAGAGATTGAATTTACTGCAGAGGATCCTAAATATACCCTTGATGACCTTGTTTTACCTGCCCATGTGAAAGAACAAATTCTTGACGTTGTGCATTATACCCAAAATAGTGAGATTGTTTTTGATCGGTGGGGGCTTGGCAAAACACATCATTATTCAAGACGAATGGGCATTAACTTTTATGGTGAGCCGGGCACCGGTAAAACCATGGCTGCCCATGCGGTGGCGCACTATCTCAACCGTAAAATTCTCATTGTCAACTACGCCGATATCGAATCGAAATATGTAGGCGAAACACCAAAAAACATTCGCAAAGCCTTCGAAGCCGCTAAAGAAGCCCAAAGCATTATATTCTTTGATGAAGCCGATGCGATTTTAAGCCGCCGTGTGACCAATATGTCAAACGCAACAGATACGAGTGTTAATCAAACGCGATCGGTCATGCTCATGCTCTTAAACGACTATCAGGATTTTATTGTTTTTGCCACAAATTTTATTGAGAATTTTGACCCTGCTTTTATGCGACGGATCTCGCACCATGTCCGTTTTGATTTACCAGATCTTGACTGCCGTCGTCGATTGTGGCGGCAGTATATTCCGCAAAAGATGCCCAATACGATTGACGTTGACAAACTCGCCGAAGAGTTTGACGGCGTTTCTGGCAGCGAGATCTCAACGGCTGTATTAAAAGCGGCGTTTAAGGCGGCTCGGGCGCAAGCCACTGAGGTATCGCAACAAGATGTGGAAGAAGCGATAGAAGGCATTTTAGCCAGCAAACGCGCCAATAAAAAAGAACAAGGTGAGGTAACCGTTGAAAAAAGAGTTGTCTCTGAAGATTATGCCAAAGAACAAATGGCTAAACACGAGTGTGAAGAACCTTCTGAGCAACATATGGAACAACATCAAACAGAAAAATAAGAGAAAATCTGTAAAGAAAGAAGACTATTATGGTAATTTTGACAGGATTATTGATAGGAAAACTACTCTTGGGTGCAGGGGTTGGAACAGCAATTGTTGGTGCTATTTTGTACTGGGATCAGGTTAAAGAGTGGCTTTATGATCTTGTTCAGAAAATAGAAAAAATTTGGAAACAGATAAGAAATTACATTCCGCACGGTGCAGTTGTTCTGGGGGATAAGCTTGTCGATGGAATGATTCAAATTGCTCACAAGCTTTACTACCAAGAAAAAGGAGAATGGATTGAAGAAACAACAAAACGGAAAGTAAATGCTAAAGAGGTTCCTTCACGTATTCTTAAAAAGATAGAAAACAACAAAGGACAAGCTGATATTACGGAAAACCTAGAGGATGAATTGAATCTTGAAATCTCATAAATAAAAGGCATAAACACAAATGACAGAAGAAACAATAAGGAGGACTATATCAATGTCCCAAGTTCCTCCAAATCTTATCCAAAAAATGGTAGAAGAACTAAATGCTAAAACAGAAAAAGTAGATGCTAAAGAAAGAGAGCTAGACATTAGAATAGAAAAAGAAAAAAAGCGGCTTTGGCTACATTTTTTCCTATGTTTAATGGTTTTTCCCATAATTGATAGTCACTGGCATGACTTAAATCTTTTTGAACTAGGTGCATTTGGTCTATATTTTATCACTCTGGTTTGTATTAGCGGATTTTGGATACGATTTCTATTGGTACCAATAGCACTATTGATGCTTTTTGCGGGTATTGGTCAGGCTGTCCACGACAAGTCTGTCGATAATGGTACACCTGATCATCAGTTATCCTACTTGTTTTTACTTAATCATAAAGAGGTTTAATAAGAAATGACACCTTCAGAGAAAATAATACAATTCTTATCTATATGCTTCAAACGTTTTTTCACTTTTTCTAATAAAGAAAAAGATCTTGATACATTAGTAGACGGTTTCCAAAAGATAATTTTAGATAGCATTAAAGAAACAGAAAAGCAGGAGCAATGGATTTATCGAGGAGGAGAGCTTAAGCTTCTCTCTGGAACAGATCAGAATTTTTCATTACAGTGTGTTCTGTATTTTCAAGACTCACAGGAAGCATGGCACGAGCAAGCACTAAAAAAAGAATTAAGCATGAGACTTCTTACTCAAGAGGCAGCAAAGACATTACAAGAAGAGAAAGAGATTATATACGAACTTGATCCAAATAAAGAACATTCTGACAGCAATACCCCGCATAAGAGTAAGGAACCCTCTAAACAACACATGGAGCAACATCCAACAGAAAACGTATAAGAAATGATGCAAAACGCTTAGAAGTTTACAATAAAGAACAAGAAGTTTTTCAAAATTCTCAAAACTCTTGAGGCGTTATTTTTTACGACCCCCTGCAATACTTACTGTAATGCTTTATAAGCAAAAGCATGCCTCAAAAAATCTGAACCTGACTTTTTTGAATGATCTTGAAGATCTTAATGATTTTTAAGAATCTGGTAGCACGTTGTACTGTAACTACCGCCGAACTAACGCGGCTTTTTGGGGGTCGTAATGATACTCTTCAAGGGTGTTATTTTTAAGCCGTTCGACGATCTCATCAATCACGAAAAGCGGCACCATAAACCACTCACGCGGGGTAAAGGGGTTACCAAATCGATCTTTTATCGTTATTTGCAATTGAGCGGGGGCTAAAAATTTATGGATAAAATTTTCCATACGTATTCCATTGATATTATAAAGCGTATATTTTTGCACAATTTCCACCTCGGCACATAAAAAAGTTGCTTCTTTTGGTGCGTTAGCAAGGCGTTTTTGCACATCGTTTCCGGTTATGCCGATTTTGTGGATCAGGTCGCGGTGTTGTTGAATATAGGGGTGTCAGAAAGGCTTCTCAACACGTAAAGTGTGCCAGTTGCCTGATCGCCTTCTTTGACAACATCAGAAAAAAGAGAACCTGCGTCGGGGTTTGTAATCACCGCACTCGTTTTATCTTTATCCAACGCACGGCGGAGAGAATCGAGCAAAAGATTACTTTCTGTGGCGTTCGCATAAATTACGCGCATGCGAGCGTTTAAGCCTTTTTCTTCTGGTTTATAGGCTTTGTTGTCAATATACGCAATGTAGAGGATTTGTCCCCCTAAAATAAAGAAATTGCCTACACGAATATCGCCTTTATAACGTTCACTAATCGAGCGAATTTGGCGCCTGCCATTTGTCAACTCACGTTTGACCGCGTCAAAAAGGGGTTTGAATTGAGCAAAATCACGGCAAGGGGTGCGTTGTGCAATCTCTTCAGCAGCATTTTTTATTTCAGCCCTTCTGATTTCAGCTTGGGGTTTGACATGCACAAGCCGCGTTAAGGGATTTTCCATTTCTGCAAGAGTTGCAGCGAGGGCATCGGCATCAAATTCTGCGTTTTTGTCATCGCCTAAAAACATAGTGAACCCTGCCCTTTCACGTAGCCTTTGCTGTATTCTTGCCCTACATTTTGGTAGGCGTCTTGGTAAGCGTGTTGTTTTTCGGCGTCATTACCAAAAGGCGGCAGTTTTTTCGGTGGGGGTGGTTTTTGGTGTCCGTCAGCCTGTAAAAGCCCGTAAATATCGGCGTTTTCTTTTTCTAAAAGCGTGCGCCAGTGTTCTGCTTTACGCAAAATTTCCAAGCGCACCGCTTGCAGCCGTTCCCCAATCGGGCGGGTTGCCTCATTAAGGGGCAGGTGCCCCTTTTCTTCATAAAACGTGATAATATCCTCAAACCCTACCCTTACGCGCTCTTCTTCTGGATGAGGGGCGTTTTTTTGTTTTTCCTCGTTAAGCGAAAAACCTTCAAGAGCTGCGGCAAGCGAATCGGCATCGCTGGCGTTTTTTAAATCGTTTTTAGAATCGTTTATAGGGGCGTGTTGAGGCGTGTGTGTCATTTTTTACTCGTGTATGCACAATAGTCTTTTCTATAGTCTTTTATCTCTATAGTCTTTTATCTCGTTCTGTTACCTCTTGTTATGTTGTCTCGTTTTTATCGTTTTGTGTGTAACACCCCTCTTTATGATATTCAAGAAAAGCTTTAGCCCCTAAAGCGGCATATTTTTCGTGAAAGTCTTGCGCTGTGGATTCAGGAAATCTCCCATGTTTTTCCTTAAACTGTTTGGCAACCTCTGCCCATTTTTTTGCCTCTTCAGGTGAAAAATCGACTGGATTTTTTTGCTTTGCGATGACTTCTTGCATTTGTTTCAAAAAATCACCATCGACAGATTTGGCTAAAATGGCATAAGCCCCGCCAAAGGGGTTAACTTGGTGAATAAGGTCAACATCAAGCTCACGCACATTGAGGGCATAACGGCGCACGCCATCAACCATAGCCGTATTGCCCAAAAGATCGCCTTCTTTTTCGGAGTCTTTTTCGGCTTCTCTTTTCTTTAGTTCTTCTTTGCCCTTTCTCATACACACCATCGCTGCAATAGCGCAGTCGGTAATCGCGTTGCGATCTTGCTCACCTAAGTGGGGGTAGGCTTCTTTGACAATTTTACCCGCGCGATCAATAGTAATCTCTGCCGGCATCAAGTTTTGTTCAAACAACCCTTTTCTTAACATGACTGGGTCTTGTAAACATTTGGCTAAAACCTCGTGCATATCTTCTTGACACACGCGGCGCGCTTCGTCGGTAAGGGGTTCGGTTAATTTTTTTATTTCAATGTGCATTTCGCCCCGTTCTTCACAAAAACCCACATTGGTCGCGTTAGGGTTATAGCCGTTGGGTCCGTAATCAAATCCTTCAATAGGTTTGCTTTCGGCGTTTTTGGCGGTAAACGTCATTTTTGGGGCTAAAACTTGCTCCATCAGCAGGCTTGCCGCAATAGCTTTTAATGTATCATTCACGGCATTGGTGACGGCATCTTGTTCAGCATCGGGCTTGGCAATGAGGTTGGTAAACGCCGCGTGGGTTTTACCTGGTGCATCGCGCGTGGTGCGCCCAATAATTTGAATGACTTCGGTTAAACTTGCCCGATAGCCCACTGTCAGCGCGTGTTCACACCAAATCCAATCAAACCCCTCTTTTGCCATGCCGAGTGCGATAATGATATCGACATGATCGCGGTTGTTTTTTTGCGTGGGGTCTTTCAAAGCCACGAGCACTTTAGAATAACGAACGGGGCTATCATCAACTAAATCCGCCACTTTCAAAACGCGCCCATCTGGGGTTTGAACGCAGTGAAAGCCTGTTTGTTCGTCTATGCCTTTCCATGTGCCTAATAGCCCTATAATGGCATTGACTTCCTCTTTTTTACCGCCATGTGTACTTTCGCGCGAATTAACATGTGGGATATGCACAATGGTTTTAAGGTTTGGATTAAGCACTTTCTCCATATCATCGAGATAAATGCCGTCATAAAAAAAATAGCCAATATCGAGCTGTTTCAGGTGTTGATAACCGTTGAGCTGTTCATAATAGGTATAGACAACGGGGGTAAATTTGGATTCGTCTTCAGGAAGAAGCACTGGCTCGGCATCACCACGGAAATAAGAACCTGTCATAGCAATTATGTGCACTTTGTCCCGATCTATAAAGGCTTTAAGCTGGCTGCCGAGTCTGTTATCGGGGTTGGCACTCACGTGATGAAATTCATCAATCGCAATGAGGCAATCATCAAAAGCCGCAACGCCTAACGCATCGACTGCAAAACGAAACGTGGCATGGGTGCAAATTAAAACGCGCTCTTCACTTTTCAAAAACGCCTCAACTGCGGCAACTTTGTTCTTGGTGCTGTCTAATTTGCTGTTGTGTTTGTTGTTGAGGCGGTTTTGAGGGCTACAGATCTCATCGGCGTTTTCCTCACTTTCTTCCTCATCGTTTTCCTCTCCGTTTTCATCTCCACCGGGGGCATCGCATAGATTCCATTGAGGGGTGACTTCCAATCGGCAAAAAAACCGAATTGGCTTAAGGGTTCATCATGAAAACTCGCGCCTATAGATTTTTCAGGCACAGCGATAAGGGCTTTTTTGACCCCTTGATGGTGCAATTTATCCAAAGCTAGAAACATCAGTGCGCGGCTTTTGCCCGAAGCGGGGGGTGATTTAATGAGTAAATATTGCTCATTACGTTTGTCATAGGCGCGTTTTTGCATATCGCGCATGCCCATGTCATGCACCGCCACCGATCGCCCCGATTGCGCTAACCGCACCGATGTTGCTGTAACCGACGGCGGCGCGGTCTCAAAAGACACAGAAGAACCAGAAGCGCCAGAAGAGCACGAAGAAAGGGAAGAAAGGGAAGACATCAACGGGGATCCTCACAAAAACAAAAAGGGAGTTATAAAAAAAGCGGGTTTTCGGGGTTTGCTTTTTTTTGGGCGTAGAGCGTTAAAAGCGTGTTGCGGCAGGCTTCATCATCGGCAAAATCCGCCTCCGTTAGGGCAAACGTGGTTTGATAGAGCTTTTCTAAAAAAGCATCGTTCTCTTGATGCAGCGCACGGAGATCTTTAGGTATGGTGTCGGGCTTATAGAGTTGCGCGAGGGTTTTGGGAAAATGTGCCTCTTGCGTGAGGAAAATATTTTCTGTCAGCCGGGTGAGCGTGGCTTTGGCAGTGTTATCAAGTGCCGGCACAGGGAAGGTATTCCACCCCAACGTATTGGAATAGCGCAGACTGTTTTCGAGCTTCCCGCAGACGCTTTCAATCCACACGCGGTGCAGGCGTGACATAATAAGTGCCCCCACCCATAGAGGAGCGTCGTAGAAGGCGAAGCATGGGTCTAAAACAATTGTATTTAGTGACACTAGTCCCGTTAAGATATATGGACGCGCTTCTGAATTGGTTTGCCCAATAAAAAAAATACTTTGACATGAAGAAGAAGGAAGACGGATTCCAGAAAAACGCCATGGGGTTTTAGCCTCTGCACGTGTTACAGCTTTTTTACTTTTAAGGCGAGAAGTCCGCACGCGTTCTAACCGCTCGGCAATAAAGGGAATTGAGGCAGCTTGTTCGGCGTGATCGTCGGTGATCCATAAACACGCACGGCGTTTGCCGTTAAAAAAATCCTTCGCGCTTATACAAGGACGAAGATAAGGCTTGACTTCTGGCGGCACACAACGCGCTTCGTAAGACTCAAGCAACAAATGCCCATCGTCTACTGCTGCGTTTCCTCGTATCATTTTAGGTAAATCACAAAGAGGCTTTGTGCTTTTTTCTACAAAAAGAGGGGCTGTGTGCGCGGGTTGTGCCGTTAAATAAGGCGAAATTTGGGGGACTTCTTTGGCGACAAAAGGCGCGGGTGAAGCAGGTGTGGCAGCGTTGGGAGGAGGTGCTGTATAGAGCACGGGCGGGGTTGCCATGTCCACACTGCGGGCAAGCCCCACAATGACACAGCTCACCCCGGCATTATCGCGCGCTAAATTCCGCCACTTAAAGGAGGTATAGGCAAAAGCAATAGCGAGAGGTGACTCGGTTGTGCCCTCAATAGCGCCCTCATTGGGGTAATGGGTTAGGCGGCTCTTTTCCTCTGTATCGGGGTTTGTTGTAACATCGTTTGTTGTGCCCGGGTTTGTTGTGCTGTGTGTTGTATCGGCGTTGGTGCTTCTCGCCTTGAGGGGGGGGTACGACCCAAAATAAGAGGGAAGAAATAAGGCACAGACTGCCCTTGACACAGGGAATTAGTGCTCACCAACGCCGCGCGGGCTTTGGGCGTGTTAGCACAATACTCTGCCGCTTTATAAAAAAAGCCACAGACATAGTCAAACGCTTTGTAATCTTCGGTAATGCCGTCAAAAACCATTTTCATGTCTGATTTTTGGTCAGCTGTTTGATCTCTAGTTCCCTTATAAGGCGGGTTCCCACACAGATAGGTTTCACCCCCTGTGTTGGCAAAGGCAATGTTTTTGTGATCTTTGGGTGTGCCTTCGAGTAAAGTGGTGTTGGTGGCGCGGGTTTCTGTGCCACAAGGGGGGCAGAGATCGTGCCAATTTAATAAAAGCGCGTTGCCGCAGGTAACCCAATTATCGCGCGAGAGGGGGAGGATTTCTTCACGCGCGTGCTTTGCCCCCAAATATTGCGTGTTACATTGAAATTCGGCAATAACAAGGGCAATACGGGCAACGCGGGCGGGGAAATCTCGCAATTCTATGCCCCGAAAATTGGTGAGGTTGATTTTGCTAGGCGCGGTTTCTTGGTGTAATTTTTTGTTAATCTCAAATTCAAGGGCGCGGAGTTGTTGGTAGGCAATCACCAAAAAATTCCCCGCCCCACAGGCTGGGTCAAATACCCGGATACGGCTTAAACGCTCGCGCAAGGCGGAGAGTTTGCCCCTGTCTTCTCCCGCGTCTTTTAAGGCAGTGCGTAAAGACTCAAGGAATAAGGGATTAAGAAGGTTGAGAATATTTTCAACCGATGTGTAATGCATGCCCAGAGACGATCGCTCTTCTTCTTCAGCAATAGCTTGAATCATAGAGCCGAAAATATCGGGCTTAATTTCAGACCAATTCAGTTCCCCAATGGTGAGCAAATGGGCGCGCGCTACTTTATCAAAAACAGGGGCGTAAAAATCGGGGATATCGGGGATATCGGTGCCGGGTATCTCTGTCGCAGGCGTATCAGGAGCGTCACTCTCATCGTAAGGGGCAAAGAGCCTGCCATTCACATAGGGGAATTGTTGCACGTAAGCGGGGAGGTTGGCTATGGCGCGGTTTTCTTGAGGCGTGTCCATTGCCCGAAAACACGCGCTGATAACCTCTTGCACCGTGCTGCCATCGGGGCGCGAAAAGTCTCGCAATGTTTGGGTAAAAAGTTTTTCAGGGAAAATATGGGTATTTTCGGCAAAAAAGCAAAATATAAGCCGCGTTATAAAATGGTTCATCGCGTGGCGGTCTTTTTCTTGGCTCCACGCTGTGTTTTTTTCAAGAAGATGGGTGTACAGTTTGTTGAGCTTATCAGTGGCTTTTATATCAACGGCAAGATTACCGCTACGCCCTTTAGGCACACAAATCCCCGCCAAAGGAAAGAAAAAAGCACATTGATTGGGCAAGTCAGCAAAGGAGAAAAAATGATCCTCCTCACTGTGACAATTTTGGGCATAAATGTCTACGCCATTGGTAGCAAGCACAAAACGCACTTTTTCACGCTTTGTGGCAGGGCTGGCTTTGAGGGCATGAAAAACATGCTCAAGCTGGTTATGATGAGAACCAATCGGAAGGGCGCACAAGTGAATGGCGGACGGCACGCATAACGCCACCCCTCCACTGATAACGTCAGGCAGTAGGTCGGTTTTGTTATATGTCCCTTCTTGAAGGCGGGCTATTGTGGCTTTTGATATCTCGTACACCTCTAAAAAAGAATAGGCAAAAGAATACGGATTATAAGGCGTTTTAATGAGCTGTTCACACCTGTTGAGAATAATTAAAGGGTTGACATGACGGCTCGCCCGGCTATGCCCTCGCGCGGCACGTTTTGTTTTTTTACTCATTATTTTTCCCTCTCAACTTCTTTTTCCCTCTCGCATTAGTGGCTTGATTTTAAGAGTTTTGAGAGCCCCCATAAACACCCCCTTTTACCTCAACAACCTCGACAGTACAAAGCCTTCTCCTGCCTTCACTTATTTAGATCCAAATTTTCTCTATTTATACCATATATAAAAGTCGGAATATAAACGTAAGACAATATCGTCACTTTTTTTGTTGTCGTAGTTGGTTTTATGGTCATGTTTGGTGGCGGTTTGCGGCGCGCCTTTGGCGTACATATGCTAACACCCATTTGATTAGGGCTATCATCCAGAACAATAAATACACAGTTTTCTCGATGAACCAAAAGACAATGTTCACCACCAATGTCAACGCCCCCCAAATAGCAAGAAAAACCCATAAAAATTTTTCTTCTTCCATAGTCATCTCCCCCTTACTCTTAAAAAAGATTTTGTTTTGTTTTCTATTTTATAGCTTTTTATCTCTTTTATATCCCTTTCATCAATCTTTTTAACCCTATAATTAAGAGATATATATTTATTATACTCTCTCTTATTGTAGAAGATAATATGTGTTTTTATATATTTTTACCTCATTTTTTAGTGTAAAAGTCTTTATTTTGATAATATAAATTGACTTCAACACGCATGATAAAACTTAATCATTTCACTCTACAGAAAAAACTAGGGAAAATTTAAGGGATTCAAATAACTTAAATACTTGCCGTAAAATTCTAACTATACTATCGCTATTCACTTTTTATATGATGATTTTATATAATGAAAGTTGCGGTTATTAGACCTTGAAAAACACTACAATAAGCGTAGAGGCATGACAGATATGAACCTACCTACAGTAGAATCGACCAACACAGCAGAGTTAAAAGAATCAAAAGAATCGGAGTGTATGAACGCACCCGAAACGTACCCACAACAACACCAAGAATTACACCCAGAAAGGCGCAAAAATATCAATTCCTCTCAAACTTCTACAGACATAAGCGAAGAAGACTATAACAAAGAATGTCAACGCCCGTATGACGCAGCGACATCAACTGATCCACAAGCCGATCAACAAACCGATGACGATAACCCTGACTTACAAGAGTTTATCGATGAAGATTTTGACAATATAGACACGTGGTTATAAGGGACGTTATGAGAGAGAAAGTTATGTCGCGAGGGCGCTTAAGGTTTCTTGCCGCAATACGTCGATTTGATGAAGCGTGCCCTCGCGCTCAAAATGCCAAAATGTCCACCCATTGCATGTAGGTACATGCGTTAAGAGAGCCCCCATTTTGTGAATAGACCCCCGTTGCCCGGCACTGACAAGTGTGCCATCTGACGTAACGGTCGCTTGTACGCGTCTTTCTCTATCATAAACAACAGTGCCAGCAATAATCACCCCACGTTCGACAAGGTTGCCAAAAGGTAGGCGCGGGGTTTCGCGTTTTTCTTGGGTGGTTTGTATGGCTTCTTCAGCTAATGGCGCCTCACGCTTAAGGCGTGCCGTTGCCGCCTTGACATAGTCAAGCTGTTTTTCAATGCCGATAAAACGCCGTCGCAAGCGTTTTGCCATAACCGCCGTGGTTCCTGTACCTAAAAAGGGATCTAACACAATATCATCAACAGCGGTTGAGGCTAAAATAACACGATGTAATAGGCTTTCGGGTTTTTGGGTGGGGTGTATTTTAACCCCGTGTTCATCACGAAGGCGTTCGTTACCATTACAAAGGGGTAAATACCAATCCGAACGCATTTGTAGCCCGTCATTGAGGGATTTCATCGCCTGATAATTAAAGCGATAACGGCTTTCAGCCCCGCGCGCTGCCCAAATAAGCGTTTCGTGGGCATTGGTAAAACGACGCCCCCGAAAATTAGGCATAGGGTTGGATTTACGCCAAACAATATCGTTCAAAATCCAAAACCCTAAATTTTGCAAAATCACCCCTAGACGAAAAATATTGTGATACGAGCCAATAACCCAAATTGTCCCGTCTTTATGCAACAAACGGCGCGCCTCTGTCAGCCACGCATAGCTAAAACGATCATACGCCTCAAAATCCGAAAATTTATCCCATTCATCATCAACCCCATCGACAAGGCTTTCATCAGGGCGGCGTAATTCTCCACGTAGCTGCAAATTATAAGGTGGATCGGCAAAAATACAGTGAATCGACTCCGAGGGAATCGTGCGCATCATTTCCACACATTCGCCTTGTAAAATTTTATCCAGTGGCAACGCAGTAGAGTTGGCAGACTTTACCGACTCTACAGAGTCTACTGACCCTGTAGATATGTGCTTTTTTTTAGCTGTGTTTTTTGGCGTTCTTTTTTGCATTATTTACATTTTAATTTACGTTCTATTCACAATTTACATTTTATTTACATTATTTACATTATTTTTTGATGTATTTTTTGGTGTATCTTTTGGCGCGGGGTGTTGAAATGCAGCGTATAAATTCCATTTATTGCCTCTGTTGATATCCATATTTTCACACCGTAAATATTCACGCACCGTGCCAAAGGTTTTTCTATGATGCGGGGAAATGCCCCTTGTTTGAATGGCTTGCCTATGGGCAACCGTGCCGTAGCCCGCATTTTGTTGCCACGCGTAATCCGCCCAACGTATAGCAAGACGTGCCATAATTCTATCCCGCATAACTTTTGCCACAATAGACGCCGCCGCAATCGAAAGGCTCAACCGATCCCCCCCGATAACCGCTTGTACATGTTCTCTTGTATGCCCGTTAAAATGTGGGGTTGTGTTTCCATCTACTAAAATATGGTCGGGCGGTTTGGACAGGCGTGCTACCGCCCGCTGCATGGCTAAATGCGTGGCTTGATGAACATTAAAAAAATCCACTTCAAAAACCGACGCCGCCCCTATCCCTATGTCAACCCCCTCGCCCTCTTTAGCGGCTTTAGCTAAACGTGTGGCAATGCTTTCACGCACAGAAGGACGGAGTTTTTTAGAATCTTTAATCACATGCACAAGGTCAGCTGGCACCCCCAATGCAAAAACCACCGCTGCCGCCACAACAGGACCAGCCAACGGACCACGCCCGACTTCATCTACACCAGCAACTCGTCCGCCAAGGCTTTGCTCTCTTACAAAATTGGGCATAACGGCGGTGTGTTGGGTATTTTGACACATTTTTTGTAAATAGGAGGAGGGAAGAAAGTTTTTATAAACGTTTTTATAAATTTATAAATTCAATAAATTCACGCTTAAACTTAACACCACCAACCCCAAAAGCCCTTCCCTCGCCTCAACGGCAAAGGAAGAACTTTTAAGGAGGAGGAAGCCCTTTTTACATATTTTGCTAGGTGCAACCTTTACGTCCAGCAAAGCTTTTTTACTTCTGCGAATGCTTGCAGATTTTTTTACAGTTTTTTCCCTCTTTCGATCGTCCCCCAGAGAGACAGTACCCTAACGTAACACTGACCATAAAAACAATAATCACGGCTTCTAATGGCTTACTTTGAACAAAGGCAAGTATTTTTTCTAATAAATTGCCTTCTTGGTGCTCATTATACAAATCTTCAAGATCTTGCCGGATATAGTCTGCAAATTGCTTACGCTTATGCCCTTTACCACCGCAACAATGATGCCCCTCTTCATGATGAGATTCTGTTTCAGGGTGTTCATGGTGCCCCTCATGATGATCATTCTGATGGGCTTCATGCTCACTGTCGTGATGTTCTTCATGGTTATTGTGTTCGTTTTCGTGTTCATTACTTGTCATAATATTTCCCTTTCAATATCTCGGCGTTTTATCGACACTGTTACGTAAATTATAACAGACATCTCATAAACATGCCACCATTTTTCCCGCTACGCATTTAACCCGAATTTAACACCATACAACAAATGCCAATAAATTAAGCACCTTGTTATAAGGTTATAGTTATTGTAAAGTATATCCAAATGTGGTTAAATATTTTTTTCCCTTAAATTTTTCTTAACAGTCTTCCCTCTGTTCACTTTCATGATAAGACTTCTTTAATCATTAAGAATAAATAAAATTCTTCGGACATATTTGACGATTGTTCTGGCTGTTGTATTTCATGAGAACCCTTTACCCATAAAACCTTACTTAAATATCCTGTTCAAACTTTCTTACAAAAAACTCTTGTTTAATCTTGTCTAAAAACTCTTCATCTCCGTCTCCTTATTTTTATTCTCAAAAATGGCTTTTGGGCAGTGGCGTTATTGCGTTTCTCCTTGCGATCGTATGTATATGGTTTTTTTTACATGCCCCAGCTAAAAAAAATCGGCAACATCATGCCTTTATTCAACCTGTTGCGGTTCAGCGGGTTATCCGTAGTAATATGCCCGTTATTCTTACAGAACTCGGTACGGTTATCCCCATTACAACGGTCACTGTACAAACACGTATTAGTGGCTATTTGCTCAATGTGCTCTTCAAAGAGGGGCAACATGTCCACAAAGGGGAAGAACTCGCCACCATTGATCCGCGCCCCTATGAAGTACTCTTAAAACAATATGAAGGACAACTTGCGCGCGACCGTGCCCAGCTCGAACAAGCGCGGATGGACAGCGCACGTTATCAACGCTTGATTAAACAAGATAGTATTGATGCTAAAACCGCCCAAGATCAACTCTTTATGGTGAAACAACTCGAGGGAACGGTAAAATCAGATCAAGCATTAGTGGATAATGAAAAATTACAGATCCTCTATTGCCATATTACGGCGCCTATTGACGGGCGTATTGGGATCCGCGCCGTTGATAAAGGCAATTATGTTGCGGCTGGGCAATCAGGGGGGTTGGCTATTCTCACCCAAATGCAACCTATTTCTGTTATTTTTACCATTCCACAAAACCAATTGCCCGAAGTGTTAGACGAACTCCATGCCAAAAAAATTCTCCCCGTAGAGGCGTGGAATAGTACAAATACCGCCAAAATCGCCGACGGCACCACCAGCGTTTTAGATAGCGAAATTGATACTTCCACGGGCACGGTGCGCATGCGTGCTATTTTTCCTAATCAGGACGAAAACCTTTTTCCTAATCAATTTGTGAATGCTCATCTCAAACTTAAAACCCTTAAAAACGTTTTACTTGTGCCGAATGTTGCGGTGCAAACCGGTCCGTCAGGGGCGTTTGTTTATGTCGTGCAAGCCAACCATACCGTTAAAGTGCAACCTGTTGTTACAGGGATTTCTGATGCCACAGACACGGTTATTCTCTCGGGCGTTACCCCGGGCGAAGAAGTTGTTACCGACGGCACAGACCACCTCCGTAATGGCACAAAAGTGATGATCCCTTCAGAAATGCCAACACAAATCAAAAACCATAGAACACACCACAAAAAAGCACACGATAGCCAACACAAAACACAACAAAACACAGAAAATTAAGGAGACAACGCTTCGTTCCCCCTTGCCCGAACATCTCTTACCCAAATAAAGTAACACCTTATGAACCCCTCAACCCTTTTTATTTATAGACCTGTTACAACCACGCTTTTTATGATAGCGATTTTTTTATCGGGGCTTCTCGCTTATCATTTTTTGCCTATTTCTGCCCTCCCTCAAGTTGATTACCCCACCATTACAGTAGAAACTTTTTACCCGGGTGCAGGACCTGATGTCATGGAAACCTCTGTGACAGCGCCACTCGAAAGTGAATTTGCGCAAATGCCCGGGCTAGATCAAATGGTTTCGCACTCTTCAGGCGGGGCTTCCGTTATTACGCTACGCTTTAACCTTTCTATGTCCATGGACGTGGCAGAACAAGAAGTACAAGCTGCAATTAACGAAGCCAATTCTCTTTTACCCACCGACCTGCCCGCCCCGCCTATTTATGCCAAAATTAACCCAGCCGACGCCCCTGTGTTGACCTTGGGCATTACCTCAAGCACTATGCCTCTCCCCGAAGTGGAAGATTATATTAATACGCGTGTACTTCCAAAAATCAGCCAAATTCCAGGGGTTGGGCTTGTCACTTTAGCTGGAGGCAATAAAAAAGCGATCCGTGTGCGTGTTAATGTCCCTAAACTGACCTCTTACGGTATTGATATGGATACGTTAAGAACCACGATTGGCAATGTTAACGTGAACTCTCCTACAGGGACCATTGATGGACCTCACCGCGCGACAACCATCCAACTCAATGGACAAATCCGCAATATCGACACGTTAAAAAACCAAGTCATTGCCTATCAAAATAACCGACCTGTACGGGTTCGTGATGTTGCCTCGGTGCTTATTGGAGCAGAAAATACACAACTCGCGGCTTGGGCTAATCAAACACCTGCCCTCATTATGAACATTCAGCGCCAACCAGGGGCGAATGTCATTGCTGTTGTTGACCGTGTTAAAGCCATTCTCCCCCTACTGCGCAAAACGCTCCCCAAAGGTATTACCATTATTCCGCTGACCGACAGAACAAATACGATCCGTGCCTCGATCGCTGATGTGCAATTTGAATTATTTTTATCTCTCTTACTTGTGGTGGCAGTTATTTTTGTTTTTTTACGCAATATTCCAGCGACGATTATTCCAAGTTTATCTGTGCCTCTTTCTATTGTTGGCACACTCGCAGTAATGTATTTACTTCATTTTTCTCTTAACAACCTTTCTCTCATGGCACTCACCATTGCCACAGGCTTTGTGGTTGATGATGCCATTGTTATGATTGAAAATATTTCGCGCTATATTGAAGCCGGAGAAGATCGCTTTTCAGCCTCTATTAAAGGTGCGGGAGAAATTGGTTTTACTATTATTTCGCTTACGATTTCCCTTATTGCAGTGCTGATTCCCCTCCTTTTTATGCGCGATGTTGTGGGGCGTTTGTTTCATGAATTTGCGTTGACTCTTGCTACGGCGATTGTTGTTTCTGCGGTTGTTTCTCTCACCCTTGTTCCGATGATGTGCGCGCGTATTTTATCAGAGCGCCCTCACGAAATTCCTCCTGACATACTTGCCCAAACACCGCTAAATACTTCTGAAACAGCCCTCATAAAAAGGCTTTTTTTAACGTGGTCTGTCCATGTTGAAAAAGCCACAGAACGGCTTATTACTGCTTATGATAAACTTCTCGGCATTGTTTTAACCCACCAAACGTTGACCTTGAGCGTTTTTACAAGTGCCCTTTTACTGACAGGTGTGCTGGGCTGGATAATCCCTAAAGGGTTTTTTCCCGTGCAAGACACAGGCATTATTCAGGGTATTTCTGTCGCAACACAAAGCATTTCTTTTGCCAGCATGAAACAACACCAAGAACGCCTTGCCAAAGTCATTTTACAAGACCCAGATGTTGCCTCACTCTCGTCTTTTATCGGTATTGATGGGCAAAACGCTACCATTAACCAAGGACGTTTTTTAATCAATCTTAAACCGCGTGAGGATCGCAGTGCCACAATGCCCGAAATTATCCGCCGCATTGAATCTGATACTAGCCATATTCCCGGCATTACGCTCTACCTTCAACCTGTACAAGATCTCTCTCTTGATACCACAGTTGCCGCAACCCAATATCAATTACTTTTAGAAAATCCTCAGTATGACGCCCTTAAACAATGGGTACCCAAACTATTGAAAAAACTCCGTGCAGAGCCAGCTTTAACAGATGTCACTTCAGACCTTCAAGCCCAAGGGCGCGTTGCACGGATTACGCTTAACCGCCCTTCTGGTGCACGTTATTCCATTACACCACAAACAGTTGATAACGCACTTTATGATAGTTTTGGACAACGACAAATTTCAACCATTTATACACAATCAAACCAATACCGCGTTATTATGGAAGCCGATCCACGTTTTCAAACACATTTATCTTCGCTTCAACAACTCTATTTACCAGGAATTAGTGGTAATTCTGGCGCGAGTACTTCGGGTCCGAAACGTCGTCCCACATCAGGGCTTATTCCCCTGACCGCAGTAACATCTATCTCACAAGAAACAGCCCCCCTTTTGCGAACACGTTTTAACCAATTTCCCGCCACCACAATTTCTTTTAACCTCGCCCCGGGCTATACAATCGGCGAAGCCACGCAAGCTGTTCATAAAGTTGAAAAAGAAATGCACTTACCCGCTTCTTTTCAAACCTCTTTTCAAGGTACAGCCTCGGCTTTTGAACGAGCTTTAGGTAACGAATTATTTCTCGTTATCGCGGCGATTGTTGCCGTTTATATTGTTTTAGGCATTCTTTATGAAAGTTTTATTCATCCGATTACGATTCTTTCAACCCTGCCATCGGCAGGAATTGGCGCACTACTTGCCCTTATGATAGCAGGCACAAGCCTTGATATTATGGGTATTATCGGCATTGTACTGCTCATTGGCATTGTTAAGAAAAACGCTATTATGATGATCGATTTTGCGCTGGAGGCAGAACGTGAACAGAACATGCCCCCTCTACAAGCGATCCGTCAAGCCGCTACATTACGTTTTCGCCCTATTTTAATGACAACCCTTGCCGCGATGCTCGGCGCTGTTCCTTTTGTTATTTCCAATGGCACAGGGTCTGAATTACGTTATCCTTTAGGGCTTTCTATTATCGGAGGGTTAGCTCTTTCTCAATTACTCACGCTTTTTACAACACCTGTTATTTATTTAACACTTGACCGTTGGAGCCAACGCTGCCGTAAGCTATTTTTACGACTTTTACCCCAGTAAAAAAACTTCTGAACACTTCACCTCATAAGACAATATGACAATTAGCCATATTTTTATTCGTCGCCCTGTTGCGACCATTTTACTCACCATCGCCCTTTTACTCGGAGGTATTCTGGGCTATAACAGCCTACCCATCTCTGATTTACCCAATGTTGATTACCCCGTTATACAAGTTCAGGCACGACAACCGGGCGGATCCCCAGAAGAAATTGCGAGCGCCGTTGCTGCCCCGCTAGAACGACACCTCGGTCAAATTGCAGGGGTCACGGAAATGACCTCTCAATCCACACAAGATAACACACGCATTACACTTCAATTTGATCTCGATCGCGATATTAACGGTGCGGCACGCGATGTAGAAGCCGCGATTCAAGCTGCCCGTGCCGATATGCCTTCTAGTTTAAGACAATCGCCGAGTTATCGTAAAGCCAACTCTAACGGACCACCTATTCTTATTTTAACCCTCACTTCTGACACACATACACGACCCCAGCTTTACGATTACGCAACAAATATTTTACAAGAACAACTTTCAACCGTACAAGGAGTCGGACAAGTAGAAATTAGCGGCAGTGCCTTACCGGCTATTCGCGTTGAAATCAACCCCCTTCCCCTTTTTCATTATAGAATTGGGTTAGAAGATATTCGCGCCGCTCTTGCCTCTGCCAACGCCCACACACCCAAAGGCGTTATTGACCAAAACGGCACACGTTTTACCCTCGATACAAACGATCAAGTTACCAAAGCGAAAGATTACCGCGACCTTGTGATCGCGTGGCGCAATAACCGCCCGGTACGCCTTACTGATATTGCGACAATATCCGATGGCGTTGAAAATATTCGTAACATAGGATATTTTAATAACCGTCCCTCGGTTATTGCCGTTGTTTTTCCCCAAGCAGGGGCAAATATTATTCACACGGTAGACCAAATTATCGCGCGTTTACCCATGTTACGAAAATCCCTTCCTCAAGGGGTTGATCTCCATATAGGGCTTGATCGTTCTCTGACAATTCGCGCCTCATTAGCCGATACCCAGCTAACACTTTTTGTTTCTGTCGTGTTAGTTATTCTTGTTGTTTTGGCTTTTTTACACTCACCGCGTATGGTCATTATCCCTGCCATTGTTGTACCAACAACCATTATTGCCACGTTTGGCTTTATGGCTTTATGTGGGTTTTCTCTCGATAATATGTCTCTTATGGCCTTAACAATTTCAACAGGGCTCGTTGTCGATGATGCCATTGTTGTGGTCGAAAATATTGCCCGCCACATCGAAAAAGGTCTCTCCCCTTATCAAGCAGCGTTAAAAGGCAGCCAAGAAGTTTCTTTTACAGTTCTTTCGATTTCTATTTCACTCATTGCCGTTTTTTTACCCATTTTACTGATGGGCGGGTTAGCCGGACGTTTGTTTCATGAATTTGCCGCCGTTCTTTCTTTAACGATTCTTATTTCGGCTGCCCTCTCCCTAACACTAACGCCTATGATGGCTGCCTATTTACTCCCCCCTGCCCATTCTATCACAGAGCATGGTCTCGCCCGTTGGTTAACACGCGCTATTAACGCCCTACAAAACGGCTATGCCCGATCTTTGAATTGCGCCCTCCGCCACGCTTGGCTTGTTTTATGCAGTTTGCCCTTAACCCTTGTTCTTATCGGGGTGTTATATGTCTATATGCCAAAAGGCTTTTTTCCTGCCGAAGATACCGGCTTACTCATAGGGCATTTACAGGCAGATCAAACCATTTCTTTTCCAGCACTCGTCAAAAAACTCAAGACAGTACAAAGTATTATTCTCAAAGACCCCGATATTCAAAGTGTTTCCTCGTTTATTGGCGGGCACGGTACAGCCAATCAAGCCACGGTTTTTATGCAGCTTACCGATAAAAGCCAACGCCACGACACCCCCCAACAGCTCATGGCACGCCTCACAAAAAAACTTCGCACTCTAGTCGGGGCTCAATTTTTTCTTCATCACCCGAGAGTGGTTCACACAGGCGCAAGGGCGTCTAACGCGGCTTACCAATATACGCTTATCGGTGATAATGCTTCAGAACTCTATCTATGGCAAGCTCGTTTATTAGACGCTCTGCGCAAATGCCCAGAATTAACCGACCTCTCGTCTGACGTTCAAACTCAAGGAAGTGCTCTCACAACTTTTATTAACCGCGATGCCTCAGCACGGGTAAAAATAACCCCCCAACTTTTAGGTAACACACTTTATGATGCTTTTGGTCAACGTGCTGCCTCCATTATTTATAACCACACCAACCAATACCGTATTATCATGGAAGCCGACCCTACCCTTTGGCGCGATGCCTCCAACCTTTCTCAAGTCTGGGTCAGTATTGCAGGCGGCTCCGCCAATGGCGGAACAAAATCAAACACTATTCGCGTACGACACACCTCTTCTAACACGACAACAAATACAACAAATAACAGCTCTTCTACTGCTAGCACGTTAAACGCCCTTTCTTTCCGCAACCAAATTGCGAATGCCCTTGCGGGAGGAAAAGGTGCCTCTAACGGTTCGGCTGTGAGTACATCCCCTGAAACTATGGTACCTCTTACTGTTGTTTCCACTCTCAAACCAACGCATACTGCCCTCGCCGTTAACCATCAAGGCAGTACCATTGCCGCAACACTTTCTTTTAATTTAGCGCAAGGTGTTTCACTCAGCGAAGCCACTCAACTTATTGAAGCCGAACAATTTGCTCTTCATATGCCCTCTGATATTCATGGGCATTTTGCCGGCACTGCGGCTCAATTCCAAAAAACCGTTAATAACGAACCCCTCCTTATTTTAGCTGCCATTGTTGCGGTTTATATCACTCTCGGGATTCTCTATGAAAGTTATATCCATCCACTCACGATTCTTTCAACGCTGCCCTCTGCGGGCGTTGGTGCCCTTTTAGCTTTACAACTTTTTCATGAAGAGTTTTCTCTCATCGCTATGATCGGTATTATTTTGCTTATTGGCATTGTAAAGAAAAACTCTATTATGCTTGTTGATTTTGCCCTCTATGCCGAACGAGAACACAAACTTCCCCCGCAAGAAGCGATTCGCCGTGCGTGTTTTTTACGTTTTCGTCCCATTATTATGACCTCTCTTGCCGCAGCCTTCGGCGCAGTCCCACTTATTATTGCTAATGGCTATGGCGCAGAACTACGACGTCCTCTGGGCATTGCCATTGTTGGTGGACTTGTTGTCAGCCAAGCACTTACTCTTTATACAACACCAGTTGTGTATTTAACTTTTGATAAACTCCAACGTTATTGCCGCCATAAAATGCAAAAGCATCGTACTTCTTTGGTTCATAGTCAATGAATTTTTATTTCTTATCTTTTTATAAGCGTTCTTTCAAAAAATACTTATTTTTTTCCTTCATTGTACTGCCCTTCACGCTTAACGGTTGTATGGTTGGTCCAAAATATAAACGCCCCGCTGCTATTATTTCTCCACGTTTCAAAGAATTACGTCCAGCACCCGGTTGGCAATACGCAACCCCCCAAATGGCAGGGCTTCCTAAAGGTCCTTGGTGGCATATTTATCACGATCCTTTTCTCGACAAGCTTGAGGGACAAGTTCAAATCAATAACCAAAATCTCGTTCAATATGCCGCCCGTTACCGTAATGCGCGCGCCACGATTAACGCTATTCGTGCCCAGCTTTACCCTACACTCAGTGCTGATTTTTCTTTCAACCGGCAAAGCTCGGGAAATAGATCGCGATCTTCCGGAACGATGATTGATTACAATGCCCTATCGAGCAATAAAACAACCAGAACCTACAACACCTATGGTACCGGTCTTGTTGCTTCATGGGATTTAGACGTCTGGGGACGTATTCGTCGGCAAATTCAAGCCCAAATTGACGAAACACAAGCCAGCGCAGCCGATCTTGCCAACGCAAGGCTTTCTTATCAAGCCCAACTTGCGACAGCGTATTTTAACCTTCGCTATGAAGATAGTCTTTATCAGCTTTTGACTCATAATATTACCTTTTATGAACGCGCCTATCAAATTACAAAAAACCAATATGCGGCAGGAACAATTACGCGTATCCCCCTTCTGCAAGCACAAACCCAACTCGAACAAACACGCGCACAAGCCATTGCCACCAATGCCGCCCGTGCGCAATATGAGCATGCTATTGCCACACTTATCGGTAAACCCCCGGCAGATGTCTCTATTCCCAGAAAAAGTCTTCCTAACGAAATTCCTTCTATTCCTGTTTCAATTCCGGCAACTCTTTTACAACGCAGACCCGATATTGCCGCCGCAGAGCGACGTATGGCAGAGTATAACGCCCAAATTGGTACAGCCATAGCCGCCTTTTATCCCGACATTCGGCTTACAGCACGTTATACCTATGGAGGTGACCCACTCGCAACCCTGATCCAACTCGCTAACCGTATTTGGGCACTCGGTGCTTCAGCATCGGAGGTCCTTTTTGAAGGTGGTGCCCGTCGGGCTGCTGTACGTGAAGCAAGAGCCACCTACAACGTCTATGTAGCCGCCTATCGCCAAACCGTTCTCAGTGCCTTACAATCTGTTGAAGATCAGCTTGCTAATCTCCGTATTTTAGCGCAACAAGCACAAAGACAAGCCATTGCTGTAAAAAGCTCAAAACAGGCAGCTGTTGTAGCGTTCAACCAATATATGGCCGGTACATCGATTTATACAACCGTTATTTCTGCAGAGGTTACAGCCCTTTCCAACACCGAAACAGCGTTAGAAATTCAAAAAAACCGCCTTATTGCCTCAGTGAATCTCATCGAAGCTCTTGGTGGTGGCTGGAATGCTTCAAGTTTACCCAAAATGCATATCTTACAAATGCCTAAAAAGGAGATGTTCTTCCCCTTTTTGGATTTAGACAAAAAATAAAAGAACTTCAAAACACTTTTTAATCGCTTTTACCACAAAGCTCCTGTTTAGTCAATATTTAAACTAAAAAGCGTGTCCAGAACACAGGACACGCTTTTTCAATATCATCAGAAAGAATAACTTTGTCACGCACTACATAAGACGTCGTAGAAAAGTTCCTATAACAACACCACTCAAGACCGTAGTCACCATTGCCAACAAAGGTTGGTCGATCACCACATCTAAAACAGCCTCTAAAAACGCAAAATATTTGTTGTGCGATACAGATCCTTGCTTTCCTATTCTATCAAAAAACACCTCTGCGCCATCCTGCAAACGCACTACACCAGATTCTAAACAATAGTTTTCATCATGTTTATTGTTCATAGCAGATCCCCCGACCACTCTGGAAGTTTTAACAGAAACACAATATACCTAAAAAACTACGCCACGAGTTCTTGAGGTATTTCTTCTTTTTTCTGAGAAGGTCCGCTATCTTGCCCTTTAGCCAGCACATCACGGTCAACAAGTTCAATAACCGCCATAGAAGCCGCATCACCATAACGTACCCCTGCACGTAAAACACGCGTATAGCCACCATGACGAGTTTTATAACGCTCTGCAACCGTTGAAAACAATTTATGCAGAATAGTATCATCACGTAATGAAGCATAAGCTTGACGGCGTGCATGTAAATCACCCCGTTTAGCAAGTGTAATCAGTTTTTCAACAACAGGACGCAATTCCTTTGCTTTTGGCAAAGTTGTTGTAATCTGCTCGTGTTTAATCAATGCAACCGCCATGTTCCGAAACATAGCCTTACGATGTGAAGAAGAAACACCTAGTTTTCTGCCCGCGATCCGATGTCGCATAAAACAACTCCTTAATAAAACAAATTAATTAAAATGACTTATCAAGCCGCTTAAGCAAATCCTCAATATTTTCAGGAGGCCAAGCTGGGATATTCATCCCCAAAGATAAGCCCATTGTACTTAAAACTTCCTTAATCTCGTTAAGAGATTTACGACCAAAATTCGGTGTGCGTAGCATTTCCTGCTCACTTTTCTGGACTAAATCTCCAATATAAACAATATTATCATTCTTAAGGCAGTTCGCACTTCGTACAGACAACTCGAGCTCATCTATCCGACACAATAAATTACGATTAAAGGGTAAATCATCTTCAACTTTGCTCGCCTGAATGACTTCTGGCTCATCAAAATTAATAAACAAACGAAACTGATCTTGCAAAATATGTGCTGCCAAAGCAATAGCATCTTCTGGCGTTACAACCCCATTGGTCTCAACCGTTAACAATAATTTATCATAGTCGGTCACATTCCCAACACGTGTTGGCTCAACCTTATAAGAAACGCGCTTTACAGGCGTATAAATCGCATCAACCGGTATCAAACCAAGTGGTGCATTTTCTTGACGATTCATTGAGGCAGGAACATAACCTTTACCCAAATTAACGATGAACTCCATACTCAGCTGAGCACCTTCATCAAGTGTGCAGAGAACAAAATCAGGGTTAATAATTTCTATATTATGCCCCGTTTGAATCTGACTAGCACGTACCTCACCAGGACCTTTGGCCACCAACGACATCCGCTTTGGTCCCTCAGCATGCATCCGTAAGGCGAGCTGCTTAACATTCAAAACAATGTCAGTAACGTCTTCCCGCATACCTGCAACAGATGAAAACTCATGCAAGACGCCATCAATCTGAATCGCTGTAACAGCAGCTCCTTGAATAGACGATAATAACACACGCCGTAAAGCATTTCCCAAAGTCATACCAAAACCACGCTCAAGAGGTTCTGCTATAACTGTTGCACTATACGACAAATCAGAACCAGGAACAACGTCAAGTTTTTCCGGTTTAATCAAAGATTGCCAATTTTTCTGAAAAACCAACGGACCAACTTCCAATAAAAAAACCGCTACGAAGCAGCATTGACTCTAAAAAAGTAAAACAAAACGCTTCACAAATACCTTAAACGAAGAAAACCTTCAATTTAGACACGTCGGCGTTTGCGTGGACGACAACCATTATGCGGAATAGGCGTCGTATCACGAATAGAAGTAATTGAAAATCCCATTGCCTGAAGGGCACGTAAAGCACTTTCACGACCAGAACCCGGACCAGAAACTTCTACTTCAAGCGTTTGCATACCATGCTCACGTGCTTTACGCCCTGCATCCTCAGCCGCAACTTGAGCAGCATATGGTGTCGACTTCCGTGATCCTTTAAACCCCTGCGTTCCAGCAGATGACCATGAAACCGTATTTCCATGAACATCTGAAATAGTAATCATTGTGTTATTAAATGTAGAAAGCACATGCGCCACGCCAGAAACAATATTTTTACGCTCTTTCCTGGAAACACGCTGGGCTACAACTTTTGACATAACTTTTCTACCTCTTACAAATTACAAAGGCTGGGCACACGCAAATTTATTAACGTGTTACTTTCTTTTTACCAGCAATCGCCACAGCTTTACCTTTACGGGTACGCGCATTCGTATGAGTCCGCTGACCACGCACCGGCAAACCACGTCGATGACGCAAACCACGATAACAACCAAGATCCATTAACCGTTTAATATTCATAGCAACTTCACGGCGTAAATCACCCTCAACACGATAGTCACTATCAATAACTTCACGTATTTTTTGAATCTCATCCTCTGTCAGTTCATGAACACGCTTTGACTCCGAAACACCTGCAAGCCCACAGATTTTAGCAGCGCGTGTTGCACCAATTCCATAAATAGACCGAAGCCCGATAACAATACGCTTGTTTGTCGGGATATTCACGCCAGCAATACGAGCCACGCTTTACACTCCTAATCTCATTCGCCACATGGCGAAGAACAAATCTTCTATCCACATATTACACATAAACCCAGACTCCCATTTAATACCTAAAACTGTTTAAGTCAAGAAATAACAAACCTTTTCTTATAAAATCTCACTTTATTTTAAGAAAAGCCTCTATTTCAGCCGTAACATCAGCCTCAGGCAACATACCATTCACCGTATACAAGCACCCTTTCTTTTTATAAAAAGACAAAATCGGTGCTGTAGAACGATGATATTCTTTTAAACGTTCAACAACAGTCTCCCGCTTATCATCAGCACGACGCTGAAATTCGTGACTGCCGCAAGCATCACAAACCCCTTTTACACGAGGTGGATTAGAAATATCATTATAGATTTTCCCACAAACAGCACACGTAAAACGACCAGAAACACGATCGGCCAAAATATCTTCATCAACATTCAAAAACAAAACCGCATCAATCTTTTTCCCTTCAGAAACGAGAAGTTGGTCTAAGGCTTCAGCCTGTGCCTCAGTCCTAGGAAAACCATCTAGAATAAAGCCGTTTTGACAATCCTTTTGAGCAATCCGATTCTTAATCATAGCAATAATCAAATGATCGGAAACAAGCTTTCCCGAATCCATAAGAGCTTTTACCTGTTTCCCGATATCAGAGTCACGCGCAACTTCAGAACGCAACATATCACCTGTTGAGATCTGAATAACCCCGTATCTTTTTTCAAGGAATCGAGATTGTGTCCCCTTTCCTGCCCCGGGAGGACCAAGAAAAATAATATTCATCTCCTTATAATCCTTTGCCTTTTATCACCACGCCTTTTTCGCATCAAGCCTTGATACTGATAAGCCACCAAATGCGATTGTATCTGACTCACCGTATCAATCGTGACAGAAACAATAATAATCAAACTCGTTCCACCAAAATAAAACGGAATATTATAATGAGTCACTAATATCTGCGGCAAAAGACAAACCACTACCAAATAAACTGCCGCAATAGCTGTTAAACGAGTTAATACCTTATCAAAATAAGCTACCGTCGCCGTTCCTGGTCGAATTGTTGGGATAAACCCTCCATGCTTACGCAAATTATCTGCTGTCTCTACAGGATTAAAACTAACAGCTGCATAGAAATACGAAAAAAAGACGATCATCAATGCGTAAAATGCCATATATAAAATATGTCCACGCCCAAACTGCTGTCCAAAGAGAGAAAGCCAATTTGGAATCGATTTTTCATTCATTAAACCAATTAAAGTTGCCGGAATCAGCAAAATAGAAGAGGCAAAAATTGGAGGAATAACACCCGATACATTAACCTTTAACGGCATATAAGTTGTATCCTCCCCAAGCATTTGCCGTTTTGGATATTGAATGATGACACGCCTATAGGCTTGCTCCATAAAGACAATAAAAGCAACGGTCACCGCAGCCAAACAAAGAAAAACTACCACAAAAGCTGGAGATAACGCACCCGTATACCCAAGTTGAAAAAGACTCGCCGTTGCCTGCGGTAAATTCGCGACAATACCAGCAAAAATGATAAGCGATATACCATTCCCAACACCTCGTGATGTAATCTGTTCACCAACCCACATTAAAAACATGGTACCACCAACGAGACTCGTCACGCACGTGATAAGAAATAATACCCCTGGATTAACCACGGCAGCACCATTTTGCATATTCTCTAAGCTTAAGGCAACACCATATGCCTGAAAAACAGCAATAAATAACGTTAAGTAGCGTGTATATTGATTCAGTTTTGTACGCCCTCGCTCTCCTTCTTTTTTTAATACCTCAAGAGAAGGCAAAGCCGTAGACATAAGCTGAACAATAATCGATGCAGAGATATAAGGCATGATGTTGAGCGCAAAAATTGTCATACGCCCTAAAGCACCACCTGTAAACATATTAAACAGACCGAGAATACCGTCTCGATGCTGGGCAAGCAACTGCCCTATAACAGCTGCATCAACACCAGGCACAGGGATATAAGTGCCAATCCGATAAATGACCAAGGCACCTAATGTAAACCAGATTCTCTTTCTGAGTTCTACTGCCTTTACAAACGCTCCCATACTAAAATTGGCAGTCAGTCGCTCCACTGCTGAAGTCATACCTTATCCCTTCATATAGATAGCACCACTACCCAGCATTACAGCAGCAACAAACTCTTGCAAAATATCTGAAAACACATTTTCCTAAACAAAACCTATCTTTAAGAAACATCTATTTAGAAATATCCGAAACTAATGTTTTCTCTTCTGGCAAGATAACACGACCACCTACTTTTTCAATAATAGCACGCGCCGCAGCAGAAACACCCGATACTTCAAAAGTCACTTTTTTCGTCAACTCACCTTTTGCAAGAATACGAACACCCGCATGCTTACCCGAAGTCACAAGTCCTGCCTCTTTTAAAGTCGCTTCTGTTACAGAAGAAAGTTCTCTTATCTTGCCTTCTTCTATCGCACGCTCAATAGTACCCAAATTTACAGGCGCGTATACTTTACGGAAAATATTCGTAAAGCCACGTTTAGGAAGCCGCCGATAAATCGGCAACTGCCCACCCTCAAAACCATTCAAAGAAACACCCTCGCGCGCTTTTTGTCCCTTAACGCCTTTACCAGACGTTTTTCCTTTACCAGATCCAATACCACGCCCAAGACGTTTTTTCCGATAGCGTGCCCCTTCGTTATCACGAAGCTCATTGAGTTTCATTTCAATCTTCCACCTTCACCAGATGAGCCACCTTACGCACCATACCACGTATAGCCGGCGTATCTTCAAGAACTCTTTCTCGACCAATCTTATTAAGACCAAGACCTATCAAAGTTTCTTTTTGACCGGGTTTACGTCCATGACTAGAAGCGACTTGAATCACCTTCAGTTTATTTTTCTCAGACATCTGCAACTCCTACGAGTTGCTCACGTTTACCAAAAATTTCCGCAACTCTCTTGCCACGACGCGCAGCAATAACCCGTGGTGCAGTACAGCGGGCTAAAGCGTTAAAAGTAGCTTTTACCATATTATGTGGGTTACGGCTTCCAAGAGATTTTGCAACGACATCATTGATACCAAGACTCTCGAAAACAGCACGCATCGGACCACCAGCAATAATTCCTGTTCCCGCATCCGCTGAACGTAAAACAACTTTACCAGCGCCAAAACGCCCGACGACATCATGGTGTAAAGTACGCCCCCCTTTCATCGGAACACGAACAATACTCCGCCTCGCACGATCTGTCGCCTTTCTAATTGCTTCTGGAACCTCTCGTGCTTTACCAGCACCATAACCAACACGTCCTTTTTGGTCACCAACAACAACTAATGCAGCAAAAGAAAAACGCCGTCCACCTTTAACAACTTTTGCAACACGATTGATCGCAACAAGTCTATCAACCAGTTCATCACCTTCACTATCGCGCGATCCCTGTCTATTATTTTCCTTTGGCTCTCGAGCCATTTCTAAATCCTTTCTTCAGAAAGAGAGACCACCTTCACGCGCCGCTTCTGCCAAAGCCTTAACACGCCCGTGATAAAGATATGCCCCTCTATCAAAAACAACCAAAGAAATCCCGGCTGCAATAGCACGCTGGGCAACTAACTTCCCAACAGCCATTGCCCCTTCTCGCGTCGCCCCGCTCTTAAGAGTGGCACGCAACTCTTTATCTAGCGTAGAAGCTGAAACAACAGTGTGCCCCCGTACATCATCAATAACCTGTGCATAAATATTTTTACCAGAACGAAACACTGAAAGACGAAGACGATTACTTCTCCGATGGCGGAGCCTAAAACGAAGACGCGCACGACGACGGCTCCGAAGTTCATGAACTCTCATTTCTTCTTACCTTCCTTACGACGGATAATTTCCGTATCATAGCGCACTCCCTTTCCCTTATAGGGTTCAGGTTTTCTATAATTTCGAATATCCAAAGCAACTTGCCCAACTCTCTGTTTATCAATCCCCTCCACAACAACAGCCGTCGGTCGTGGCGTTGTAATTTTAATCCCACTAGGAATTGGATAAACAATATCGTGGGAAAAACCAAGATTCAAAACCAAATTAGTACCTTGCACAGCAGCACGATAACCTGTACCTGTAATTTCAAGAGTTTTAGAAAAACCTTCCGAAACGCCTTTCAGAGCAGAAGCAATAAGAGCACGCGTCGTCCCCCACATCATACGCGCCTGACTTGTTGTACCAACAGGCTGCACAACGACTTTGTCCTCCTTTACTTCCACATCAACATAGGCAGAAATAGGCAATGAGAGTTCTCCCAATTTACCTTTAGCTAAGAACAGGCCGTCCTTAACAGAAACAACAACTCCCGCAGGCACATCAACAGGATATTTACCTACACGCGACATTTATGCCCCCTAAAACACGCGACAGAGAATCTCGCCACCAACATTAGCAACACGAGCCTCTATATCCGAAAGCACACCACGCGGCGTAGAGAGAATAGAAATCCCTAACCCTGCACAAATACGTGGCAATTCTTTTATTTTCGAGTAAACCCGACGACCAGGACGAGAAACACGCTGAATTTCCCGAATAACAGGTTCACCCTCCATATATTTCAACTCAATCCGTAATTGAGACACCCCTTTACGTATTTCCTCAGATTTATAACCACGGATATATCCTTCACGTTGCAAAACATCGAGAACATTAACACGCAGTCTAGAAGCAGGTGCGACACAAGTAGCATGACGCGCGCGTTGCGCGTTACGAATACGAGTGATCATATCACCTAATGGATCAGAAAGAGACATACCACATCCTTACCAGCTAGCTTTAACCACCCCTGGAATCTGACCAGAAGAAGCCAAATCCCTGAAGACAACACGGCATAACTCAAATTTACGATAATTGCCGCGAGAACGACCTGTCAGCTTACAACGCAACCGCACACGAACACGTGAGCCATTACGTGGCAATTGCGCCAATTTTAAAGAAGCAGCAAATCGCTCTTCCATAGGCAAAGATCGATCCATTACAATATTTTTCAAAGCAGCACGTTTTTCTTTATCTCGCACCGCCATGCGTGCACGCTTTGCATTACGCAAGACAGCAGACGCTTTAGCCATATAAATGCCTCCAGAACCTTTCGAAAAACCTCGACGGTTTCCAAAAAATGTTACAGTGTTAACCTAACACTACCCTATAAAAGGAAGATCAAACGCCTTCAGAAGCGCCTTAGCCTCCTTATTTGTTTTTGCAGTCGTGACGAAAATAATATCCATCCCACGAATATTGTCTACTTTATCATAATCAATTTCAGGAAAAACAATTTGCTCTTTCAAACCAAAAGCAAAGTTACCACGACCATCAAAACCCTTTGAACCTGATAAACCTCTAAAATCACGAATCCGAGGCATAGCAATCGTTATCAAACGATCCAGAAACTCATACATTCTAGCACGACGCAGAGTTACTTTACAGCCAATCGGCAAGCCTTTGCGAATCTTAAACCCTGCAATAGCCTTTTTCGCTAATGTTTTAACAGGTTTTTGCCCTGCAATCAATGCCATTTCGGTAAAAGCGGAATCAAGCTTTTTCTGATCAGCAGCAGCCTCACCAACCCCCATGTTTAAAACAATTTTCTCAAGTCTAGGCACTTGCATTTTATTCGTATAACCAAACTGCTCTTTCAATTTAAGACATAAATCGTCCTCATAACGTTGCTGAAGACGCGGAAGAAAACGATCCTTACTATGATGCGTAATCATTTATACCAATTCCCTAACCCCGAATCACTTCACCTGTCGCTTTAGCAACACGGAACTTTACTTTCTTACCATTTTCTTCCAAAATCCTAAAAGAAATTCTAGTAGGTTTCTTAGAAGCAGGATCCACAAGTTTTAGATTAGAAAGATGTATCGACGACTCACGCGGAATAATCCCACTTTCATCACCAACACGACGCGCACGACAATGGCGCTTTACAATAGCAACACCACGCACAACAGCACGCATTTCTTTAGGACGAACTTCCAAAACCTCCCCTTGAATACCTTTAGAAGAACCACTGATAACAAAAACCGTGTCACCTTTTCTGATACGAGCAGCCATTAGAGCACCTCCGGCGCTAAAGAAATAATCTTCATAAATTTCTTGGCACGCAGCTCACGCACAACAGGCCCAAAAATACGTGTTCCAATAGGTTCCTGTTGTTTGTTAATAAGAACTGCTGCATTCCGATCAAAACGAATAGCACTTCCATCAGGTCTACGAACAGGATAAGAGGTTCTTACAATAACAGCCTGATGGACATCACCTTTTTTTACTTTTCCACGTGGAATAGCATCTTTAACGGACACGACAATCACGTCGCCGACCGAAGCAGATTTCCTTTTGGAACCGCCCAGCACCTTGATGCACTGCACCCGACGTGCTCCAGAATTATCTGCAACGTCAAGGTTGGTCTCGGGATGGATCATAATTCAACACCCTTCACTTGGATACACAACAATTCAAAGCATCACCATTACGTAAAATAACGGTCCACGTTTTACGCCGTGAGATCGGAGGACACTCTTCAATAGACACTGTATCGCCTATCTTACAAATATTTTCCTCGTCATGCGCCGCATATTTTTTAGAACGACGAATAAATTTTTTATAAAGCGGATGCATAACACGTCGATGAACAAGAACCGTCACTGTCTTATCCATCTTATCACTTGTCACACGCCCGGTCAGGACCCGCCTTGGCATTAGTTCACCTCCTTAAGAAACAGCAGCAGAGGCTATTTCCTCCACCGTCGACTTTACTTTTTGTGTCATAACTGTCTTTATACGTGCAATATCACGACGAACAATACGAATACGATTTTGTGCTTCGTTTTGACCAACTGCGCGCTGGAAACGCAAATTAAGCTGCTCGCGTTTCAATTCAAGCAACTGATCCTCCAACTCATCCAGTGTCTTTGCACGCAAATCAGCCGCTTTAAGCTGTTTTGCCATTTTCAAGAATCTCCAATCCTAGCCACAAATTTAGTTTTAATAGGTAGTTTTGCCGCAGCAAGAGCAAGAGCTTCGCGTGCCAATTCTGCCGAAACACCTTCAATTTCAAACAAAACACGACCAGGCTTTACACGCGCTACCCAATACTCTGGTGAACCTTTACCAGACCCCATACGCACCTCAGCAGGCTTCGCTGATACTGGAATATCAGGAAAAATACGAATCCAAACACGACCTGCACGCTTCATCGCACGCGTCATAGCTCGACGAGCAGCCTCAATCTGGCGTGCTGTAATCCGTTCGGGTTCAATAGCCTTAAGACCAAAAGCCCCAAAACTAAGAGTCGTACCACTCTTTGCAAGACCATGGATACGACCTTTATGGGCTTTACGAAATTTTGTTCTCTTTGGAGAAAGCATTGTCTTTTATCCTGCTCTTAACGCTGAGCAAATTGTTCAGTTGTTAGAGAATCCTGTGCTAATGGATCGTGTGCAAAAATCTCACCCTTAAAAATCCAGACTTTTACCCCACATGCCCCATAAGTCGTCATTGCTGTTGCTTTACCATAATCTATATTCGCACGCAACGTATGAAGTGGTACACGCCCTTCACGATACCACTCAACGCGTGCAATTTCAGCTCCACCAAGACGCCCAGAGCAATTAATTCGAATGCCAAGCGCACCAAGACGCATAGCAGATTGCACAGCACGCTTCATCGCACGACGAAAAGCAACACGACGTTCTAACTGCTGAGCAATATTTTCAGCAACCAAAGTCGCATCAATTTCCGGTTTACGAATCTCAACAATATTCAATTGAACATCTGTTTTTGCCATACGCACAAGATCTTTGCGTAAGACATCAATATCCTGACCTTTTTTACCAATGACAACCCCAGGACGCGCTGCATATATGATCACACGTGGCTTCTTAACTAATCGTTCAATCACAACACGAGAGACACCAGCTCCTGCCAATTTGCGACGCAAAAAATGACGTAGTCTAAGATCCTCATGTAAAAGAGTAGAATAATCAGCTTCAGCATACCAACGACTGTCCCAAGTGCGGTTGATACCAAGCCGCAATCCAATTGGATTAACCTTTTGCCCCATCTTTAGGCTACCTTCTGTTCGGAAGAGGCCACATCAGATTGAACAGCCTGTTCTGCTACCACAATCTTCAAATGGCTAAAAAATTTCTCAATACGCGCAGAACGACCACGACCACGCGCATGAAAACGACGCATAACAATAGATTTACCAACATCTGCTACGCTAACCACTAATCTATCAACGTTCAGCTGATGGTTATTTTCAGCGTTAGCAATTGCACTCTCTAATGTTTTTTTAACCTGTTGCGCAATACGACGTTTCGAAAAAGTTAACAATGCAACAGCTTGAGAAACAGGTTTATTACGAATAAGAGCAACCACAAGATTCAACTTCCGCGGACTTACACGAATATTACGCGTAACAGCCAGTGCTTCCGTTTCCGATAAGGCACGAAGACGTTTTGATTTACTCATTTATACATTAGCCTCGCTTAGATTTTTTATCAGCACCATGCCCGTAAAATGTACGGGTTGGAGAAAACTCACCAAATTTATGACCAACCATGTTCTCCGTGATATGTACGGGTAAAAATTTACGACCATTATAGACGCCAAATGTCAATCCCACAAACTGTGGAAGAATAGTCGAACGACGTGACCAAATTTTGATTACTTCATTCCGTCCCGACGCACGAGAGACTTCTGCTTTACGCAGTAAGTAACCATCAACAAACGGACCTTTCCAGACTGAACGTGCCATTTTCTATACCTCTTATTTACCAGTCTTTCGACGACGAAGAATCAAGCTATCGGTCCGCCTATTAACACGGGTCTTATACCCTTTTGTTGGTTTACCCCATGGTGTAACAGGATGACGCCCACCAGATGTACGCCCCTCGCCACCACCATGTGGGTGATCCACAGGATTCATAACAACACCACGATTATGTGGACGAAAACCCAACCAACGCACGCGTCCAGCTTTACCCATATGCTGATTCATATTATCGGGATTAGAGACAGCCCCAACAGTTGCCATACACTCACTACGCACAACACGCAACTCTCCTGAACGCAATTTAATTTGCGCATAACCCGAATCCTTACCAACTAACTGTGCATACGACCCTGCCGAGCGCGCCAGCTTACCTCCAGCACCACTTTTAATCTCTATATTATGAACAATAGTACCTACAGGAATAGAAGCTAAAGGCATAGCGTTACCCGGTTTAATATCCACATAAGGACCAGAAACAATCTGATCACCGACCTTCAAACGTTGTGGCGCGAGAATATAATCAAATTGTCCATCTTCATATTTTACCAAAGCAATGAAAGCTGTCCGATTCGGATCATATTCTAATCGTTCTACCACACCAAGAATATCAAACTTACGACGTTTAAAATCAATGTAACGATAAGATTGCTTATGACCACCCCCACGAAAGCGAGAAGTAATACGTCCCATGTTGTTACGACCGCCCGTTTTATTCTTCCCTTCCGTTAAGGACTTTAACGGTTTTCCTTTCCAAAGATCTTTACGATCAATAAGGACTGTAGCACGCAGACTAGGTGTTACAGGGTTAAAGTGCTTCAGTGCCATTTCTCCTCCTGATTATACCAGTTTTGCAGTTAAATCAACAGAATGACCTTCAGCAAGGTGTACAAACGCTTTCTTCACGTCTGAACGTTGCCCTACACGACCTCTAAAACGCTTAAGTTTCCCTTTCTGGATCAAAGTATTTACGCGTAGAACTTTTACCCCAAATAACATTTCTATTGCTTCTTTAATCTCAGATTTATTAGATCCAAAAGCCACTCTAAAAACAAGTTGATTTTTTTCAGACAAAATCGTTGATTTCTCAGTCGTTACAGGATTACGAATAATATCGTATAATGCCTCCTTCGAGAGAGAGTGATTTTTTTTGCTTGTCACTGACTTATTACTCATGTTACTCATGCTAAACGCTCCTTCAACCCTGCAAGACCATCACGCGTAATAACAAGCGTTTCGTGGTTAAGAATATCATATACATTAGCACCAATAACAGGTATTGCATCGATATGCGAGAGATTACGTACCGCACGTAAGAACCCTTCGTCAACGATACGATCAATAATTAAAGCAGAAGTTAATCCAAAATTTTTTAATTTCTTAGACAACTCATTCGTTTTAACAACACCGGAAACGGATTCTAAAATAATAAGCTTATTCTCCTGCTTTTTTAGAGAAAAAGCAGAAAACAAACCCAACCGACGCACCTTTTTAGGGAGAATATAAGCATGATTTCGAACAACAGGACCATGCACAACACCCCCAGAACGATATTGTGGCGCCCGCAAAGATCCTTGACGTGCGTTACCTGTTCCTTTCTGACGATAGGGCTTTTTAGTTGTTCCAGAAACTTCTCCCATACCTTTTACTTTATGGGTACCAGCACGACGTTTTGCAAGTTGCCAATGAATAACACGCGCCATAATATCAGAACGAGGTGTAACGAAAAAAAATTCAGGCAACACAAGAGAATCAACAGCATTGCTATCTAGTGTTTTAACTTCGATTTCCATATTTTAGCCCTCCGATTTCATAAGACCGGCAGGGTAAGGCAGATCCTTACGACATACAGATTTAAGCGCATCACGAACCAAAACAATACTATTCTTTGCCCCGGGCACAGCACCACGAACCATAATAATATTCTTTTCTTGATCGATTGCCGCTACTTCTAAATTTAATATCGTTACACGCTCATGACCTAAATGCCCAGCCATTTTTTTATTTTTAAAGGTTTTACCAGGATCCTGACGATTACCTGTTGATCCATGCGATCTATGTGAAATAGAAACACCATGGCTTGCCTCAAGCCCTGCAAAATTCCAACGCTTCATCGCGCCAGAAAACCCTTTTCCTTTACTGGTCCCCGTGACATCAATCTTTTGTCCCACAACAAAATGAGACACAGAAAGTTTCGAGCCAATTTCTAAAGTTGCATCATCATCAACACGAAACTCACGAAGCACCTTTTTAGGGGCAAGACATACACGCGCAAAATGACCACGATTAGGCTTTGTAACATTTTTTAATTTTACCTGCCCTGACCCTAATTGAAGAGCGATATACCCATCACGTTCCTGAGTACGAACATCGACGACTTGTACATCATCAACATATAACAATGTAACAGGCACATGAGTGCCATCTTCCTTAAATAATCGGGACATTCCCAATTTTCTTGTAATTAATCCGGTACGCATCGTCTGGATCCTAAAGTTTGATCTCAACATCCACGCCTGTAGCAAGATCGAGCTTCATAAGAGCATCCACGGTCTGCGGAGTAGGCTCAACAATATCAAGCAAACGTCGATGAGTTCGAATTTCAAATTGCTCACGACTTTTTTTATTTATGTGAGGAGAACGATTAACTGTAAAACGTTCAATATGCGTCGGCAACGGAATAGGTCCGCGAACCTGCGCACCCGTACGCTTTGCTGTATTAACAATTTCCCTTGTACTACTATCGAGCACACGATGATCATATGCTTTCAAGCGAATACGGATATTCTGGCTGTCCATATTTTTACTCAACACTAACCACCCCAAAAGCTCAACTGACAAAGTCAGAAGAGCCTTTAAGGTTTTTACTTTCTATATATTACTCAATAATTGAGGCAACAACACCTGAACCAACTGTACGTCCGCCTTCACGAATAGCAAAACGTAAGCCTTGATCCATAGCAATTGGCGCGATTAACTCAACTTCTATAGTACAGTCATCTCCTGGCATGACCATCTCCGTTCCTTCAGGAAGATGAACAACACCTGTAACATCTGTCGTACGAAAATAAAACTGCGGACGATAATTGGTAAAGAATGGTGTATGACGCCCCCCCTCCTCTTTTGTCAAAATATATACTTGAGCCGTAAATTTTCTATGTGGCGTAATAGAACCAGGCTTTGCCAGCACTTGACCGCGCTCAACTTCTTCACGTTTTGTACCACGAAGCAAAGCACCAATATTATCTCCAGCTTCACCCCGATCAAGGAGTTTACGGAACATTTCAACACCAGTAACCGTTGTTTTCGTTGTTGGACGCAATCCAACAATTTCAACTTCATCACCAACATTAACACAACCAAGCTCAACACGCCCCGTGACAACAGTACCACGACCAGAAATCGAAAACACATCTTCAATCGGCATAAGGAATGGCTTATCAATTGGCCTCTCTGGTTGTGGAATATAAGTATCAACAGCCTCCATTAGATCCAAAATACGGTTTTCACCAATTTCAGGATCCCCATCTTCTAATGCAGCAAGTGCAGAACCTTTAATAATCGGCACTTCATCACCAGGAAATTCGTAAGAAGAAAGAAGCTCCCGCACTTCCATCTCAACCAACTCAAGTAATTCAGGATCATCAACCTGATCAACTTTGTTAAGAAAAACCACTAGAGCTGGCACACCCACCTGCCGCGCCAAAAGAATATGTTCGCGCGTTTGAGGCATTGGACCATCAGCGGCAGAGACCACCAAAATAGCACCATCCATTTGTGCCGCACCCGTAATCATGTTTTTAACGTAATCAGCATGACCAGGGCAATCGACATGAGCATAGTGACGTTTATCAGTTTCATACTCAACATGTGCTGTAGAAATCGTGATACCGCGCGCACGTTCCTCCGGCGCAGCATCAATTTGATCATACGCCTTAAACTCTGCCCCCCCTCTCTTTGCAAGCGTTTTTGTAATCGCCGCTGTAAGAGAAGTTTTCCCATGGTCAACGTGACCAATCGTACCAATGTTACAATGCGGTTTTGTCCGCTCAAACTTAGCTTTTGCCATTGTTTACTCCTTACCTACCCAGATATCTGAGCTCAGTTATCGTTACTACGCCCACCGCCACCCTAACGATGAACATCAAAAGACCATATTATTACCAACGATAGTGACTAAACGCTTTATTAGCTTCAGCCATACGGTGGGTATCCTCACGCTTTTTAACAGCTGCACCACGGTTATGAATAGCATCTAAAAGCTCACTCGACAACCTCTCCTGCATGCTTCCTTCCCCACGCTTGCGCGCAGCCTCAATAAGCCAGCGAATCGCTAATGCTTGACGACGTTCAGAACGAACCTCAACAGGAACCTGATAGGTCGCACCACCCACGCGACGTGACCGAACCTCAATAGCAGGTTTAACATTATCCAAAGCACTATGGAAAAGAGTGACTGGATCAGATGTATCCCCACTACGCCGTGCCATAGTATCTAAAGCACTATAAACGATTTTCTCAGCAACAGACTTCTTACCGTCAAACATTAACGCGTTCATAAAACGCGTAATAACACTATCCCCAAACTTTGGATCAGGCAAGATCTCACGCTTTACAGCACAACGACGGCGACTCATAACCTCTATTTTCACTCCCTATTTTGGACGCTTAGCACCATATAATGATCGCCGCTGACGTCGCTTAGCAATCCCCTGCGTATCAAGAACACCACGAAGAATATGATAACGAACACCGGGCAAGTCTTTAACACGACCACCTCGGATCAAAACAACACTATGTTCCTGAAGATTATGACCTTCTCCAGGAATATAACTCACCACTTCGTATCCACTTGTGAGACGAACCTTTGCAACCTTGCGCAACGCAGAATTCGGCTTTTTGGGCGTTGTTGTATAAACACGCGTACACACCCCACGCCTTTGAGGACACCCCTGCAGAGCAGGAACTTTATTACGCTTTACAGCAGGTTTACGCCCACCCGCAATAAGTTGATTTATCGTTGGCATACGCCTTTTTAATCCCTACACAATTTAAACCAGTAAACCAAATCGGATATTTAACTCTGCCAAGCAAATATCGACGAAGAATACTAACACTCAACACTTCAACCGCAAAAGATTTACCGCACGCAAACCCCAAACGGAACTCTTGTGAAAAATACTTCTCTTATTTTTTTCACAAAAAACAGGAGAAACCTTTTTAAAGGTTATACATTTCCTTTAAGAAAAGTCAAGCCACATCTCACGATTCTTTTAAAATACTCAATACACGTCTTTACCATCATAGAATAGAATCTTTACTTCTCTCAAAGTGGTTAACAACACTCCCCGTTCCTGCCGGAATCAAGCGTCCGACAATAACATTTTCTTTAAGTCCTCTCAACTTATCTACTTTCCCTGCTATAGCTGCTTCTGTTAACACGCGTGCTGTCTCTTTAAAAGAAGCTGCAGAAATAAAAGACTGTGTCTGTAAAGAGGCTCTAGAAATCCCTTGCAGGACCGGCACGGCTTGGGCTGGACGCTCTCCCTCACTCTTACGTTTTGCATTTTCAACCTCAAATTCAACACGATCGACGATTTCCCCTTGTAGGTACATCGTATCTCCAGACTCCGTAATTTCAACCTTTCGAAGCATTTGCCGAACAATAACCTCAATATGCTTATCATTAATTTTCACGCCTTGCAGGCGATAAACGCGTTGAATTCTATTGACAAGGTGATCAAACAAGGCCTCTTCACCTACAGCGCGCAAAATTTCTTGTAAACGAGGCTCACCATCAACAAGAAGATCCCCTCTTTCAACAAAATCACCTATCTGAACAGCAAGACGTTTATATTCATTTTTAGAAATCTCGTATTTCTGTTTTTCACCAGTTTTGTCATTTTCAACAATAATATGGTTTTTTGCAATAGCGATAACTTGCCCTTCCATATTAGCAATTACAGCTTCACCAAACTCTTTATCTTGAATTAGCTCAAATAGCCGAACAACTTCTGGTAAACCACCAACAATATCATGGGTTTTAGAAATCTCTGGCAAACCTGCAATAACATCACCTACCTTTACTTCTTGCCCTTCATCAACAAGTAAAACTGTTTTTGGCAAGAGACGATACGCATCTCTTTCGTTGTCAAGCTTTATAACGTGACCATCGGCATCAATAAGTTGTATACGCGGATTAAGATCCTTTCCCTTATCCACCTTTTGATAATCTTCAACAACTTTTTCAGAGAGACCTGTCTCCTCATTCGTACGCACGACAAGTGTACGAGAATCCGCCAAATCAAGATACCTTACTCTCCCTGCTTTTTCAGCAATAATAGGCCTCATATAAGGATCCCACTCTACGAGTTTTTGCCCACGTATGACAGTTACGCCATTAGTAACAAGCAAGCGCGCACCGTAAGGAACACGAGAACGCATTTTCCTTCCACCATTTTCATCAAGGACAAGAATCTCACAATTACGTGCGATCACTATTGGTGTATTTTGACTATCATATACAACATTATAGTTACGAATGACTACCTTCCCATCGCACGAAGCCTCAATCATAGATCGTTTAACACTATGCTGAGCAGCTCCTCCTGTATGAAAGGTACGCATTGTTAATTGCGTTCCAGGTTCACCAATCGATTGAGCAGCAACAACTCCCACAGCCTCACCTATATTCACGAGAGTGCCACGTGCCAAATCACGTCCATAGCAACAAGCACATACGCCAATATGACTATTACACGTTAAAACCGAACGAACAAAAACATTCTCAACAGAAGAGTTTTCTATTCGATCAGCAGCATCTTCTTCAATAACCTTACCACGTGACACTAAAATAACACCTGTTACAGGATCAATTATATCAGCCGCCGCTACGCGACCAAGGATACGATCAAATAAGGAAGCAACAATTTCCCCTCCATCTGTGACTGCTGAAATCATCAAGCCACGATTACTTCCACAATCTTCCTCAGTAACAATACTATCTTGGGCTACATCAACTAACCGCCGTGTAAGATAACCAGCCTCAGCTGTTTTAAGCGCTGTATCCGCAAGCCCTTTCCGCGCACCATGTGTCGACGTGAAGTAATCAAGGACAGAAAGACCCTCCTTAAAACTCGCAATGATAGGCTGTTCAATAATTTCACCAGAAGGTTTAGCCATTAAACCACGCATACCCGCGAGCTGTTTCATCTGCGCTTGCGAACCACGCGCCCCAGAATCGCTCATCATCCATACAGAGTTAATAGGCTTACCAATTTCTTGAGATGAAATCTCTTTCGTCATCGCGGCTTGGACCTCGTTCGTGCACCGCTCCCAAGCATCAAGCACTTTGTTGTAGCGCTCACCCGACGTAATCAAACCATCTTGATATTGCTGTTCAAACTCTTTTACTTCCGCAGTAGTACGCGCAACAAATTCTTTCTTTTTTGCTGGAACAATCATATCATCTTTACCAAAAGAAATCCCGGCTTTAGCTGCATAACGAAACCCTAATGTCATAAGCTGATCACTAAAAACAACGGTCTTTTTTTGTCCACAATGTCGATAAACTTTATCGATGACATCAAGAATAGTTTTTTTTGTAAGCTGACGATTAATAAGTGAAAACGGAATAGCATGATGCTTAGGAAGCACTTGAGCTATCAAAAGTCGCCCTGGTGTTGTTATTACCCTTTCAAAGATACTTTCTCCACTTTCACTGATTTGTTCAATACGTACACAAATTTTGTCATGCAAAGTAAGAACACCAGCACTAAGCGCATGTTCAACCTCACTTATTGAACCGAAAACAGGCGCCCCTACACGAAGTAATGTACCCTTTCGGACATCATATTCGTTTTGATTTGGAGTTGCCTTAAAGGCTAATGTCTCTAAGCTCATATAATAAAGCCCTAAAACAATATCCTGTGAAGGAACAATCACCGGATTTCCGTTTGCAGGATGAAGAATATTATTCGTTGACATCATTAAAACACGCGCCTCAAGCTGTGCTTCAATACTTAAAGGCACATGTACAGCCATCTGATCTCCATCAAAGTCAGCGTTAAAAGCCGTACAAACCAATGGATGTAACTGAATGGCTTTACCTTCAATTAACAATGGCTCAAAAGCTTGAATACCCAAACGGTGTAGCGTAGGTGCACGATTAAGCAGAATCGGATGTTCCCGAATAACTTCTTCCAAAATATCCCAAACTTCAGGATGCTCCCTTTCAACCATCCGCTTTGCAGCTTTAATCGTTGTTGCATAACCATATTTTTCAAGTCTGGCATAAACAAAAGGTCGAAATAACTCCAAAGCCATTTTTTTGGGAATGCCACATTGATGTAACTTAAGTTCTGGTCCCACCACAATCACAGAACGCCCAGAATAATCAACACGTTTACCGAGTAAGTTCTGGCGAAAACGTCCTTGTTTTCCCTTAAGCATATCCGATAAAGACTTCAGAGGGCGTTTATTCGTCCCGGAAATCGCACGTCCACGACGACCATTATCAAACAAAGCATCAACTGATTCTTGCAACATACACTTTTCATTACGAATAATAATATCCGGCGCACGCAATTCAATTAAACGCTTAAGACGATTGTTACGATTAATAACGCGACGATAAAGATCATTCAAATCAGATGTTGCAAAACGCCCCCCGTCTAAAGGTACTAAAGGACGTAAGTCAGGCGGAATAACAGGCAGTACATCTAAAATCATCCATTCAGGACGACAACCACTTTCAATAAAAGATTCAATTAACTTAAGACGTTTTACCAATTTCTTACAACGAATTTGAGAAGGTTTTTCTTTTTCAAGCTCTTTTTTTAATTCTTCACGTAATGATATCTTTTCGGCGGCACAGTCAATACGCTCAAGCAGTGTTTTAATTGCTTCCGCTCCAATACCAATTTCTACACCTTCTTCGCCATATTCTTCTATAGCCTCAAGATATTGTTCCTCTGTTAGCAAATCGTATTGTTTTAATGGAGAAATCCCAGGATCCAGAACAAGATAAGACTCAAAATAGAGTACCGCCTCTAAATCTTTGAGCGTTAAATTCGCCATCAAACCAATACGACTCGGCACAGATTTCAGAAACCAAATATGCGCAACAGGGTTCGCAAGTTGAATATGCCCCATCCTTTCACGACGAACTTTACTTAAAGTAACTTCAACACCACATTTTTCGCATGTAATATTACGAAATTTCATCCGTTTGTATTTACCACACAAACATTCATAATCTTTAACAGGACCAAAAATACGTGCACAAAACAAACCATCTCGCTCGGGTTTAAAAGTACGATAATTAATCGTTTCTGGCTTTTTAACTTCACCATAGGACCAAGAGCGAATTTGCTCTGGTGAAGCAATTTGAATTTTAATCTGATCAAAAGTCATTGCTTGAACAGACTGACCTATTTTTCTTACAACTTCACTCATAGACCACACTCCCAAAAGGGAAACAGGCTGTTAGCACAAAATGACTAACGTCTCCCTTAAATAACACAAACAGATAATCGTAAACGACACAGGTAGCCGAAAAACTATTCAAGTTCAACATTTAGAGCTAATGACCTTAACTCTTTAACAAGGACATTAAAGCTTTCTGGGATGCCAATATCAAAACTATCTTGTTCACGCACGATAGCCTCATAAACTTTTGTCCTACCAGAAACATCATCTGATTTTACAGTCAACATTTCTTGCAACGTGTATGCAGCACCATAAGCCTCCAATGCCCACACTTCCATTTCACCAAAGCGCTGTCCACCAAACTGTGCCTTACCCCCCAAAGGCTGCTGTGTTACCAATGAATATGGACCAATAGAACGTGCATGGATTTTATTATCTACTAAATGATGTAACTTGAGCATATAGATATACCCAACAGTTGTCTTACGTTCAAACGGCTCCCCCGTTCTACCATCAATTAATTGCGACTGGCCAGTTCGACTTACACCCACTTTCTCTAACATATTTTCCATATCTAGAATGGAAACACCATCGAATACAGGCGTTGACATGGGGACACCTTTGCGTAAATTATTCGCCAGTGTAACAAGATCAGCATCATTCATAGGCGCAATAGTCTTGCTAAAAACCTCTTCACCATAGACACCTTTCAAATAATCAAGAAGTTTTTGACGATTTTCCCCCATATGTTGATAATCATCAACCAATTCTCCAATCTGACGACCAAGATTAGCAGAAATCCATCCCAAATGCGTTTCGAGAATCTGCCCCACATTCATACGCGACGGCACACCTAATGGATTAAGAACAAGATCTACCGGTGTACCATCTTCAAGAAAAGGCATATCTTCAACCGGCACAACACGCGAAACAACACCTTTATTCCCATGACGACCTGCCATTTTATCCCCAGACTGTAATTTCCGTTTAACGGCCACAAAAACTTTGATTTTTTTCATCACACCCGGCGGAAGTTCATCCCCTACGTGAAGTTTTCCAACCTTATTCTCAAAACGTGCCTGAATACGTCCAATTACCGCATCATATTCTCGACAAAGTGCCTCTAACTCAGCAACAACAGCATCTGATGTTACAACAATATCACGCCATGTTGATTGAGGATATTCATTAAGAACTTCTTCTGTAATGACAGTACCTGCTGCTATCCCACCAAAACCTCCACCTGCAGTCTGGTTGAGAAGTTTTTCACGCAAACGATCATAAAAAGAACGCTCTTGAATGCCGATTTCATCATCACGATCTCTTGCAAGACGCTCAATTTCAAAATGCTCAATCGCCATAGCACGTTCATCTTTATCTACCCCACGACGAGAAAAGACACGCACACCAATAACGGTGCCTGTTGCACCTCCTGGCGGTAAACGCAATGACGTATCCCGAACATCAGAAGCCTTTTCCCCAAAGATGGCACGCAAGAGTTTTTCCTCTGGAGTTATAAGACTCTCACCTTTTGGTGTTACTTTACCCACCAGAATATCCCCGGGATTGACTTCAGCTCCAACATAGATGATACCTGCTTCATCTAAATTACGTAATCCCTCTTCACCAACATTTGGAACATCACGCGTAATTTCTTCCTGACCTAGTGTCGTATCGCGTGCCATAACCTCAAACTCTTCAATATGAATTGAGGTAAAAACATCATCTCGAGCAATGCGTTCAGAAACAAGAATAGAATCTTCGAAATTGTAACCATTCCATGGCATAAATGCGACAAGAACATTACGTCCAAGAGCAAGTTCTCCAAAGTCTGTAGAAGATCCATCAGCAATAATATCCCCCGCAGAAACATGATCTCCCACCACAACCAATGGACGTTGATTAATACAGGTAGATTGATTTGAACGAACATACTTTTGCAAACGATACATATCAACACCCTGTGTCACACCGTGATCATCTATAACACGCACAACAATACGGGCACTATCAACCTGAGCAACAATACCTTTACGTTTTGCAATAATTACAGTCCCTGAATCCCGTGCAACAGTAGACTCCATTCCTGTCCCCACTAATGGTGCATCTGCACGCAGCAATGGCACAGCTTGACGTTGCATATTTGATCCCATAAGGGCACGATTCGCATCATCATGTTCAAGAAACGGAATTAATGCCGCAGCAACAGAAACGAGTTGTTTAGGAGAAACATCACACGCCGTTACGTCTCCTGGAGGCACAAGACGAAAATCACCATTGCGACGCACAGAAACAAGATCAGCAACTAATGCACCTTTCTCATCAACTTTAGCATCAGCCTGTGCGATAACTAACTTTTCTTCTTCCATAGCGGAAAAATATTTCCACCCATTTTGAAGCATCCCGTCTTTAACAAGACGATAAGGTGTTTCTATAAAACCATATTGATTTACTTTTGCATAAATCGCTAAAGAACTGATAAGGCCTATATTCGGCCCTTCTGGTGTTTCAATTGGACAAACGCGTCCATAATGGGTTGGATGCACATCACGAATCTTAAAATTCGCACGCGCCTGTTCACGCGTTAAACCATTAGGTCCTAACGCAGAAAGACGACGTTTATGCGTTATTTCAGAAAGTGGATTTGTTTGATCCATAAATTGGCTAAGCTGTGATGAACTAAAAAACTCCCGTATTGCCGCAATAGCTGGTTTCGCATTAATAAGGTCATGCGGCATAACAGTATCAATATCTACAGAAGACATCCGTTCACGAACAGCACGCTCTATACGAAGTAACCCACCACGATACTGATTTTCTAGCAACTCACTAACTGAACGTACACGACGATTCCCTAAGTCATCAATATCATCAACTTGACCACGACCATCTCTCAAATCACAAAGAACCTGCAGAACACGAACTATATCGGCTTTACAAAGAGCATGCACCGTATCTGGTACATTTAAACCAAGACGCATATTCATCTTAACACGGCCAACAGCTGATAAATCGTAATAATCTGTCTCAAAAAAACGTTCACGAAATTTTACTTCAGCGTTTCTAGCAATCGTTCGCTCTCCATGATGCATAACACTATAAATATCGATCAAGGCATCTTCACGACTTGTGTATTTATTTTTGGCTAACGTGTCACGAATCCACGCACCATGCGCGCTATTAATAGCTAAAACAGGTAATTCAGATAAATTTGCTTCTTCCATAACCTCTAAAAAAGCTTTGGTAACCTCTCCACCTGCCTCACCATACACTTCGCCTGTCTCAGTATTCACAATATCACGCGCTATATAAAAATTTGTTAAATCTTCATTATTGACAATAATTTCACGCGTTTTTTTTGCAATTCGACGAAGAATATTAACCGTAAGTCTTGTTCTTTCCTGAACAATTATTTCTCCTGTCTGTGCATCAATTAAAGGTGCAGAAAATTCCATACCACGAAAAAAATTCACATCAAACGGACAAGACCATCCTTGCGATGTTTTTGTAAAATTCAACGTTTCATAAAAACAGGCAAGGATTTCGTTATCATCCATACCTTTGATTTCTATAGAATCAACATCTCCACCCTCAATACATTTTTCAGTTCGCGCTTTGATCGAAGCTTCACTTTCTAAAGCATAAAGAAAAGTGGTTGCAGGCACCCTCCGCTTCCGATCACCACCGATAATACTATAAAGCAATCCATCTGAATCAAACTCAAAATCAAGACGCGAACCACGATAGGGAATAATTTGTGCACGAAAAAAATATTTGTCAGGAGAGTGTGGTTTCCTAAACTTATCAAAAAACACCCCTGGAGATCGATGCATCTGGCTTACAACAACACGCTCCATACCATTAATGATAAAGGCACCACTTTCAGTCATAAGAGGTATATCACCCATATAAACGGGCTGCTCTTTTATATCTCTGATAGAGCGTAGCCCTGTGTCTTCATCAAAATCCCACACAAAAAGACGTAAAATAATCTTTAGAGGTGCCGCATAAGTCAAATCACGCTGAAGACATTCTTCAATGTCATATTTTGGTTCTTCTAACTCATATCGGACAAATTCTAAACGCCCACGACCAGCAAAATCATCGATAGGAAAAATCGAAGAAAAAACCCCTTGCAAGCCTATTGGCTTACGATCATCAGGCGCCACATCAACCTGAAGAAATGCCTCATAAGAATTACGCTGCACATCAATAAGGTTCGGCATCGGAGCGATTTCAGGAATCCGTCCAAAATTCTTACGAATCCTCTTCCGCTCTGTAAACGAACTGACAACTGCTTTCATCGCTATTCCCCGTCGCTTTACCTTGTCACTCCAAAACTCACCAAAGGGCACTAAATCCCTTATATACGAATAACTCTTCTGCAACAGGTAAACGGGCAGAGATGCCCTCTACCCGAATACCCTAAAAAAATCCTTATATCTGTACACAAAGTAGACAAAAGAATTTTACTATTTTATTTCAACAGTCGCACCGTTATCTTCGAGAAGCTTTTTAATTTTAGTCGCTTCTTCTTTATTGACACCTTCTTTTACTGTTTTTGGAGCCCCCTCAACTAAATCTTTCGCTTCTTTCAAACCTAAGCCTGTAATACCGCGAATTTCTTTAATCACATTAATTTTCTTTTCACCTGCAGAAGCCAAAATAACAGTGAACTCTGTCTGTTCCTCAGCAACAGGAGCCGCAACAGCAGCTGCAACAGCAGGAGCAGCCGCAACAGCAGGGGCAGCGGAAACACCCCACTTATCTTCCAAAAGTTTAGAAAGTTCTGCCGCTTCCAAAACAGTCAAAGAAGAAAGTTCATCAACAAGCCTTACAAGATCAACCATCGTTTACATCCCTAATGTTATAAATTACTACATAAAACAAAGACATTCTAATTCAGAATAATACAGCATTATTATCCATTACATAGGATCACTCATGCAGCATCACCCGCTTTAGCATAAGCACCAAACAAACGCGCTAACTGTGCCGCAGGCGTCTGCGTCAGTGTTGTAACGCGTGTCGCTGGTGTAGAGATAAGCCCCACAAATTGTGCCCTTAACACATCAAGAGACGGTAACTCTGCCAATGCTTTAACGCCAGATACATCAAGTACCTGCGCACCAAGAGAACCACCAAGTATCTCAATTTTATCATTTGCCTTAGCAAAATCGACAACAACTTTTGCTACGACAACAGGATCATCTGCCCAAGCAAGTGCAGTTGGACCTTTGAGAATCGGTATAATACCGTTAAACCTCGTTCCTTCCAAAGCAAGAACAGCTAACCGGTTTTTTACCACTCTATAACACGCCCCTACTGCTCGCACTTTACGTCGCAACTCTGTCACATCGGCTACAGTCAATCCTAAATTTTTAGTAACCACAACCATAGACGTTTGTGCAAAAACACCGGACAAAGAATCAACAAGTGCTTTCTTTTCTATACGGTTCAAATCCCATCTCCGTCTGGTTCCTCTAAATAGAGGAAAGTTGCCCCCTAGTCTTAATACACACGTAATAAGACCAACTCGTCTGTCCTATCAACGGAATACTCAGCATATATTAAAACTCCAACCTAAACTTCAGTACCCCCGTCTACCTCCCGCCAGCATTTCTGCTACTTAAGGTTTAATCCCACGTGAGGTTTTGGACAAGTCGAAGATACCTATAAAAGTACCTTCGTATGACCTGCATAAAGCAAAGCCACAACATTTTAGCTCTATCACCCCCTTGTTACGAAGTAACAAAAGCCGACACATCCACTATTACACTGGGACCCATCGTAGAAGACAAAGCTACCTTCTTCAAATATGCTCCTTTTGAAGTCGCAGGCTTGGCACGTTGAACAGCTTCCACAAAAGCACGAATATTTTCTACCAATTTTTCCACACAGAAAGAAGCTTTTCCAACCGGCGCATGCACAATGCCCGCCTTTTCAGCACGATATTCAACCTGCCCAGATTTGGCCGCCTCGATAGCACCACGAACATCCATAGTAACTGTACCTAATTTAGGATTAGGCATTAAACCACGTGGACCAAGCACTTTTCCTAAACGACCAACTAAAGCCATCATATCAGGAGTAGCAATACACCGATCAAAGGCAATATCCCCAGCTTGTATTTTTTCTAGTAAATCTTCTGCTCCAACAACATCTGCCCCTGCAGATTTTGCCTCTTCCGCTTTAGCTCCTCGCGCAAACACACCAACACGTAACGTTTTACCTGTTCCGTTAGGTAAAGAGACAAGTCCCCGCACCATTTGATCTGCATGACGTGGATCAATCCCAAGGTTCAGTGCAATTTCTATTGTTTCATCAAATTTAGCTGTGGCATTCGTCTTGACTAAAGTTACAGCCTCATCAAGACTATAAGCTTGGGCAACAATTTTAGTCCGAGCAGCAGTAAGACGTTTGTTTTTTGTCATGATCAGCTCTCCACCACATCAATCCCCATAGATCGAGCAGATCCGACTAACATACGAACTGCCCCATCAATATCATTCGCATTCATATCCTGTTGCTTCTGACTAGCAATTTCACGAATCTGATCCATTGTGACTTTTCCTGCTGATGACCCCTTGCCTACAACAGAGCTACCTTTAGAAATCTTAGCAGCTTTTAATAAAAAATACGTATTGGGTGGAGTTTTTGTAATGAAGCTAAACGTGCGATCGGCATATGCCGTAATAACGACAGGTATAGGCATACCTGGTTCAAGATTTTGTGTCTTCGCATTAAACGCTTTACAAAACTCCATAATATTCAAGCCACGCTGACCAAGGGCAGGACCAACAGGAGGTGAAGGATTCGCTTTTCCTGCTGGTATTTGAAGTTTAATGTAGCCAACAACTTTTTTAGCCATATCCTGGGGCTCTCCTTATCATTCTCAAACCAGGACCGCGGTTCATACGATTCTTAAACTAAAAGCACTATACCCTTAACAGAATATCTTGCTTCAGCCATCTCCCACGTTCCAAACATTACTCCAATTACTCGGAAACTTTTATAATGGACACTTATATATTTGTCAAGCCTAACATATTGGAGTCTATCATGAAATTGTTTAATCAATTGTCTAACTAAAAACATTTCACATACATTTTAACTCGATTTTAACTCGCAATAACTTTAGCTTTACAGAACTCCAAATTTTCACACACTTTATGAAAAACTAAGCAAAAACACGTTCCAATACCATTAGGACCAGAGTTTATACTCATCTCTATCTCGTGAAGAGAAATGATTGCCTTAACAAGACTCAAACCCAAACCACATCCTGACACATGTCTACTTTTATCCGAACGATAAAAACGTGAAAGCACAGATTGTCTTTCTTCAGGAGCAATACCAATTCCTGTATCAGTCACTGTTAGTATAACTTGTTCCCTCATGCTCTTCATACTTAAGGTAATACTCCCCCCTTCAGGAGTAAATTTAATAGCGTTATCAACAAGATTGGCAAGCATTTCTATCAATAAATGTTTATCACCTAATACTCGAATATCTTCCTCTGCAAAATGCTTAAGCAATTGTTTGTTTTCCATTTCTGCAATAGGTTCATACAAATCATACACATCGTTGATTATCTCCCCAAGATGAACAAGAGAAAACCCTTCTTTCCGACGAGTATTCTCCAATTCTGTAATACGCAATAAAGCAGTAATAACTGCCAAACATTGATCCAAATCACCAATAGCTTGGCTAATGACCTCATAAGAAGCCTTACAGGAATCTTCGCTCTCCACCATGACAAGAGCTCGTTCTAAACGTGATCGCAATCTTGAAAGTGGTGTTCTCAAATCATGTGCAATATTATTTCCAACCTCGCGTATATCCTCCACCAGATGCTCTAACTTATCAAGCATATGATTGACGCTATTAGCTAGTTGTTCTACACCATCATATTGCTTTGCTCGAACAGGTAAACGCTCATGAATATCTCCTCCCATAATCTTTTTAATTGCAATGTTCATTTCTTTTATACGCGATAAAGCACGATAGCCCAGAGCAATACTTAACAATAAAGCAATAAAAAAAACCGGTACTACAGAAACAAGCATCGCACGCTGTAACGTTATCTTTTGTTCTATTAAAAAACGCAACCCACATCCAATTACAAGGACATGACCGTTCGACAGCGGAACAGCCAAAACATGTAAAAAATACTGTCTACCATTTTGGAAACGCATTTTTACAAAATGTAATTTACCATCAGTCTCTAATCCCTGAGGCCATGTTGGTATATTCCCCATGATAGGCTTACGATCTGACGTAAACACTTCAATATGACTTACAAAAATATGCAAATCATCGACGATATGATTATTTACAACGTATTTGAGACGTTCAAGAGGCATATGTGAGAGCGTGTCAGCATCTTCTGTAAGAATTTTTGTTAAACGATCAGCTTCAACACTTTCTACATGAGTATAAATCAACCAAAATTGCGCAACGAGAACACCCGCCATGGCAAGAAGTGCCATGAAAGAAATACGAAAAATGGCTGTTTTAAAAAGATCAGTCAGAAACACGCAATTGGAAACCAACCCCCCGAACACTTTGTATCAATGACTCCTGATTAGGTAAATCAATTTTACGACGTAGTCTTCCCACGTGTACATCAACAAGATTTGTTCTAGGAATAAAACGATATTGCCAAACATCTTCCAAAAGCATGGCACGCGTCAGCACTTGTCCGGGACGACGCATAAAATAAGCTAATAAACGAAACTCTCTCGGTAGCAAAGTAATTTCACTTCCATTACACCAGATACGCCGTTCAACAAGATCCATCTCTAATGGACCAACACAAAGCTTAGTCACACGTGTATCAGACGGACGACGTAACAATGCCTCAATCCGAAGCACAAGTTCCTCAATAACAAAAGGTTTTGTGAGATAGTCATCACCGCCTGCCTTAAGACCATCGATACGATCATCAACATCGGATAAGGCTGAAAGAACCAAAACAGGTATATACACCCCTTGTCTATGCATATTCTCGATAATGGAAAGACCATCCATACCGCTACCATCTGCACTTGGCAACATACGATCGACAACAATGACGTCAGCTTCATCGTTAAGCGCTGCTTCAAGCCCGGCATCACCATTATCAATGTGCTTGACACAAAAGCCATGACAATTCATTGTAGAAACAATTTCTTCCGCAATAACATTGTCATCTTCAATAAGAAGGATTTTTCTTTCTTCCTGAGTGTGTTTTTGCAACGCTTCTGCCATATTAACCTCTCTTTTCGATTCAGTTATATTTTAGACTCTCCCTTTCTACTATTTCTCTATTTCCTCTCTAATATCTAGTAAATTCGCTTTTAGAATATCATAACACGCACCAATCAACAGATCATTTATTTTCACCTGTTTCACTGTCTATCTCATATGTTATTTCCATTATATCTTGTGGCGTAATATCAATGTCGTTGAGTTTACGACTTACAACACGCGTACGTCTGCGTGCCTCTTCAATTGAGGTTGATAACGTCTGTGCATTACGTGCCAATTTATCAAGCACCGTATTCATCCGTAACATTTCTTGTTTGGTTTCTCCTAAAAGATAACCTATAGCCTCCGTCCTTTCCTCAAGAGCTAATGTAACATACCCTAAATGGATCGTTCTTATCAAAGCCGGCATGAGAGCAGGTCCCATTAAAATAACTCGAAACCGACGCCCTATTTCATCTATTAAACCGGGAATACGAGCTACCTCAGTATATAACCCATCAGTTGGCAAATAGATTACAGCAAATTCTGCAGTTTGAGGGGGATGAATATATTTTGTAGCAATTTTGCGTGCCTCAAGTCTTACAACACTTTCTAAAGATTTACGCGCCATTTTCTCAGCAGCACTATCGCTTTCCTCTATAGCATTTAACAATCTTTCATAAGACTCTGTTGGGAATTTACTATCAATAGGCAATAATGGCTGGATCGCCCCACGTACAGGCATATGGATGGCAAATTCAACAACTTCATTCCCTTTTCCAAGCCGAACATTACTCTCATAAGCTTCAGGTGGAAGAATATCCTCTAAAATACCACGCAATTGCGCCTCTCCCCACCCACCCCGTGTCTTGACATTGCTAAAAATTTTTTTAATGTCACTAATTTGAGCCGTCATCGCCTGAACTTCCCCCATAGCTTTTTGCATAGAAGAAAATTGTTCTAAAACACGTTGAAACGACGTTTGCATTTGCTGTTCCACAGCCTGATGAAGTTGTTCTGTAACAGATTGTCGAATCTCTGCTAATTGGCGAGTAGTAGCCTCAGTTAATACACGCATTGATTCAGCTTGATTCGCCCGTGCTTCGGCTTGTTCACGCTCTATTACGCTAGAAAGTGTAATGAGTCGTTCGGCTATAGCTGTATACATCCCCTCAACACGCCCCCCCAATGCGCGCTCCATTTCCGCTATACCAGATCGCTGCCCTAACATTTCAGCACGCAAGACAGAAAATTCACGTTCTATAACCGTCAAAAGGTGAGTAAATCTTTCACGTTCGGTACTCTGTTGTTTTCTGCCCACCCAAAAAAAGGCACCCCATAAACCTATCCCAAAAAAAAATAGATATAAGAATATATTCATAGCCAATGACGTCCCCCAAGAAAAATAAAGAGGGCTTAACATTGGTTCTACAAATGTCCTATTTATTTCTATTGCTCCTATAAGATTGGAAAAGGGACATGAAAATATTCTTTCTATAGATCACAGTAAAGCAAAACAAAGATTTTTTGCCAGCAACTTATCGTTTCTAACACTTCAGCATAGATCTATCGTCAGCCACCAAGCTATTTTTATTATGTTCTTAATCAAAAAGGACTGATCCTTTGTAAAGCAATCAATCTAATGCGACACAGTAACGGCAGCGCGTGCCTTTCCCTGCAGTGACACTTGCGCAGGAACATGACGTGCGACAGGTGTATTTGTAATAACATACGAGAGGGATTCCATTCGTGTCATATCAACAACATCTCCTACCTTTAACGTGGATAAGAAATCACGCATAGCACGCGTTCTGAACACAACGACACGGAGCTCTCGATCGTCTTTATCATCAGGAAGAAAAGTTAATGTATGTGCTTTAAGGTTAATTCCCCGCACGAAAGCCCGCTCACGATTAAACACTGCAATAACCCCATGAGGATGCCCATGTACAAAACCACGTGCTGTGGCAATTGTTGATTCAGGCATTGGACTTCCAGGCGGCGCTATTTCTGCTCCCAATGTTTCAACAAAACTAATAATAAGAGAATCTCCTTCATGCAAATGTGGTAAATCACGTACATCCTCTCCATACTCAACCGTAATGAGATGACCACTCTTTTCACGAAGAAGTATTTCACGCGCCTGCCTGTCAATTGTTTCAACAACTGCTGTTGTACTTTGATGTTTTATTAAGACAGATGCCTGCGCTTGCGCCACAGAAGAACTCACAACAACTCCACCCATCATAGAGAGTGCACACAGGGCAACTGAAGCAAACATCCGTAGAGAAAAACGCCCCCTTCTCCACAAAAAACTTTTAGAAAAAACATTTTGACAGCACGCCACTTTAATCACGACACTCTATTCCTTAATGCTATTTGATACTTAATCTTCTAAATACACCCCAACGAACACAGCTAACTCATGAAACCATTTTGAAGCTACTTTAATATTTCGACTTAATAACACTACAGCAAAAACAATAAAAACTTGTATTCTACGAAAAACAATTCATAGACGTAATATAAATACACACAGATTAGTAATGACCCGCCTGCCTTAAACAAACGGGTCCAAAAGAAAAAGTATAGTAAATGCGATTAAACTTCTTCTTTCTTTGACTTAAAGAAGTAAAGCGCCACAGCAATAATACCTAATACCGCAAAAGTTTTAATAAAAACACATTTCATTGTCATCGTTATCTTATCCTCACTAGTTACTTAAAGAATTGCCAGCTAATTGTTAACAGCTGTACTAGATAGAATTCTTATACACTAAAATTTTAACGATGTCACGAAATTTTTCTTTTTCCTCTCTTCTTCTCCCCATGTATGACGATGACAAGCTCTTAATATTTATTACATTAATAAAAAAACTACCCATAAGCAAATAACAAGCCAACAATTTTGTGGTAAAAAGTAATAAAGTTATGTTTGCGGTTGTTTAAGATATGAGGATATTTTTGCCAAATCCGTGCTTTTATTTAATATTTAATATTTATATTTAATATTTAGTGTAATATCACTTATAAACTGTTTTCGATAATCCAAAAATCCGCTGTGTTCTTTTCAGCAAATGCTCCTCATCCATAGTTGCACTTTTAACAAAAAGTCGCGATTAAAAATAATCTGTTAGGAAATTTTCTCTTAACTTACCGCCTTTAACAAAAGGCTACACCAAAAAAAGGTTGTTTTATGAGTTTTTTTGTTAATCACCATGTTCCTCATTATCACTCTATGGGACACCATCATATTTTTGCTCATCATGCTATGGGCTATAGCCATGCAGCGCATAGTTTTTTTGGTAGTATTGCGCATTCTGTCATGAACGGGCTTATTTACGCGACAATTTTTCGTATTGCTCACCATCTATCCCTCCCTATTCTCATAGGAGTGATTCTGATAGCCGTCTATTTAGGATGGCGTTATGTGCGTACAACGGGGCAACGTCCATGGTAAAGGTTGTTCACAGTTTTTTTAAGCGATATAAACCTACGGACAAAACTAGCAAAACTAGATGATATCAACCTTTAATTATATTGATTATATTGTTACACCTAAAAAATAAGCGTTTTTATTTTTCAAAATATTCCATTGTTGTGTTGAGGATATCAAAATTAACGGCGTTAGTAGCCGTTAGTGGCACGGCGTAACTTTTTACCGGCAGGCATAAACACCCCATAACCACCACAACCCCCAGAAACAACAAAAGAGGTTTTGTTGTCAAAGAGGTTCTCATGCGTTGCAAATGTCTACCCTATTCTTTACGGTCTTGGATCAAGACTTTGTGTCGAGTTTAGGTTTGGCATGATCTTTTTGTGCTAGTTGGTAACAACCTACGAAATAATTGCGCCATGTTTGAGGTTGGACTTGTGAATAAATCGCGATAAAAGGCATGTAATTCCCATTTAGTCCGGCGATAACAGCTTTTTGGTAATTGATCATCGCGGAAAAAGCAGGACGTACAATAGAACGTTCAGAAGGAGGTATAATCTGATACGCCGCCATAACTTGATTGAGTTGTTCTTGAGGCGTTAAAGTCTTTCCTATTTCTATTCTCTGTAACTGTTGGTGAATTTGTTGTAACTGTTGGTGTATTTTTTCTAATTCTCGCTCTGTGTATGCTGCGTTTATTTTCATATTTTCTACGCCTGTGAGCGTCAGAGGGTGTCCAAAAATGAGAGCATTTGTCTGCACAAGAGGATTCATCGTATATATGTATTGAATAACTGCTCCTGCCTTATTTATTTCAGGATGCGTGTTGGAGTACTGCGAAGAGCATGTTCCTGTCGCTTGTGGTTTTGTTGGGATATATGTTGGTTGTGGGGCGGGAGTGGTGTTGAGGTAGTGTTGTGACGCCGATATTTCTTTAATCATTTGATTTCTTTCTTTAATCATTTGATTTGTTTCTTGCACCATGACTTGGTTACAGCCGATCATAAAGTTGGCGAGTGTTTGTGGCTGGATTTGGGCGTAAAGCGCATTGAGAGGCTGGGGATTGTTGTTGACGATAAGCTGGTTTGTGGCAGGAATGAGATAATTGGCGACAAGAGTTTTTACGGGTATGCCTTGTCTTGCTTTCTGAAATGCTAAATTACGAAGCCCTTGTTGTTTGGCGTTGACAGTTGTTGGGTTGATAAAACAAGCTTGAGCGTTGGGGGTTGGATAGTTCCCATAATTGATTCCGGCACAATCAGAGAGAGAAATGGCAAGGCTAGCGCCTAAAAATTTTAAGGGGGGGGTAAAAAAGATTTCTTCTCATTGAATGATTTCCTTCTTATCAGATAATAGTCTCTCTATTTTTGGCCTTTCAAGCATATGGAGCACTTATTGGTTAAAGATCAAACGCATAAATGTTATTATGTGTGCATCGTTTTGTAAAGCGTTTTTTGATAATTTCGTAAAAATCTGTTTTAAGTTACCCTATATCTGATAAAAGACACAAACATTCTCATAGTCAAATAACGCTTAACTTATAGGATAAAACTTATAGAATAGACTCTATGACACAAAATACTCTTTCTTCTGACGACATTCTCGCCGTTTTAGCTACGGTCTCAGACCCTGTAACAGGTGTTTCTCTCGCATCTGAAGGACAAATTCAGAGTTATGTTCTTAAAGATGGTCTTTTAACCCTTACTCTCACCATTCCGCGTGAACAAGCCGAAATACTCTCTTCACTTTGCCCGTCGGCAAGTCGTCAACTTGAAACGTTATTTGGTATTCAGAAAGCCAATATTATTCTGACAGCCCATCGTAAAACTCCTCTCCACGTTCAAAGCAAAGCCTCCTCCCTCCCTCTATTATCTCATGTTAAGACGATTATTGCCATTGCGTCAGGTAAAGGTGGCGTTGGCAAATCAACAACAGCTGTTCATCTTGCTGTTGGGTTTGGTCTGGCAGGGCTTAAAACGGGTTTAATGGATGCCGATATTTATGGTCCTTCACTCCATCGAATGTTAGGGATACAAAACAAGCCAAAGGTTATAGAAGGCAAAATTCAACCTATTAACAAATGGGGTATTAAAGCCATCTCTCTAGGTATGATGATTCATGAAAAAGACGCAATGATTTGGCGCGGTCCTATGGTTATGGGTGCTATAAACCAACTTTTAAGAGATGTCGATTGGGGAATGCTCGATGTCCTCTTCATTGATCTCCCTCCTGGAACGGGTGATGCACAGCTTTCAATTATTCAAAAAACGCATTTAACAGGCGCTATTATTGTTTCAACCCCTCAAGATATTGCTCTCATCGATGTACGGCGTGCTGTTAGCCTATTTGAAAAAGCCTCTATCCCTATTATAGGACTTATTGAAAACATGTCTTATTTTTGTTGCCCCCATTGTGGGAATAAAACTGATATTTTTGGCTATACAGGTGCGCGACAAGAAGCCGAGGCTATAGGTGTTCCGTTTCTTGGAGAAATCCCTCTTTTTGCTGATATTCGTACCAGCGGTGATAAAGGAATCCCTCTTCTTCTCGATACCCCTCATAGCGAAAGCACACGCTCTTGGCAACATATTATCTGTACTTTAATACAAAGCCTCCGCCTCCCAACACACAATGAAACATCTCATTAAACCGACTTACTGCCATCAAACCCCGATATTTAGAGTTATTCAACCAACGTCAAAAGCTATGGACTATTTCTAAACTCTCTAGAGTGTTTTTAAGTTTCCTGCCTTATTACCATATATCATTTACATCAAAAGAAACTTTATACCGTTTATCCACAGACATATTCAAATGTTGCTCATATGTGAGAGCAATTATAACGTTATTGAGGACATAAACGTGAAGAGGAAAATTTTTCCATAAATTCTTCCCACTCTCTTTTTGTCAAACCAGAATTTTCCTGTTGAACATCTTCCCCCACGAGCATACGTTGTAAAACAGTTACCATCGTACGAGAAAGAGTGACAGCCTCTAATCTGTATTCTTTAAATGCCGCAAAAGCAAGGGGTACCCATTTTTCTACAATGCCTAAAATAATATGAGCATATTCTCGTATTTCGTATTGTGCATGTCCCTCGCACCGCAATGCTAAAAAATGAAAGAGATTATGCAAATCTATTTTCCAATAAAATTGAGTATACATACTTAGAGGTAAGTTGATACGTGCGAGCTCTCGCGCAATATTATATTCTTCTCCCAACAAGGTTTCATAAGTATGATAAGTTTGTTTTGCCTCATTCTCTAGCCATTGGGCAACTTCACGCGCTTTTTGAGAAGAGATTTGTTCCCCTCGTCCTTGTTTATTATTTTTACTTTGGGTACAAATAACGTTTTCTTCTGGAACATAAAATTCTTTATCAAGAACAGAATATCTTGCTGAATATTCATTGATACTTGCCATACGATGACGCACCCATTGTCGCGCCACAAACAAAGGCATTTTTAAATGAAGTTTGATCACGCACATTTCAAATGGAGAAGTATGTCTATGCCTCATCAGATAATTGATCAGATTTCTATTATCAGAAACGCTTCTCGTTCCTTTTCCATAAGAAACACGTGCAGCTTGGCAAATGGCTTCATCATCTCCCATATAATCAACAACCGAAACAAAACCATGATTTAGCACAGGACATGGCTTTAAAAGCAGTGACTCCATAGCAGGCACCACAGAACGATTTGTTGTTGTGTCGTTCAATATATTCATCACATCATTCATTCAACGAAGAAAGGTTATTTTTAATAGTTTATCATAATAATTCTTTAACCAAAAAAAATGAGCAATTGTTATAAATCGTGCCTTTTAATAAATTCAATTTTACTTTTGCTAACTTTGACTTCTGCCATCGCCCTAACTCACCCACACCTTGATTCTTTCTATTCTTTCATAAGAAAAACACACTTGCACTTAATTACGTTTACATGATAAAGAAGAAACGTTAAGGCATGTTTCTTAACTATGGCAATAAACGAAGTGCAGAATAAGCGTAGTGGACCCGGGGGCAGTACCCGGCGTCTCCACCAAGATGTCCAATATCTAGAATGAAAATATCTAGTGTATGTTGTTTTTGGTTTAACTGAGGGGACGAAACAGGATCGACACGCGTAGTAAAGGCATTTCTTTTGCTCGGTATTGTACCACCGTTATCGGGCTAATTTTACAAGTGCCAACGATGATTCTGAGGTGCTCGCTGTCGCAGCATAAGCGATAAGCGCGGTTTGGAAAGCACCGGGCAACAGAAGCTTTCCACAGTTTAGCCATTTTTTAATGATAGCCTATTTTTATCTATTATCCTTTGATTATCCTTGTTTTAATTATCCTTGTTTTGAGTTATAGTCGAACTAAGGACTGCATCAAGGTACAGATAACGAATCAATGATGGGGTGTTCAATATGGCAGACGATGACGATACAATAGAGGGATCATCTCTTTTTCTTTCTGAAGGTAAAATGCCTTACGGCTATTGGCTCGATGAAGCATACCGTATGGTCATGTCCCGCGCTCTTGAGTATTTTAGCCATCACGGGCGTGTTGGAGAACACCATTTTTTTATAACATTTCGCACAGATTTTCCTGGCGTTGACATACCCCAGAGACTTCGCGCTCAATATCCCCATGAAATGACTATTGTTTTCCGTAATCAGTTTTGGGACCTCACTGTTAACCACCAAACCCACACTTTTTCAGTAACACTTTCTTTTAGTGGCGTTTCTTCTCATCTTGTGATTCCTTTTAAAGCTGTTACTCGCTTTGCTGACCCTGCCATCCATCTCGACTTGTGCTTTTTAGTAGAAACAGGAGAAAAAGAAGAAATCAACGATACTGGAAAGCTTGACATAACACAAGAAAGAGAAACATCAGAGCACGCAACAGCCCCCCCTAGTGTCGTTAGCCTTGATGCTTTCCGCAAAAAGAAGAATGTCCCACCTCCTCATTCATCGTAACTTCCTTATTCATCGTAACTTCATGCATCGTTATGTAATATTATTATAACAACGTCGTACAAGGAGTATTAAAGCTATGACACCCCCTTTTACTTATTCACCCCTCTTTCCATTAGGACAAGATACAACCACTTACCGTAAACTTGATATATCGGGTGTAAGTACATCTGTATGTCACGGGCGTACTATTGTCCACATTACTTCTGATGCCCTTACAAAACTAACAGCAAAAGCTTTTCACGAGGTCGCTCATTTTTTGCGGGCAAGCCATTTAGAAAAATTGGCACTTATTCTTAAAGACCCTGAAGCATCAGACAATGATCGTTTTGTAGCTTTTGATATGCTTAAAAATGCCTGCATTGCGGCTGGTGAAGTGTTACCCATGTGCCAAGACACAGGTACTGCTATTATTTTTGGCAAAAAAGGACAACACATTTGGATCGAAGGTAATGAAGAAATCGCTTTTTTCAAAGGAGTTTATGACACCTATACGTATACAAATCTACGTTATTCTCAAATGGCACCTCTCACGATGTTTGAAGAAAAAAACACTGGAACAAACCTTCCTGTACAGTGTGATATTCTTGCGAGTCCTGCAGGTGTACACGATGAAGAACTTAGCTTAATGTTTGTGGCTAAAGGTGGAGGTTCCGCGAATAAAACTTTTCTTTTTCAAGAAACACGTGCTTTATTAGGGTCTGAAGAACATTTATTAGCATGGTTGGATACAAAAATTCGTACACTCGGCACAGCCGCCTGCCCCCCCTATCATTTGGCCATTGTTATTGGTGGTATGTCGGCTGAGCAAACGCTCAAAACTGTTAAACTTGCTTCAACCCATTGGTATGATGCTTTACCTACATCCGGGGATATAACAGCCCACGCCTTTCGGGATCTTGATATGGAACATAAAGTTCTAGACCTCACCCGAAAATTAGGCATTGGTGCCCAATTTGGCGGTAAGTATTTTTGTCATGATGTACGGGTTTTAAGACTGCCACGCCATGGAGCTTCTCTCCCTGTAGGTATTGGGGTCTCTTGCTCAGCTGACCGTCAAATTAAAGCACGGATCACAGCAGAAGGTATTTTTCTTGAACAGCTTGAGCATGATCCGGCACGTTTTCTTCCAGAAATTACCGATGAGTATTTAGGAGGTGAAGCCGTCCATATTGATTTAAGCCGTCCGATGGACGATATTCGTAAAGAGTTATCAAAACACCCTGTTAAAACTCGTTTATCTCTCACCGGGACACTAATTGTCGCACGTGACATTGCACATGCTAAATTCCGCGAACGTTTGCAACGTGGAGAAGGTCTCCCCCAATATCTTAAAGATCACCCCATTTACTACGCAGGACCTGCTAAAACGCCTAAAGGTATGCCCACAGGTTCTTTTGGACCAACCACAGCAGGACGTATGGACACTTATGTTGATGAGTTACAAGCCCATGGTGGCTCTTATGTAATGCTCGCTAAAGGTAATCGCTCTAAAGTAGTACGTGACGCTTGCCAAAAACATGGTGGTTTTTATCTCGGCTCTATTGGTGGTCCTGCTGCACGTCTAGCGAAAGATTGTATCCGCCACGTGCAAGTGCTGGAATATCCCGAACTAGGTATGGAAGCCGTTTGGAAAATTGAAGTCGAAAATTTCCCTGCTTTTATCGTTATTGACGATAAAGGAAATGATTTTTTTGCTGAACTATAATCTCTTATTCTCTCCTTTACACACAGCGAGTTTTGTTTTCACGAATTTGAGAGATAAAACACGTTTAGTAGGGTTTATGAGTATAAGGAGTTTTGGCAAGTAATTTTTTATGTTTGTTCCCACAAAGCCTCATCTTGTAAGAAGGTGAGGTTTTGTGTTAAGAAGTTTTTTATATTTACTTTGTAGAATGAGCCAAGCTAAACAAGTATAAAATATAAAAACGAGTAGCGAAGTAAAGAAACAAAACTTTTTTGCGCTTGACTTAATTGTGCGCTTTGTTATTTTACTTTATTAAGACAGGCTGACTTCTCTTTAGCAAGATAGAGGAGAGGTTTCAAACATGCTAGAAGATGGTTTTTTAATACTTCCTTTTAACATAATTTAATCGTAGTGATGTTTGTGGGTGCTATACCATGCAGAAAAGTACAATACAAGAAAAACCCTTTTTAGAAGAAACATTATCTTTAGAAGGAAAACTATCTTTAAAGGATCTATTTAAACAAAAAGTAGCAGAATGGGAGAAGTCTGTTACAACGATTCAAAGTCTGACATCTAAAATTCGAAAAATTCTTTCAGCTGATCTAACGAAAGAACAAAGTCAAAAGTTACAATTACAGTTTGATAGGTTAAACAAGTCTTTTGCGCTTTTACAGCAGCGAGCAAAGTACCCTGAATTAGTATTAGCGACGACTGGGACGACGAGTTCTGGGAAGAGCACGTTAGCGAATTTTTTGATAGGTGAGGCGATTCTTCCTGCTGCGGTTCAGGAGATG
>JAFPVE010000027.1 GCA_017413025.1 Acetobacter sp. | reverse complement strand
TTAACACTTCCCTATTAAAAGGACGGATTATTTTTCAATTCCTAATTGGAGTGCTTCAAGTCGTCTGATTTCATCACGCAAACGTGCTGCCTTTTCAAACTCAAGCACAGCCGCTGCTTCATGCATACATTTTTTTAATTTTGCAATCGTTATTTCGATGCGCTCTCCTTCAAAACATTCTTCCGAATTGTCTTCAAAACGCTGTTTAGCGTGTCGTCGTGTTGCATTTTCCGATTCTGTTACGGGTACAACCCGTTCACTAATTTGTTTGTGCACACTCCGCGGCGTAATACCGTGTTGTTTATTCCATGTTGTTTGTTTTTTACGCCGACGAGCTGTTTCCTCAATAGCAAAAGTTAAAGAGTCGGTCATTGTATCAGCATAGAGAATTACGCGCCCGTTAAGATGACGCGCAGCGCGACCTATTGTTTGAATAAGCGACGTACGTGAACGCAAAAACCCCTCTTTATCGGCATCTAAAATCGCAACCAAAGAGCATTCAGGAATATCCAACCCCTCACGCAATAAGTTAATTCCTACCAAAACGTCAAACGCCCCTAAACGCAAATCACGAATAATATCAATTCGTTCTAACGTATCGATATCCGAGTGAAGATAACGCACCCGAATTCCGGATTCGTTCATATAATCTGTTAGGCTTTCAGCCATGCGTTTGGTCAGCGTCGTCACCAACACACGTCCACCTTGTGCTATAGCTTCCCGACACTCGGCGAGAAGATCATCAACTTGGTGTTCCACAGGACGAACAATAGTAATAGGATCTGTCAAACCTGTAGGGCGAATGACTTGTTCAACAAAAACACCCTCTGTTTGCTCCATTTCCCACAGACCTGGAGTAGCACTAACAAAAATCGTTTGTGGACGAAAAGCATCCCATTCTGCAAAGTTCAGCGGTCTGTTATCGAGACACGATGGTAAACGAAACCCGAATTCGGCTAACGTGGTTTTACGAGCGTGATCACCGCGCTCCATACCCGCAATTTGCGGTACCGTCACATGGCTTTCATCAACAATAAGCAACGCATCCTCTGGCAGATATTCAAACAATGTCGGCGGAGGGTCACCAGAGTTACGCCCTGATAAATAGCGTGAATAATTTTCTATTCCTTTACAAACCCCTGTTGTTTCAAGCATTTCAAGGTCAAACGCTGTTCGTTGTTCAAGACGCTCGGCTTCTAACAATCTGTTTTCTTGAGTAAAATAGGCAAAACGCTCACCTAGTTCTTGCCGAATACCGATCATCGCCTGTTTAAGGGTTGGGCGTGGCGTAACATAATGGCTACTGGCATAAAGTGTTACGTCCTGACGTGTGTTTGTTATTTCACCGGTCAGCGGGTCAAATTCTGTAATATTTTCAATTTCATCTCCAAAAAGAGAAATACGCCACGCATGTTCTTCACTTTGAATAGGAAAAATATCGATATTATCCCCCCGAACACGAAAACTACCCCGCGTTAAATCCGTATCATTCCTACGATAGTGCAATTCAACCAAATTTTTCATCAATTTGTCACGGTCTATTTCTTCTCCCACCGCTAATTTAAGCACCATACGAGAATAAGTTTCTACCGAACCAATCCCATAAATACATGAGACTGACGCCACGATAATAACATCGTTTCGTTCAAGAAGAGCCTGTGTTGCCGCATGGCGCATGCGGTCAATTTGTTCGTTAATTTGACTATCTTTTTCAATATAGGTATCCGACCTTGGCACATAGGCTTCGGGCTGATAATAGTCATAATAACTTACAAAATATTCAACCGCATTATGCGGAAAAAACTGTTTCATTTCAGCATAAAGCTGGGCAGCGAGCGTTTTATTAGGGGCTAAAATAAGAGTTGGTTTTTGCGTTGCTTCGATGACTTTAGCCATCGTAAAGGTTTTGCCTGAACCCGTTACACCTAAAAGAACTTGATCACGCAACCCTGCCTGAACGCCTCGCGCCAATTCGGCAATTGCTTGAGGTTGGTCACCAGAAGGTTCATATTCTGAAACAACCTCCATGCGCCGTAAACGTGGCAAAGAAGGCTGCCGCTCGGGGATAAAAGTCACCGCTGGCAAACAAGCCGTTCTTTCACGTAAAGAGCCTCGCTGACGCCGACGCGTGGCTGCCACAGAAAAGGCGGGCATACCCTTAACCACAAATCCCCATGACAAAAATCCTTAAGACAAGATCCTAAAAAGCCCCTATATTCACTGCAAATGAAGAATCAGTAAAAATAAGTGTTATGAAGATGAGCCCCCCTTATTATTGGAGTTATTGAGGCAATTTTGCTAAAGCACCACGCGCCCACGCGACTATTTGTTGTATCAGAGGGTTTTGCGTTTTTCCAAATCGGCGAATGAGTTCATCCCATGCCGCACGGGCTTCTTGATGCCGATGATCAAATTTGATAAGAAGAGACCCTTTATTCAAAAGAGCGCTCGCCACATCTCTTTGAATATTCGGGTCTTGTGCATTTCCAAATTGCAGAACTAATTTATCCCACGTTTCAAGAGCTTCCTGGGCATGCCCTTGTTGGCAAAGCACTACCCCTTTATTAAATAAAGCATCGGCTTTAGAAACTTGTGCAGAATTTTGCGTATTTCCAACTTGCACAGACGAAACAGAGGCAGCTTGTACAGGATTATACCCCATAACAGACACACCCACTAAAGCGAGTGCTATACAGGCGCCCATTATTCCACTTTTTTTCGATTCTTTTCTTAAAGCTTTATTGATGTTCATGATGAGAATACGTACCTTTCATTGTCTCATAGTTGTCTCATGATTTGTTACCTATCTATAAAACTCTTTTCTCCTGATTATTTTATAGTTATTTTCTTTTTGCTTGTTGAAAATTTCCCATCAGCAGGTGAGCTTGTATGACAAGCTGATGTATTTGAGGTTGCTGTGTCTTCCCAAAACGATAAATGATTTCTTGGCATGTTTTAGTCGCTTCTTGAAAATGACCAATTCTTCCTAAAACAAGTGCCCTATTTATAAGAGCTTTTGCCACTTGTCTTTGAAGATAGGGATCTTTTTCATCTTTGAAACGAACAAATACATCTTCGTCTGCGGCGATCGATTCATTCATACGATTCAGTTGAAAGAGCACACGCCCTTTATTCACAAAAGCGCGCGCTAATTGCTGCTGAAGCACAAGCTCTTTATCATCATCTTGAAATTGTAAGATCACCGCATCAAAAGCTTCAAGGGCTTCATTTCTATGCCCGAGACTATCTAAAATCGCTCCTTTATTGACCAAAGCCTCTGCAACAATTGATCGTAATGCTGGATCTTCCTCTTCGGCTTCCTCTTGAAAGCGGCGAACGATTTCATTAAACGCTAAAAGCGCTTCTTTTGTACGACCAAGTTTAAAAAGCGCTCCCCCTTTACTGATATAAGCCTGAGCGATGAGTTCAGACATCGAAGGGGTTGAGATATGTCCAAATTGATGAATGACTTCATCAAAAATAGGTAGAGAGTCTTGCCAATACCCTTGTTGAAAAAGGGCAAACCCTTTCTTAAAAAGAGTTTCAGCCTCGGCAAATTTTGCAGAAGATTGATCTGCCTTGATCGAAGCTGCTTGCGCTGTACCTAAAGCTACATAAGAGACGCCACCCCCTAAAGCAACACATACGCACAGCGCGCCTAATAAAAGCCTGTTTTTATAAACCACAATCTTTACCCATACTGCGCCTTTTATTTCTGTATTTCATGGTCATATTTTAGCTACAACCTTTCTTTTGATCTTTATTTTTTTGCATAAGTTTATAACTTTACGCCTCCTTTGTTTTCTACTGACGCGCCTTTCTGAGATTAATGCACACGCTCGAGAATTTGCTGCGCTTTTATAACTATACCTTGAATCGTAGGACTTTTTGAACCGCCAAATTTGTGAACAATGTCTTTTAATACGGCTGTTTTCCCTTTTCGATCATGGAGTTCGCCCAATGTTATGCCTTTATTAAAGAGTGCCTTTGCCACTTCTTCTTGCACAGTAGGATCTTGTACAGTACCAAAACGGCGTGCGATATCATCAAAAACACCAATAGCTTCTCTTTTACGACCTATCCCATTTAGGGTTGCTCCCTCGTTATATAATGCCTTAACAACAGCAATTTGTATCGCAGACACTTGCACAGTACCAAAACGGCGCTCGACTTCATTATACGCCGCCAATGCCTCTGTTTGACGACCAAGCGCACAAAGCGTATTACCCTTATTAAATAAAGCCGTCGCAAGGGCTAACTGCATCTCTGCGTCTTGAGGCTGCATGGTACCAAAACGATGAACGATTTCATTAAAAACCGTCAAAGCTTCTTCATTACGATTAAACTCTTCAAGAGCAACGCCTTTATTCACTAACGCACTCGCAATAATAGACGGCTTAGCATTTGTAGACGTAACAATGCCTTCCGCTTTATCATAACGCGCCTTGATGACTTCTTCTTGCACGGCAGCAATTTGTACGTCACCAAAACGGCGAATAATCTCATCAAAGACGGCAATAGCTTCTTTTTTACGACCAAGCCCGTTTAATGTCACTCCCTCATTATACAACGCTCTCGCGACAGCGATTTGTATCCCGGGTATTTTGATATTTCCAAAACGGCGATCAATTTCATCAAACACAGGTATCGCCTCTTTATTACGACCAAGCGCACAAAGCGTATTGCCCTTATTAAATAAAGCCGTCGCAACAATAAGCTGCATCGTAGAATTTTGCATCGTGCCAAAACGATGAATAATATCATTATACACAGATAAGGCTTCTGCACTACGATTAAGCCCTATCAGTGCGACACCTTTATTCACTAAAACATTACCTATAAGCGCTGGCCAGTCTTTCGCCTCGGCAATGGTTTCCGCTTTATTATAGGCAATAATGGCCTCTGCAAAACGTTTTTGCTGTGCCAGCATAATCCCCTTTGTCAAAAAAGATTCTGCTTCAGAAATTCCTTGTGTCGTATTCTGTTGCGTAGCGTGATCGGCAGGAGCCGCCATAACCACATTTACGCCACAAAGTTCAACAGTACCTCCTAAAGCCACACATGCTCCGACAAAAGCCCCTAGAAACTGCTTTTTATTCAATTTCTTTTTATTGATTTTATTTGTTAGTACGGTCATTAGTTAGTCCTTTCTGTCTTCCGCTTAAAGATCTTTCTTAATCTTTTTCTCTCAGATTCTCTTAAATTAAAAAAACTTCTCCCCCCTCAAATAAGATATTTTGATAGGGAGATCATCTTAGCGCCGTTCATTCCGTCACTAAAGCTGTTACTATAACAAAAATTCTCACATTCTAAAATTATCAAAAATTTATATGTTTTCTTTCCTCGTCACACATTCATATTTGTATCATGATTTCTTTTTCAGAGAGAACAGCCTCTTTATTGTCTCATTTAAGAAGTAGACACCGCAGACTCTGCCTCTTTCCGCAGTTCAGTGAGTGAAACAAGTCGCCCTTTGCGTTCAACGTGAAAGAAGACCCACCCATTGTAAGAACCTACCTTCAACACATTCGTCGCCAAACCCGAAGGTGTCCACTCCTTCCCTTCGTGAGAAAGTTTACCCTGCTCTGTTATAGTGGCATACCAACGCCTTCCTTTATCAAAAACAACCGATCCTACAGGTAATATATTCGCCTTCACTAAATCTGCAAGAGAGATTTTTCTAACCTCTTCTACCTCTTCTCTCTCTAGCGTAATAACTTCTTCCGCCATAACGGATTTTTCTATTTCCTGACTCTTTTGAGAAACGCCTCTTAAAAATACTTTACATGCATCTTTTATTGCAGGAGTATATTGGCGAACTTCTTTTTTGCCACCACTGAAGCCCTCTTCTTTCAAAAGCAAAGATATAAATGACTCACTCGGCTCTCGAAGAAGAGTTTCTATACAGCGCGTAAACTTCTGAACGCTGTTCTCTTTCTTAAGTTCATGAACAATCTTTTCACGCTCAAAGGAATCTTTCCGAAGAAGCATAAGCCATTTAATCGCCGAATCCTCTATTGCATCAACGTCACCCAAATCAAAGCAAAGAAATGGCTCTTTATCCATGACATTGGTTTTCTCAAGGTCTGTATAAAATTCATACAGCGTGCCGTTTGTTAAGATACCCACAGTCAAAGTATCCCCTGCTGACTTTAACATCTGAAAATAAGTCTCTAACTGTCCTCTCTCATGATCTCCCAACCGACAACCATAGGCTTTACATTCTATGGCAATAATCGGCTTTTCCTCCTTTAAAAGAACGAAATCAATCTCCTTCTGATACCTACCTACACCAACGGGATATTGTGTTTTAACGTCAGTTGTGCTCCTTATGTCGCAACCTAAAATTTTCTCAATAAACGGTTCAAGCAGAAGGCGTTCTGTTTCTCTTTCCCTCTTCTTATCTTCTCCAGAACCACAGGCAGTTCTTATCTGCTCATCATTACATTTTTCGGAAAATTCTTTTAATTTTTCACGAAAATTATTGGTCTCGTCGATCGTAGCAAACATCAATTGTAACACTTTCCTTACTTTATATGAGCTCTACCACTTTTCACGCATTGACTCTTTTTAAGAGCAAGCCCAATAAACCCTAACGGATTTATATTTATATTTTTTTAAGACTCTCTGCGGCTATCGCACGTAAGTCAGAGAGAGAAATCTCTTGCCCTTCATAATTCACGTGCCAGAAATCCCACGCATTGCGGATACCATAGCGTCTCTTCTTTAGGAGTTGCCCTGCTAAAGAAGAAGGCACTCCTTCTTGTTCATCAAGGGTTTGTAACGTCCCTCTGTCTGTAATTTTTGCCTGATAACAATGGTCTTTATCAAAGACAAGAGTCCCTACAGAGCAAAGCCCTTGAGAAACTAATCTTTTCAATGCGATTGCTTCATTAAGCTCAAAGTAACGCTCTTCTCCATTTTTATCTTTATAGGAACCAGAACCTTTTTTCTTCACTTCCCTGCGGAAGCGTTCGTGTTCTGGCACAGAAAATCCCCATTGATTAAATACATCACCAATAGATCTATGTTCACACCCATCAACTTGTACACCGAGTAAGTTTCCTTTCTCAGCACTAGTAAATGGATTTACCTCATCTTCCTCACTATTTCCTGAAACAAGAGAAGCCTCGGCTAATTGAAGTGGACGCAACTTCTCTTTCTCTAAAAAAGCAGTCAATGCTTTTTGTACCAAAAGTGGAGCGTCGTCTTTTACCTCTTTTTCTATAAGCTGCTCTCCCTCCGCTTTTTGTCCTTCGACGAGAAAATGCACAAACTCCTCACTCGGCTCTCGAAAAAGTTCTTCTATTTGTTGTGCCACCTTCTGAATAAAACGCTCCTTAACGGCTTTCGTCCTTAATTTTTTAGGCTCAAAAGTCGATTTCTGTAAAAACGAAAGCCCTTCTAAAACAAATTCATCTATCTTCCCTTGAGCAATTTCTTTAAAATTGAATTTCATAAACGGTTTTGAATCCATGACATTAGATTTCTGCGTATCCGTATAAAATTCATAAGTCACGCCATTGGTTAAAACACCTATGAGAACATCAATGGATAATTCTGATTGGTGGATTTTCGCAAAATATCCATATAACTGGTTCGTTGCTCGTCCTAAATCAGTGCCACGCGATTTTTTGCACTCAATGGCAATCACAGGTTTCTTATCTCTTAATATCGTGTAATCAATCCGACCTGACTTTGTACCACAAAATCCAACCGACTGTTCAGTATTTAGGACGATTGAATCATGTGGATTATTCCTGTCGTACCCTAAAAATTCCAAAAACGGATCAATCAGAAATTGTATTGTTTTTGACTCTGTCTCGCAAAAAGACATATTTTTCAACACTTTTTCTTCCGCAAAATTCTTTAACTTTTGGCGAAAGTCATCGTTGGTATCGTTTGACATGGTAAGCTCCTTATATTTACAAAAACAACTCTACAAAAAACTATTAGACTAGCTGGCATTCTGTCAGCTGAGTGAGAGGGTTGACGTCTGTTACTCAAGAAGAATCTCATTATAAGACATAAGAAATCCTTTCTTTAAACACACATAAATTCTAATAATAATACCAATTATTATTATTATTATTATTAT